>NZ_JANAFB010000022.1 GCF_024199905.1 Rothia santali
TCCGCTCCCGCCGCGCCGCCGGACGCCGCGGCCGAGTGCGCGACCACCGACCTGCGCATCGCCGTCGAGTCCCAGGAGGGCGCGGCCGGCTCCACCTACTACTCGATCGTGATGACCAACGGCGGCGCCCTCCGAGGGCCCGGCGTCGTCCGAGGCGCAGGCGCCCAGACCGAGCAGCAGGGCGCACGCGGCCGCCGCGAGCGCTGTGCGGGATCGCACGGTCGAGGTTTCAGACATGGCACAACGTTAAGCACAAAAGGGGCCGGTCGCCACCCGGGGGCGGGGGACCGGCCCCTCGCGCGTGCCCGTCGAGGGGGCCGCGCGGGTGCGCTACATGCCCGGCTTGAGGGTCACGGTCGCCCCGTCGAGCTCGTCGTGGTACTCGGTCTGGCAGGACAGGCGCGAGGTCTCGGTGGCGACGTCGTCGATCATCTCCAGCAGGTCCTCCTCCTCCTCCGTGCGCTCGCCCGAGGCAGGGAAGTGCTCCGGGTCCAAGAAGGCGTGGCAGGTGGCGCAGGAGGCGTTGCCCCCGCAGGTGGCCAGCACGGGGTACTGGTTCTTGTGGAGGCACTCCAGCAGCGTCTGGTTGTCCCTCCACTCGACCTCGCGGGACTCGCCGTCCTCGTCGACCACGGTGATGTTGATGCTCATATGCTCTTCCATACAGTCGCGATAGTTTTCCCCGCCTCAGCTTAGACCGGTCGGGCGACGGGCGGGAACCGGGGGCATGCCAGGGTGACCGGAAACATGCCCCCGGGTCACGCGGTGACTTCTCGAGTAACCTGTGGGCAGGTCTTCTCACAGGAGGTGGCATGGGCCCCCGGAAACGCCCCGAGGCAGCGGAGGAGCAGTTCCTCTTCTCCCTGGATCTGAAGGAGTTCGAGACCGCGCCCGACGCCGCCCGGCCCGCCGCGCAGGCCCCGCCCGCCGCCGCGGGCCCCGCCTCCCTCCGCCTCACTCTCCGGAGGGCGCGCCGGATCCCGAGCGGGCGCCGCGGGGCGACGCGCCCACCGCGGCCGGGGCCGCGCCGGGCTCCGCCACCGCGGCCGACGGCGCGCTGCCCGTCGAGGAGGCGGCCACCGCGGCCGGCGTCTCCCCGCCAGCGGGGACGGCGACCCCGCCGAGGGCGAGGCCCCACCGTGACCCGCGATTCCGCCGTGCGGAGGCCTCCGCCGCGAGCCCCCCGCGCCGCGGGGCCCCCCGCCGCGGCGTCGTCTGCGGCGCCCGCGGTGCAGCCGCGCCCCTCGGCCCCTCGGGAGCCGGACCTGCACGAGGCCATGACCCGCGCCGAGCGGGCGGTGTTCCATCGCGCCTCCCCGGAGTTCCTCCTGGACCGGGCGCGCCGCGTGTTCCACCGCGCGCTGCTGGACGAGCGCGTCCTGGTGACCCACCCCTCGACCGGCGTCCCCTCCAACGCGGACAAGGATTCGGGCACCAGCGTGCGCTACGCGACGGCCATCGCCGAGGGCATCGGCGCCGTCGAGGCGGCGCCGCGCGCCCCGGGCCAGTCGGCGAGCCGCAACTTCGAGCGCGCGGTGGCCGCCTACCTCCAGGGGATCTTCCCCGCCTTCGGCGCCGTCCGCCCGGGGGAGTGGATGGTGCGCCGCCTGGGCGACCGCAACGAGTACGGCGGGATCGAGGACGCCTCGGAGATCTTCGAGCAGTACGAGCACCTGGTGTCCCTGCGCGAGACGATCGAGTCCGACCGGGCCCTGCGCGGGCTCCTGGGGTACGAGGCGGAGATCCTCGCCCCCGACGTCGTCGTTGCCCGCGCGCCGATCCCCGACGCCGAGCTCAACGAGCTGACCCGCCTGGTGGACCCGCTCGGGCCGCTCGCGGCGGCGAGCCCCCTGCGTGCGGCGGTGCAGCCCAAGCTGCTGCTCCACGCGGTGGTCGCGTGCAAGTGGACGCTGCGCAGCGACCGGGCGCAGCAGGCCCGCGCGGAGGCACAGCACCTGGTGCGCAACCGGCGGGGTCGGGCCCCGCACCTGGTCATGGTCACGGGGGAGCCGATGCCCTCGCGCATCGCGGCGGTCGCGCTGGGAACCGGGGACCTCGACTGCGTCTACCACTTCGCCCTGCACGAGCTCATGGACGCGATCGACCCCCAGGCCGACCCCGCGGGCGCCGAGCTGCTGCACACCATGGTGCAGGGCCGCCGGCTGCGCGACATCTCGGACCTGCCGCTGGACCTGGCCGTCTGACGGGACGGCCGCAGGGCCTGTCCAGCCGACGGCGGCGCCCACGGACGGGGCCGCCCGGCGACGACGGCACCGGACCCGGCCGCCCGGCGACGGCACCGGACCTGGTCACCCGGTGACGGCGCGCGGGGCAGAGCACGCTGAGGAGCGGCCGCCCCTCAGCGGCCGCACCACCCGGCGCCCGCCCGATGGACACGAAGAAGCCCCGCCGTCCGGGAGGACGGCGGGGCTTTCATTCGTGGTGCGCCACGAGGGATTCGAACCCCCAACCTTCTGATCCGTAGTCAGATGCTCTATCCGTTGAGCTAGTGGCGCCCGGCCTGTGTCACGATCTCTCGTTCAAGGCCGAGTACTAGCTTACACGCGGCCCCGGGAAGTGCCAACTCGGCGCTCTGTGATCTGTGCCGCAGGGGTAAAGGCCCGCCATGGTGGGTGAGTCGGCCGCCCCGTACGTTAGTCTGGTCCCATCACCGGGCCGCCGCGCCACGGTCACGGCGCGCCTCCAGCGCGTCGACTGTCCTTTTAAGGGGCGGTTCCTCGCGGAGTGGCGGCCACCACAGTGTCGTGCGTGATGGCTCACCCGAGTCGCAAACTTGCTTGAGGGGAACAGATTAATGACTGACAACGTCGTCGGAACGAGGGCACAGCTCACTGCCGAGGCCGAGGAGGCGCTGCGCAGCGCCCCCACGACCCACGAGCGGCTGCTCGCGTGGGTGCGCGAGGTCGCCGAACTCACCCAGCCCGCCGCGATCCACTGGGCCGACGGATCCCGCGAGGAGTGGGACCGGCTCACCACCGAGCTCGTCGACGCCGGGACCTTCGTCCGGCTCAACGAGGAGAAGTTCCCGAACTCCTTCGCCGCCTTCTCCGACCCGGAGGACGTCGCCCGCGTCGAGGAGCGCACCTTCATCTGCTCCGAGACCCGCGAGGCCGCCGGTCCCACCAACAACTGGATGGACCCGGCCGAGATGCGGGGCCTGCTGACCGAGAAGTACCGCGGCAGCATGCGCGGCCGCACGCTCTACGTGATCCCCTTCGTCATGGGCAGCCTCGACTCCCACGACCCGAAGTTCGGCGTCGAGCTGACCGACTCCGCCTACGTCGTGTGCTCGATGCGCATCATGGCGACCATCGGCCAGCCGGTGCTGGACAAGATGACCGCGACCGACGCCTTCTTCGTCGAAGCGCTGCACTCCCTGGGCGCACCCCTGGAGGAGGGCCAGGAGGACGTGGCCTGGCCGTGCAACCCGGACAAGTACATCGTCCAGTTCCCCGAGGACCGGGCCATCTGGTCCTTCGGCTCCGGCTACGGCGGCAACGCCCTGCTCGGCAAGAAGTGCTACGCGCTGCGCATCGCCTCCGCGATCGCCCACGACGAGGGCTGGCTCGCCGAGCACATGCTGATCCTCAAGGTCACCGACCCGGAGGGCAAGGTGCACTACATCAGCGCCGCCTTCCCCTCGGCCTGCGGGAAGACCAACTTCGCGATGATCCACCCGACCGTCGAGGGCTGGAAGGCCGAGATGGTCGGCGACGACATCGCCTGGATCCGGTTCGACGACGCCGGCAAGCCCCGCGTCGTCAACCCCGAGGCCGGCCTGTTCGGCGTCGCGCCGGGCACCGGCTGGTCCACCAACCCCAACGCGATGCACGCGGTGGCCGAGGGCAACACCATCTTTACCAACGTCGCCCTCACCGACGACGGCGGCGTCTGGTGGGAGGGGATGACCGAGGAGACCCCGGAGCACCTGATCGACTGGAAGGGCCAGGACTGGACCCCCGACTCCGGGCGCCCGGCCGCGCACCCCAACTCGCGCTTCTGCACCCCCATCGACCAGGTGGACATCCTGGCGCCCGAGTACCACGACCCCGAGGGCGTCCCCCTCTCGGCCATCGTCTTCGGCGGCCGCCGCAAGACCACGGTCCCACTGGTCTCGCAGGCCTTCGACTGGGAGCACGGCGTCTTCCAGGGCGGCACGCTCTCCTCGGAGACCACCGCCGCGGCCAAGGGCCAGGTGGGCGTGGTGCGCCGCGACCCGATGGCCATGCTGCCGTTCATCGGCTACAACGCCGGCGACTACCTGAAGCACTGGCTCTCGATCTCGGAGCGCTACGGCGCGGAGAACATGCCCGGCGTGTTCTACGTCAACTGGTTCCGCCGCACCCCGGACGGCGGCTTCGCGTGGCCCGGGTTCGGCGAGAACTCGCGCGTGGTCAAGTGGATCGTGGACCGCCTGGAGGGCCGGGCCGAGGGGCGGGAGACCGCCGTCGGCGTCGTCCCCTCGCCGGCGGACCTGGACCTCACCGGGCTCGACGCCGCGGAGGAGGACATCGCCGCCGCCCTCGCGGTGGACCCGGAGGAGTGGCGCCGGGAGCTCCCCGGCATCGACGAGTGGTTCGAGAAGATCGGCGAGCACCTCCCCGAGGAGATGCGTCGCCAGCGCGCGGCCCTCGAGGAGCGCCTGGGCTCCTGATCGGGCGGCGCCCGCGGTTCCTTTGAACGGGGCCGCGGGCCGGGAAGCCTGAGAGCCGAGAAGGGCCCGACGCCGCGGCGTCGGGCCCTTCTCTGCGTGCGGTTCCAGGGGGCGGCCGCCGGAACCGGCCTCCCACCGGAGCCGGCCTACCGCCGGACCAGGTCCAACGCGAAGTCGCGCACCCGCTCCATGGTCGGCCCGTCCGGCGCCTCGACGTTGAGCCGCAGGAACGGCTCCGTGTTCGAGGGGCGCAGGTTGAACCACCAGCCCTCGGAGCGGTGGGTGAAGGTCGTGCCGTCCATCTCGTCGACGTCCACGTCCTCGGCGGTCAGCGCCACTCGGACGCGCTCCACGGCGGCCTTCTTGTCCTCGATCTCGGAGTTGATCTCGCCCGAGGCGACGTAGGGGGCGTACTTCTCGGCCAGCTCGGACAGCGGCCGCTCCTGCTCGCCCAGCGCCGCCAGGACGTGCATCGCGGCGAGCATGCCCGTGTCCGCGTTGAAGAAGTCCTTGAAGTAGTAGTGCGCGGAGTGCTCGCCGCCGAAGACGCCGCGCTCGTGCGCCATGACCGCCTTGATGAAGGAGTGGCCCACGCGGGTCTTGACCGGGCGCCCGCCGCACTGCTCCACGAGCTCCGGCACGGCCCGGGAGGTGATGAGGTTGTAGATGACCGCGGGCTCGGCCTCGCCCTCGGCCTGCGCCCGGGCGATCTCCCGCTCGGCCACCAGCGCCGCGATCGCGGAGGGGGTCACGGGGTCCCCGGCCTGGTCGATGACGAAGCACCGGTCGGCGTCGCCGTCGAAGGCCAGGCCGATGTCGGCGCCGTGCTCGACGACGGCGGCCTGCAGGTCCCGCAGGTTCTCCGGGTCCAGCGGGTTGGCGGGGTGGTTGGGGAAGGTCCCGTCCAGCTCGAAGTACAGGGGGACGATCTCCAGCGGCAGGGCGGGCAGCTCGGCGTCGCCCAGCACGGCCGGGGTCGTCAGCCCGCCCATGCCGTTGCCGGCGTCGACCACGACCTTCAGCGGGCGGATGCCCGCCAGGTCCACGAGGCCGCGCAGGTAGCGCGCGTAGTCGGCCAGCAGGTCCCGCTCCTCGAGGGACCCGGTCCGCTCCGTCGCGGGGATCCCCTCCTCGTAGTAGCGGCGGGCGACGTCCCGGATCTCGAAGAGCCCGGTCTCGGAGGAGACGGGGACCGCCCCTGCCTTGGACATCTTCATCCCGTTGTACTGCGCCGGGTTGTGCGAGGCGGTGAAGGTCACGCCGGGGGCGTCCAGCACGCCGCAGGCGAAGTAGAGCTCGTCGGTGGAGATCAGGCCGATCTTCACGACGTCGGCCCCGCGCGCCCGGGCGCCCTCGGCGAAGGCGTCGACGAACTCGGGGGAGGAGGGGCGCATGTCCCCGCCGACCAGCACGGTCCGCCCGGACAGCTCGAGGACGTCCACGAAGGCCGCGCCGGTGGCCCGGACGGAGTCGGCGGTGATGCTCTCGCCGACGATCCCCCGGACGTCGTAGGCCTTGAATGAAGCTTCGAAATTAACGGTCATCCGGACATTCTAGCCGCCGGAGTCCGGCGTCCCCGCCCCGCGGGCGAGGGGCCCGGAGTGTGACGGCCTCACCCCTTCGGGGCCCGCCCCCGGGGTGTGGTTGGATGGGGGACCATGGGCCAGGTACTCAAGATGCACAATCCCGTTCAGAACTACGCGTGGGGGACGCGGGACACCCTCGCGCGGCTCCGCGGCGCTCCGTGCCCGGCCCCGGAGCCCGAGGCCGAGCTGTGGGTCGGCGCGCACCCGCTCTCGCCGTCGGTGGTCGAGACCGCCGAGGGCCGCCTGCCCCTCTCCGAGGTGTTCGGCGAGGGCTCGGGCCATCCGCTGGCCGAGGGCGTCGGCGAGTTCCCCTACCTGCTCAAGATCCTGGCCATCGGGGCCCCGCTGTCCCTGCAGGTCCACCCCGACGTCGAGACGGCCGGCCGGGGCTACGCGCGGGAGGAGGCCGAGGGTGTGCCCCGGGACGCGCCGCACCGCAGCTACAAGGACCGGCGCTCCAAGCCGGAGACCGTCATCGCGGTGTCCCCGCTGCGGATCCTGACCGGCATCCGCCCGGCCGAGGAGCTGCGCGAGATCGCGGAGGCCCTCGGCCTGACCTGGCTGGCCGAGCTCGCCGGCTACGACGCCCGGGAGATCGTCACCGCGATCTTCGCCAAGCCGCAGGAGGCGGCCGAGCTCGCGCTGCAGGCCACGGTCGACGCCGCGATGGAGCGCAGCCTCCGCCGCCCGTTCGACGACGACGCCCCGGGCCGCCCCGAGCAGGACCCGCAGGACCGGCTCGACGCCGTGGCGGACCTCGTCCTGCTGCTCCACGACCGCCACCCGGGGGACCGCGGCATCATGGTCGCGGTGGCCATGAACCAGCTCTTCCTGGCCCCGGGCGAGTCGGCCCACACGCCCGACGGCCAGGTCCACGCGTACATCTCGGGGACCGCGGTGGAGATCATGGACGCCTCGGACAACGTGATGCGGGCGGGGCTGACGCCCAAGCACGTCGACGTCCCGGAGATGCTCGGCGTCCTGCGCGCGGAGCAGCCCGCGCCCGAGGTGACCGGGCCCCGGGAGGAGGGCCCCGGCGTCGCCGGCTACCGGCTGTGGGACCCGCGGCTCAGCCTGACCCGGATCGACGTCGCCCCCGGGCGGCCCGTGGAGTGGGAGCTCGCGGGCGTGGCGACCGCGCTGTGCACCGAGGGGAGCGTGCGGGCGGAGGTGGGCGACGTCGTCCACGAGCTCTCCGGCGCCGAGGCCCTGCTCCACACCGGCTCGCCCGACCGCGCGCGCCTGACCGGGTCGGGGCGGCTCTACCTGGCCGCGTACCGCTGAGCGGACCGCGCGCCGCCGAGCGGTCCGCGGGGGTCTAAGCTCGAGCCAGCGGGTCCCGCCGGCCCGCCCGCGCCCTCACCGAACGGAACCCCATGTCGCACAACGTCAACGCCCCCGACGAGGGCTTCCGCGCCCGCGCCCCGCTCGGCGTCATGGCCGTCCTCGTCCTCGGCGGGCTGGTGGTGCTCATGGCGGGCCTGCAGTCCATCGCCGGCATCTTCGGCCCCGCCTTCCTCGCGTTCTCCCTCGTCATCGCGTTGCGCCCGCTCAGGCTGTGGCTCACCGACCGCGGGCTGCCGATGTGGGCCGCGGGCGTCTTCGTGGCGCTGCTGCTCTACGCCATCCTGCTGGCCATCATCGGCTCGATGGGGGTCTCGGTGGTGGCCCTGGTCGAGGCGCTGCCCGACTACTCGGCGCAGTTCCAGGAGCTGTACCGGCAGCTGCAGGGCTGGCTCGGCCAGCTCGGGCTGAGCGAGTCGGACCTCGGCCCGACGGCGCTGAGCTACCTCCAGCCGGAGCGGGTGGTCTCCGCGGTGACCACGGTGATGTCGGGCCTGTCCGCGGCGGGCTCGCAGCTGTTCGTCCTGGTCATGGTCGTCGCCTTCCTCATGATCGACTCGATCATCATGCCCGCCCGCCGCGGCGAGGTCCTCGCCGCCAAGCCCGGGCTGGGCCAGGCCTTCGAGGACTTCTCACGCCGGACCTCCAAGTACTGGGTGGTCAACACGGTCTTCGGAGCGATCGTCGCGGCCCTGGACACCGTGGCGCTCATGATCCTGGGCGTGCCGCTCGCCTTCACCTGGGGCGTGTTCGCCTTCGTCACCAACTACATCCCCAACATCGGCTTCGTGATCGGGCTGATCCCGCCCGCGCTGCTGGGGCTGCTCGCCGGGGGCGTGCCGATGGCGCTGTGGGTCATCGTGATCTTCTCGGTCATCAACTTCGTGGCCCAGGCGGTCATCCAGCCCAAGGTGACCGGCGACGCCGTCGGGCTCAACACCACGGTCACGTTCGTGTCCCTGATCTTCTGGGCCGCGATCATCGGCCCGCTCGGCGCGATCCTCGCGGTCCCTCTGACCCTGTTCTTCAAGGCGCTGCTGATCGACTCCGACCCGCGCTCCCGCTGGCTCGGCGTGATCTTCGACTCCCGGGGCAAGCCCAACGACCTGCGCTGGACCACGGACATGCTGCGCGACGAGGGCCGGGTCTCGCTGCGGCGGGCCTACGGCCGGGCCCCGGGCTTCGAGGAGGAGCGCGAGCGCAACCGGCGGGCCCGCCGCGAGGTCGAGGCGGCCGAGCATCGCGGGATCCCGACGCCGGGGCGGCCGGCTCCGCGCCGTGACCGGCTCCGGGACCGGCTGGGCCGAGGCCGGGCCCGAGACGGGCTCCGGGCCGGGAAGCGTGTCCGCGCCCGGGCCCTGGGCGCCGTCGGGCGTCGCCCAGGGGTCCCTCGACCCGGTTCGCGAGCCCGCCGACTCGTCGGACGGACCCGCCGAACCTGCCGCGGGCCCCCTCCGTCCGGCCGCGGGATCCGCCGACCCGGCGTCGGACCGGGAGGACCGGAGCCGCTGAGCGCCGGTCCCCAGAGCTTTCGGTGCTTTAATCGTCGGTGGCCGGTACACACGATCGAAGGAACCCCATGAAAATCATCCTGACCGTGACGGGTCTGGACCACGTCGGCATCATCGCCGCCGTCGCGACCCGTCTCGCGGAGCTCGAGGTCAACATCCTCAACGTCTCGCAGACCCTCATGGGCGACTACTTCACCATGATCATGCAGGGCAGCTTCGACGAGACGACCCGGACCATCGAGGAGATCCAGGAGGGCGTGCGCCCGGTCGCGGAGTCCGCCCAGGTGGAGATCCGCATCCAGTCCGAGGCCATCTTCCAGGCGATGCACACCCTCTAGTCCGGGAGGGGCTCACACATGATCGACACCAACGCCAACATCCTCGAGACCATCCAGATGATCGAGGAGGACAAGCTCGACATCCGCACGGTCACCATGGGCATCTCGCTCCTGGACTGCATCGACTCCGACGGCGAGGCCGCCCGCCGCCGGATCTACGACAAGATCACCACCCGCGCCGCCGAGCTGGTCTCCGTGTGCCGGGGGATCGAGGCCGAGCTCGGCATCCCCATCATCAACCGGCGGATCGCGGTCACCCCGATCGCGCTGATCGCGGGCGCCTCCTCGGACGAGGACTACGTCGAGTACGCCAAGATCCTCGACGCCGCGGCCCAGGCGGTCGGCGTCGACTTCATCGGCGGCTTCTCGGCCCTGGTCGACAAGGGCGCCACCCCGGCGGACGAGCGGCTGATCGCCTCGATCCCGCGCGCGCTGGCCGAGACCGACGTCGTCTGCTCCTCGGTCAACATCGCCTCCTCCCGCGGCGGGATCAACATGACCGCGGTCAAGCGCATGGGCGAGGTCGTCCGGGAGACGGCCGAGCTCACCGCGGACGCCCACGGCTTCGGCTGCGCCAAGCTCGTGGTCTTCGCCAACGCCGTCTCGGACAACCCCTTCATGGCCGGCGCCTTCCACGGCGTGCAGGAGGCCGACTGCGTCGTCAGCGTGGGCGTCTCCGGGCCCGGGGTGGTCAAGCGCGCGCTCGAGAAGGTGCCCGGCGTGCCGCTGGACGCGTGCGCCGAGACCATCAAGAAGGCCGCCTTCAAGATCACCCGCGTGGGGCAGCTGGTGGGGACGCTCGCGGCGGAGCGCCTCGGCGTCGAGTTCGGGATCGTGGACCTCTCGCTCGCGCCGACCGCGGAGGTCGGCGACTCGGTCGCGCGCGTGCTCGAGGAGCTGGGCCTGGAGACCGTGGGCACCCACGGGACCACGGCCGCGCTCGCGCTGCTCAACGACGCGATGAAGAAGGGCGGGCTCATGGCCTGCTCGCGCGTGGGCGGGCTCTCGGGCTCGTTCATCCCGATCTCCGAGGACATCGGCATGATCGAGGCGGCGGCCGCCGGGGCCATCACCCTGGACAAGCTCGAGGCCATGACGGCGATCTGCTCGGTCGGCCTGGACATGGTCGCGGTGCCCGGGGAGACCAGCGCGGCGACGCTGTCGGCCATGATCGCCGACGAGGCCGCGATCGGCGTCATGAACCACAAGACCACCGCGGTGCGCCTGATCCCCGCGATCGGGCTGGGCGTGGGCGAGGTCGTGGAGTTCGGCGGGCTGCTCGGCCGCGCGCCCGTCATGCCGGCGCACGAGGCGTCCTCGGAGGTCTTCGTGGCGCGCGCCGGCAACATCCCCTCGCCGGTGCACGGCTTCCGCAACTGAGCCGTCCCGGCCGCGGGGCCGCCGGCGCCCGACGCCGCGCGTCCCCGCTCAGTGCCGCAGGATCAGGCTCGCGGTCATCGCCTCGAAGGCCAGCCGCGGGTTGGCCGTGGTGGAGATCCGCCGCCGGGTGAGGTTGATCGTGTCGATCTGCTCGAGCGTGCGCTCGGCGGTCGAGTTCAGCGCGTAGTCGTCCAGCTCCCGCTGCAGGTGCTGGTTGATCAGCGGTGAGCCGGTGCGCAGCTGGAGGGTCAGGACGTCGCGGTAGAAGGTCGAGAGGTCGATCAGGAAGCGATCCAGCGTGTCCACCTGGATGCGCCGGGCCCGCCGCTTCTGGTCCTCCTCGAGCCGGCGCACGGCCGCGCGCAGGTGCGGTGGCAGCTTGGCGCCCTCCGGCGCGCCCAGCGTGACCAGCAGGTCCGCCTTCTCCCGCTCGTTGCGCTCCTCGGCGTCGGCGTCGGACTCCGCCTCGGCGGTCGCGATGAGCCGGTCCGCCGCGGCCACCGCCGAGCTGATCCCGGCCAGTCCCAGGGGCAACCGCACCACGTCCTCGCGGCGCGAGCGCGCCTCCGGGTAGACGGCCAGCCGCCGGGCAACCCCGACGTGACCCTGCGCCAGGCGCGCCGCGTGCAGGGCCGTCTCCTCCTCGATCCCGTCCCGTCTGGTCAGCAGCCGGGCGACCTCCTCGGTGGCGGGAACCTTGAGCCCCACGGGCCGGCAGCGCGAGCGGATGGTCACCAGGACGTCGATGGGGCTGGGCGCGCACAGCAGCCAGATCGTGTGGGGCGGCGGCTCCTCGATGGCCTTGAGCAGCACGTTGGAGGTCCGCTCGGGCATGCGATCGGCGTCCTCGACGATGACCACGCGCCAGCGGCCCACCGCGGGCCGGTCCTGGGCCTTGACGACCAGCTCGCGCGCCTCCTCGATCTTGATGCTCAGGTTCTCGGTCGCGAAGTGGGTGAGGTCGGCGTGCGTCCCCGCCATCGCGGTGCGGCAGGACTTGCACTCGCCGCAGCCGCGCTCCCGCGGGTCCTCGCGCTCGCACAGCAGCGCGGCGGCGAGCGCGCGGGCGGCGGTGGAGCGCCCCGACCCCGGCGGTCCGGTGAACAGCCACGCGTGCGAGGGCACGTCCTGGGCCGCGGCGCGGCGCAGCTGCTCCACCACGGCCTCCTGCCCGACCAGCTCGTCCCAGACGCTCATCGGGCCTCCTCCGCCTCGGGACCGGTCGCTCCGGCGGCGGTCCGGGCGGGATCGGCCGCGGGCTCCAACCGGGGCGCCACGGCGCCCCAGACCCGGCGCGCGACGTCGTCCACGCTCCCGGTCCCGTCCACCGCGACCCGGCCGCCCCCGGGGCTCTCGGCCAGGCGGGCGAAGGAGTCGTTGACGCGGGCGTGGAAGGAGTCGGGCTCCGCCTCCAGCCGGTCGGCGTCGCCGCGGGCACCGGCGCGCTCGCGGGCGTCGGCCAGGGGGACCGCGAGGACCACCGTGAGGTCGGGCAGCAGGTCGGCCGTGGCCCAGCGGGACAGCTCCCTGACGGCGTCCTCCCCGAGCCCCCGGCCCGCGCCCTGATAGGCCGCGGAGGAGTCGATGTAGCGGTCGCAGACCACGACGCCGCCCCGCTCGAGCGCCGGCCCGATGAGCTGGTGCGCGTGCGCGGCGCGGGAGGCCGCGTAGATCAGCGCCTCCGTGTGCGGGTCGACGGCGCCCTGGCCGTGCGCCAGCACCAGCTCCCGCAGCCGCTCGCCGATCTCGGTGCCGCCGGGCTCGCGGGTCAGCACGACGTCGTGCCCCTCCTCCCGCAACCGGTCCGCCAGGATCCGGGCCTGCGTGGACTTCCCGCTGCCGTCCCCGCCCTCGAGGACCACGAAGGTCCCGGGGTGCGGCGGGCGCGGGGAGACGGGGGCGAAGCTCAGATCGGAAGTCACGGAACCAGCCTACCGACTGCCGAGCCCTCCGCTCGCCGGCACCGGGTCCGGCGGCCCGTCCTCCCGCCGCACCCCGCGGCTCCTCTCCGCCGCGCCCCGCCTCGCCGTCCGGCCCCCTCCCGCGGGAGCTCGCGTCCCGCGCTACCGGGTAGCCTGTGGATATGCGTGAGAACACTTCCGATCCCCAGTCGACCCCGTCCCCGCTGAGCCGCGAGACGCTGGTCGTCTCCGCCGGGCGCCCCGCGGCCGAGCACGACGCGCCGGTCAACACCCCGATCCACCTCTCCTCGACCTTCCACGGCTCGGGCCCCATCCTCGCCAGCGACCGCGCCTACGGCCGCTTCACCAACCCCACCTGGGAGGAGTTCGAGTCCGTGATCGGCCGGCTCGAGGGCACCGACCTCCCGGCGCTGCTGTACGGCTCCGGCATGGCCGCGGTCTCGGCGGTGCTGGAGCAGGTCCCGGTCGGCTCGGTCATCGTGATGCCCGAGCACACCTACCTGGGCACCATGGCGCTCGCCCGCCAGATGCAGGACCGGGGGATCTCCCGCCTGGTCGAGGTCCCGATCGAGGACACCGACGCCGTGATCCGCACCCTGACCGAGCAGGTCCGGACCCTGCCGCAGCCGGCCGGCCCCGACGTCGCGGCCCCCTACGTCCTGTTCTGGGCGGAGAGCCCCACCAACCCCATGATGGAGGTCGCCGACCTGCCCGTGCTGCTCGCCGCGGCCCGCGGGATCGGCGTGCGCACCGCCGTGGACAACACCTTCGCGACGCCGATGGCCCAGCGCCCCCTCGAGTGGGGCGCGGACTACGTCGTCCACTCGGCCACCAAGTACCTGGCCGGGCACTCGGACGTGATCCTGGGCGCCGTCGTCACGGCCGACCCGGAGCTGCGCCGCCAGGCCCTGGCCAAGCGCTCGCTGGCCGGCGGCATCCCCGGCCCCTTCGAGGCCTGGCTGGGCCTGCGCGGGGTCCGGACGCTGGCCCTGCGGGTCCGGCAGGCCACCGCCAACGCCCAGGTCCTCGCCGAGCGCCTGGCGGCGCACCCCGCGATCGCCTCCGTGCGGTACCCGGGCCTGCCCGGGGACGCCGGTCACGAGCGGGCCGCGGCGCAGATGGACGGCTTCGGCTCGGTCCTCTCCGCGACCCTGCACGCCGACGCCGCCACGACCGAGGCCTTCGTCGACGCCGTGCGCCTGTGGACGCCCGCGACGTCGCTCGGCGGGGTCGAGTCGCTCATCGAGCGCCGCCGCCGCCACTCGACCGAGGCCAAGACGGTCTCCGAGTCGCTGGTGCGCCTCGCGGTCGGCATCGAGGACGTCGAGGACCTCTGGGCCGACCTGCTCCAGGCCCTCGACAGCGTGACCCGGTAAGCTGGAGACATGATTATCGCGGACATCTTCAGGCTGCTGGAAGGCTACATCAACATCTTCCTCGCGCTCGTCCTGCTGGTGCTCGCCCTGTGGGCCTTCGTGGAGGCGGCTCGCGCGCCCAGCGGAGCCTACGAGGCGGCCTTCAAGCGGACCAAGAACTTCTGGATGCTGGTCACGGGCGCGTGCCTGCTCGGGGCCATCATCTCGGTCATGACCGCGTTCGGCGGGGCCGCCAGCCTGTTCATCCAGCTCATCGCCGCGACGGCGGCCGGCGTCTTCCTCGCCGACGTCCGCCCGGCGGTGCGCAACCGGCGCTAGGCGAGGCGCGCCGCAGCAGCGGATGGCCCGGGAGAGATCCCGGGCCATCCGCCTCTTCGCGTCGAAATGTTCTTCCCGCGGTGCCGAGGTGGAAGAATGGGCGGCATGGCTGACACTTACAAACTCGTGCTCCTCCGTCACGGACAGAGCGAATGGAACAAGGAAAACCTCTTCACCGGCTGGGTCGACGTCCCGCTGTCGGAGCAGGGCGAGACCGAGGCCCGCCGCGGCGGCGCGCTGCTGAAGGAGCGCGGCATCCACCCCGACGTCGTGCACACCTCGCTGCTGCGCCGGGCGATGAACACCGCCAACCTGGCCCTGGACGAGGCGGACCGCCTCTGGATCCCGGTCAAGCGCGACTGGCGCCTCAACGAGCGCCACTACGGCGCGCTGCAGGGCAAGGACAAGGCCCAGGTCCGCGAGCAGTACGGCGAGGACCAGTTCATGCAGTGGCGCCGCTCCTACGACGTCCCGCCGCCGCCCCTGGACGACGACGACGAGTACTCCCAGGCCCACGACCCCCGCTACGCGGACGTCCCCGACGCCCCGCGCACCGAGTGCCTCAAGGACGTCCTCGAGCGCATGCTCCCGTACTGGGAGGAGGGCATCCAGCCCGACCTGCGGGCGGGGCGCACCGTGCTGGTCGCCGCCCACGGCAACTCGCTGCGGGCCCTGGTCAAGCACCTGGACGGCATCTCCGATGAGGAGATCTCCGGGCTGAACATCCCCACCGGCATCCCGCTGTACTACGAGCTGGACGAGGACTTCCGCCCCGTCCGCGCGGGCGAGTACCTGGATCCCGACGCCGCCTCCGACGCGATCGAGGCCGTGGCCAACCAGGGCCGCTGACGCCCTCGTCCCCGTAATGCGCGGAAGCGCCCCGACCGGACCGGTCGGGGCGCTTCCGTCGTTCTGGGGGCGCTGTCACCCGGGGAGCTGATGGCCGGCCGCGGGCGGCGCTGGCCGTACGCGCTGGGTACGCCGGCGTCCGGGGCTCGCGCAGGGCTCAGGCGGGCGGCGTCGTCGTCGGCGAGCCGTCCCACTCGCCGGTGACCAGGTAGGTCACCTTGCGGGCGACCGAGACGCCGTGGTCGCCGAACCGCTCCAGATAGCGGGAGAGCAGCGTGACGTCGATCGTGGTCTGCGCCTCGGAGCTCCACTCGGCGGTGGTGACCTTGGAGAACACCGACTGGTGCAGCTCGTTGATCCGCGCCTTCGCGGTGTAGACGGCGTCGGCGTAGTGCAGCTCGCGGGTCTCGAGCAGGTTGATCACGGCGGCGATGATGGTCTCGTCGAGCTCGATCATCTCCCGCAGCGTCCCCTCGAGGTCGCTCGGGACGGCGGGCTCGGGGAAGCGGAGCCGGGTCACCTGGGCGACGTGGCGGGCGAGGTCGCCCATGCGCTCCAGCGAGGCGCTCATCCGCAGGGCGCCCACGATCATCCGCAGGTCCGAGGCGACCGGGCCCTGCAGGGCGAGCAGGTCGATCGAGCGCTCGTCGAGGTGGTTCTGCAGCATGTCGATCCGGGCGTCGTTGGAGATGACCTCCTCGGCCTCCTGGACGTCGGCCTCGAGGAGGGAGCTCGCCGCGCGGCGCAGCGCGACCTGCACGAGGTTCGCGATCTCCACGAGGTCGTCGCCGACCTGCTGCAATTCGGCCTGGAACACTTTGCGCACGGGGCTTCCTTCCTGCCGGCGCCGCGCGGGCGGCCGGGCTCCGGACTGTGGGGGTGGCGCGCGGCCGGCTGCGGCCGCGCCCTGACAAGTCTAGCGGCGGCGGCCCGGCGGCCGGGGCGAGCGCCGCCCCGACGACGTCGCGATCGCGCGCCCTACCGACCCAGGATGGCAACCGCACGTGAACACCCGGCCCGTCCCCGGTGAACTCTGGCTGAATCCGGGCCGCCGGGGCCCGGCCGCGGGGCGCTCGGGCCCGGCTTGTGCCTAAGCTAGTGGCGTGAGTCCCGTAACCATCGCCGTGCTGTGCGGCCTCGTCGGCATCGTGCTCGGCCTGCTGAGCTACGCCGCGATGCGCCGCAGCGATCGGCAGCGCACCGAGTGGGCCGTCGTCGACGAGCCCACCATCAGCGACGGCTCGGCGCAGATCCTGGCGGTGGTGGGCCGGGCCTACGTCATGGTCGACGCCGTGGACGGCGTCGTGCGCGCCTCGCAGGGGGCCTACGCCTACGGCCTGGTCCGGGGGCACAGCCTCGTCCAGCAGGAGCTGGCCGAGATGATCCGCCAGGTCCGCCGGGACGGGGTGATCATGGACCGCACCGTGGAGCTCTCCCGCGGCTCCCTGGGGCGCGGGGTGCTGGTGCTCAACGTCCGGATCGCTCCGGTGGCCGACGAGTACATCCTGCTCCTGGCCGACGACCGCACCGAGATCACCCGGGCCCAGGCGATCCGCACCGACTTCGTCGCGAACGTCTCCCACGAGCTGAAGACGCCGGTCGGTGCCGTCGGCCTGCTCGCGGAGGCGATCGAGGGCTCGGCCGACGACCCGGAGGCGGTCCGGCACTTCAGCCGCCGCCTGCACAAGGAGGCCGAGCGGCTGACCTCCCTGGTCCACGACATCATCGAACTCTCCCGGCTCCAGGGCGCCGACGTCGTGCAGCAGGGCAAGCTCGTGGAGCTGAACCGCCTGGTCCAGGACGCCGTGGACCGCAACCGCCTGCCCGCCGAGCACAAGAACATCACGGTCAAGGTGGGCGGCTCGGCCGAGCGCCCCGTGCACGGCGACCCCGAGCTGCTCATGACGGCCCTGCGCAACCTCATCGACAACGCGATCCGCTACTCGCCGGAGAACACGCGCATCGGCGTCGGCATCCGCTCGCGGGACGGCACGGTCTCGATCTCCGTGAAGGACCAGGGGCCCGGCATCCCCGAGAGCGAGCAGGACCGGATCTTCGAGCGCTTCTACCGGGTCGACGCCGCGCGCTCGCGGCAGACCGGCGGCACGGGCCTGGGCCTGTCGATCGTCAAGCACGTCATGGCCCAGCACGGCGGCGAGATCTCCGTGTGGTCGGCCCCGGGCCAGGGCTCGACCTTCACGGTCACGCTCCCGGAGGTCGACGAGGCCGCCGAGCGGGACCTGGAGCGCGGCGAGGCCGAGGCCGCGCCGATCCGCGACGGCGAGCCGGTCCGGATCGTCACCCCCGCGGGGGAGCCCGCCGAGCACCCCCGGCCCGCGCCCCACGGCGCCGAGGCCTATTCGCGACGCAACCGAACCCCCGAGGAGGGACCCGCAGCATGACGAGGATTCTGGTGGTCGAGGACGAGGCGGCCCTGAGCGAGCCGCTCGCCTTCCTCCTGGGCCGGGAGGGTTACGAGGTCACCGTGGTCGACGACGGCCTCGAGGCCATCCCCGCCTTCGAGCGCGAGGGGGCTGACCTGATCCTGCTCGACCTCATGCTCCCCGGGCAGTCCGGCACCGAGGTGTGCCGGCAGCTGCGCCAGCGCTCCAACGTCCCGATCATCATGCTCACGGCCAAGGACGCGGAGATCGACAAGGTCGTGGGCCTGGAGCTGGGCGCGGACGACTACGTGACCAAGCCCTACTCCTCCCGCGAGCTCATGGCCCGCATCCGCGCGGTGCTGCGCCGCCGCTCGGACCCGGAGGAGCCCGAGGCGGCGGCCGTGGAGGGCGGCCCGGTCCGGATGGACATCGAGCGCCACGTGGTCAGCGTGGAGGGGCGCGCGACGCCGATGCCGCTCAAGGAGTTCGAGCTGCTGGAGATGCTGCTGCGCAACGCCGGGCGCGTGCTGACCCGGGCCCAGCTCATCGACCGGGTCTGGGGCAGCGACTACGTGGGGGACACCAAGACCCTCGACGTCCACGTCAAGCGGCTGCGCTCCAAGATCGAGCCCGACCCCTCGCACCCGCGGCACGTGGTGACGGTGCGCGGGCTGGGGTACAAGTTCGAGTCCTGACGCCCGCGGCCGACGTCGCGGGCCCGCCGCGGCCCCCCACGCGAAACGACCCCCATGCCCTCCCGACGGGGAGGAGCATGGGGGTCGTCGTCGCGTCGCGGGCCCGTCAGCTCAGTGGCCCTCGGTGGGCTCGGGCGGCGGGGTGTAGTCGGAGCCGCCCGGGACGTAGGGCGCGTACTGCTCGAGTGCGCCGTCCAGGACGGGCACGTCGACCGAGGTGGTGGAGCCCGAGGCCCGCAGCTCGGTGCCGAACAGGAGCGAGCCGGGGGCCGCGCCGGTCGGGTCGATCAGTGCCTGCTCCTCGTCCAAGTTGAGCTCGCTGTTGGCGGGGACCTGGAACCGCAGGGTCGCGTCGCCGGTGTCGATCTGGACGTCGGCGCTCTGCTCGCCGGTGTTGACCAGCGCGCCCAGCATGCGGCCCGCGTCCTGGGCGTCGTTGGTGACGACCAGGAGGTTGCGCGCCTCGACGTCGCCGACGCTGGCGCTGACGCCGTCCGAGGCGTCGTACTGGATGAGGGTGGGCTGGTCTTGGATGTAACCGCAGCCGGTCGCGGCCAGCAGGGCGGCCGCGATGACCGCCGTGGCGCCTGCGCGCTTGACGTTCTGGCGAGCGTAGGACTTCACGTCTGGACTCCTTGGGGTGATGCGAGGATCGGACGACGCCGCAAGCGCCGAGACTCATTCCCGAACAGTCTAGCGTTTTTGCGGACACATCGTCGGCACCGCCGGAGACGGGGCGTCCGCGGCTCGCGGCGGCCCGCGAGCGCCCCGGCGGCGGGCCGCGGCGTCGTGGGGCGTCATCAGGAGGCCGGGGGAGGGCCCCGTGATAAACTAGGGAGGCTGAAAGGGGTAAATCCATATGCTTTTTGAGGTTGGCGAGACCGTCGTATACCCTCACCACGGCGCGGCGACGATCGAGGAGATCAAGACCCGCGTCATCAAGGGCCAGGAGAAGATGTATCTCAAGCTCCAGGTCGCCCAGGGCGACCTGACCATCGAGGTCCCCGCCGACAACGTGGAGATGGTCGGCGTGCGTGACGTCGTCGACGAGAAGGGGCTGGCGGAGGTGATCGCCGTCCTCCAGGCGACCGATGCCGAGGAGGCCTCCAACTGGTCCCGCCGGTTCAAGGCCAACACGGAGAAGCTCGCCTCGGGCGACGTCCTGAAGGTCGCCGAGGTCGTCCGCGACCTCTGGCGCCGCGAGCAGGTCAAGGGCCTCTCCGCCGGAGAGAAGCGCATGCTGTCCAAGGCGCGCCAGATCCTCTCCTCCGAGGTCGCGCTGGCCAAGGACATCGACGAGGACGCGGCCGAGGCCGAGCTGGACAAGATCCTCGAGGGTCAGCCTGCGTGACAGCTGACTCGCCCCGGACGCCGGACGCGCGTTCCTCCGCCGAGGAGGGGCGCGCGTTCGTCGTCATGATCGTCGCCGCCGGCTCCGGGGAGCGGCTCGGCCACGGCGTGCCCAAGGCGCGCGTGGACCTCGGGGGCCTGAGCATCCTGGAGCGCGCGCTCGAGTCCGTCGAGGCGTGGGGGCGCGCGGCCCACGTCGTCGTGACCCTCCCGCCGGCGACGCCGAGCTGGAGGCGCTGTGCCGCCGCCGCGGCGCCCTGCCCGTGACCGGGGGCGGCACGCGCGCGGCCTCGGTCGCGGCCGGCCTGGAGCTCGTCGAGTCCCTCCCGGACCGCTCCCGCCTGCACGGGATCCTGGTGCACGACGCCGCCCGCTGCCTCGCCCCGGCCACCGTCTTCGACGCCGTGGCCGCCGCCCTGGACGCCGGCGAGCGGGCGGTCATCCCCGTCCTGCCCGTCACGGACACCATCAAGGCGGTCGACGCCGCCGGGTACGTCGTCTCAACCCCGCAGCGCGCGGGCCTGCGCATCGTCCAGACGCCCCAGGGCTTCGACCTGGACACCCTGGCGACCGCGCACCGGGAGGCCGCCGCGCTGCCCGCGGAGGTGGCCGCCGGCGTCACCGACGACGCGATGCTCGCCGAGACCCTCGGCATCCCGGTGGCCACGGTCCCCGGCTCCGCCGAGTCCCTCAAGATCACCGTGCCGCTGGACCTCCTCCTGGCCGACGCCGTGCTGGCGGAGCGGGCCCGATGACCGCCCGCCCCGAGCCGACGGCGCCCCGGCCCGAAGGCCCCGCGCCCGCGCCTCTGCCCGAGACCGCGCCTCTGGCCGCGCCCGCCCCCGCGCCTCGGCCCGCCCCCGCGTTCCGCACCGGCGTCGCCATCGACGTCCACGCCTTCGGGGAGCCGGGCACCGAGCTGTGGGTCGCCGGGCTGCACTGGCCCGGCCACCCGGGGCTGAGCGGGCACTCCGACGGCGACGTCGTGGCGCACGCGGCCGCGGACGCCCTGTTCTCCGCCACCGGCCTGGGCGACCTCGGTTCGAACTTCGGCGTCGACCGCCCCGAGATGGCGGGAGCCTCCGGCGTGCGGATCCTGGCCGAGGCCGCGCGGATCGTCCGCGAGGGTGGGTTCGAGGTCGGCAACGTCGCGGTCCAGCTGATCGGCAACCGGCCCAAGTTCGCGCCCCGCCGCGAGGAGGCCAACCGGGTGCTCTCCGAGGCCGCGGGCGCCGCGGTCACGGTGACCGCCACCACCACGGACGGGCTGGGGCTGACCGGGCGGGGCGAGGGCGTCGCGGCCATCGCCACGGCGCTGGTCACGCCTCGGTAGACTGGGGCCCGTGAGTTTGCGTTTCTACAGCACCGACACCGCCAGCGTCCGCGACTTCGTTCCGGTGACCCCGGGCGAGGCGAGCCTGTACTACTGCGGCGCCACCGTCCAGGGCGGGCCGCACATCGGGCACATCCGCTCGGCGCTGGTCTTCGACCAGATCGCCCGCTGGCTGCGCTACCGCGGCTACCGGGTCACCACGGTGCGCAACGTGACCGACATCGACGACAAGATCCTCGCCAACTCGGCGGCGAGCTTCGAGGCCGGGCACGCCGGCGAGGTCGCGGACGAGCCCTGGTGGGCCCTGGCCTACCGCTTCGAGCGCGTGTTCACCGAGGCGTACGCCTCGCTCGGCATCGCGGCGCCCACCTACGAGCCGCGGGCCACCGGCCACATCCCCGAGATGGTGGGCCTGATCGGCCGGCTCGTGGAGCGCGGCCACGCGTACCCGGCGTCGAACGACTCCGGGGACGTCTACTTCGACGTCCGCTCGTGGGAGCGCTACGGCGCGCTGACCCACCAGAGCATCGACGACATGCAGGCCGCCCCCGACGCCGACCCGCGCGGCAAGCGCGACCCCCGCGACTTCGCGCTGTGGAAGGGCCACAAGGAGGGCGAGCCGCTCACGGCCTCGTGGGACTCCCCGTGGGGCCGCGGCCGCCCGGGCTGGCACCTCGAGTGCTCGGCGATGGCCGGCAAGTACCTGGGCGAGCGCTTCGACATCCACGGCGGCGGCCTGGACCTGCGCTTCCCGCACCACGAGAACGAGCTGGCCCAGTCGACCGCGGCGGGCCACGGCTTCGCGGGCTACTGGCTCCACAACGGCCTGGTCACCTACGAGGGCGAGAAGATGTCCAAGTCCCTCGGCAACACCGTCTCTCCCGCGGACATGCTGGCGGCGGCGCGCCCGCTTGTGGTGCGGTACTACCTGGGCCAGGCGCACTACCGCTCGGTGCTCGACTACCGCCCGACGTCGTTGGAGGAGGCCCGCACCGCCGTCGAGCGCGTCGAGGCGTTCCTCGCGGCGTCCGGCGGGGGAGAGCCCGGGGCCGAGGTGCCGGGCGCCTTCGCCGAGGCGATGGACGACGACGTCAACGTCCCGCGCGCCCTCGCCGTCCTGCACGAGCGGGTCCGGGTGGGCAACGCCGCTCGCGCAGCGGGGGATCCGGAGGAGGCCGCCGTGCAGGCGGCCGCGGTGCGGGCGATGTCCGACGTCCTCGGGCTGACCGGCCTGATGGCCTTCCAGGAAGCCGGAGCCTCGGCCCACGGGGAGCGGGCGGCGCTGGAGACCCTGGTGGGGACGCTGCTGAGGCAGCGGGACGAGGCGCGCACGGCCCGGGACTGGAACCGGGCGGACCAGATCAGAGATGAACTCGCCGCGGCGGGAGTCACCGTCAAGGACTCCGCCGACGGCTCGACCTGGGCGGTCTGAGGACCGCCGCGGGGAAGGAAGTGACACCCAATGGCAGATAACTCGCGCCCCGGCGCCATCCGCAAGAAGAAGAAGGCGCCGCTGAAGGGCACCGGCGGCAAGGGCCGCCGCGCCCTGGAGGGGAAGGGCCCGACGCCGCGCGCCGAGGACCGCCCCTACCACAAGGCCCATAAGATGAAGAAGGCCGCCGAGCGGCGGCAGAACTCGGCCGGCCCGGCGCGTCAGCCGCGACTGGGCGGGAAGCGGGCCAGCGAGGAGCTGGTCACCGGCCGCAATGCCGTCCTCGAGGCGCTGCGGACGGGCATCCCCTCCAAGCACCTCTTCGTGATGAGCAACCTCGAGGCCGACGACCGGGTCAAGGAGATCCTCGCGATCACCGCGCGGGAGGACATCCCGGCCCTGGAGATCACCCGGAGCGAGCTCGAGCGGCTCACCGAGGGCGCCGTGCACCAGGGCGTCGCGCTGCAGATCCCGCAGTACAAGTACCCGGATGCCTCGGACCTCGGGCTGTCCATCATGGAGCGCTGGCACGCGGGCGAGCTGAGCCGGCCCCCGCTGTTCGTCGCGCTGGACGGCATCACCGACCCCCGGAACCTCGGTGCCATCATCCGCTGCGTCTCGGCGTTCTCCGGTCAGGCGGTGATCGTCCCCGAGCGTCGCTCGGCGGGCGTCACGGCCTCGGCGTGGAAGACGAGCGCGGGGGCGGTCTCCCGCATCCCGGTCGCCAAGGCGACCAACCTGACCCGGGTCATCCAGCAGCTGAAGGACCAGGGCGTCTTCGTCGTGGGCCTCGACGGCGACGGCGACGTCGCGCTGCCCGACCTGAGCCTCGCGACCGAGCCCCTGTGCGTCGTCGCGGGCTCGGAGGGCAAGGGCCTGTCCCGGCTGGTGGCGGAGAACTGCGACCAGATCGTCTCGATCCCGATCGACTCCGCGATGGAGTCGCTCAACGCATCGATGGCGGTGGGGATCGCGCTCTACGAGGTGGGTCGGCTGCGCAAGGGGGAGTGAACCCCGGGCTGCGGCGAGGCTTGACCGGCAGGCGAGCCGTCCTCCGGTCGGAGGCCATCGTGAGCCGTGAGCCGTGAGCCGTGAGCCGTGAGCCGTGAGCCGTGAGGCACGGGGGCCGGACCGCATCCATGCGGTCCGGCCCCCGTGCTTCAGATCACCCTCTGTCGATTTGCGGGGGCAGGGGGAGGTGGGTAATGTATAGCGAGTTGCCAGGGCGACCGGCCGGAAGGCAGGCCCCGAGCAGCACTCCCGATCACTCAGCTTCGAAGGATCCGAGCGACTTGCGCTCAGGGATCCGATCGGATAAGCTAAGAGATTGTGGCTCAGAGGATTCCTGGTGGATCGGACGAGTCAGGCGGGTGAACGAGGCGGAAACGTCAAGTTGACACGCCGGGTCGACGTGAGTAACGTTGATCCAGCAGCCACGGAAGCCCGGCAGGCGGTTGATCCCCTGTTAGCTGGTTTCCGATATAGGTTTGTTGTTTGAGAACTCAATAGTGTGCTTTGTTCATTTGATGCTTGTACCAAATTTATTTATTGGTGAATAACCTCTTGGTTATCAGCATTCAAATGATCGTCGGTCTGCGGTTACCCCGTAACCGTGATCGACGTGTTTATTTATGTTGAGTCCAGGGTATTCATGCTTTTTGTTTTTCAACGGAGAGTTTGATCCTGGCTCAGGACGAACGCTGGCGGCGTGCTTAACACATGCAAGTCGAACGCTGAAGCTCCCAGCTTGCTGGGGGTGGATGAGTGGCGAACGGGTGAGTAATACGTGAGTGACCTTCCCTTGACTCTGGGATAAGCCCGGGAAACTGGGTCTAATACCGGATATTCACTTCCTCCTGCCTGGGAGGGGGTGGAAAGGGTTCTGTACTGGTCTTGGATGGGCTCACGGCCTATCAGCTGGTTGGTGAGGTAATGGCTCACCAAGGCGACGACGGGTAGCCGGCCTGAGAGGGTGACCGGCCACACTGGGACTGAGACACGGCCCAGACTCCTACGGGAGGCAGCAGTGGGGAATATTGCACAATGGGCGCAAGCCTGATGCAGCGACGCCGCGTGAGGGATGACGGCCTTCGGGTTGTAAACCTCTTTCAGCAGGGAAGAAGCGAAAGTGACGGTACCTGCAGAAGAAGCGCCGGCTAACTACGTGCCAGCAGCCGCGGTAATACGTAGGGCGCAAGCGTTGTCCGGAATTATTGGGCGTAAAGAGCTCGTAGGCGGCTTGTCGCGTCTGCTGTGAAAGCCCGGGGCTTAACCCCGGGTGTGCAGTGGGTACGGGCAGGCTAGAGTGCAGTAGGGGAGACTGGAATTCCTGGTGTAGCGGTGAAATGCGCAGATATCAGGAGGAACACCGATGGCGAAGGCAGGTCTCTGGGCTGTTACTGACGCTGAGGAGCGAAAGCATGGGGAGCGAACAGGATTAGATACCCTGGTAGTCCATGCCGTAAACGTTGGGCACTAGGTGTGGGGGACATTCCACGTTTTCCGCGCCGTAGCTAACGCATTAAGTGCCCCGCCTGGGGAGTACGGCCGCAAGGCTAAAACTCAAAGGAATTGACGGGGGCCCGCACAAGCGGCGGAGCATGCGGATTAATTCGATGCAACGCGAAGAACCTTACCAAGGCTTGACATACACCGGATCGCAGCAGAGATGTTGTTTCCCCTTTGGGGCTGGTGTACAGGTGGTGCATGGTTGTCGTCAGCTCGTGTCGTGAGATGTTGGGTTAAGTCCCGCAACGAGCGCAACCCTCGTTCTATGTTGCCAGCACGTGATGGTGGGGACTCATAGGAGACTGCCGGGGTCAACTCGGAGGAAGGTGGGGATGACGTCAAATCATCATGCCCCTTATGTCTTGGGCTTCACGCATGCTACAATGGCCGGTACAATGGGTTGCGATACTGTGAGGTGGAGCTAATCCCAAAAAGCCGGTCTCAGTTCGGATTGGGGTCTGCAACTCGACCCCATGAAGTCGGAGTCGCTAGTAATCGCAGATCAGCAACGCTGCGGTGAATACGTTCCCGGGCCTTGTACACACCGCCCGTCAAGTCACGAAAGTTGGTAACACCCGAAGCCGATGGCCTAACCCTTGTGGAGGGAGTCGTCGAAGGTGGGACTGGCGATTGGGACTAAGTCGTAACAAGGTAGCCGTACCGGAAGGTGCGGCTGGATCACCTCCTTTCTAAGGAGCACAACACTAGTTGGCCATTTTCGTGTACGAGTGTTGCACGGATGGTTTGCTCATGGGTGGAATACAAGCACTCAGGCCCTTCTCTGTGCCGCGAGGTAATCGTGGTGCGGGGGGTGCTGGGATGAACGAAGCATGCTGTTGGGTTTTGAGACAACAAACCCGCCGGTGCTTGCTCCCGTGTCAACGAGGGTGGGTGGTGGTGGGGGTTGTTTCATGAAGATACCCGTCCATCGGGGGTCCTGGCGCGGATTGTGCTGGGGTTCTCTGGTGGGGTGGGTTGTTGTTTGAGAACTATATAGTGGACGCGAGCATCTTTTGGTTCGCATCATGGGGGTGTCCTGATCGGCGGTTTTCGGATCGTGGGTGGGGGTGCCCGGTGTGGTGCGATTCTAATTTTTATTGTGATGTATCTTTGTATGCCAATTTGATTATTTGTGTGTGGCTAAGTTATTTAGGGCGCACGGTGGATGCCTTGGCACAAGAAGCCGATGAAGGACGTGTGAATCTGCGATAAGCCTCGGGGAGCCGATAACAGGGCCGTGATCCGAGGGTCTCCGAATGGGGAAACCCCGCTGCCTGGATGATAAGGGCAGTGACCCGCACCTGAATGTATAGGGTGTGTGGAGGGAACGAGGGGAAGTGAAACATCTCAGTACCCTCAGGAAGAGAAAATAACGAATGATTCTGTGAGTAGTGGCGAGCGAAAGCGGATGAGACTAAACCTTTGGTGTGTGATACCGGTAAGGGGTTGCATCAGGGGGGTTGTGGGATGTGTCTGACCGGTTCTTACTTGGCCGGTGGCGTTGATCGCGGGGGTAGGCGAAGCATCTGGGAAGGTGCACTGGAAAGGGTGAGAGTCCCGTAGCCGAAACTTCTGTTGGTCGCGTTTGGACGCTGTTCCCGAGTAGCACGGGGCCCGTGAAATCTCGTGTGAATCTGCCAGGACCACCTGGTAAGTCTAAATACTTTCTTGTGACCGATAGTGAATCAGTACCGTGAGGGAATGGTGAAAAGTACCCCGGGAGGGGAGTGAAATAGTACCTGAAACCGTGTGCCTACAAGCCGTCAGAGCATTGCCTTGTGTGGTGTGATGGCGTGCCTTTTGAAGAATGAGCCTGCGAGTTAGTGCTGTGTCGCGAGGTTAACCCGTGTGGGGTAGCCGTAGCGAAAGCGAGTCTGAATAGGGCGTTTACAGTGGCACGGTCTAGACCCGAAGCGGAGTGATCTACCCATGGCCAGGTTGAAGCGCGTGTAAGAGCGTGTGGAGGACCGAACCCACTTCAGTTGAAAATGGAGGGGATGAGCTGTGGGTAGGGGTGAAAGGCCAATCAAACTCTGTGATAGCTGGTTCTCCCCGAAATGCATTTAGGTGCAGCGTTGCGTGTTGCTTGCCTGAGGTAGAGCTACTGGTTGGCTGATGGGCCTTATCGGGTTACTGACGTCAGCCAAACTCCGAATGCGGGTAAGTGTAAGCGCAGCAGTGAGACAGTGGGGGATAAGCTTCATTGTCGAGAGGGAAACAGCCCAGACCATCAACTAAGGCCCCTAAGCGTGTGCTAAGTGGGAAAGGATGTGGAGTTGCTGAGACAACCAGGAGGTTGGCTTAGAAGCAGCCACCCTTGAAAGAGTGCGTAATAGCTCACTGGTCAAGTGATTCTGCGCCGATAATGTAGCGGGGCTCAAGTACACCGCCGAAGTTGTGGCAATAGCATGTATGTGTTATTGGGTAGGGGAGCGTCGTGTAGCCAGTGAAGTCGCCGGGTGACCGAGTGGTGGAGGCTACGCGAGTGAGAATGCAGGCATGAGTAGCGAATGATGCGTGAGAAACGTATCCGCCGAATGATCAAGGGTTCCAGGGTCAAGCTAATCTGCCCTGGGTTAGTCGGGGCCTAAGGCGAGGCCGACAGGCGTAGTCGATGGATAACGGGTTGATATTCCCGTACCGATTTCAAACCGCCCATACCAAGCTGGGGATACTAACCACTTCGGGCCGCCATTTTACCGGGTTCTCATCCTTCGGGGTGAGGGTCTTGGTGTGGTGGTTCCGCGTGGGACCTGATCCGGTGCGGTAAACGCATTAACAGGTGTGACACAGGAAGGTAGCCAAGCCACGCGGTGGTTGTCGTGGTCTAAGCGTGTAGGACGGGGAGTTGTTAAATGCGCTTCCCGCAACAGGTCTGAGACGTGATGGGACCCCCTTTTGTGGGGGGATTTGGTGATCCTATGCTGTCGAGAAAAGCATCGGCGTGAGGTTTGTGAATTGCCCGTACCCTAAACCGACACAGGTGATCAGGTAGAGAATACTAAGGCGATCGAGATAATCATGGTTAAGGAACTCGGCAAAATGCCCCCGTAACTTCGGGAGAAGGGGGGCCCTGAGCGTGAACTGCCCGTGCGGTGGGGAGCGTGTAGGGGTCGCAGAGACCAGGGGGAAGCGACTGTTTATCAAAAACACAGGTCCGTGCGAAGTCGCAAGACGATGTATACGGACTGACTCCTGCCCGGTGCTGGAAGGTTAAGAGGACCCGTTAGCTTTTTTGGCGAAGCGGAGAATTTAAGCCCCAGTAAACGGCGGTGGTAACTATAACCATCCTAAGGTAGCGAAATTCCTTGTCGGGTAAGTTCCGACCTGCACGAATGGAGTAACGACTTCCCTACTGTCTCAACCATGAACTCGGCGAAATTGCAGTACGAGTAAAGATGCTCGTTACGCGCAGCAGGACGGAAAGACCCCGTGACCTTTACTATAGTTTGGTATTGGTGTTCGGTGTGGCTTGTGTAGGATAGGTGGGAGACTGTGAAGCTATCACGCTAGTGGTGGTGGAGTCGTTGTTGAAATACCACTCTGGTCATATTGGATATCTAACTTCGGCCCATGATCTGGGTCAGGGACAGTGCCTGATGGGTAGTTTAACTGGGGCGGTTGCCTCCTAAAGAGTAACGGAGGCGCCCAAAGGTTCCCTCAGCCTGGTTGGCAATCAGGTGGCGAGTGTAAGTGCACAAGGGAGCTTGACTGTGAGACTGGCAGGTCGAGCAGGGACGAAAGTCGGGACTAGTGATCCGGCGGTACATTGTGGAATGGCCGTCGCTCAACGGATAAAAGGTACCTCGGGGATAACAGGCTGATCTTGCCCAAGAGTCCATATCGACGGCATGGTTTGGCACCTCGATGTCGGCTCGTCGCATCCTGGGGCTGGAGTTGGTCCCAAGGGTTGGGCTGTTCGCCCATTAAAGCGGTACGCGAGCTGGGTTCAGAACGTCGTGAGACAGTTCGGTCCCTATCCGCTGCGTGCGTTGGAAATTTGTGGAGACCTGTCCTTAGTACGAGAGGACCGGGACGGACGAACCTCTGGTATGTCAGTTGTACCGCCAGGTGCATGGCTGATTGGCTACGTTCGGCAGAGATAACCGCTGAAAGCATCTAAGCGGGAAGCTTGCTTCGAGATGAGATTTCCTGACCCTCTTTGTGGGGGTGTGAGGCTCCCTGTAGATGACGGGGTTGATAGGCCAGGTATGGAAGCGTCGACTAACGAGGCGTGAAGTTGACTGGTACTAATAGGCCGAAGACTTATCACACCATTTTTTTCAGGTTGGTGGGTATGTCATGGTTGGTGTTCGCGTTCACTGTATGGTTTTGGGATAACAACCCTGAGTGGGGGTGTTGATCTTCATAGGTTTTTCGGTGGTTTTGGCCAGAGGGGTACACCCGGTCCCTTTCCGAACCCGGTCGTTAAGGCTCTGTGCGCCGATGGTACTGCACCCGGAAGGTGTGTGGGAGAGTAGGACACCGCCGAAAATATTTTTCCTGGGAGGGGGGAGTGGGAGTCGTTTCATCCGCGGTGGCGGGTGGGGTGGCTTCGACTCCCCCCTCCTTTTTGCATGCCCAGATCTCGTGGAATTGCGTGGTGCTAGCGAAGCACTACCCAGCAGGGCCGCTGAGGAGTCGGAAACGTCTCAGACAGGGCAGATTGGATGAGCTGCCGACGATGCGTCCCCTCGAGGTGACGTGCTGTGCCTCCCCGAGCGGTGGGTTGCGAGCTGACGCGACCGCGACTCCGATCGCCACGGCCGCGATCAGCGGTTGATCGTCGGCATGCAGATCATGAGCAGGACGAATACGAGAACGCCCCCTCGGGCAGCCCCACAGCGGGGTGCCCGAGGGGGCGTTCTGTCGTCTCGGGGGAGGGCCGGCGTCATCCCTCCTGATCGGTCTCGATCCTGTTCAGCTGACGGGTGTGCTTCCGGCGCAGGTGCGCCAGCCGCGCGAGAGCGTGCGACATGGCCTCCGGGCCTGTCAGCCTCGTGCGGGCGATGGATTCGGCTCGGCCCACCTTGATGCCGAGATCAGGGGAGGCGAGCACCCCCAGGGCATGCTCGTCGGTGAGGTCGTCTCCTGCGAAGAGCGTCGAGTCGGCACCGGTGAACTCCATGAACATCTTCATGGCGTCGCCCTTGTCGACGGCGAGCACCGCGCATTCCACCACGTTCTCACCGGGCGTCAGGTGGACGCCCGGGATCTCCTTCAGCACACGCACCGCCTCGGCCTCCGCGGTCTCCGCGAAGACCTGGTCGGCCATGGGGCGGGTGTGGAACGCGACGCCGGCCGGCTTGTACTCGATCTCCGAGCCGGGATAACGGCTGACCAGCGCCTCCACGGCCGAGCAGGCCTGGTCCAGCGCCTTCTTCTCCTCGTCGGACAGCTCGAGGTTCGGCGATTCCTCCCCGGCGGCCGAGAAGTCGAACTCCCCGCCGTGAGAGCCCGAGAGCAGCATGAGGCCGTTGGGGTCCGCCACCTCGCGCAGGAAGGCCATGGGCCTGCCGGAGATCAGTGCGACGTGCGTCCCCGGCTGCCGGGCGATGTCCTCGAGCGAGCTCTGGGAGAGGGGCAGGGCCTTGGACTCCTCGGGATTCACCGTGAACGGCGCCAGGGTGCCGTCGAAGTCCATCGCCACCAGCAGCGTGTCCGCCGCGGCGATGCGCTGCAGCTCCTCCTCGATCACGCGGTTGGGGAACGGGCCGTGGCCCAGGTCCTGCGCGGCGATCGGGACGGGCACGGTGGGCAGCTCGTCGGTGGTCGGCTCCGGGCCGAGCTTGTCCTCCCGGGTGCGGGCCAGGTCGTCGAGGAACCGGGTCGACCAGTCCTCGACGTCGTGCGAGAAGATCTGCTCCCTCATCCGGTGCATGCGCTGCCTCATCTCCAGGTCCGGCATCTCCTTCGCGTAGAGGAGCGCCTCCTTGAAGCCGTCGATGTCGTGCGGGTTGATGAGGATCGCGTCGGGCAGCTGCTCGGCGGCACCGGTGAACTCGGAGAGGACCAGGACCCCGGAGTTGTCCAGGTGGCTCGTGACGAACTCCTTGGCCACCAGGTTCATCCCGTCCCGCAGGGAGGAGACCACCATGACGTCGGTGGCGAGGTACAGCGCGACCATCTCCTCGAACGGGTAGCCGTGGTGCAGATAGCGGATGGCCGTGTGCGACATGGTGTCGAACTGCCCGTTCAGGCGCCCGACCATCCCCTCGATCTGCTCGCGCAGCTGGATGTAGGACTCGACCCGCTCGCGGGAGGGGCTGGCGACCTGGATCATGGCCGAGCTCTCCACCGTGAGGTCGCCGTCGTTGAGCAGCTCCCCGTAGGCCTTGAGGCGGTGACGGATGCCCTTGGTGTAGTCGAGGCGGTCGACGCCGAGGTAAACGGTCTCCGGGTTGCCGAGCTCCTCGCGGATCTGCCGGGCCCGCCTCTTGGTCTCCGGGCGGGAGGCCATCTGCGCCACGCCCTCGAAGTCGATCGAGATCGGGTACGACGACGCTCGCGAGATCCACGTGGGCAGCGCCTTGTCCAGCCGCTTCTGCCGAGCCGAGCGGCGCGAGGTCACGTTCGGCATCGAGCGGGTGTACGCGCGGCGCAGGCGCTCGTTCCGGGTGTCCTCGGCGACGTCGTCGTCCGGCGTCTGCGTGACCTCGGCCCGTTCGCCGTCGAACTGGATGCCGAGCATGCGATCGCAGCAGCGTCGGAAGTTCGCCGCGTCCCCCGGGCGCTGGAAGCCCAGCAGGTCCGCCCCGAGCAGACCGGTGAGGATCTGGCGCCGCCACGGGAGCTGCGCGAAGATCTCCACGGGCGGGAACGGGATGTGGTCGAAGAAGCCGATGGTGAGGTCCGGGCGCAGGTGGCGCAGCATCGCGGGGACGAGCTGCAGCTGGTAGTCCTGGATCCAGACGGTGCCGCCCTGGGTGGCGTTGCTCGCCGCGGCCTCGGCGAAGCGGCGGTTGATCTCCCGGTAGGTGTCCCACCAGGTGCGGTGGAACTCCGGCGGGGCGATGACGTCGTGGTACAGGGGCCAGATCGTCGCGTTGGAGAAGCCCTCGTAGTACCGCTCGACCTCCTCCGCGGAGAGGGGGACCGGGACCAGGTGGAAGACGTCGTGGTCGAAGGGCTCCAGGGTCTCGTCGGCGGCGCCGTGCCAGCCCACCCACGCGCCGTCGTGCACGGCCATCACCGGGGCGAGGGCGCTGACCAGGCCGCCGGGGGAGCGGCGCCAGGCCGCGTTGCCCTCCTCGTCGGTGGCCCGGTCGACGGGCAGGCGGTTGGCGACCACGACGAAGTCGTACGCGCCGTGCTCCGCGCGATCTTCCGGCGCGGAGTCCTCGGGGTGATCGGTGGAACGCATGCTGACTCCTCATAGTCCGTGTCACACAATCGTATCCGTCGGGGAGGCCTCCGCCGCGGATCTCGCCGCGCAATCCCCGCGCATGACGAGACTCCTCCCAGGAATGGCCGATAAGGTGGGGAGAACTGTCCGCCGTCAGACGCATCAGGGAGTCGCCCCGTGTCCAACTCGTCCTCACCGCGCAGCAGCGAAGCGCGGGAACGAGCTCGTCAGATCGCCGCCAAGCAGAGCAAGCGGTCCACCGCCTCGTCGCGCCGATGGCTCCAGATCTCCGTCGTGGCGGTGCTGGTGGTCATCATCGGCATCGTCGCGATCGTCTACACCCAGACGCGCGAGGAGGAGATCCCCGAGGCCGGGCCGGTGCCGGCCAGCTCGAACCAGTACGGCGGCATCGTCCTCACCCAGGACGGGATCGAGCAGAACACGTCCGGCGAGCAGGAGCGGGACGTCAACGACATCACCACCTCGACCGCCTCCGCCACGCCCGCCGAGGGCGCCTCCGGGTCGGACATCACGATCCCGCCGGGCCTGCCCACCCCCGAGGAGGCCGCCCAGAACGGCGAGCCGGTCCACGTGACGATGTTCCAGGACTACAACTGCGTCCACTGCGCCGGCTTCGAGGAGCAGTACGGCGAGCAGCTGAAGGAGCAGGTCATGAACGGGGACATCGAGCTCGAGATCCGCAACCTCAACTTCCTGGACGGCCACACCACCACCCAGTACTCCTCGCGCGCGGCCGCCGCCGCGTACTCGGTGGCCGAGCAGGTCGACTCCGAGGCCTTCCTCGACTGGCAGCTGGAGATGTACTCGCACGAGGGCGAGGGCGGTCTGAGCGACAGCGAGATCGAGGAGATCGCCTCGCGCCACGGCGCGGACATCAGCGCCGACCTCGACTCCAACAAGTACCGCCCGATGGTCAACGTCACGGTCGCGGAGGCGCAGGAGAACGGCATCACCGGGACCCCCACGGTGTTCGTGGACAGCCAGTCCCTGCAGCAGGAGGACTTCATGAGCTTCCTGGATGAGGTCAAGGAGGCCAAGGCCGGTAACTGACCGCCTCCCGAGGCCGCCGGACCGTCCCGCGAGGGGCGCCCCGGCGGCCTCGGCGCGTTTTGGGGGACCGGAGAGCCCCGGGTATCCTGATCTACTGTTCGCCCCCTTAGCTCAGCTGGCCAGAGCATCTGTCTTGTAAACAGAGGGTCGCCGGTTCGAATCCGGCAGGGGGCTCCGCGACCAACGGGCCGCGGACCGGAAGACATCCGGTCCGCGGCCCGTTCCGTCCTCGGCGAACATGCTCCTTGGCGAACGGTCTCCTCGGCGAACACCCCTTTCGCCGCGCAGCCGGTCCATCCGCCGTCCATCCTTCTTCACACGAGAATCCACGCGAACCCACAGTCCCGGGTAACATCGGGCGGTGGACCGAGCATCAAGGAGGACCCCATGGATGAGCAGAGGACCGAGTCGTCGGTCATGAGCGGACGGCTCGTCGTCGTGCGCCACGGCCAGACCGACTGGAACAAGGCCGGGCGGATGCAGGGCTCGACGGACATCCCCCTCAACGAGACCGGGCGGGAGCAGGCCCGCCTGGCGGGCCGGCGGCTGCACGAGCTCACGGCCCCCGGCGACGAGTGGGACGTCCTCGTCGCCTCGCCGCTCTCGCGGGCCCAGGAGACCGCGCGGATCATCGGCGAGCACATCGGCATCGCCGAGGTCGGGACCGTCCCCGGCATCATCGAGCGCCACTACGGCGACGCCGAGGGGCAGGTCCTCAGCTACGAGGACACCCGGCACCCCCAGGACCTCTACGACGGCGTCGAGCCCGAGGCCGAGGTCTACCGGCGCGGCGTCGAGGCGTTCAAGGAGCTCGTCCGGAGCCATCCGGGGAAGGACATCGTCGCCGTCAGCCACGGGACGCTCATCCGGCGCGTCCTCATCGCGACCACCCCGGGCGACTGGAGCACGCCGGTGCCGAACGCCGAGGCCATCGAGGTGGACCTCCAGGGGCTGTTCGCCTGGCGGCCGGAGGACCTCGAGCGCGTCGACTGAGCCTCGCGGGGCCGAGCCGCCGCTGTGTGCTTGTCTGTGTTTCCGTGGCGAACATGGGCCGGCGCGTTGACCCCACCACTTAAAGCCACATAAAATCAAGAGTGCACAGACGAGGGTCGCTTCGTCGTCGCGGAGGAGAGTTCACCATGTTCGCTGAGGAACGCCGGGCGGAGATCGCCAAGCTGGTCTCCAGCGCGCGGCGCGTCAACGGCGCCGACCTGGCCCGGCGTTACGACGTGACCATGGAGACGGTCCGCCGGGACCTGGCCGCCCTCGAGGTGGACGGCAAGCTGCGCCGCGTGCACGGCGGGGCGGTGACGGTGGAGCAGTCCACCGCGACCGAGTCGAGCATCGAGCTGCGCCAGGGCGTGAACACCCCGGAGAAGCGGCGGATCGCCGCGCGGGCCTACCGCCTCCTGCGGGAGTCAGACGTCAGCGCCGTCATCCTCGACGCCGGCTCCACCACGGAGATCCTGGCCGACCTCATCGCCGCCTCCGACTTCTCCCTCAAGAGCGGTTCCGACCGGCTCATCATCACCCACGCCCTGCACATCGCCGTGAAGCTGGCCGAGGCCGACGGGATCGTGCTCGACCTCGTGGGTGGCCAGCTGCGCAAGATGACCTGGGCGGCCGTGGGCACCCGGGCCGCGGAGCACTTCTCCAGCATCCGGCCCGACATCGCCCTCATCGGAGTCAACGGACTCGACGAAGAGTTCGGACTCTCCACCCCCGGCCTCAACGAGGCCATCGTCAAGACCGCCATCGTGCGGTCCGCCCGCAGAGTCGTGCTGCTGTGCGACTCCGCGAAGTTCGGCCGGGAGTCCCTGGTCCGGTTCGCAGGCCTGCAGGACCTGGACGCCATCATCACCGACAAGGCCCCGGAGGGTTCCCTCGCGGAGGCACTCGAAGAAGCGAACGTAGAGGTTCTCATCGCATGATCGTCACACTGACCGCCAACCCCAGCCTCGACCGCACGGTCGAGATCCCCGGCGAGCTCTCCCGCGGCACGGTGATCCGCGCGTCCCGCTCGGTCGCCGACCCGGGCGGCAAGGGCGTCAACATCGCCCGCGCCCTGAGCGTGAGCGGCGTCGAGGCCGTCGCGGTGCTGCCCGGCGACGACGGCGACCCCGTCCTCGCGGGCCTCGCCGAGGCCGACGTCCGCTACGCCAACCTCTCGACCGGCTATCCCATCCGCACCAACGTGACGATCGCCGAGCCCGACGGGACCACGACCAAGATCAACGCCCCCGGAGAGCCCTTCGACGCCGTCGCCCAGCAGGAGCTGACGCGCCTGCTGATCCAGGAGGCCAAGGGCTGCTCCTGGCTGGTGCTCGCGGGCTCGCTGCCCCCCGGTGTGCCGAGCGACTACTACGCCGTGGTCTCCCGCGCCGTGCGCGAGGGGCTGGGCGAGGACGCCCCGCGGATGGCCGTGGACACCTCCGGCGCCGCGCTGCGCGACACCCTCAACGGCCAGGACGGCCTGCCCAACCTCATCAAGCCCAACTCGGAGGAGCTCGCGGAGCTCGTGGGCCGCCCCGGCGACTGGGAGGTCCTGGAGAACGACCCCGAGCTGACCGCCCGCACCGCCCGCGAGCTGGTGGAGCGCGGCGTCGAGTCCGTCCTGGCGACCCTGGGCGCCAAGGGCGCGGTCCTGGTGACCGCCGAGGGCGCCTGGCACGCCCAGCACGCCCCGATCCGCGCGCGCAGCACGGTGGGTGCGGGGGACTGCTCCCTCGCGGGCTACCTGCTGGCACACGAGGGCGGGAAGTCCCCGCAGGACTGCCTGGTCCAGGCCGTGGCGCACGGCTCCGCGGCGGCCTCGCTGCCCGGCACCCAGGTGCCCACGCTGGCCCAGACGACGCCGGAGGCGGTCACCGTTGAAGAACTCGCCTGAACGGCTCAAAATTTTAACCATCCCGGTATGGAACCGGCGGACCAGCGCACCTGCTGGCCGTCCGGCCGGCTCCGGACACCACGCCCGCTAGGAGGGACACAATGTCTGCGCTCATTACTGCGGACCTGGTGACGTTGGACGAGAACATCGGTGAGGACCGGTTCGACGTCATCAGGCACCTGGCCGGCCGAATCGTCGACACGGGCCGGGCCGATTCGCTCGACGGCCTCTACTCGGACGCCAAGGCCCGCGAGTCCAAGACCGACACCGGCATCCCGGGCGGCATCGCGATCCCGCACTGCCGCTCCGCCTCGGTCCAGGTCCCCTCCCTCGGGATGGCGCGCCTGAACCCCGGGGTGGACTTCGGGGCCAAGGACGGCCCCGCCGACCTCATCTTCTTCATCGCGGCCCCGGACGGGGCGGACCAGGAGCACCTGCAGCTGCTGTCCAAGCTGGCCCGCTCGCTCATGAAGAAGGACTTCAAGGAGTCGCTGCGCCAGGCGCAGTCGCGGCAGGACGTCGTCGACCTCGTCAACTCCGCGCTGGGGCTGGACGCGTCCGGTGAGCCGGCCGCGGCCGCCGGGGCGACCCCGTCCGGGCGCGCCGGCGAGGGCGGCTCGACCGCCGCTGCCGGCGGCGCGGCCGGGACCGCAGCCGGCGGCGCGGCCGCCGGAGCCGCCACGGCCGGTGCCGCCACCGCGGGCGGCGCGGCGACGGGCGCCGACACGACTCCGGGGACCCCGCCCGACGTCGCCCCCGGTGCCGACGCCGACGCCGCCGCCCAGGGCGCGGCCCCGGCCCGCAAGCGGCTCGTGGCCGTGACCTCGTGCCCCACCGGCATCGCGCACACCTACATGGCCGCGGACGCCCTGTCCATGGCCGCGGAGGAGAAGGGCGTCCAGCTGGACGTCGAGACGCAGGGCTCCTCGGGCAACGAGGTGCTCTCCCCGGCGACCATCGAGGCCGCCGACGCCGTGATCTTCGCGGCCTCGGTCGACGTGCGGGACCGCGAGCGCTTCGCGGGCCTGCCCGTGATCGAGTCCCCGGTCAAGCGCGGCATCGACGAGCCCGGCGTCATGATCGACGAGGCGCTCGCGGCCGCGGAGAACCCCAACGCCCGGCGCGTCTCGGGCGACCGCTCCTCCGCGGAGGCCTCCTCCTCGGAGGCCGGCTGGGGCTCGCGCCTGTACAAGTCGCTGATGACCGGCGTGTCCTACATGATCCCGTTCGTCGCGGCGGGCGGCCTGCTCATCGCGATCTCGTTCCTCATCTCCTCGATCGTGGGGTCCGGCTCCGAGATCGCCAACACCTCCGGCACGATCCTCGGCATCCAGGACGGGGCGCTCACCGGCGACGGCGCGACGCTGTTCAACACCGGCGACGTCGGGTTCTGGATGTACATCGCCGCGGTGCTCAACCAGATCGGCGGGCTCGCGCTGGGCCTCCTGGTCCCGGCGCTCGCCGGCTTCATCGCCTTCGGCATGGCCGGGCGGCCCGGCATCGCCCCGGGCTTCGCGGCGGGCCTCACGGCCAACCTCGTCGGCGCCGGCTTCCTCGGCGGCATCGTCGGCGGCCTGCTCGCCGGCCTCTTCGCCTACTGGCTCGCCAAGCCCAAGCTGCCGCGCTGGCTCGCGGGCATGATGCCGGTGGTCATCATCCCCCTGATCGCGACGGCGCTGTCCAGCGGCCTGCTGTTCCTGGTCCTCGGCCAGCCCATCGCCTGGGTGCTCACCGCGCTCAACGACTTCCTGCTCTCGATGTCCGGCGCCTCGGCCATCGTCCTGGGGCTGATCCTGGGCGGGATGATGGGCGCTGACCTCGGCGGCCCGATCAACAAGGCGGCCTACCTGTTCGCGACCGCCGGCCTGGCCGAGGGGACCGAGGTCTCCAAGGAGATCATGGCCGCGGTCATCGCGGGCGGCATGGTGGCCCCGCTGGCCATGGCCCTGGCCACGACCATCGGCAAGCGCTACTTCACGCCGGCCGAGGTGAGCAACGGCCGGGCCGCCTGGCTGCTGGGCGCCTCGTTCATCTCCGAGGGGGCGATCCCGTTCGCGGCGGCCGACCCGCTGCGCGTGATCCCGTCCTCGATCGTGGGCAGCGCCGTCGCCGGCGCGATCTGCCTCAGCAGCGGCGTGGCCTCCCCGGCCCCGCACGGCGGTGTCTGGATCACCCTCCTGGTGACGAACTGGCCGATGTACCTCGTGGCCGTCGTCGTCGGCATGGTCGTCACGGCCCTGCTGTACCTGCTGCTCAAGCGCATCAGCGGCGCCAAGACCGGCGCCGAGAAGGTCAAGGCCGCAGGCGTCGCCTGAGGCTCCCCACGGAACGACCAGAGTAAGGACTGATTGTTGATGAAGAACCTCACCGGAGTGGGCGTCTCCGCGGGCCGGGTCATCGGGCCCGTCCTCCAGATGCCCGAACCCATCCAGGAGCCGACCCAGGGCCTCGCGCTGGCCGAGGGCGAGACGCCGGAGGCCGCCGTCGAGCGCCTCAAGGCGGCCTCGACCGTGGTCAAGGAGAACCTGCAGGAGCGGGCGGGCAGGACCTCGGGCAACGCGGCCTCGGTCCTGAAGTCCACCGCCCTGATGGCCGGCGACAAGGCGCTGCTGAAGAACGCCGGCAAGCTCATCACCGGCAAGGAGCTCGCGCCCGAGCGGGCCATCTGGGAGGCGGCCGGCGACTACGCGACCCAGATGAAGGCCCTGGGCGGTTACATGGCCCAGCGCGTCACGGACATCCTGGACGTGCGCTCCCGCATCGTCGCGGAGCTCAACGGGCAGCCCGCGCCGGGGATCCCGGAATCCACCGAGCCGTTCATCCTCGTCGCCGAGGACCTGGCGCCGGCGGACACCGCGACGCTCGACATCGACAAGGTCATCGCCCTGGTCACCTCCGAGGGCGGTCCCCAGGCGCACACCGCGATCCTGGCGCGCGACCTCGGGCTGCCGGCGATCGTCGCGGCCAACGGTGCGACCGAGATCCCCAACGGGACCCTGGTCTACGTCGACGCGACCGACGGCACCGTGGTGGCCCCTCCCGGCGAGAAGGAGAAGGACCTCGCCGAGAAGTACGCCCACCGCAAGCCGCTGCCCGCCTTCGACGGCCGCGGGGTGCTCTCCGACGGCACCGAGGTCCCGCTGTACTCAAACGTGGGCAACGGCAAGGCCGCGCAGACCGCGGCCGAGGGCAAGGCCGAGGGCGTGGGCCTGTTCCGCACCGAGTTCGCCTTCCTGAACCGGGAGGAGGAGCCCAGCGTCGAGGAGCAGACCGTGGAGTACAAGGCGGTCTTCGATGCGTTCCCGGGCCGCCACGTCGTCGTGCGCACGCTCGACGCCGGTGCGGACAAGCCGCTGCCCTTCCTCACCGACGCCTCGGAGCCGAACCCCGCGCTCGGCGTCCGCGGCTACCGGACGGACTGGACCTCCCCCGGGGTGCTCGGCCGGCAGCTCGAGGCGATCTCCGCCGCGGCGTCGGAGTCGACCGCCGACGTGTGGGTCATGGCCCCGATGATCTCCACCGCCCCCGAGGCCGGGGACTTCGCGCGCATGCTCGAGGAGGCCGGGCTGAGGACGCACGGCGTCATGATCGAGACCCCGTCCGCGGCGGTGACCGCGCGGTCGATCCTCGACGAGGTGGACTTCGTCTCGCTCGGCACCAACGACCTCACGCAGTACACGATGGCCGCCGACCGGCTGCTGGGCCCCCTCGCGGAGCTCAACAACCCCTGGCAGCCCGCGGTCCTGCGGATGATCGAGCTCACGGTGCAGGGCGCCCGGGAGTCCCAGGAGAGCACCGGCCGGACGAAGTCGGTCTCGGTGTGCGGCGAGGCCGCGGCCGACCCGGCGCTCGCCGTGACCCTGGTGGGCCTGGGCGTCAACGCCCTGTCCATGAACACCCGCTCCCTGCCCGCCGTGGCAGCCGTGCTGAAATCCGTTACCCTGGAAGAGGCTCAGCGGGTGGCGGCCAAGGTCATGGCCGCGCGCTCGGCCGAGGACGCGAAGGAAGCGGCTCGCGCGGAGCTGCCCATCCTCGACGAGCTCGGCCTGTAGAGTCCGTTGAACCCCCGGCCGGTCCCCGGACCGGCCCCGCACGTCCCTGATTCAAGGAGAATGACATGGCAGAACGTACCGCCACCATCGCCAGCCGCGTTGGCCTGCACGCCCGCCCCGCGGCGATCTTCGCGGAGGCCGCCGGCGACCTGCCGGTCGAGGTCACCATCGCGGCCGAGGGAGAGGCCGCCGACGAGGCCATGGACGCCTCGTCGATCCTGTCCCTGATGTCCCTGGGCGCCAAGCACGGCGACAAGGTCGTCCTGCGCGCCGAGGGTGACGGTGCCGACGAGGCCCTCGACAGCCTGGTCAAGATCCTCGAGACGGACCACGACGCGGAGTAGTCCGCGAGCGGGGACCGGCCGTCCGTAGACGACGGGACGGGCCCCGCGACGCCCCGCCTCCGCGGGGCGTCGGTGACGGCCCGAGCCCGTCCGCCACCGCCGGCGGACGGACTCGGGCCTTTGCACGCCCGCTCGGTCTGCGTCGTAGACTGGGCACGAAGATCGGCCCGCCGCGTGCGGGCCCCACGCGACGCGGGTGCCCCGGGCGCCCGCCGTCCCCAGCAGATGAGGACCCCTTGCGCCACGCCACCGCCCGATTCGCCACCAGCCAGGAGATCGAGGACTGGGACGACCACGTCACCTCCAACCCCCGCGGCGGGAATATGCTGCAGTCGGCATCCTTCGCCGCGGTCAAGGCCCACCACGGGTGGAAGCCCCTGCACCTCGTGTACGAGGGCGTCACCGAGACGGAGAACGAGGACGGCGTCGTCGAGGAGCGTCCCTACTCCAGCTACAACCTCGTGCTGGAGAAGCGGGTCCCCGTCCTCGGGGCCCTGTGGTACATGATCAAGGGCCCGGACGTCCCCGACGTCCTGGACGTGCCGGCCGTCCTGGAGGCCAACCGCGAGCTCGTCCGCCGCGAGCGGCTCCGGGTGTTCGCCGTGAAGATCGAGCCGGACATCCCCGCCTCGGAGGAGAACGCGGCCCTGCTGCACCGCGCCGGCCTGGTCAAGCAGTTCAACATCCAGCCCAACGACTCCACGGCCATCCTCGCCACGGACGGCGACGAGGAGGCGGTGCTGAAGTCGCTGCACTCCCGCGGCCGCAACGCCGTGCGCCGCGCCACGCGCGAGGGCTGCGAGGTCCGCCGGGTCGAGCTGACCGAGGAGAACATGCGGGCCATGTACGCCCTCATGGACACCGTGGGCCAGGGCAAGGCCAACGTGGCCCTGCGCTCCTTCGACTACTACCGCCGGTTCTGGACCGCCTTCGGCGAGGCCGGCCAGGGGCGGCTGTACTTCACCTACGAGGACGGCGAGCCCTCGGTGGGCGCCTACGTGATCGCCTACGGCGCCAAGGGCACCTACAAGGACGGCGGCTCGACGCCGCGGCGCAAGCAGTACGGCGACTCGCACCTGGTGCAGTGGACGGCCCTGACCGACCTGATGGCCGACCACGGGATCCGGGAGTACGACTTCTGCGGCACGCCGCCCGCGGCGCAGCTGAAGGACAAGGAGCACCCCTATCACGGCATGGGGATGTTCAAGACGAGCTTCACCAAGACGGTGGTGGACTTCGTGGGCGTCTACGACCAGGTGATCGAGCCGAGGGCGTACCGGCTCTGGAGCTCGATCGCCGAGCGCGTGATGCGCCAGGTGTGGTGGCGCCGCACGCGCCAGCCGTTCTACTGAGCCGGCGTCGAGGCCGCTGACAGCCGGCCCCTGGGCGGGGCGCATACGATCGTTGCGTAAGAGGCACCCGCGGGGGATCCCGCGGGGTGCGCGGTGTGAGGAGGTCAGATGAGCGAGGGCAGGGAAGGGCAGCAGCCGGGCGGCGGCTACCCTTCGGCGGGGTTCTCGGAGGAGCCCGCGGCGCCGGCCGACCCGTTCGGCCCGCAGAGCGTGGCGGAGGCGGGGTTCGACCCGTTCGCCGCCTCGCCGCCCACGACCGCCACGAGCGCCGTGCCCTTCGAGGCCGCCCGGGACGACGTCGTCGAACCCTGGGGCGGCGCCGAGCCGGGCACCGGGACCGCCGTCGCCGCGCCGCCGTACGGGCTGCGGGGATCCCCGTCGTCGACCGCTCCCAGATCGCCGACCAGCACTTGGCCGAGGCCCTGGGCCTGGGCCGCGAGGCGGCGGATCCGCGCGAGCCGGCCGTGACGCGCGAGCCGGCCGCGGCGCGCGAGGCCGGCCCGGCCGCAGGGGCGACCGGCTTGGCGGGAGAGGTCTCGGCGAGCCGCTTCCCCGACGGGCGTGCTGAGCCCCACCCAGGACCTCTCCTCGCCGGACGACTGGCCCTCCCCGGGATCCGGCGACGCCGGCGCGCCCGAGACCGCCTACCCGCCCGCCGCGGGCCCCGCGACCGAGCCCCCCGCGCCGTCGGGCTACGTCGCGGCCGAGCCTCCCGCGCCGTCGAGCTATCCCTCCGCGGAGGCGCTGCCGCTGCGCAAGGCCGCGCCCGGCCGCTCCTTCGCCCACGGGCTGCGCCGGATGATCCGCTCCGAGAGCCTGCCGACGGCGCCGATGCGCGTGGTCGACCGCCTGGTCGACTCGCCCTACGCCAACCCGCGGCGTAACAAGGAGACCTCCGAGGCCCGCCGGACCCTGAACTTCGCCGTGCGGCTGGCCGAGACGATGTTCCACTACGGCGCGGACGCGATGGACGTGGAGTCCGCGATCGTGGCGATCTGCGCGACCTACGGCGTCGAGGACGTCGACGTCGACATCACCAACCAGTCGATCACCATCAACTACGTCTCCAACTCGGGGATCTACCTCGACGCCGAGCAGCAGTCCGGCTCCGAGGCCGAGATCTTCAGCCACACCGTGGTGCGCGTGGTGCGCTCCTGGTCCGACAACTACTCGGGGCTCACGACGACGCACCGGCTGGTCAAGACCATCACCGACGGCGAGCTCTCGCGCGCCGAGGCCGAGCGGCGGCTGACCCGGATCACCTCCGAGCCCAAGCCGTTCCCGCGCTGGATGACCACCTGGGCCAACATCCTGGCCGCGGGCTCCTTCACCGTGGGCATCGGCGGCGAGTGGTTCGGCGCGGTGCTGGCGTGCCTCACCTTCGCCGTGGTCACCCCGGTCTCGGCGAAGTTCGCCAAGTGGCGGGTGCCCAGCTTCTTCATCATGGCCGCCGGCTCGGCGACCGTCACCGCCGTCGCGATGACGGCCTACACGCTCGGGCTGCCGATCTCCCCGGCGCACGTCATCGGCTCGGGGCTGATCATGCTGCTGCCGACCTTCCGGCTGGTCTCCACGATCCAGGACGCGATCAACGGCTTCCCCGTCACGGCGGCGGGGCGCATGGTCTCCACGGGGCTGTCCTTCGTGGGGCTGATCGCGGGCCTGGCCATCGCGATCTCCCTGACCACCACGTTCTTCGCCTTCCCCGAGGTGGACATGCTCGAGGTCGTCTTCGCCTCGGCCGACTGGTACCTGCACGTGGTCTTCATGCTGCTGGCGACCGCTCTGGTGGCCGTCTCGGTCCAGGTGAGCCCGCGGCACATCCTGCCCGGGGTGCTCAGCGCGGCCGTCGGCATGGTGGTCTACTACCTCGCGACCGCGCTGGGCGTGGGGCCGCGGATGATCTCGCTCGCGGGCGCCGTCGGCGTCGGCTGCGCCTCCGCGTGGCTCGCCCAGCGGTACACCATCCCGCAGGTGGTGCTCGCGGTCCCCGGGCTGATGTTCCTCCTGCCGGGCCTGTCCATCTTCCGGGGCATGTACATGTTCACGGTGGACAGCAACCCCATCGAGGGCCTGGTGCCGCTCATCAACGCCAGCGCCGTGATCCTGTCCCTCGCGGCCTCGGTGGTGCTGGGCAACTACCTCATGCGGCCGTTCATGAAGCAGCGGCAGCCGCGGCGGCTCCGGGCGCCCCGGCGCCGCTGAAGGGCGGCCCCGGCGCGGCTCAGTCCAGGCGCCAGTCCACGGGCCCGACGCCGAGGGACTCCAGCGCCTCGTTGGCCCGGCTGAAGGGGCGGGAGTCGAAGAACCCGCGGTGCGCCGAGAGCGGCGAGGGGTGCACCGACTCGAGCTTGGGCACGTCCGGGCCGAGCAGCTGGCCCGCGGTGCGCGCGTCGCGGCCCCACAGGATCGCCACGAGCGGGGTGCCGCGCTCGCCGAGGGCCCGGATCGCGGCGTCGGTGATCTCCTCCCAGCCCTTGCCCCGGTGCGACGCCGAGTCGCCCGCGCGGACCGTGAGGCACCGGTTCATCAGCATCACGCCCTGCCGCGACCAGGCGGAGAGGTCCCCGTGCCCGGCGGGCTCGACGCCGAGGTCCGACTCGAGCTCCTTGTAGATGTTGACCAGGGACTTGGGGATCGGGCGGACGTCGGGGCGGACCGAGAAGGACAGCCCCATCGCGTGGCCCGGGGTGGGGTACGGGTCCTGGCCGATGATGAGGACCTTGACTCCCTCCAGCGGCTCCCGGAAGGCGCGGAAGACGTCCTCGGAGCGCGGCAGGGTCCGGTGGCCCTCGGCGTGCTCGCGGCGCAGGAAGTCGCCCATCGCGCGGATCTGCGGCTCCACGGGGGCGAGGGCCTCCGCCCAGTCGGGGGACATGATGGTGTCGAGCGGCGGGGCGGTCATGGTTCTCCTCACGGCGGGGCCTGCATGCGTTCCCCCAGCGTATCGGGCCGGGCCGCCTAGAATGGTCCGGGTGAACCCATTGACCCCGGAGGAGCGCGCCATCCTCGACCTGGAGAAGCGGACCTGGAAGTACCCGGGCAGCAAGGAGCGCGCGGTGCGCCGAGAGCTGGGCATCCCCGCGACCCAGTACTACATGCGCGTGAACGCCCTGATCGAGGACCCCCGCGCGATCCGCGAGGAGCCCGAGCTGACCCGGCGGCTCAGGGAGCAGCGGGACCGCCTCGGGTGAGCCCGGGCCCCGCGGGCCGCGGTACACTGACACGGTCCCGGCCCCGATCCCACGAGGTGGAATATGCCCGAGTACGAGCGCGACGAGTTCGACGACGTCCCCGCCGACTTCCCGCACCGGGGCGCCTTCCGCGCGGACCCGGCGGACAGGGCGCGCGGCTACCGGGGCACCTTCGTGATGATCGCGGTGGGCGTCTGCGCCCTCGTGCTGGGCGGCGTCATGTTCCTGCTCGCGCCCCGGACCTCGGCGCCCGGTGCCTCCCCGGTCGCCTCCTCCTCGGCCCCGGCGCAGTCGGAGTCCTCCTCGGCCTCGCCGGGCGACGGCTCCTCCAGCGGCGGTGCGAGCCCCTCGGACGGCGTCGCGGCCGCCGCCGACCCGTCCACCACCGTGGCCGTGTACAACAACGGCGCGGCCGAGGGCTCCGCGACCGAGGCCGCCGCGACGCTGCAGGGCGAGGGCTGGACGATCTCGGACGTCACCAACTGGGACGGCAGCAGCGAGGGCTCCTCGGTGGTCTACTACTCCGCCGGGGCGCGCGAGCAGGCCGAGGCCGTGGCGGAGGAGCTGGGAATCGACCGCACCGAGGAGGCCGCAGGGTACTTCTACCAGGTCGTGGTGGTGATCGCCGGCGAGGGGCCGGCGCAGTAGCGCTGCGGTCGCGCGCGACGTCGTCGCGATGTTTGCACTCTCCTGCCTCGAGTGCCAAGATTGGCCTTAGCACTCATCCGGTTCGACTGCTAAAGACGGCCGGCGTCCGCCCCCTCGGGGCAGCGCCTCGCCGCCCGGTGGCCGGAGCGGATGGGCACCTGAGTCGACCACGGTGAGGTCGTCGGGGCGCCCGCGCAGAGAAGCGGGCACCCGGGGCCGTCCGTCGCGGGCACCGTGGGGGACCGAACCGCCTACCGTCCAGGAGGGACGTCAGCCACCATGGCAAAACTGATTGCTTTTGACGAAGAAGCTCGCCGGGGCCTTGAGAAGGGCCTCAACACCCTCGCCGACGCCGTGAAGGTCACCCTCGGCCCGCGCGGTCGCAACGTCGTGCTGGAGAAGAAGTGGGGCGCCCCCACGATCACCAACGACGGCGTCTCCATCGCCCGTGAGATCGAGCTCGAGGACGCTTACGAGAAGATCGGCGCGGAGCTGGTGAAGGAGGTCGCCAAGAAGACCGACGACATCGCCGGCGACGGGACCACCACCGCGACCGTGCTCGCCCAGGCGCTCGTCCGCGAGGGCCTGCGCAACGTGGCCGCCGGCGCCGACCCGCTCTCGCTCAAGCGCGGGATCGAGAAGGCCGTGGCCGCCGTGACCGAGGAGCTGCTCGCCTCCGCCAAGGAGATCGAGACCGAGGAGCAGATCGCCGCGACCGCGTCCATCTCCGCCGGGGACCCCGAGATCGGCCGCCTCATCGCCCAGGCGATGGAGAAGGTCGGCAAGGAGGGCGTCATCACGGTCGAGGAGTCCAACACCTTCGGCCTGGACCTCGAGCTGACCGAGGGCATGCGCTTCGACAAGGGCTTCCTCTCCGGTTACTTCGTCACCGACGCGGACCGCCAGGAGGCCGTCCTCGAGGATCCCTACATCCTCATCGTCAACTCCAAGATCTCCAACGTGAAGGACTTCGTCCCCGTGCTGGAGAAGGTCATGCAGTCGGGCAAGCCGCTGCTGATCGTCGCCGAGGACGTCGAGGGCGAGGCCCTGGCCCTGCTGGTGCTCAACAAGATGCGCGGCTCGATCAAGTCCGTGGCCGTCAAGGCCCCCGGCTTCGGCGACCGCCGCAAGGCGCAGCTGGCCGACCTCGCGATCCTGACCGGCGGTCAGGTCATCACCGAGGAGGTCGGGCTCTCCCTGGAGAACGCGACCCTGGACCTGCTGGGCCAGGCCCGCAAGGTCGTCGTGACCAAGGACGAGACCACCATCGTCGAGGGCGCCGGCTCGGCCGAGGAGATCGACGGCCGCGTGGCCCAGATCCGCGCCGAGATCGCCAACACCGACTCCGACTACGACCGCGAGAAGCTCCAGGAGCGCCTGGCCAAGCTCGCGGGCGGCGTCGCCGTCCTCAAGGCCGGTGCCGCGACCGAGGTGGAGCTCAAGGAGCGCAAGCACCGCATCGAGGACGCCGTGCGCAACGCGAAGGCGGCCGTCGAGGAGGGCATCGTGCCCGGTGGCGGCGTGGCCCTCATCCAGGCCGGCGTCACGGCCTTCGAGAAGCTGCAGCTGTCCGGCGACGAGGCCACCGGGGCGAACATCGTCAAGGTCGCCATCGACGCGCCGCTGAAGCAGATCGCCGCGAACTCCGGCCTGGAGCCGGGCGTCGTCGCCGCCAAGGTCCGCGAGCTCGAGGTCGGTTACGGCCTCAACGCCGCGACCGGCGAGTACGAGGACCTGCTGGCCGCGGGCATCAACGACCCGGTCAAGGTGACCCGTTCCGCGCTGCAGAACGCGGCCTCGATCGCCGGCCTGTTCCTGACCACCGAGGCCGTCGTGGCCGACAAGCCGGAGAAGAACGCCGGCGGCGGTGCCGAGGGCATGGATGCGATGGGCGGCATGGGCGGCATGATGTAGCCACGCTCGCCCGAGCGCCTCGCGAGGCCCCGGCCGTGACCCAGCAGGGTCGCGGCCGGGGCCTCGCGTGCGTTCCGGGCGGGGTAGGGTGGCCCGGGCGTCGTCGCCTCTCCGAGCGCGTTTTCCGGGACGCGGGCACCCTCCGGGGCGGCGCCGTTCCCCGGGGTGCGGGCGCCTCCCGGGGCGTCGTCGCTCCCCGGGGCGTCGATCACGGCCGGGACGGCGTACAGTGGGAGAGCCGTTCAGCTCGTCGGGAGGACAACGCATGGGAGCTCGGGGGAGCCGGACCTGGCTGTGGATGCTGGTGGCGTTCATGTTCCTCTCCCAGACGGGCCTCAACCTCGCCCGCCCCCAGATGAGCTACAAGCTCATCGCGCTGGACGCCTCGCCCTTCGTCATCGGCCTGGTGACCTCCGCCTATGCGATCCTCCCCGTCTTCGCGGCGATCTCCCTGGGCCGGCTGGCCCAGCGGATGGAGCGGCTCAAGCTCATGGTGATCGCCGGCGGGGCGCTGATCGGGCTGGGCACGGCCCTGCTCGCGCTCGCGGGCGACATCGTGACCGTGGCGGTGGCCGGCATGGTCTTCGGCCTCGGGCACCTCGTGTCCCAGATCGGCATCCAGTCGGCGGTCTCCCGGTACTCGACCGACTCGATGCTCGACGCCGGGTTCGGCTGGACCACGGCCGGCCTGTCCGCCGGTCAGCTGGTGGGCCCGCTGCTGGGCGGCCTCATCCTGGGCCTGCACCCCGACCCCACGACCGGCGAGCGGCTCTCCGACATCGCGCTGGCCTCCTGGATCGGCGCCGGCTTCGCCCTGATCTCCCTGCCGCTGATGCTTGTGCCCTTCGCGGTCCGCCGGATGCCCACGGACACGGCCATGATCGACGCCGCGCAGGCCCCCGGCGTCGCGCGCGACGCCGGGAAGCCCACCACGTTCGGGATCCTCCGCCGGCCGGGGGTGCCGTCCCACATGCTCGCCTCCCTGGCGATGCTCTCGATCACCGACATCCTCACCTCGTTCCTGCCGCTGGTGGGGGAGGAAGCCGGCGTCGGGCCCGTGTGGATCGGCGTCCTGCTGGCGATCCGGAGCCTGTCCTCGATCGTCTCCCGCATGCTGATCCGGGTCCTGTCCGCGCGCTGGTACCGCAGCCAGCTGGTCATCGTGTCCCTGGTGGCCGGGGCCGTGACGGTGGCGGCGGTGCCGCTGCTGATCACCGTGCTTCCCGCCGCCATGGCGCTCATGCTGGTCGGCGGGTTCTTCCTCGGCCTCTCGCAGCCGCTGACGATGACCATGACGATCAAGACCGTGCCGGTCGAGTGGCGCTCCTCGGCGCTGGCCGTGCGGCTGACCGGGAACCGGGTGGGGCAGGTGGTGATCCCGCTGGCGGCGGGCGCCGTGGCCGCGCCGCTGGGGCCCGCCGGGGCCATCTGGTTCACGTGCCTGCTGCTGGCGGGCTCGGCGGGGGAGAAGATCGTCCGCTACGCCCGGACCGGGCCGACCGCAGCCGACTCCTGACGCGGGCCGGGCGGCTCCCGTGATCCCCGTCGCCCGCCGCGGGCCGTTCGCGACGCGCGGGGATACGATGGGACCGAGATGCGATGCGAATACTTTGACGCCGGCCTGTGCCGCTCCTGCGCCCGCATGGGAGTGCCGTACCAGCGGCAGCTGCGCGAGAAGGCCGCGCGGGCCCGGGAGCTCCTCGGCGGGCACCCCGGGATCCGCTGGCTCGAGCCGGCCGCGAGCCCCGAGGAGGGGTTCCGGAACAAGGCCAAGATGGTCGTCTCCGGCACGGCCTCGGACCCGGTGCTCGGGATCCTCGACCGCTCGGGCCGCGGCATCGACCTGAGCTCCTGCGGGCTGTACCCCGAGCCCATCCTGGGGGCCCTGCCGGTCCTCCGGGAGTTCATCGTCGAGCGCCGCCTCACCCCCTACGACGTCCCCGCCCGCCGCGGCGAGCTCAAGCACCTCCTCGTGACCGTCTCGCCCGGCGGCGAGCTCATGGTCAGGTTCGTGCTGCGCTCCAAGAAGCTGCTGGTCTCGATCCGGGACGGCCTGCCCGGGCTGCGGCGCGCGCTGCCGGGCCTCCGGGTGGCCAGCGTCAACATCCTGCGCGAGCACGCGGCCCTGATCGAGGGCGACGAGGAGATCGTGCTCACCGAGGCGCGGAGCCTGCCCATGCGCCTCAACGGCCTGGAGCTGAGCCTGCGCCCGGGGGGCTTCTTCCAGACCAACACGGAGATCGCGGCCCGGATGTACCGCCAGGGGGCGGAGTGGATCCGCGCCGAGGCGCCGGCGGAGCTGTGGGACCTGTACTGCGGCGTCGGCGGCTTCGCGCTGCACGCGGCCCGCGAGCTGGGGGCCGACGCCGGGGCCGCATCCGGCCCCCTGGGGCCCGACGCCGGGTCCGCCGCCCGCGAGCTGGGGTCCGGCGCCGGGGCCGCTGCCCCCGTACCGGGGCGCGACGCCGGGGCCGCGCCTCGCGTCCTGGGGATCGAGGTCAGCCCCGAGGCCGTGGCCTCCGCCGCCCAGACCGCCGAGCGGGCGGGGATGGACGGCGTCGAGTTCCGGGTCGGCGACGCGCGCGTGCTCGCTCCCGAAGCCGGCGCCGGTCCGGAGGCCCTGGTGGTCAACCCGCCCCGCCGCGGCATCGGCCCGGAGCTGGCCCGGTGGATCGAGGCGTCCGGGGCCCGCACGCTGGTCTACTCGAGCTGCAACGCCCGCAGCCTCGCGGAGGACCTGCGGCACCTGCCCTCCTTCGCCGCGCGGGAGGGCCTCGTGCTGGACATGTTCCCGCAGACGGACCACTTCGAGACCATGCTGCTGCTGCGCCGCGAGGCCCGCTCCGCGGGTCCGGCCGCGGTGGGGGACGCCGCATGAGCGCGGTGTCCCAGGCCCGCCCCGGGAGCGGCGCGCCGGCGGACGAGGGGCTGCCCGAGTTCTCCCTGAGCTCGCCCCGGGGCTCCGTCGCGACCCGGGGGCGGGTCACCCCCGTCGCGGAGGACGCCTGGCTGGGGCTCGCGCGCGAGCGGGGCACCGGCGTCGTCGGCATGATCCCCTTCGACCCGGCGGAGCCCGCCCGCCTCGGCGTCCCGCACGCCTGGACGCGCACGGGCGGGCCGGCGTCGGCCCTGCCGAGCCCGCTCCGGGCGATCCCGCGCCCGTGGTCGATCCGCGGCGCCGACAGCCCCGCCTACCGCGAGGCCGTCAGCCGGGCGGTGGCCGCCGTGCACGCGGGGACGCTGGAGAAGATCGTGCTGTCCCGGCTCCTGGAGCTCGAGTACGACGCCGACTCCCCGCTCAGTGCCGAGGCGGTGCACCGGAACCTGCTCTCGCAGCACGCCGCGGCGCACGTCTTCAGCGTGCGCGGGGACGGGGACGAGCACCACATGGGCGCGAGCCCCGAGCTGGTGGTCGGCGTCCGCGACGGCGTGCTCTGGACCCACCCGCTCGCGGGATCGGCGCCGCGGCCGCCCGGCGCGGACGCCACCGAGGACACCCAGGCCGGGGAGCGGCTCATGCGCTCGGCCAAGGACCGCTCGGAGCACGCCGCGGTGGTCACCGACATCGCCGCGCGGCTCGAGCCGCTCTGCGAGGAGCTCACGGTCCCCGCGGTGCCCACCCTGCTGGCGACCCCGCAGCTGTGGCACCTGGGCACGCCGATGACCGGCCGGGTCAGGCCCGGGGTCACCGCGCTCGACGCCGCGCGGGCCATCCACCCGACCCCCGCCATCTGCGGCGTCCCGCGCGGGGAGGCCCTGCGCTCCATCGCGGAGCTCGAGGGCGCGCCGCGCGGCTTCTTCGGCGGCCTCGTCGGCTGGACGGACCCGCGGGGCGACGGCGACTGGGTGCTGAACCTGCGCAGCGCGCGGGTGGGGCCGCGGGCTGCCACGCTGTTCGCCGGGGCGGGCGTCGTCGCCGGCTCCACCGCCCGGGGCGAGCATCGGGAGACGGGCGTCAAGCTCTCGACCTTCCTCGCCGTCCTCGGCCTCGCGCCCGTGGACCTCCCCGGGTTGATCGACTGAGGGCGATCCGGCCGGACCCGCCGAGGACGGGCCCGCCGGGCACGACGCCGCCCGCACGGCGGCCCAGCAACGACCGATGAGAGAGAAGGACATGGCAGCACGAGAGCGCAGCACGGAACCGATCACGGCCGCAGCGGACGGGTCGGCACTGGGCAACCCGGGCCCCGCCGGCTGGGCCTGGTACGTCGACGAGACGACCTGGCACGCCGGGGGCTGGCCGCACGGCACCAACAACATGGGGGAGCTGCAGGCGGTGCTGGACCTGCTGCGCGCCACGGCCGGGGAGCCCGAACGCGAGCTGCACATCCTCTGCGACAGCCAGTACGTGATCAACTGCATCACCCGCTGGATGCCCGGTTGGAAGAAGAAGGGCTGGAAGAAGAAGGACGGGAAGCCGGTGCTGAACCGGGACATCCTGGAGCAGCTCGACGCCGCGCTCGCGGGCCGGAGGTACGACTTCGAGTGGGTCAAGGGCCACGCCGGGCACCCGTTGAACGAGGCGGCGGACGAGCGCGCCCGGGCCGCGGCGACCCCCCCCCCCCCCGGAACGATCCCGGGATTATCCATCATGAGGGGCCCGCCATATGGCGGGCCCTTCATGATGAACCGGATACTCCGCGGTTAGGAGTTCTTCTGCGCCGCGTAGTACGCGTCCTGAACATCCTGGTGGATCCGGCCCCGAGCCGAGACGTTGTACCCG
>NZ_JANAFB010000023.1 GCF_024199905.1 Rothia santali
CACCAGGACGGCCCGCAGCGTCGAGCTCGCGCCGCCCTCGAGGAGGTCCAGGGCGTCGGCCAGGTGATGCGGGGTCCCGTGCATCAGGGTGGGCCCGGCGAGGTCGGCGGCGCTCAGGCGTGCGCGGCGGGGCACCGACCACTCGATGCCCCGCGCCCGGGCGTGCGCCGCGCCGTAGACGGTCATGGAGGAGACCGGGTGCACCGGGAGCAGCATGCGGTCTCCGGCGCGCACGCCGAGCGCCCGGTCGATGCCGGGGTAGGAGGCCGCCCAGGAGGCGTCGCTGCGCAGCAGGATGCGGGGGCTCCCGGTGGTCCCCGAGGTCATGGTCGCCCATTCCGCGTCCTCCGGGAGGCGGGCCCCGGCCGCGCGGCGCACCAGGGTCGCCCAGGCGTCCTCGGACCACCTCTCGTCGCCGATCAGCGGGACCCCGCCGGCGGCGCGGACCTCCAGGGCGCGGCGGATCGCGGCGGCGCGGTCGGCGCTGCGGATCGGCGTGATCCGGCGGGCGCCCCGGGGAGTGCTCGTCACGGCGCCGCCCCTACTCGAAGGCCCGGGGGTAGGCGCGCCACAGGCCCATGGTGATCGCCGTGGCGAGCACGGCCTTGAGCAGGTCCCCGGGGAGGAAGACCATCGAGGCGAGCGCCGACTCGCGCAGGCCCAGCCCCGTGACCAGGGACTGGACGGGGATGCCGAGCAGGTAGATCGCCGCGATCCCGCCCACCACGCATCCTAGAAGGCCACGCCACCAGACCGGGCGCCGCGCGCCCGCCCGCACGATCAGGCCCACCACCACGACGCCGAGGATCCAGCCGAGCAGGAACCCGGCGCTGGGCGCCACGAAGACCCCCAGACCGCCCCGCCCCCCGGAGAGCAGCGGGAGCCCGAGCGCCACGAGCGCCTCGAAGAGCAGCACCGCCCCCAGCCCGCGCCACGGTCCCAGGACGGCGCCGGCGAGCATGACGCCCAGCGTCTGCAGCGTGATGGGCACCGGGATGACGGGCACCGGGATGGGCCCGGCGAGGCCCATGACCGCGATGAGGGCCGCGAAGACGGCGATGCGGGCCAGGCCGCGGGACGAGGACCCGGCGGCCGGGTTCCGGGGCCCGCGGGGGGCGGCCCCGGATCGCTCGGATCCGGGGGCGGGACGGTGCGCAGCGGTCATGGAGGCCCTCCACGGTCTCGACGGAGATTTTTGAACAGTGTTCAACTTATCCCATGCGGGCCCGCCGGGGTAGCCCAGCGGCCCGCGGCGCGCCCGTCCCGCGCAACCGTGATGTCGCCCACGCCCGCGTGCTCGCCGGTCCGCGACCCGCCGGGCGTGGCGCTACGGTGGGGGTGAACCAGATCCGTCCCCGCCCGCGAGGGCTCGCGCCATGGAGGCATTCGTGACCGTCCGTCCCATCACCATCACCGGGGAGCCGGTGCTCCACCGCCCCACCCGGCCCGTCACCAGCTTCGACGAGGAGCTGAAGCGGCTTGTCGAGGACATGTTCGAGACGATGGACCGCGCCCACGGGGTGGGGCTGGCCGCGACCCAGGTCGGCGTCGACCTGCGCCTGTTCACCTACGCCTACGAGAACGACGACGACGCGCCGGACCGCGGCGTCGTCGTCAACCCGCGCCTGACGCTCGGGAAGATCTCCGAGGAGGAGCCGGACCGGGACGAGGAGGTCGAGGGCTGCCTCTCGGTGCCCGGGCTGAGCTTCCCGCTCAAGCGTGCGGACGACGTCGTCGTGGTCGGCCAGGACGCGGACGGCGCGCCGATCCGGTTCGAGGCGCACGGCTGGTTCGCCCGCGTGATGCAGCACGAGACGGACCACCTGGACGGCCGCCTCTACGTGGACCGCCTGAACAAGCGCTGGTCCGCGAAGGCCCGCAAGGCCATCAAGCGCGAGGGCTGGGGGAAGCCGGGGATCACCTGGATGCCGGGCGAGGACGAGGACCCCTTCGGCCACTGAGCCCGACGCCGCGCCGCTCAGCCCTCGCGCACCACCAGGATCAGCTCGGCCGGCCCGCGGCCCGCGGGGGTCAGCTCAACCTCCCACCGCTCCCGCAGGACCTCGGCGAGTTCCGCGGGCGTCGCGGGGTCGACGTCGGCCTCCAGCAGGTACCGGGCCACCTCGCCGCGGTAGTGCTTGGCCATGTGCGAGACGACCTGGCGCCTCCCGCCCCGGACCCGCTCGACCCGGATGGCCGCGGTCGAGGCGGGCTCGGGCTTCCAGGCCGCCGCGTAGCCGGAGGAGCGGCAGTCGACGATCAGCTGCCCCCGCCCGTAGTCCTCGAGCACCGGGGCGAGCTCGCCCTTCCACCAGCTCGCGAGGGTCCCCTTCCGCGCGACCTTGGCCCCCATGGACAGCCGGTAGGCCGGGATCCGGTCGGCGGGCCTGACCGCGCCCCACAGCGCCGAGACGATGACGACGCTGCGGGCCGCCCGCTCCCGCGCGTCCTCGCTCAGCGTGGCGTAGCCCAGCGCGTCGTAGAGCACCCCGGTGTAGACGCCGATCGCGGGCCCGGCCGGCTCCGCGGCGAGGCGCGTGTTCCGCTCGACCTCCCCCTTCAGGCTCGCGCCGACCTTGAGGCGCTCGAGGGCGTCGTCGGCGGCGCTGACGTCGGCGAGGTGGCCCAGCATGGCCTCGCGGGCCTCGGTGAGCTGGGGGAAGCTGAGGTCGAGGAGGTCGGCTGGGGAGCCGGCGTCGGGGGCGGTCTTGGACTCGGAGGGCGGCAGGAGAATCAGCATGGCCCCTCCAGTGTAGAGTTGGACGCTGGACGGGTCGGCCTGGCGATCGCGCGGCGTGGTGAACGTCTCGAGGAAAGTCCGGGCTCCGCAGAGCAGGATGGTGGATAACGTCCACTCGGGGTGACCCGCAGGCCAGTGCCACAGAAAACAGACCGCCCGCCGTCTCGGCGGGTCAGGGTGAAACGGTGGTGTAAGAGACCACCAGTTCCCGCGGCGACGCGGGAAGCTCGGTAAACCCCATCCGGAGCAAGGCCAGACAGGATGCGCCACGAGGGCTGCTCGCCCCAGCATCCGGGTAGGCCGCTCGACCCCCGGAGCAATCCGGGGGCTAGATGGATGATCGCCCAGGCGCTCGGAGCGATCCGGCGCCGGACAAAACCCGGCTTACAGGCCGTCCCGTCCCCCGCCTTCCTCCCTCGTGCCGCGGCGCCCTCCAGCTCGGCGCCTTTTGCTCGACGGGCGCCTCCCCGCGCGCTGCATCAACGGGCGACGTCGTTCACGCTTGCGTGATACCGACGAGTCGAGCACCCGCTTGCCCGTCACATCCGGTGCGTACTGGTGAGCCCGCTTCCCCGCCTCCTAGGGTCGGAAGCATCGCACCATCGCCGAGAAAGGCCCGGGCCACCATGTCGGATCAGCTGTCGCCACCGAGGACCTCGATCATCATGCCGGTCCACGGCACCGAGGCCACCGTGCTGCGGGCCGTCCGGAGCGTCCTGGCCCAGACGGACTCGGACTTCGAGCTCATCGTCGTCGACGACGCCTCGCCCGACGACGCCCACCGGGTCCTCGCCGACCACCTGGCCGCCCACCCCGACTCCCGCGTCCGCTGCCTGCGCAACGAGCGCAACCGCGGCCTCGCCGCCTCCCGCAACCGCGGCCTGGACGAGGCGCGGGGCGCCTGGCTCGCCTTCCTGGACTCCGACGACGCCTACCGCCCCGAGTTCCTCGCGACGATGCACGCGCACTCCCCCGGCGTCGACGTCGTCGCTGCCGCCCACGACGTCGTGCACCCGGACGGCACGCGGCGGCGCCGCGAGCGCGGGCCCGCGGGAACGTACGGCGGCGCGGAGGCGCAGCTGATGGGTCTGCGCGACGAGCTGACCCCCTACGCCTGGGACAAGATCTTCCGGTCCGAGACCGTGGGCGACCTGCGCTTCCCCGTCGTCGACCGGGTCGAGGACGCGGGGTTCTGCATCCCCCTGCTCGGCCGCGCCCGGCTGGTCCGCGTCATCCCGGACTCCCTGCACCTGTACTCGATGAACCCGCGGTCGATCACGTGGGGCTCCGTCCCGCCGATCCCGGACAGCTACCGCTTCCTCGCCCACCTCAAGGCCGCCACGGGCGCCCACGAGGGCTCGGAGGGCCAGCGGGACGCCTTCGCGGTGACGTGGTCCCTGGTCTTCCTGAACTCCGCGCAGAGCGCCCTGCGCCTGCGCCCCGACGACCTGCGCGGGCACCTCCAGGCCTGCCGGGAGGCGCTCCGGCTGCCCATCCTGCGGCGCTGCCTGCGGGTCCGCCCGCTCTTCGGCGCCGCCGGGCTGCTGCTGAAGCTCTCCCCGGCCCTGTACATCCGCCTGTACGGCGCGTACGTCCGGCGGGCCTACGGGCTCTGAGGGGATGGGGGTGCCCGACCGCCGGGCGGAATAGACTCGGGGGATGCCCGCCTCCACACTCCTAATGGTCCTCCTCGCCGCCGTGCTCCGCGCGACCTGGAACCTGGCGGCCAAGGCCAAGCGGGGCGACTCCTACGTCTTCGTGTGGTGGTACGCGGTGCTGGGCGGCGTCGTGATGCTGCCGCTCGGGGCCCTCGAGGTGGTCCGCAGCGGCGGCTTCGACCGCTACGACCCCGCCCTGTGGTGGGCCCCGGCGGTCTCCGCGGCCCTGCACATGGGCTACAACCTCGCGCTGCAGACCGGGTACGAGCGCGCCCCGCTGAGCACGGTCTACCCCACGGCGCGCGGGACCGGGCCGGTGATCACCATGCTGGTCGCGATCCTGGTGCTCGGCGAGCGCCCGGGGTGGCTGGCCGCGGGCGGGGCGCTGCTGATCGTGGGCGGCATCGTGCTGGCCGCCGTGCCGCCCCTGCGGCGCGTGGGCGCAGCGTCGAGGGCCGCGGCGGTGCCGGGACCCAGCTCGGGGCCGGGCGTCGGGGTGGCCACGGGGCCCGGCTCAGCACCGAACGTCGGGGCCGCCCCGGGGCCCGGCTCAGCACCGAACGTCGGGGCGCCCCGGGCCCGGCGCGGCGCGGAGGTCCGGGGCCACCGCGGCGCCGCCCGCCGCGCGACCCTGGCGGGCGTCGGGTGGGGCTCGGCGACCGGACTGTTCATCGCCGGCTACACGCTCTGGGACGACCACGCGGTCACCGCCCTGGGCCAGCTGCCCCTCTCCTACTTCGCGGTGTGCAGCCTCTACCAGGCGGTCCTGATGACCGCCGGGATGAACCGCCGCCGGTGGGCCCTGGCGGGCACGACGCTGCGCCGCAACCTCTGGCCCACCGCCGCGGTCGTGGTGCTCTCTCCCGCCGCCTACATCCTCGTGCTGACGGCGATGCAGACGCAGCCGGTCTCGCTGGTGGCGCCGCTGCGGGAGACGAGCATCGTCGTCGGGACCCTGCTGGCGTGGCTGCTGTTCAAGGAGGCGGCGCCGGTGCAGCGGCTGCTGGGGGCCACGGTGGTGGTCGGCGGGGTCGCGCTGATCGCCGCCTGAGGCCCGCCCGCGCCGTCCCGCCGCCGGGGTCAGGCCCACCGGCCGTCGACGACGCGCCCGTCAGAGCCCCAGCCGCCGACGAGGCGCCGCTCGGAGCCCGCGCCGCCCCGCCTCCCTACCGCCCCGGGTACTCGGCGCGGTCGGCGTCGGTGCTGGCCGACCCGGGGTGCCGCTCGGGGCGGACCACGAAGTCCCACGGGTCCGTGTTGAGCCGGCTCAGCACCGTCTCGACCTCGAACCCGCGCGCCGCCAGCGCCTCGCGCAGCTGCACCGCGGCCGTCCCCAGCCACAGCTGCTCGCTCGCGAAGTGCGAGCAGTCGATCAGGTACGGCGTCCCGCCGCCCAGCAGGGCCCGCTCCCTGGCCTCCGACGCCGGGTGGTGCCGCAGGTCCGCGGTCACGTAGACGTCGGCCCCGGAGGAGCGCACGGCGTCGAACAGGGAGTCCCCGGCACCGCCGCAGACCGCGACGCGCCGCACCTGCGCCTCCCGGGGCCCCGCGACGCGCAGGCCGCCCGCCGTGGGCAGCAGCTCCCCCAAGAGCCGTCGGGCCAGCTCCTCCAGGGTGACGGCCTCGGGGAGCTCGCCCACCCGGCCGATCCCGGTCGGCTCGTCCCCGCCCAGCAGCGGCGCGGCGTCCTCGACCCCGCAGGCCCGGATCAGCGCGTCCGAGACCCCGCCGACCGCGCTGTCCGCGTTGGTGTGCGCGGCCAGCAGGCCCACGCGGTTCTCGATCAGCTCGTGGATCACCGCGCCCTTGTCGCTGGCGTCGGGGAGGAACTTGGCGCCGCGCAGCAACAGCGGGTGGTGGGTCAGGAGGAGGTCGGCGTCGCGCTCCACGGCCTCGCGGGCGGTGGCCGCCACGGCGTCGACCGCGAGCAGCACGCGCGCGACCGGCCGGGACCCCCTCCCGCAGATCAGGCCGCTGGCGTCCCAGGGCTCCTGCAGCCCCAGGGGCCACAGCTCGTGGGCGGTGCGGACGACGTCGTCGAGGGTGGGTCGGCTCATGGCGCCATTCTACGAGGCCGCGGCGCGCCGGCCGGGGAGCGTATCCCCCACGAGCGAAAGCGCCTGTACGCGTCCGGGGCCGAGGGGAAAGATGGAACGCATGCGAGAATTCACCGTTGCCGCAGGATGTTTCTGGTGCCTCGACGCCGTGTACCAGCGCACCGAGGGGGTCCTCTCCTCGGTCGCCGGCTACACCGGCGGGTACACCGAGGACCCCGACTACGAGCAGGTGTGCTCCGGGCGCTCCGGGCACGCCGAGGCGATCCGGGTCGTCTTCGACGAGACCGTGGTCCCGCCGGAGGTCATCATGGACATGTTCTTCACGACCCACGACCCCACCAGCCTCAACCGGCAGGGCTACGACGTCGGCACCCAGTACCGCTCGGCGCTGTTCTACCGGGACGAGGAGGAGCGGGAGTTCTTCCAGGGCGAGATCGAGCGCGCCCAGCGCCTCTTCGACCGTCCCATCGTCACGACGCTGGAGCCGCTGGGGACGTTCCACCGCGCCGAGGAGGTCCATCAGGACTTCGAGCGCACCAACCCCTACAACGGCTACTGCCTCGCGATCATCAGCCCCAAGCTGCGCAAGGCCCGGGAGCACTACAGCATGTGGCTCACGGCCTGACCGTCCCGCCCCCCTTCTCCCGGCCGCCGACGCCGGGGCGGGGCCGCCGCCCGCACCGGGCGAGGCCCCGCGCGACACGCCGGCGATTGTTACAGTATGTGGCTCGATCGAGAGCCCGGACGCTCCCCCGGACTACGGTGGTGAGTGACTGCCCGGGTCCCGACCGGCCCGGCCCCAGCCACGATCTCCAGAAAGGCCGACCATGGCGAAGATTCTCAACAACATCACCGAGGCCATCGGGAACACCCCGCTGGTGCGGCTCAACGAGCTGGACAAGGATCTGCCCGGCAACGTCGCCGTCAAGCTCGAGTTCTACAACCCGGCCAACTCCGTCAAGGACCGCATCGGCAAGGCGATCATCGACGCCGCCGAGGCGGCCGGGGCACTGAAGCCCGGCGGGACCATCGTGGAGGGCACCTCGGGCAACACCGGGATCGCCCTGGCCATGGTCGGCGCCGCCCGCGGCTACAAGGTCATCCTGACGATGCCCGAGACGATGTCGACCGAGCGCCGCGTCATGCTGCGCGCCTACGGCGCCGAGATCGTCCTGACCCCGGGCGCCGAGGGCATGCGCGGGGCCGTGGACAAGGCCCGCGAGATCGTGGACAGCACCGAGAACGCGGTGCTCGCCCGCCAGTTCGAGAACGAGGCCAACCCCAAGGTCCACTACGAGACCACCGGCCCGGAGATCTGGGACGCCACCGACGGCCAGATCGACGTCCTGGTGCTCGGCATCGGCACCGGCGGCACCATCTCGGGCGGCGGCAAGTACCTGCGCGAGCAGAAGCCGGACCTGCGCATCGTCGCGGTCGAGCCGGGCGACTCCCCGCTGCTGACCGAGGGCAAGGCCGGCCCCCACAAGATCCAGGGCCTGGGCGCGAACTTCGTCCCGGACACCCTGGACCGCGAGATCTACGACTCGGTCACCGACGTCGCCCTCGACGACGCCGTCCGCGTCGCCCGGGAGCTCGGGGCCAAGGAGGGCATCCTCGGCGGCATCTCCACCGGCGCCAACGTCTGGGCCGCCCTGGAGGAGGCCAAGAAGTCGGAGAACGAGGGCAAGCTGATCGTGACCGTGGTCTGCGACTTCGGCGAGCGCTACATCTCCACCGTCCTGTTCGAGGACATCCGCGGCTGACCGTCCCGGGAGGATCCCCGGTGTCCCTCCCCGAGGGGGGCCGGGCGCTCCCGGAGCGGTGCCGCACGGCGCCGGGCCCGGGTCGGTTCGTCCAACCGACCCGGGCCTTCTCGTGCCACGACGTCATCCGGCCGGGCGTTTTGGATCGGTCGTCCCCGCGCCCCTAATGTGGCATACGTAACCCAGGGGCCAGTCCTGGCCGGGACCCGGTCCGCGGGTCCTGCTGGGCATCGCCTCCCCGGCGTCGGACCGGGGCCCGATCTCTCAGGAGCGACCCCATGGCCCCCCTCGCCCAGCAGCTGTTCAGGCGCCGGATGCCCTACGGCGTGCACGACGTCGGCACCCCCATCTCCATCGCCCAGGTCCCGGCCCGCGGGGAGCAGCGCCGCTCCCTGCGGCGGTCCCTCTCCACGACCCAGCTGACCCTGGTCGGCGTCGGCGGCACCATCGGGACGGGCATCTTCTTCATCCTCTCCGAGGCCGTGCCCGAGGCCGGGCCCGCGGTGATCGTCTCCTTCGTGCTGGCCGCGGCCGTGGCCGGGCTGACCGTGCTGTGCTACGCCGAGCTCGCCTCGACCATGCCCTCCTCGGGCTCCTCGTACTCCTACACCTACGCGACCATGGGCGAGATCACCGCGTTCGTCGTGGGGGCGTGCCTCGTGCTCGAGTACGGGGTCTCCGCGGCGGCGGTCGCCGTGGGGTGGTCCGAGTACGTCAACCTGCTGCTGGAGAACCTCCTCGGGTGGAGCCTGCCCGCGGCCCTGTCCGCGGCGCCGGAGGCGGGCGGCGTCGTCAACCTCCCCGCGGTCGTCCTGGTCGGCCTGTGCGTGTTCCTCCTGATGCGCGGGGCGCGGGAGTCGGCGCTCGCCAACTCGGTCATGGTGATCATCAAGGTCGGGGTGCTCGTGCTCTTCGCCGCGATCGCCCTCACGGGCTTCCGGTCCGACCACTTCGAGAGCTTCGCCCCGGCCGGTCTCCCGGGCATCTCGATCGCGGCCGGCTCCCTGTTCTTCTCCTTCATCGGCCTCGACGCGATCGCGACCGCCGGCGACGAGGTCAAGGACCCGCGCCGCACCATCCCCCGCGCCCTGGTGCTCGCCCTGTGCATCGTGACGGGCGTGTACCTCCTCGTCGCGGTCGCGGCCCTCGGCGCGCAGCGGTGGACCGACTTCGAGGGGCAGAGCGCGAGCCTCGCGACCATCGTGCAGAACCTCGTGGGCTCCTCGTGGCCGGGGACGCTGCTGGCCGTCGGCGCCGTCATCTCGATCTTCTCGGTGACCCTGATCTGCCTCTACGGGCAGACGCGGATCCTGTACACGATGGGCCGCGACGGGCTCATCTCGCGGCGCTTCGCCCGGGTCAGCGCCCGCCGCTCGGTCCCGGTGTTCAACACGCTCACGGTGGGCGCCGGCGTCGCGATCCTGGCGGGCCTGCTGCCGATCGGCATCCTCGCCGACCTGACCAGCGTCGGCACCCTGACGGCCTTCGGTCTGGTCGCGGTGGGCGTGATGGTCCTGCGCCGCACGGCCCCGGACCTCGACCGGGGCTTCCGGGTGCCCGGCTACCCCGTGACGCCGCTCCTCACGGTCGTGGCGTGCCTGTACCTCATCTCCGGGCTCAGCGCGAGCACGCTGACGGCGTTCGCCCTGTGGATCGCCGTGGCCCTCGTCTTCTACCTCACCTGGAGCCGGCGGCACTCCGAGCTCGCGACCCTGTGAGCCGCCCCGCCTCCCCGGCCCTCGTCCCCACCCCCTACGAAAGGTTCCGCACCATGTCCACCATCGCCCTCGTCCGCCGCCCCGGTCCCGGACTCGACTCCGGGCTCGTCGAGAACATCGAGAAGGTCCACGTGGACCTCGACGCCGCCCGCGAGCAGTGGGAGGGCTACGTCGCGGCCCTGAAGGACCACGGCTGGAGCGTCGTCGAGGTGGAGGCCGCCGACGACTGCCCCGACGCCGTGTTCGTCGAGGACAGCGTCGTGATGTTCCGCAACGTGGCCGTGCTGACCCGCCCCGGCGCCGACGAGCGCAAGCCCGAGATCGAGGGCACCCGCCGCGCGCTCGAGGAGCTCGGCTGCTCGATCAACGCCATCAAGGCCCCCGGGACCCTCGACGGCGGCGACGTCCTCAAGGTCGGGGACACCGTCTACGTGGGCCGCGGCGGGCGGACCAACGCCGAGGGCGTGGCGCAGCTGCGCTCGATCCTGACCCCGCTCGGCGCGCGGGTCGTGGCCGTCCCGGTCACCCAGGTCCTGCACCTGAAGACGGCCGTGACCGCGCTGCCGGACGGCACCGTCATCGGCTACCCGGACTTCGTGGACGAGCCGGGGATCTTCGGCCGGTTCACGGCCGTGCCGGAGCCGCACGGGACCGCCGTGGTGTGCCTCAGCGAGACGGACCTGCTGATCTCGGCCTCGGCCCCGCGCACCGCTCAGATGCTGCGGGAGCGGGGGTACCGGGTCACGGAGGTCGCGATCTCGGAGTTCGAGAAGCTGGAGGGCTGCCCGACCTGCCTCTCGGTCAGGGTCCGCTGCCTCGTCTGACCGCCGGCGCGGGGGCCGCGGGCGGGGCGACCCTGCCCCGTCCCCCGCGGCCGCCGGCCGGCCCCGGACGCCCCGGGAATAGGACGACGCCGGACGGGGTTGTCCCAGCAGAATCCCGCCCCGGCGGGCCGGAGGCCGTCCTGGACGCCGCCGCATCCACCGTCAGACGAAAGCGTGACACGTGAGTTTCCTGAGCCGACTGCGAGAAGACCTCGACACCGCCCGCACCCACGACCCGGCCGCCCGGGGCGACGCGGAGATTCTCATCAACTACTCGGGGCTCCACGCCATCTGGATCCACCGTCTGGCGCACGCCCTGTGGCGCCGCGACGGGCTGCGCACCCTGGCTCGCACCGTCTCCCAGGCGGGCCGCCTGATCACGGGCATCGAGATCCACCCGGGCGCTACCATCGGCCGCCGCTTCTTCATCGACCACGGCATGGGCGTGGTGATCGGCGAGACCGCGGAGGTCGGCGACGACGTCATGCTCTACCACGGGGTGACCCTCGGCGGGCGATCCCTGGCCAAGGTCAAGCGGCACCCGACGCTGGGCGACGGCGTCACCGTCGGGGCCGGGGCCAAGATCCTCGGGCCGATCACGATCGGTGCGGGCTCGGCCGTGGGCGCCAACGCCGTGGTGGTCCGGGACGCTCCCCCGGCGTCGATCATCACCGGCATCCCCGCGACCGCCCGGCCGCGCACCCCGGAGAAGACCGCGCCGCTGGTGGACCCGGTGACGTACATCGACCCGGCCATGTGGATCTGACCCTTCGGAGCAGGCCGCGCGGTGCCGCGCGGGTGAACCGGTCCGCGCCGCCGGAGCAGGCCGCGCCGGACTGACGGCCCGGAGACGACGGAACGCCCCCGCTCATCGCGATGAGCGGGGGCGTTCCGTCACGTCCGGGCCCGGGCGTGCGCGGCGGGCCCGTGGGACCTACTTACTGGGCTCCTTGTTGACGCGGTCCACGGGCTCGGGGGCGATCTCGCCGTCCGTGCGGACCTCGGAGCGGTCCTCCGACCACAGGGTGTGGAAGGTCCCCTCCTCGTCCACCCGGTGGTAGGTGTGCGCGCCGAAGAAGTCGCGCTGGCCCTGGATGAGGGCCGCGGGCAGGCGCTTGCGGCGCAGCGCGTCGTAGTAGGACAGGGAGGACGCGAAGACCGGCACCGGGATCCCGAGCGCGGTCGCCTTGACCACTACGCGCCGCCACGAGGGCACGAGCTCCTCGACGACCTCGAGGAAGCCGGGCGCCAGCAGCATGTTCACCGGGGCGTCGTCCCCCTGGTAGGCGTCCATGATCTCGCCCAGCAGCTCCGCCCGGATGATGCAGCCGGCGCGCCACAGCGAGGCAATGGTGTCCAGCTTGAGGTCCCACCCGAACTCCTTGCCGGCGGAGCCGAGCATGTCCAGTCCCTGGGCGTAGGAGACCAGCTTGGAGGCGTACAGCGCGCGGCGGACGTCCTCGACGAACTCGGGGTCGGCGTGGGCGACGCCGGTCGAGGCGATGAGTCCGCTCGTCAGCTTCTCCTGCGCCTGCTCCCGTGCCTCCGGCTCGGAGGAGGACAGCGCGCGGGCGAAGACCGACTCGGCGATCCCCGACACGGGCGAGCCCAGGTCCAGGGCCGACTGCACGGTCCAGCGGCCGGTGCCCTTCTGCCCCGCCTGGTCGACGATGACGTCCACGAGCGGCTTGCCGGTCTTCTCGTCCACCTGCGAGAGCACCTCGGCGGTGATCTCGATCAGGTAAGAGCTGAGGTCGGTCTCGTTCCACCGGCGGAAGACCTCGGCCTGCTCCGCGGGCTCGATCCCGGCGACCGAGCGCAGCAGGTCGTAGGCCTCGCCGATGACCTGCATGTCGGCGTACTCGATGCCGTTGTGGACCATCTTGACGAAGTGGCCCGCGCCGTCGGTGTCGATCCAGGCGCAGCAGGGGGTGCCGTCGTCGGCCTTCGCCGCGATCTTCTCGAGCATGGGGCCCACGGACTCGTAGGACTGCTCGGAGCCGCCGGGCATGATGGACGGGCCGTTGAGCGCGCCCTCCTCGCCACCGGAGACGCCGACGCCGACGAAGTGCAGGCCGTGCTCGGCGCACTCCTTCTCGCGGCGGATGGTGTCCTTGAAGTAGGAGTTGCCGCCGTCGATGATGATGTCGTCCCGGTCCAGGAGCGGGATCAGCGACTCGATGACCGAGTCCACCGGGGCGCCGGCCTTGACCATGATCAGGATGCGGCGCGGGGACTCCAGCGAGTCCACGAGCTCCTGCAGCGACTCGGTGCGGACGAAGTCGCCGTCGTCGCCGTGCTTGGCCAGCAGCTCGTCGGTCTTGCCGACCGAGCGGTTGTGCAGCGCCACGGTGTAGCCGTTGCGGGCCAGGTTGCGGGCCAGGTTGGCTCCCATGACGGCGAGACCGGTGACCCCGATCTGCGCCGTGCCGGACTTTTCAGAGGATGAGGTGTCTACTGCCATGGTCTTAGCCTACGCGCACGGGCCCGCCGGTCCGGGCGGATCGCCGCGAGGACACGACGGGGGCTCGGGGCTCGGGGCTCGGGGCTCGGGGCTCGGGAGTAGCGTGGCACTATGCTCGAACTCGCGGACCGCGCGATCCCCGTGCTGGGGTTCCTCCTCGGGATGACGCTGGTCGCCGAGCTGGCCGACCGCGCCGGGCTGTTCCGCGCCGTCGCCGCGCTGCTGGTGCGCTGGACCAGGGGCTCGGTCCCCGTCCTCTGGCTCGGGATCGTCGTCGCGGCGATCCTGTGCACCGCGTTCCTCTCCCTGGACACCACGGCGGTGCTGCTGACCCCGGCGGTCCTCGCCGTCGCGCAGCGCCTGCGCATCGACCCGCGGCCCTTCGCCTACACCTGCGTCTGGCTCGCGAACACCGCCTCGCTGTTCCTGCCCGTCTCCAACCTCACCAACCTGCTGGCGATCTCGGCGCGCTCGCTGAGCACGCGGGCCCTCCTGGCCGAGATGTGGCTGCCCGGCTCGGTGACGGTCCTGGTGACGGTCGCGCTCCTGGCCCTGCTGTTCCGGCGGACCCTGTGGCGCGGCGGGCGCGCCGCGCGGGCCGCGGGGCGGGGGCGCCACCCGCTGCTCGGCGCCGCGGCGGCGGTCGTGGCCGGGCTGGCGGCCGCGATCCTCCTCGGCGCGGACGTCACGCTCGCGGCTCTGGGCGCGGCGGCGGCGCTGATCATTGCCACGGCCGTGCTCGAGCCCGGCCGGCTGCGTGGCCTCCCCGTGCCGTGGCGCCTGATGCTGGGGGTCGCGGCCCTGTTCGTCCTGGTCCAGCTCGCCCGGGGGGCGGTGCTCGACGACGCCCTCGCCGGCCTCGCGTTCGGCCACGACCCGCTGGGCCTCCTGGGCGTCGCCGGCGGCGGCGCCGCCCTCGCCAACCTCATCAACAACCTGCCGGCCTACCTCGCGCTGGAGGGCATCGCGGAGGGATCGCCCCTGCTGGGGGCGGCCCTGCTCGTGGGCGTCAATGCGGGCGCGCTCGTGACGCCCTGGGCGAGCCTGGCCACGCTGCTGTGGCTCGGCCGCTGCCGGGCGGCGGGCGTGCGGATCCACCTGGGCGGCTTCACGGCCCGCGGGGCCCTGCTGGTCTGCCTCGCGGTCCCGGCCGCGACGCTGGCGCTCGGCCTCGGGACGCCGGGCTGAGGTGCGCGGCCGGTGGCCGGGCGCAGGTCTGCGATTGGCGGCCGGGCGGGGCACCGGGTCGGCGGTCGGACGCCGGGCGGGGTGCCGACCGCAGGAATGCCGACCGCTGGGTGCCGACCGCGGGCGTCGTCGTGCCCTCCCGCGGCCCGGCCCCGGCTTGGGCCGCACCGAGCGTGGCGGTCAGGCCACCCCGAAGCCGGTGCTCAGGCGACCCCGAACTCGGCGCGGTAGTGCTCCACCAGCCGCGGGTGGTAGTCCGCGAAGTCGACCGACCCCGGGTCCTCCCCCGCCTCGGCGAGCTGCATCCGGTCGAGGTAGTAGTCCCAGCCGGGGCCGAAGTCGAGGGCCGCCTCGGGCGAGGTCAGCACGTGCGTGAACGACAGAACCGTCCGCTCCCCTTCCTGGGCGAGGTCGAAGGCGAAGAGCCACTCGTCCGCGGCCGCGTGCTCCCCCGGCGCGTCCGAGGCCGAGCGCACGGCCAGCCGGCGGGAGGGCACGCACTCGTCGATGGTCACGCGGCTGGGCGCGGGATCCTCGCCCTCGAAGAGCATGGTGAACTCCACGGCGCCCGACGCCGGGTCCCCCGACCAGGTGCCGACCCAGCGGGCCAGGCGGTCCGGGTCCGTCACGGCCGCCCACACGGAGTCGAGCGGCGAGTCGAGCGAGCGCCGGTAGGCGAGCATGAGGACGCCGTCGCGCTCAATGCGGCGGCCGGTCGCGGTGGGAGGGGTCGGGAGGGGCGGGGTCATGGGGTCCTCCTAGGATCCGGGGACGGGTCGCACCGAGGGCCGGCGCGCCGGCTCAGTGCCGGGCCGAGGCCGTGCCCGCCGAGCGCGGATGCGCTCCGCCGCGGCGGGATGGCGCCTCAGCATTAGTGAGCCAGGTCACTCCCACACCATAGCGCGCTCGGCATCGAGGCCGGTGCGCGGCGGGGTGGAGTCGACCCCGTCCCGGAACACGCATTCACACCGCGTGTGACTATTTGGGCAGATACTTGACAAAAGTAGATAATCTGCCAGAGTGAGAGTGCTTCACCGGTCAATGACGTCCGTCACAGGAAAGCCGGCCGCGGTCCCCGCGCCCCTCCTGTTCGGCTTCGTCGGGAACCGGTTCCCCGCACGTCGCCCGCACCCACGAACAGGAACACCATGACCACGGAAGTCATCGCACTGATAGGACTCGTCGCGATCTTCGCGATCTCGGCGATCCGCAACGTCCACATGGGCGCCCTCGCGCTCGTCGGCTCCTTCATCGTGGGGATCTTCGTCGTCGGCGAGGGCCTCGACGACGTGCTCGGCGGCTTTCCCGTCGACGCCCTGATCATCCTCCTCGGCATCACCTACCTCTTCGGCATCGCCCGGGAGACCGGCACCATCGACTGGCTCGTCGACCGCTCGCTGGAGAAGATCGGGCACCGCGTCGCCCTGCTGCCCTGGGGCCTCTGGGCCATCGCGACGCTCGTGGCCTGCCTCGGCACCTCGCACGCCGCCTTCGCCGTCGTGCCCATCGCCATGAGCCTGGCCCACAGCCACCGCATCAACTCGACGATGATGGGGCTGATCATGAGCTCCGCCATCGTGGGCGGCGCGCTGGCCCCCACCAGCATCGTCGGCATCACCGTGATGTCGGTGGCCAACAGCGCCGGCGTCGCCTACAGCCCGCTGCTGATGTTCGGGCTGTCCATCGGGATCAACGCCCTGATCGTCCTCGTGGTCTTCTTCATGTTCGGCGGCCGCGAGCTGATCGAGCGCACCCGCGGCGCGGGCCGCGGCGGCGAGGGCGCGACGTCGGGCCCCTCCGCCGGTGGCCCGGCGGGCGGCTCCCACGGCGCCGGCTCCGGCACGGCCGTCCTGACCGACTCCGGCTCGGGCTCCGTCAAGGTCGCGACCCGGCGGGCCACGCTCACCCCGCTGCAGGTGCTGGTGATGATCTCGATCCCGGTCCTGGTGATCGCGTTCTTCGCGCTGACCGTGGCCGACGTCGACGTCAACCTGGGCGTCGTCGCCCTCACCATCGCGGTGATCATCACGCTCCTGGACCCGCAGGTCGGCAAGCGCGGCCTGAACCGCGTGGACTGGAACACCATCCTGCTGCTGGGCGGCATCATCACCTACGTCGAGGTGCTGACGCGCCTCGGGGCCATCGACCAGCTGGGCGAGGTGGCCCGCTCGGTCAGCAGCCCGCTGCTCGCAGCACTCGTGCTGTGCATCATCGCCGCACTCGTCTCGGCGTTCGCCTCGACGATCGGCATCATCGGCGCGCTCATCCCGCTGGCCGTGCCGCTGCTGCTGCCCGGCGGCGGCCTGGAGACGACCGGCTTCATCTACGCCCTGGCGATCTCCGCCTCGCTGGTGGACTGCGCCCCCTTCGGGACCACGGGCGCCACGATCGTCGCCTCGACGGTCGAGGAGCACCGGGCCCGGGTGAACCGGAACCTCACCCGGTGGGGCCTGTCCATGGTGATCATCGGGCCGGTGGTCACCCTGGCGCTCATGGTGGTGCCCTTCATGCTGGGCTGATCGCCGCGGCGCCGCCCCTGCGAGGCGCCCGCCGCGCGGACCACACCCCCCGCCCGACCACGCCCCCGCCGCCCGACCCGTTCGAGGCTGCGGGGGCGTGGTCGTCCATCGGTTCACTGCGGGGCGCGTTCGTCCGTGGCCTGGGAGTCGGTGAGGGTGAGGGCGCCGATCCCGGAGATGAGCCCGACCGCGACGGCGAGCACGATGAACGCGACCTGTTCCCCGCGGAAGTACGACGAGACGAGCTCCGTGCTCCACGTCCCGTCCGGCAGCACCGCGGTCACGAGCACGGCGATGAACGTGCCGATGAACGCCGTGCCGATGCTCGTGCCGACCTCCTGGGCGGTGTCGTTGAGGGCGGCGCCCATCGACGTGCGCTCCTCCGGCATCGCTCCGACGAGCGCCACGGCGCAGATCGTCATGACGGTGCGGAGGCCGACGGTCATGACGACCATCGCGAGGGCGACGGCGAGGTACGTCTGCTCGACCGCCCACGCCATCGCGGCGAGGCCCGCTGCGAGCAGCACGGCGCCGATGAGGCAGGCGACGCGATGACCGAACCGTCGGACGAGCCACTCCGTCACGGGCGTCGCGAGGATCATCGTGACGATGAGGGGCAGGTTCGCGAGGCCGGCGATCGTCGGGCTCCATCCCCAGGCGTACTGGAAGTGGAGCACGAGGGCGAACATGACCCCCGCCATCGCGATCGAGGTCCCGATCTGCGCGAGCGCCGCGCCGCGCACGGTGCCGAGGCGGAAGAGCGACAGGTCGAGCATCGGCGAGGCCGTGCGTCGTTCGTGCGCGACGAAGAGGGCGGCGGATACGACGGCGCCCACCGCGACCGCGAGGGTGATCGGCGCCAGCCATCCGTTCTGCACGCCGCTGGTCAACGTGTAGCACGCGAGACCGATCGCGAGGATGCTCAGCGCTGCGCCCGGCAGGTCGAGGCGGTCCCGGGTGAGCCCGCCCGGCTCGTCGGCGGCGACGCCGAAGTGCACGCCGAGGCACGCGAGGAGCGCGAGCGGAGCGTTGATGAGCAGCAGCCACTGCCACGGCAGGTGCGCGAGCATCGTGCCGCCCAGCAGGGGCCCCGCGACGAAGCCCGACATGCCGACCACCATCATGAGCGTGATCGCCCTCATCCGGAGGGTGTCGTCGTCGAACAGGCGGAAGACGAGGGAGTTGGTGATCGGCGCCATCGCGGCCGCCGCGACGCCGAGCGCGGCGCGGAGGGCGATGAGCTCACCGGTGCCGCCGACCAGGAGGGCGGCGAGGCTCAGGATGCCGAACGCGGCCAGTCCGACCTGCAGCACGCGCCGTCGGCCGAAGCGGTCGGCGATCGAGCCGGCCGTGAGCAGCAGGCCGCCGAAGGTCAGGGAGTACGCGCCGTTGATCCACTGCAGTGCGGTCGTGTCGCCGCCCAGGTCCCGCCCGATCGTCGGCAGCGCGATGGACAGGAGCGTGTTGTCGACCATCTCCACGAAGAACGCTAGGCAGAGGGCGGCGAGGGGAATCCACGCCGCACGCAGGGAGGTGTACACGCGGGACGCGGGCGCGGTGACGGATGGGCTGGTCATGGTGACTCCTCCACGGTATCGAACAGCGTTCGTTACTCGAACGCTGATCGATAGAATAGATCACCGTTCGATAGAGCGCAATCCCTGTGATGGAATGGAGCCATGGCCGAACAGCGAGAGCAGCAGCAGACGCGGACACGACGACGGGTGCGCACGTCCCACTCCATCGAGGCCGTGCTGGCCGCGGCCGTCGGGATCCTGGACGAGTCGGGGGCGCAGGGGTTGACGATCCGGGCGCTCGCGACGCGCCTCGGCGGGGGCCCGGCGAGCATCTACTGGTACGTCTCCGGCCGCGACGAGCTGCTCGACCTGGCCGCGGACTCGGTGCTCGCCGGCGTGCTGAACGACGTCTCGGACGTCGGCGGCGGCGACCCCATCGACGACCTGCGCACGATCGCCGTCGCGATGTTCGACGCGATCGTGGACCGTCCGTGGCTCGGCGCCTACGCCATGCGCGACACGGGGCAGCAGGTGAACTCGCGGAAGCTCTACGAGAAGATCGGCGAGCAGGTCATGCGCCTGGAGCTGAGCCCCCGGCAGTGCTTCCACGGGACGTCCGCGATCGTCGGATTCGTGATCGGCACGGCGGCCGACATGGGCCAGGAGCCGCCCGCCGCGGTCGTCTCGGGCGAGATGGATCGCGATGACTACCTCGCGGGAGCGACCGCCGAGTGGCGCGCGCTCGACCCGGCGGAATACCCCTTCATCCACCACATCGTCGACGAATTCGCGACGCACGACGACCGCGATCAGTTCCGCGCCGGCCTGGACCTGCTCCTGGCCGGCCTGCGCCTGACGGCCGGACGCTGACCCCGGCGGGAGGCCGGGCGGCCAGTCACGTGGTCCCGAGACGGCTCCTCGCGGTCATCCCAATAGCCTCGAAGGCGGCACCGGCGAGCGGAAGGGGCCCCGGGGCGCGGAAGGGGCCCGACGAGAGCAAGGAGTCAGCCTCTGCTCGGCCGAAGTCGGAGAGGAGGACGACGACGCCGTGGCGTCGGCGTCTTTCGTGGATTCGCGCGGAGGAGCCCCTAGGCGTCCTTCGACGGCGACATTCTGGTGGGTCCTACCGGGATCGAACCGATGACATCCACGGTGTAAACGTGGCGCTCTACCAGCTGAGCTAAAGACCCTTGGGCGGCCGGGTGGGCTACTTGCGCAGCGGCCAGCACCCGATCCGAGAGATCACAGTACAGGAACCCCTCGCGCGCCCACGACCTGTCAGACACCCGCGCAGCGTGAGGTCGGACACACGCGCGCGGCTGTCCGGAGGGCGCCTAGAACTTGGTGGTGACCAGGCGCGTCGCGGCCCAGTCCGGCGAGACCGCCGCGGTGGTGGTGAGCTTGAGGCCCGCGGTCGGCGCCGCCTCCTGGAGGTCGGCCGGGGGCACGTGCCCCTCACGGCCGGACTTCGGGGTCAGGACCCACACCACGCCCTTCTCGTCCAGGGTGATCAGAGAGTCCACGAGCGCGTCCACGAGGTCTCCGTCGCCGTCGCGCCACCAGAGCAGCACGGCGTCGACCACCTCCTGATCGTCCTCGTCCAGGAGCTCGCTGCCCGTGAAGTCCTCCAGGTCCTCGCGAAGGTCGAAGTCGACGTCCTCGTCGTAGCCCAATTCCTGGATGAGGTCCTCATCCTTGAAACCAAGTAGGACTGCCGCGCGGGTGTCGGCGGTCTTGGTCTCGTTCACGTACGTTCCTCCTGAAGGTCGATGGACCCGGACACTCCCCGGGTTCCGGCGGGATGACTGGAACATCACATCCTGCGCTGTATCCAGCCAACACCGGATTTCGCACAGTATCAAGTAGTGACCAGATCTATGTGATCCCACACACGCATTGTAATCTTCGTGACGGACGGCGGTGACCACCGCCTCATCCCGGTTTATCCACCGGGGCGACGCATGCGCACGCATGCGTGTGACACCATAGGGACGAAGCCCGGGTGACCGACGTCGAGCACCTGAACCACCCCACCGGGTGGGAGCTTCTCCTCACATCGACACAGAGAGGTTAAACGTGGCTCCCTCAGAGACGAATGACCACATCCTCAGCGCCCTCACCCGTGGGCTCGCGGATCAGGACCACGAAGAGACGGCCGAGTGGATCGAGGCGTTCGATGACCTGGTGCAGACCCAGGGCAGCGAGCGCGCGCAGTACATCATCCGCCGCCTCCTTCAGCGTGCCGGCGCCAAGAGCGTCCAGGTCCCCACCGTGACCACCACGGACTACGTGAACACCATCCCCGTCGACCAGGAGCCCGACTTCCCGGGCGACGAGGAGATCGAGCGCCGCTACCGCGCCTTCCTGCGCTGGAACGCGGCCGTGATGGTGCACCGGGCGCAGCGCCCCGAGATCGGGGTCGGCGGTCACATCTCGAGCTACGCCGGCGTGGCGACCCTCTACGAGATCGGCCTCAACCACTTCTTCCGCGGCCAGGACCACCCCGGCGGCGGCGACCAGGTCTTCTTCCAGGGCCACTCCTCCCCCGGCAACTACGCCCGGGCCTACCTCGAGGGCCGCCTGACCGAGGACCAGCTCGACGGGTTCCGCCAGGAGAAGACCAAGGGCAAGGACGGCCTCCCCTCCTATCCGCACCCCCGGTGCAAGGAGGACTTCTGGCAGTTCCCCACGGTGTCCATGGGCATCGGCCCGCTCAACGCGATCCACCAGGCGCAGTTCAACAAGTACCTGGACAACCGCGGCATCAAGGACACCTCGCAGCAGCACGTCTGGGCCTTCCTGGGCGACGGCGAGATGGACGAGCCCGAGTCGCGCGGCGCCCTGCAGCTCGCGGCCAACGACAAGCTGGACAACCTGACCTTCGTCGTCAACTGCAACCTGCAGCGCCTGGACGGACCCGTCCGCGGCAACGGCAAGATCATCCAGGAGCTCGAGGCGTTCTTCCGCGGCGCCGGCTGGCACGTCATCAAGGTCCTCTGGGGCCGCGAGTGGGACGAGCTGCTCGAGAAGGACAAGAACGGCGAGCTCGTCCGCGTCATGAACGAGACGCTCGACGGCGACTACCAGACCTACAAGGCGGAGTCCGGCGCGTTCGTCCGCGAGCACTTCTTCGGCCGCTCGCCCGAGACCAAGGAACTGGTCGCGGACATGACGGACGACGAGATCTGGTCGCTCAAGCGCGGCGCCCACGACTACCGCAAGGTCTACGCCGCCTACAAGGCCGCGATGGAGACCAAGGGCCGCCCCACCGTCATCCTGGCCCAGGGCATCAAGGGCTACGGCCTCGGCACCCACTTCGAGGGCCGCAACGCGACCCACCAGATGAAGAAGCTGACGCTGGACGACCTCAAGGTCTTCCGCGACCGCCTGCGCATCCCGATCACCGACGAGCAGCTGGACAGCGACCTCTACGGCGCCCCGTACTACCACCCGGGCGCCGACTCGCCCGAGATCAAGTACATGATGGAGCGCCGCAAGGAGCTCGGCGGGTTCGTCCCCTACCGGGACGGTTCCCAGCGCGAGCTGATCCTGCCGGACGACAAGGCCTACTCGAGCGCCAAGAAGGGCTCCGGCAAGCAGATGGCGGCCACCACCATGGCCTTCGTCCGCCTGCTCAAGGACCTCATGCGGGACAAGGAGTTCGGCAAGCACATCGTGCCGATCATCCCCGACGAGGCCCGCACCTTCGGCATGGACTCGTTCTTCCCGACGTCGAAGATCTACAACCCCAACGGCCAGAACTACCTGTCCGTGGACCGCGAGCTGATGCTCGCCTACAAGGAGTCGGCCCAGGGCCAGCTGCTGCACGTGGGCATCAACGAGGCCGGCGCGACCGCGGCGTTCACCGCCGTAGGCTCGTCCTACTCCACGCACGGCGTGCCGATGATCCCGGTGTACATCTTCTACTCGATGTTCGGCTTCCAGCGCACCGGCGACGCCTTCTGGGCCGCCGCCGACCAGCTGAGCCGCGGCTTCATCATCGGCGCCACCGCGGGCCGGACGACGCTGACCGGCGAGGGGCTGCAGCACATGGACGGGCACTCGCCCCTCCTGTCCGCGACCAACCCGGCCGTCATCCACTACGACGCCGCCTACGGCTACGAGCTCGGCCACATCGTCAAGCGCGGCATCGAGCACATGTACGGCACCGGCGACGAGGACCACAACGTCATGTACTACCTCACGGTGTACAACGAGCCGATCGTCCAGCCGGCCGAGCCGGAGGACGTGGACGTGGCCGGCATCGTCGGGGGCATCCACCGCGTCAAGACCGCGGAGAACAGCGGCCCCAAGGCGCAGCTGCTCGCCTCCGGCGTCGGCGTCCCGTGGGCCCTCGAGGCCCAGGAGATCCTCGCCGAGGAGTGGGGCGTGGCCGCGGACGTCTGGTCCGTGACCTCGTGGAACGAGCTGCGCCGCGACGGCATGGCCGCCGAGAAGGACGCCATGCTCAACCCGGGCGACGAGCCGCGCGTGCCGTTCGTCGCGCAGCAGCTGAAGGGCGCCGAGGGTCCGATCGTCGCGGCCTCCGACTTCGCCTCGGACGTGCCGGACCAGATCCGCCAGTACGTGCCGAACGACTTCGCGAGCCTCGGCGCCGACGGCTTCGGCTTCTCGGACACCCGCGCGGGTGCGCGTCGCTTCTTCCACATCGACTCGCACTCGATCGTGGTCCGCGCCCTGGAGATGCTCGCCCAGCGCGGCGAGGTCGACAAGGACGCGCCGGCGAAGGCGATCGAGAAGTACGACCTGCTCGACGTCAACGCCGGGACCAGCGGCAACTCGGGCGGCGACGCCTAGCCGATCACCGTGACGACCGTGGCCGGGACCGTGAGGTTCCGGCCACTGTCGTACGGCCCGAATGTGACTGCCCCCCTCTTTTCTGGAAAGCTATAGCTCGTGCTTGCAATACTCTGCCCCGGACAGGGCTCTCAGAAACCAGGCTTCCTCGCCCCGTGGCTCGAGCTGGACGGCGTCGCCGACCGGCTGCGGACGCTCGGGGACGTCGTCGGACTCGACCTCATCCACTACGGGACCGAGGCCGACGAGGAGACCATCAAGGACACCGCGATCGCGCAGCCGCTGATCGTCGCGGCCGGGATCGCCGTCGGCGAGCTGGTGCACGAGCGCCTCGGCGACGCCGAGATCCTCTGGGCCGGGCACTCGGTCGGCGAGATCACCGCCAGCGCCCTGGCCGGCGTCCTTTCCCCCGAGGACGCGATGCGCTTCATCAAGGTCCGCGCCGACGGCATGGCCGCGGCCGCCGCGGCCGAGCCCACCGGCATGGCCGCGGTGCTCGGCGGCGTCGAGGACGAGGTCCGCGCCGCGATCGAGGCCGCCGGTCTGACCGCGGCCAACTCCAACGGCGGCGGCCAGATCGTGGCCGCCGGCACCCGGGCCCAGCTCGAGGCCTTCGCGGAGAACCCCCCGGCCAAGACCCGCGTCATCCCGCTCAAGGTGGCCGGCGCGTTCCACACCGCCCACATGCGCCCGGCCGTGGGCCCACTGCAGGAGGCCTCCGAGCGGATGCACCCCTCCGAGCCGGTGAGCACCCTGCTGTCCAACCGCGACGGCAAGCCGGTCACCTCCGGCGCCGCGGCGCTGCAGAGCCTCGTGGACCAGGTGACCCGCCCGGTGCGCTGGGACCTGTGCATGCAGACCATGCTGGAGCACGACGTCGCCGGCCTCGTCGAACTCACCCCGGCCGGCACCCTCGCCGGCCTGGCCAAGCGGGGGATGAAGGGCGTCCCGGCCGTCGCCGTCGCGACACCCGGACAGCTCGACGAGCTCCCCGGCCTCTGAACCCCCACGCAGCATCGAGACAGGTAAGAACCGTGGTCACTCTCAACACAGCCCCCGTAGAGCACTTCTCGAAGATCCTCGCCTTCGGGGCCGCCCGCCCCGAGGTCGTGGTCACCAATGAGGACGTGTGCCAGTGGATCGACTCCTCCGACGAGTGGATCCGCACCCGCACGGGCATCAGCACCCGGCACCGCGCGGACGAGGACACCAGCGTCCTCGACCTCGCGGTGGGGGCCTCCCTGCAGGCCATCGAGCGCGCGGGCATCGCAGCCGAGGAGGTCGACGGCGTGATCGTCGCGACCATCAGCCACCCGTACGCGACGCCGTCGATGGCCGCCCAGGTCGCCGACGCCGTCGGGGCCACCCCGGCCCCGGCCTACGACATCTCGGCCGCCTGCGCCGGCTACTGCTACGGCGTGGCCCAGGCCGACGCGCTGGTCCGCTCAGGCGCGGCGCGCAACGTGCTGGTCGTCGGCGTCGAGAAGCTCTCTGACTTCATCGACAACACCGAGCGCTCCATCTCCTTCCTGCTGGGCGACGGCGCGGGCGCCGTCGTGGTCGGCCGCTCGGAGACCCCCGGGATCGCCCCGACCGTGTGGGGCTCGGACGGCTCCCGCTGGGACACCGTGAGCATGAGCCACTCGATGCTCGAGCTGCGCAACCGCGACTGGGTCAACAACCCGGTCCAGGAGGGCGAGAAGGTCTGGCCCACGCTGCGCCAGGACGGCCCCACGGTCTTCCGCTGGGCCGGCTGGGAGATGGCCAAGGTGGCCCAGCAGGCGCTCGACGCCGCCGGGATCGCCGCCGAGGACCTCGGCGCCTTCATCCCCCACCAGGCCAACATGCGCATCATCGACCAGCTCATCAAGACCCTCAAGCTCCCGGAGTCCGTCAAGGTCGGCCGCGACATCGCCGACGCCGGGAACACCTCGGCCGCCTCGGTGCCGCTGGCCGCGCACCGGCTGCTGGAGGAGAACCCGGAGCTCTCGGGCAAGCCCGCCCTGCAGATCGGCTTCGGCGCGGGCCTGGTCTACGCGGCCCAGGTGGTCATCCTCCCCTGATCGGGTAGGCTGAATCGCCGATGCGCCCGGTCTCGTCCGGCGGGATATGTCGGGTACGCCCCGGTTCACCCGCTAAAATCGAGTCCGGACACCACTGACGTCCCGGCCACCGGGCCGGCCCCGCCAGGGGGAGCACGAGATCCCACGGAACGCCGCTGCGGACCGTGATCCACTATCAAAGGAGTAACCATGGCAGATCAGAACGAAATCCTCGCCGGCCTGGCCGAGATCGTCAACGAGGAGACCGGCGTCGAGACCGCCGACGTCCAGCTCGAGAAGTCCTTCACCGAGGACCTCGACATCGACTCGATCTCGATGATGACCATCGTGGTCAACGCGGAGGAGAAGTTCGGCGTGACCATCCCGGACGAAGAGGTCAAGAACCTCAAGACCGTGGGCGACGCCGTCTCCTTCATCGAGAACGCCTCCTAGGGTTCTCCTGCGGGGCGCGGCGCCGATGCGGCTGCCGCGCCCCTCCCTCATCACCCGTCCATCCCGCCTCGAAACCTGATCCGTCGCTCGGGTTCGGCACCTTGAGCACGTTGCGTTCCGCGCGTGGCGTGGAGACGAGAAAGTACGTCTGACATGAGTCGCAAAGTTGTAGTCACCGGCCTGGGCGCGATCTCCCCCATCGGCAGCAGCGCCCAGGAGATGTGGGACAACGCCCTGGCGGGCGTGTCCGGCGTCAAGGCCCTGACCGACGACTGGGTCGCCGAGTACGAGCTGCCCGTCTACATCGCCGGCCGCATCAACCGGCCCATCAGCGAGTCCGAGTTCATCAGCCGCGTGGAGGCCAAGCGCCTCGATCCCTCGGGCCAGTACGCGGTGCACAGCGCCCGCCAGGCCTGGCGGGACGCCGGCTTCTCCGGCGAGGACGCCGAGGACAGCACGGAGCTGGACCCGGAGCGCGTGGCCGTCTCCTACGCGACCGGCATCGGCGGCGTCTGGACCCTGCTGGACAGCTGGGACACCCTGCGCGAGCGCGGCCCCCGCCGCGTCATGCCCATGACCGTCCCCATGCTCATGCCCAACGGGTCCGCGGCCGCGATCGCCCTGAACCACAAGGCGCGCTCCACGGCGCAGACCGTGGTCTCGGCGTGCGCCTCGGGCACCGAGTCGATCCACCTCGGGCTGGAGCTCATCCGCTCGGGCAAGGCCGACGTCGTCATCACCGGCGGCACCGAGGCCTCGATCCACCCGCTGCCGCTCGCGGCCTTCGCGCGCATGCAGGCCCTCTCGACCCGCAACGACGAGCCGGAGCGCGCCTCCCGCCCGTACGACGTCGACCGCGACGGCTTCGTGATGGGCGAGGGCGCCGCCGCCCTCATCCTGGAGTCCGAGGAGCACGCCAAGGCCCGGGGCGCGCGGATCTACGCGGAGCTGGCGGGCACCGGCGTCTCCTCCGACGCGTACCACATCACCGCCCCGGACAACGAGGGCGAGGGCGCGGCGCGCTCCCTGCGCGAGGCGATGGCCTCGGGCGACTTCTCCGCCGAGGACGTCGTGCACGTCAACGCGCACGCGACCTCGACGCCGGTGGGCGACATCCCGGAGGCCACGGCCCTGCGCCGGGCGTTCGGCGACGCCACGGACCAGATGGCGGTCTCCGCGACCAAGTCCATGACCGGTCACCTCCTCGGCGCGGCCGGGGCGATCGAGTCCGTCATGACGGTCCTGGCCGTCCGGGACCACAAGGCGCCCGCGACCATCAACCTGGAGAACAAGGACCCGCAGATCGACCTCGACGTCGTGACCGAGGCCCGCGACCTTCCCGCCGGGGAGATCGTGGCGGTCTCCAACTCGTTCGGGTTCGGCGGCCACAACGCGGTGGCGGCGTTCCGCAGCGTGTCCTAGCGTCGACTGGCAGACTCTTCCGCGCCGGGCGCGGGCCGATCGCTGATCGGTCCGCGCTCTGGGCGTCTCTGGGGTTGATGGGTGGGGCTCCCGTCAGGGTCGATGATCGGGCTCTCCTGGGGGTCGATGATCGGGGCTGTCCTGGGGTCGATGATCGGGGCTGTCCTCGGGTCAATGATCGAGGCTGTCCTCGGGTCGATGATCGGGACTCTCGTTCCGTGCTCGAGACGAGTCTCCCCTCTGACGTCCCGACGAGCGTGTCCCGCGCTCCGAGCTCGGGCTCAGCCGACCCGGTACAGCTGGCGGACATCGCACGGCGCCGTCGCGCAGGAGCGAAGGGGCTCGAGCTCGTCGTCCCAGGCCTCCCCGAGCGCGAGCTGGAACTGGCGGAGCAGGGCGCGCGAGTCGCCGCGGGCCATCTCGTAGGCGTGCCGCACTCGGTCCTCCGTGATCACGGTGTTTCCCAACGCGTCGGTCATCCCGTAGAAGACGCCCAGCGCCGGGGTGCAGGCCCAGCGGCCGGCGTCGTGACCGCGGCTCGACTCCTCGTAGACCTCGAAGTAGAGGCCGGTGAGCCGCCGCAGGGCCGAGGCCAGCACGGCGCCGGTGCCCGGCGGGCCGTGCCACTCGAGCGTCGCGCGGACGTGGCCGGCCAGTTCGCTCTGGACGCCCCACTGCAGGTCCGTGGTCTGCCCGGCCACGGCCTCCAGCGCCCATTGGACGTGCGGGCACAGGGCCCGCGGGGCCGCGTGGACGTGGATGATCCCGCGGGTGTCGTCGCTGCTCACGGTGGCTCCCTTGCTCGTCAGATGCGTCTTCCCCAACGATCTGACGGTGTCCGGTGGCTGTGAGGCTCTCGGTCGGTTGTCCCCCATTGTGCACCACGACGCCGGCCGCCCGCGTCACACGGCGTCGTGCGGCCCGGCGTGTTGCCCGCGCGGGGCCGCTCGATCCGTGCTTAGGCCCGGGGGTGCGCTGACCTGTAGGAACGCGCGAGCCGGTCCACGGAGACGTGGGTGTAGATCTGCGTGGTGGCCAGCGTGGAGTGTCCCAGCATCTCCTGCACGGCCCGGATGTCCGCACCGCCCTCCACCATGTGCGTCGCGGCCGTGTGGCGGAAGACGTGGGCCCCGCTGGCTCCCTGCGTGGTGGCGGCGTCGAGCACGCGGTTGAGGTCCTCCCGGAGCTGGCGCTGGTCCGCCCGTCCCCCTCGGGGGCCGATGAAGACGGCGGCCTGCACGGGCGGCGCTCCCGCTCCCCCGCCGTGGAACCATGCGGGCCTCCCGCGGCGGACCCATGCCTCGAGCGCGGCCAGGGCCGGCGCGCCGATGGGCACGGTCCGCTGCTTGTCGCCCTTTCCCGTGACGGTGACGGTCCGCCGCTCCCGGGAGACGTCGCCGAGGTCGAGCCTGCACAGCTCGGAGATCCGCAGTCCCGCGCTGTAGAGCAGCTCGGCGACGGCGCGGGTGCGCAGCGTCCGCGGGTCGCGCGGGTCCTCCTCCTCCCGCCGCCGGATCTCGGCCAGCACGGCCTCGACGTCGGCGTGGCTGAGCACTTTGGGCAGCGTCTGGCCGCCGCGCGGGGAGCGCAGCTGTGAGGCCGGATTGGCCCCGACCATGCCCTCGTTCTCGGCCCAGCGGAAGAAGGAGCGCGCTCCGGAGGCCCGCCGCGCCATGGTGGTGCGCGCCGTGTCGCGTTCGAAGGAGCGGGCCAGCCAGTCCCTCAGGTCCGCGAGCGTGACCTCGCCCGGCGCGGCCCGGCCCGCCGACTGCGCGGCGGTGAAGAGGTCGGTCAGGTCGGACCGGTAGGCGCGGACCGTCTCCTCGCTGCGGGACCGCTCGTACCGCAGGTACTCCTCGTAGCGTCGCAGCGCCTCGGCGAACTCGCGCCCCAGCTCCTGCCGCCCGGGGTGCCGCTCCGGGCCGTCGGCGGCGCCGGCGCCGGGCCCGCCCCGCGCCCGGCTCACCGCGGGCGCCCGTCGCCGCGGCGGGTTGGGCCCGCCGGGATGGCCGCCTCCCGCCGCGGGCTCCGCGTCGGCCGCGGCGTTGAGTCCAGCGGCGGCCCGGCGCCCGGTGCGCTCGATCCCCCACTCCGCCACCTGCCGCAGCATCGCCCCGAGCCGGTTGCGCGGCGGAAGGTGCACCGTCAGCCCGGCCTCCTCGAGGGGCCGCGCCGTGACCGGCCCGACCGTGAACAGCCCGAGCTCGCCCCGGCGGCTCAGCGCGGCGATGGCCGCCCGCTGCTCCTCGTCGGCCGCCCGCAGCCACTCGACCGACCCGCCGGCCGCCGTGAACAGGACGGCGTCGACCCGACCCGCGGCGGACTCGCGGACGCTGCGCAGCACCGGCCCCGGATCCTCCGGCGTGACGTAGCGGTAGACCACGACGCCGAGCGGCTCGGCCCCCGCGGCGCTCAGCTTCTCGTCGAGCCCGTCGGTGCCCATGCCGTGGTACTGCACGACGACGCGCCGGCCCGCGAGGTCCCCGCCCCGCAGGTAGCGCAGCACGTCCTCCGCCGTCTCCTCGGGCGAGGTCCACTCCGCCTCCAGCCCCGCGGCCCGGATGGCACCGTTGGCCTTGGCGCCGCGCGCGATGATGCGCGCGCCGGCGAGCGCGGCCAGGAGCTCGGGTTTGAGGCCGTGGGCGTCGGCGGCCTCGAGCCAGCCGCGCAGGCCGATCCCGGTGGTCACGATGACGATCTCGGGGGCGGCGGCGATGACCTCGCGGGTGCGGCCGGGCAGCTGATCGTCCCGGTCCACCGGGGTGGTGACCATGGACGGGCAGTGGAAGACCTCGGCCCCGCGCCGGGTGAGCGCGGCGTCGATGTCCTCGGAGCGACGCTGCGCGGTCAGGTGGACGCGGAAGCCCGCGAGGTCGGTGCTGCTGGTCATGGCGGAGACGTTCCTTTCGAGAGGGGGCTGATTCAACTGTAGTCATCCGGGGGCGGGCGGGCACGGCGTGGGGCGCCCCTCCGGGCGACGCCTCAGCTTCCACCCCGCTCCCTTCCGCTCCGCCACCCCCAGCGCCTCGAGCTGGGCGAGCAGGGTCAGGAGCTCGCGGATGCCCAGCCCCGCCACGCCCGCCAGCCGATCGGCCCGGACGGGCCGGCCGACCGGGAGGGCGTCCTTGACCCGGTGCTGCCCCTCGGTGAGGGAGGGCTCGGCCGTCGGGGAGTCGGCCGGCGCCTCGAGCGCCTCCCCCAGATCGAGCGAGGTCTGGCGGCCGGGCAGCAGGTCGCGTAGGTCCTGGGTCGTGGCGACCGCGCGCACGTACCCCTCGCGGAGCAGGCGATTGCACCCGCCCGACTGGGCCGAGAACACCGAGCCGGGGACCGCCGCCACGGTCCGGTCGAGCTGGAGGGCGTGATTCGCGGTGTTGAGCGCTCCGGATCGCAACCGGGCCTCCACGACGACAGTCACCGCGGCCATCGCCGCGATCAGGCGATTGCGCTGCAGGAAGCGATGGCGCATGGGGCTCCCCCCGGGCGCCACCTCGGTCAGGATCATGCCCCGGTCCTCGATGCGCTGCAGCAGTTCGGCGTGAGCCTGAGGGTAGGCGCGGTCGATCCCGCATGCGAGGTAGGCGACCGTGGCGGTCTGGCCGGAGGAGGCGGCGAGCGCCGCCCGGTGCGCCGCGGCGTCGATCCCGAAGGCCGCGCCGGAGAGCACGCCGTACCCCTCCGCGGCCAGGTCGCCGGCGAAGTGGCTGGCCACGCTCTCCCCGTAGGAGGTGGAGTCGCGGCATCCCACGAAGGCGACGTTCTCCTCGAGCGGGGCGGACAGGCCGGCGCGGTCGCCTCGGCCCCAGAGGCCGATGGGGGCCAGCTCCCCCAGCCCCCGCAGCGACTCGGGCCAGTCCGGGTCCTCCGGGCAGGCGAACCAGGCGCCGATGCGGTCCATGGACTCGAGCAGCCGCTCCGGGGTGCGATGATGCCTCCGAGCGGCCCACCGGGCGAGCCATCGGTCGAGCACCGGCTGGTCCAGAAGGCTCAGGCCCTGCGGCGCCCGCTCCCCGATGGCGTCGACGTCGGCCTCGGTGATCGTCTCCCCGGCCACGATCTGCTCCGCGCGCACCGGGCCCAGGGCCTGGATCAGCACCATGCCCAGGCTGTCCTGGGGTTCGAGGCGCTCCATGAGGCGCAGGCGGGCCGATCTCGCGGCATGCAGGCCCTCGGACGGGCCGGTGAGGACGGACGGGCCGGCGGGCTCCGGCGGTGGCGTCGGCGACGCCACGGTCGCCGCGGAGTGGTGGCCGGTTGGGCGGTGCGCGGCCGAATGGCGGTCGGCCGGCTGGCAGTCGGCTGAGGGAGTGCTCATGGGTCCTCCTCGAGGTGGGTGGGTCCGGGTGTTCAGGCGATCAGGCGGGGTCCGGAGCTGATGCGCAGGGCGATGGCGGCCTCCAGGTGTTCGGAGGCGGGGGACGCGGCGCCCTCCAGATCGGCGATGGTCCAGGCGATCCGCTGGACTCGGTCACTGCCGCGCACCGTGAGGTCTCCGCGCTCGATCAGCCGATGGAGGGGTGAGAGCAGCGCGGACGGCAACCGGAGCCGGTCCCGCAGCTGAGCCCCGGTGAGGTCCGCGTTGGCGCGCACGCCCAGGGGCTGAAGGCGCTCCCGGGCGGCCTCCCGGGCCGCCCGGACGCGGGAGGCGACGACGTCGGAGGGCTCACCGCGCGTGGTCGCGGTGACCTCGGCGTAGGAGAGCCTGGGGACGCTCAGGTGCAGGTCGACCCGGTCCATCAGCGGACCCGACAGCCTCCCCAGGTAGCTCCTGCGCTCCCGCGGGGAGCAGGTGCACCGGTCCCCCAGGCCGGTCGAGAGGCCGCAGGCGCAGGGGTTGGAGGCCAGGACCAGCTGGAACCGCGCCGGGTACCTCGCGCTGGCCCGGGAGCGGTCGATGGTGATCTCCCCCGACTCGAGGGGCTGGCGCAGGGCGTCCAGCACCCCGCGGCGGAACTCCGGTGCCTCGTCCAGGAACAGCACCCCGCGGTGGGCCCGGGAGGCCGCCCCCGGAAGCGGCACCCCGCTGCCCCCGCCGACCATCGAGGCCGTCGACGCCGTATGGTGCGGGGCCTCCCACGGTGCCTCGGTCATCAGGCGGGTCAGCCGCGTTCGGCGGGCGCCGAGGGAGTGCACGGCCGTGACCTCGTGCGAGGCGGCCGCGTCCAGCGGAGGCAGGATGCCCGGCAGCCTCTCGGCGAGCATGGTCTTGCCCGAGCCGGGCGGGCCGATCATCGACAGGTGGTGGCTCCCCGCGGCCGCGATCTCCAGGGCCCACCGGCCCTCCGCCTGGCCCACGACGTCGGCCAAGTCGGGCCGGCGCCGCGGTTCCGGAGGGTCCTCGGTGCGCGGCGCCTGCCCCGGAGGCCTCGAGAGGCGAGGGCTGGTGCTGCCGGCCCACTCCAACACGTCCGCGACGCTCCGGAAGCCGCTGACCTCGGCGTCGGGGACCAGGCGAGCCTCTTCCAGGTTCTCCCGCGCGACCACGACCCGCCGGTGTCCCGACCGCACGGCCGCCGCGACCGCGGGGAACACGCCGGGGACGGGGCGGAGCCCGCCGTCCAACCCCAGCTCGGCGAGGAAGACCGCGCCGCCGGTGCCCGGGACGTCCCCGGCGGCCTGCAGGGCGGCCATGAGGATCGCCAGGTCGAACACCGTGCCGCCCTTGGGCAGGGTCGCCGGGGTCAGGCTGGCCGTGATCTTCCGGCTCGCCAGGGGTACGCCGCTGTTCTTGGCCGCGGCCCGGATCCTCTCCTTGGACTCCATCAGCGCCGAGTCGGGCAGGCCCAGGAGGACGAAGGCGGGGAGGGTCTGGCCGATGTCCGCCTCGACCTCGACCATGTGGCCGTTGAGACCCAGCAGGGCCACGGCGTAGGTGCGCGCGAAGCCCATTCACACCACGCCCTCGAGGTGCTCGAAGGTGAACATGAAGGGTCCCCCGGTGATGGCGACGGCGTCGACCCGGACCGCGCTGCCGGGACGGTGCGCGGCCGCCCAGTTCCTGGCCAGCAGGCGCAGGCGCGTGGCCTTGCCCTGGTCGATCGACTCGAGCGGGTGCCCGTAGCCCAGGCCGGTGCGGGTCTTGACCTCGCACGCGACGTACTCGGTGCCGTCGAAGCAGATCAGGTCGAGCTCCCCGCGCGGGGTGAGCGGGCCCGGCGTCGGGCGCCAGTTGCGCTCCAGGACCTGCCAGCCCCTGGCTTCGAGCACCTTCGCGGCGGTGCGCTCTCCCCACGATCCGGTGGCCCGGCGTCGTTCGGTGGTGGTCATGGCGTCTGTTGTCGATCTCCTCATGAGCCTCATCATGCGACGCCCGTGCGTGCGCCCGGCGCGAGCGGCGGCGCGCGAGGGGGCTTCTGTGGACGGGCGCCCGGGGACATCAGGACGGACCCGCGCTGTGGACGACGGACCCTCCCGAGGCCTGGGAGGCCCGCCGGAGCCGGGCTCCCGTCTCGTCTCCACCGGCGTCCGGAGCCGGGCTCCCGTCTCACCGCTGCCAGCGTCCCGCACCGCCGATCGGGGGGGGGGGCGGGCGTGGGAGCCGGGCTTCGGGCCGCGGAGCACCGCGATAGGCTGGGGGTGAATCCCCGATCGAGAAGAGTCTCCCCTGATGACCGAATCCGCCGACGGCCGCGTCGCCGTCTACATCGACTTCGACAACATTGTGATCTCCCGGTACGACCAGGTGCACGGCCGCAACCAGTACCAGCGCGACAAGTCCAAGGGCCTCAGCGCGACCGACGCCGGCGAGGAGGTGGCCGAGCGGCTCGCCCGCGCGACCGTCGACATCGGCGCCGTCATCGACTACGCCTCGTCCTTCGGCACCCTCGTGCTGACCAGGGCCTACGCCGACTGGTCGACGCCCATGAACGCCGACTACCGCGGGCAGCTCGTCGGCCGGTCCGTCGACCTCGTGCAGCTCTTTCCCGCCGCCGCCTACGGCAAGAACGGCGCCGACATCCGCCTCGCCGTGGACGCCGTCGAGGACATGTTCCGGCTGCCCGACCTCACCCACGTGGTGGTCGTGGCCGGCGACTCCGACTACATCGCGCTGGCCCAGCGGTGCAAGCGCCTGGGCCGGTACGTCATCGGCGTGGGCGTCGCGGGCTCGACGGCGCGCTCGCTCACCGCCGCCTGCGACGAGTTCTCCACCTACGACGCGCTGCCCGGCGTCGAGCCGGTGCCCCCGGCCACGGCGAAGCAGCGGAAGGCCGACGAGGCGGAAGCGCGCGACTCCGAGACCGATTCCAAGGAGTCCGAGGCCGACGCGGCCAGCGGTGCGTCGAAGCGCAGGAGGGGCAGGGGCCGGAAGGCCGAGACCCCCGCCCGGGCCGACTCCACGGCCGCCGCCGAAGCGGCCGCGGAGGCCACCTCGGAGGCCGATGCCGCCGAGGCCGCCGCCGAGCCGGAGCGGGACGCCGCCGAGGAGCGGCAGGCCCCGCGGAGGCGCGGCTCGCGCCGGGCCCAGGCTCCCGCGACCATGCTCGTCGAGGAGGAGCCCGAGGACTCGGAGGACCCGCAGGAGGTCGCGAGCGTCCTGCTCGAGTACGCGCTGCGCCTGTGCCACGACCGGGACGACTCCGACTGGCTCCACAGCTCGCAGGTCAAGACCCAGCTCAAGCGCCTGGACCCGTCCTTCAGCGAGAAGTCGCTGGGCTACCGCTCCTTCTCGGACTTCATCAAGTCACGGCCCGAGATCGTCGAGATCGACGAGAGCAGCACCGCCCGGATGGTGCGGCTCATCTAGGGCCGCGCCGGTCGGCTACGCCTCCGCGGTGCCGTCCGCCGCGTCCTCCGCGGTCGCGAACCGCGGGTCGAGGGCGTACTCGTCGAGCCGCCGCCGCAGCACCGCGGCCACCTGGCCGGGCGCGTCGTCGCCCACCAGCAGCCGCAGGCGACCGTCGGACGGCGCCTCGACGTGCCGGAGCAGCTCCTCGGCGATCTCGCGCGGGGCGGTCCCGCCCCCGGTGGCGCCCGGCTCGCTCAGCCACGGCACCTCGGAGGTGCCCAGGACGCCGTCCCGGACGGCGTCGTAGGCGGGGTCCGGGGCGGCGAAGCGCATGCTGCCGGTCCCCCACTGCGTGTCCACGGCGCCGAGCTCGGCGATGCTGACGCGGACGCCGAATTCCCGGACCTCGCCGGCGAGGGCCTCGCTGAAGCCCTCGAGGCCCCACTTGGCCGCGTTGTAGAGGCCGAGGAATGGCATCGCGCCCACCGCCCCGGTCGTGGAGATCTGCAGGACGTGGCCGGAGCCGCGGGCGCGCATTCCGGGCAGCACCGCCTGGGTCAGCCAGAGCGCGCCGAGCAGGTCGGCGTCGACGATCTCGCGGGCCTCGGCCTCCGAGACCTCCTCGACGGCGCCGACGAGCCCGTAGCCGGCGTTGTTGACGAGCACGTCGACCCCGCCGTGGCGCTCCTCGGCGCGGCGCACGACGTCGCCCGGTGGCGCGGGGCCGGGCCGCACGACGTCGCCCGTCGCCGGTGCGGTGACTCAGGCGTCCGCGGTCGGACGCCCCTTGGGGGTGCGTCCGGCGGGGCGCGCCTCGGAACCGTTGAACGGCTTGCTGAAGACCGGGAGCATGATGTCGCGGGAGTTGTACTCCTCGGGCATGACCTTGCTGAAGCTCTCCCCCGGGTGGGTGTGGTGGAACTGCCGGCGCCGGGCGAGCCACAGCCCCTCGGAGAACAGGTACTGGCCCAGGACGCCGCCCACGGACAGGCAGAAGGCCGTGATGAGGGCCTCCAGCAGCGTGGCCCCGGAGTCCTCCAGGCCGAAGAGCGAGCCGAGCAGACCCTGGTAGATGAGCATGCCGGGGAAGAGCGGCATGAGCGAGACCATCATGATCGCGTTCGAGGACAGGTTGATGGGCCGGGAGATCAGCACGCACGCTGCGCCCGTGATCGCGGTCGAGACGGTGATGCTGAGGAACGGGGTGGTGCCCACCTCGAGGAGGAAGAGGTAGACCAGCTCCGTGGCACCGCCCAGACCGGTCAGCGCCAGGAGCCGCACCGCCCACCCGCCGCTGGCCAGGGTGAACCCGGCGGCCACGAACATGGCCCCCAGGATCGACGCCGTCCAGTGGGTGGTGTCCGCCTCGACGGTCTCGATCAGCTGGACGGAGGGCCCCCAGAGCAGGCGCACCGCGCCGATGCCCGCGGCCACGCCGGCCACGAGGCCCGCGGTGCTCGTGGCGACCTCCATCATGCGCCCGGTCGCGGAGATGTACCAGCCGGTGATGGCGTCCTGCACGGCGCCGTAGGAGGCGATCCCGGCCAGCCGGGCCGCGATCGCGGCCACGATGCACACGGCCACCTGGTCCAGGCTGAAGGCGGTGTTGAGGGCCGTGGCGGCCAGGACGGCGACGAAGCCGCCCGCCGCGTAGCCGAAGATGCCCGGGGCGCCCAGGTGCCCCAGGATGCGGAAGATGAACGAGATGACCATGGAGGTCAGCGCCCCGCCGATCGCGGTGAGGGGCTGCCCGCCCAGGATCAGGCCGAAGCCGGTGCCCAGGACGCCGTACCCGACCACGAGCTTCCACCACTGGTGGGAGGGCTTCTGGTTCACCTGGTCCTCGATCTCCTCGAGGGCCTCCTCCAGGCCGACGTCGCCGAGCAGGTAGTGCTCGGTGATCTCCTCGGCCCGCGTCCGCCACCGGATGTCGAGGGCCCCCGGCTCGATCTCGTGGAACCGGGTGCGGGGCGGCGAGCCGTCGTCGGGCTGGTCGCTGACCATGAGCTGGCCCAGGGTCACGCTGACGGACGGGTGCTTGAGCCCCGCGCGGGTGCACACGGCGAGCAGGGCCTTGGTCGTGGTCGCGGAGCTGGCCCCGCTGCGGATCAGCGCATCGCCCAGGCGGAAGACGAGGCGGTACACGCTCAGATCGGGGGGTGTCATTCGATGCACATTACCCGCGCGGCACGTATCCCGGGAGGCGGGGCTCCCGGTGTGATCGGTCACCTCGCAGGGCGGTCCCCGGCGGTCGGCGGCCGCTCGGCCAGCCCCGGGCCTGGGAGGGACGGTCTGCGCTGTTCTCGCGCACCGCCGCCCGCTCGGTCTCAGACCTTCTCGGTCTGAGCGACCGACCGCCCCGCCCGCTCAGCCGCCTGCAGCGCCCGGACCCGCCGCTCCTCCCCGAAGGTCACGATCGCCAGCAACAGGATCCCGAGTCCCAGGGCGGCGTAGAAGACCGTGAACACGGCCGGCCACCCGTGCAGCAGGTGCCCGAAGACGGTCAGCCCGTCCGACTCGGGGTCCGCGATGGCCGCCAAGCCGATCTTGGCCATCGAGTCGCCGAAGAGGTACGCGAAGGTCCCGGTCATGCCATTGGCCACGCTCACGGCCCGCTTGGGCACGAAGCCCACGAGCGAGACGCCGATCAGCAGCTGCGGACCGAAGATCAGGGCGCCCAGCCCGAAGAGCGAGATGTTGACCATCCCCACGCTCGTGGCGTCCTTGTAGAACCCGACGACGAAGACGATGAGGACCATGCACAGCAGGCCCACGAGCGCGCGCCGGCCCTTGAGCAGGTCGGAGACGTACCCCCACAGCAGACTCGCCACCAGCGCGCCGATCTCGAAGTAGAAGATGGTGTTCACCGCGTCGACGGCGTCGAAGTGCAGCGCCTCGGTCACGTAGAGCGGCGCCCAGTTGTCGATCCCGATCCGGACCACGTAGACGAAGACGTTGGCCACGCACAGGATCCAGATCCACGGATTCTTGAGGATGTAGGTGGTGAAGATCGACCAGCGGGTCATCGTCTCGGCCGTGGCGTTCTCCTCCTCCACCGCCTCGCCGAAGATCTCCTCGCAGCGGTTCCAGCCGAGCTCCTCGGGATCGTCCTTGCCGACGAAGAACCCGACGCAGCCGATCGCGAGCCCGATCAGGGCCGGGAAGACGAACATGCCCACCACGTGCCCGCCGAAGAAGGCGTGGGCTCCCCACAGCGCCAGGCCGCCGGCCAGCGCGCCGCCGATGTTGTGCGAGGCGTTCCAGAAGCCCAGGAACTTCCCTCGCTGGGTGCGCGGCGCCCACCGGGAGATCGTGGAGTACGACGCCGGGCCGCCCACCGACTGGAAGACCCCGTTGAGCCCCCAGAGCACCACGAAGACGCCCACGATGGAGCCGAATGCGCTGAGCACCAGCCCCATGACGAGCACCGAGGCCGAGGCGCAGACCAGCAGGAAGCTGATGATGCGCTTGGTGTTCCGGCCGTCGATGAAGTACCCGAGCAGCGTCTTGCCCAGCCCGTAGGTGACGCTGAAGGCCAGCCCGATGTACCCGAGCTCCAGGGTCGAGAGCCCGAACTCGTCCTTCAGCAGCGGCTGGGCCGCCTTGAAGTTGTTGCGGACCAGGTACATGGCCATGTAGGTCACGAAGACGACGAAGAACGCCTTGAGGAACTGGCCCAGCCACAGCTTGCGCTGGACGCTGAGGGGGATTCCGCGCGGGGGGATCTTCCGGATGGCGAAGGGGTGAGACATCGTTGTCCTCGGGGATGAAGTGGATCGACCCCGTTAGTTTAGCCCTGGGCGTAGCCGGGGTTCTTGACACATCGTCTCTGAAGTGTGGCACATCACGGCCGAATTCACCGGATGACGTGAATCGTCGTACCGGCTCCATGGTGGGTGAGGTGAGTTGATGTGGTCCAAGACACTGCTATTGTCAGCTGCTAAGTCGATATAGCAAGGATCGGCGGGGCCTCCGCGAGGGCCCGTCGACCCATGATCCGAGGGGGCACCGTGGCCGCACCGATCCGAATCATGGCGCAGTTCAAGAACGCGTCGTATCTCCAGAGCTCGACGACGTTCCTGCTCTTCTTCGCCTCCTGGGGCATCTGGTGGTCCTTCTTCCAGATCTGGCTCACCGACTCCGATCAGGGGCTGGGCCTCAACGGGGCGCAGGTCGGCACGGTCTACTCCGTCAACTCGGTGGCGACCCTGACGCTCATGCTCTTCTACGGCACCCTGCAGGACAAGCTGGACACCAAGCGCACCCTGGTGGCCACGGCGGCGGTGGTCATGACGCTGATCGGGCCGTTCGCGATCTGGGTCTACCGGCCGCTGCTGGAGAGCAGCTTCATGCTCGGGGTGACGCTGGGCGCCGTCGTCCTCTCGGCGGGCTTCCTGGCCTCCGCGGGGCTGTTCGAGGTGCTCAGTGAGCGGCTGAGCCGGCGCTACGGGTACGAGTACGGGCAGGCCCGGATGTGGGGGTCGTTCGGCTACGCCGTCGTCGCGCTCTTCGCCGGGTTCCTCTTCACCGTGGACCCGGAGCTGAACTTCTGGCTCGGCTCCGTCTTCGGGCTGGCGTGCCTGCTGGTGATCCTGCTGTGGCGGCCGCCGGCCGGGGGCAGGGAGGCCGGCAGCGTCGCGGAGGCGGTGCAGATGACGCCGAGCCTGCGGGAGATGATCGGGGTCTTCCGGATGCCGCACCTGTGGCTGCTGGTGGTCTTCGTGTTCCTCTCCTGGACCTTCTACGGCGTCTTCGACGGGCAGATGTTCCCGGAGTTCTACACCCTGCTGTTCGAGACGCCCGCGCAGGGCCAGCAGGTCTACGGGGTGCTGAACTCGGCGCAGGTCTTCCTGGAGGCCGCGATGATGGGCCTGGTGCCGCTGATCATGCGCAAGCTGGGCGTGCGGACCACGCTGATGCTGGGGATCCTGGTGATGTTCCTGCGGATCCTGGGGTGTGCGGTGTTCGAGGACCCGTACGTCATCTCGTTCGTGAAGATGTTCCACGCCCCGGAGGTCGCGCTGTGCGTGCTGCCGATCCTGCGCTACTTCACCCTGCACTTTAATCCCGCGCTCTCGGCGACGCTGTACCTGGTGGGCTTCCAGATCTCGGGGCAGATCGGCAGCGTGATCCTCTCCCCGATCCTCGGCTCGCTGCGGGACGCCATCGGCTACCAGCCCACCTTCTACGTCATCGCGGGCGTGGTCTTCGTGGCGGGGATCTACGGGCTGCTCGTGCTGAAGCGGGACGACCAGGACGTGCAGGGCGAGCCGTTCCTGCGCGACCGGGACCGGCGGGCGCGGGAGGCTGAGGAGGCCCCGGCCCGGACCTGACCGGGGGTGGCCCGCGGGGTCTACTCCGGCACCTCGACCGCCCTGCGCTCGCCGTCGTTGCACTCGTTCCAGTGCCGGTAGACCTCGACGGCGGCGTCGCGCTGGTCGTACTCCATGGGCAGGCGCCGCTCGTCCCAGCTCTTGCCGAACTCCCCGTAGAAGGTGCTCAGCTCGAAGTACTTGCGGTCGTCGACGTAGTAGTCCTCGTACTGGTCGCGGGTCGTGAGGAAGACGACGCGGTCCGGCGAGCAGTAGTACAGGGCGCCGAGGCACATGGGGCACGGCTCGGCGAGCACGTAGATCGTGGTCCCCACGAGGTGCTCGGTGCCGAGCATCGCGCAGGCCTGCCGGATCGCGACGACCTCCGCGTGGGCCGTGGGGTCGCCGGTCTGCTCGACGAGGTTGGGGCTCTCGCAGAGGATCTCGCCGTCCTTGACGATCACGGTCGCGAAGGGCCGCCCGCCGTTCTCGACGTTGCCGTTCGCCAGGTCGATGGTGTGCTGGGCGAAGTCCATGGGGGTCTCCTGAGGTGGGGATGAGTCGGAATGAGTGGGGTCAGGTCGGGTGGGAAGAGAGGGCGAGGTCAGGCGGAACGAGGAGATGGGGTCAGACGTCATGGGCTGGATCGGGGCGGGACGGCGAGGGGACGCCGTCGCCGGACAAATCCCGGGGCATCAGCCGCCCCCGCCCGCGAGCACCTCGCCACTCCCGCCCGCGAGCACCTCGCCGTCCTCGACGACGAGCGCCCCGCCGGAGACCACGGTCCGCCGCGGCGGGCAGGCGGTCAGCGCGTCCCCCACGGTCTCGCCCTCCAGCAGCACCAGGTCCGCGGGAGCGCCCACGACGACGTCGTGCACCTCCCGCCCGACCAGCGGCGCCGCGGCCGAGCTGGCCCACCTGGCCGCCCGTTCCAGATCCTCGTCCGTGCCGTAGCGCAGCATCGCGGCGAGGTTCTGGGCGATCCGCAGCACGTCGCCGTCGCCGAAGGGGGACCAGAGGTCGCGCACGCCGTCGGTGCCGAGGCCGAGGCTCATGCCGCGCTCGGCCATCTCGGCCAGCGGGAGAGGGGGCCGGCCGAGCGGGGCCACGGTCGTCCAGCCGACGCCGGCCTCGGCGAGCACGTCCAGCAGCTCGAGCCGGCGCCGCTCGGGCAGCTCGCCCAGGAAGAAGCCGTGGGAGATGGTCACGCGCCCGCCCAGCCCGGTGGCGGCGGCCCGCTCGGCGATGAGCTCGGCCTGCCACGAGCCCAGCTCACCGGGGTCGTGCAGGTGGACGTCGACGCCGATGCCGTGGCGCTCGGCCACCCGGAAGATCCCGTCGAGCTGCCGGACGGGGTCGCGGTCGATGCCCGCCGGGTCGAGGCCGCCGAGGTGGTCCGCGCCGGCCCGGGCGGCGTCGTCGAGCAGATCCAGCACGCCGGGGCGCCGCACGACGCCGTCCTGCGGGAAGGCCACGACCTCCATCGCGACCGCACCGCCCACGCGCTCGCCGGCCTCGCGGACCGCCTCGATCCCGCGCAGCCCGACGCCGGGGTCGACGTCGACGTGCGTGCGGATCGCGGTGGTCCCGGCCTGGAGGAAGCGGCGGAGCATGCGGGTCGCGGCGTCGGGGTCGGGGATGCCCAGCCGGTCCCGGTGCTCCCGCTCCTGGGCGATCCGGCCCTCGACCGTGCTCGCGCCCGGGGAGGAGACCCAGGGGCCGCCCCACCACGTCTTGTCCACGTGGCAGTGGGCGTTGACCAGGCCCGGCAGCGCGATCCGGCCGCGGCCCTCGACCACGCGGGGCCGGGATGAGCCGGGACCGAAGGAGGGCGGGGCAGAGTCGTTCGCGGGCGGCGCGAGCCCCGGGCCGATGCCGCGGACGACGCCGTCCTCCACGGCGAGGTCCACGGGCGGGCCACCCCACGGCCGGACGTCTCGGATCAGCAGGCTGTGCATGCTCCGGAGTCTAGACCCCGGCGGCGGACCGCGTCCGGCCCTGTCCGCCCAGGGGCGAAGCGTGTACGGGAGGGGGCGGGGTTCGCTATGCCGTGCCCGGCGGCTTGGCGCGCCCCACTCTGCTCCGGCCCCTCCGGCCCCGTCCCGCAGCGTCTCACCCTCCGGACTCTCAGCGCCGCGCCCCCCAGCGGAAAACCCTGCGCATACACTGTGTTCATGACCCCACCACGCCCCGTCAGCAGCCAGCGGCGCGCCTACGAGCACATCCGGTCGGAGGTCCTGGTGGACCCCTCGACCCAGGGCACCTTCCTGAACGAGCAGCGCCTGGCGGAGACCATCGGCGTCTCCCGGACCCCGGTCCGCGAGGCGCTGCGCGTCCTGGACTCGGAGGGCCTGGTCGAGCTGATCCCGAACCGGGGCGCCTACGTCCCGGTCATCACCGCGGCCCAGGCCCACGACGTCATGGAGCTGCGCGAGATCCTGGAGTGCCACGCGGCCTCCGTGGCGCTGGGCTCCGCGGGCGAGGTCGCCGCCGCGATGCGCGAGGTGCTGGCCCGGCAGCAGGAGCTGGCCGGCGTCGGGGCCGCCGGGTCCCAGCTGGAGTTCATCGCCCTGGACCGCGACTTCCACTTCGCCCTGCTCCGCGCGAGCGGCAACCGGGAGATCATCCAGACCTACGACCGCCTGCAGACCCGCCAGCGGATCATCGGGGCCCAGGCGCTCAGCGCGCTCTCGCGCCGGCGGGAGGTCTGCCGGGAGCACCTGGCGATCGTCGAGGCCCTGGAGGCGGGCGACCTCGACGCCGCGCACCGCGCCATCCGCGAGCACCTGAGGATCACCGAGGGCGTGCTCATGCGGGACGTCCGGGCGTAGGCCGCCGGCCGGGGACCGACCGGAGCTGTTAGGCGACCTCGTCCCGCTCGTGCTGGCGCAGGTATTCCAGGTCCTCGTCGGGCACGGAGTCCCGGCCCATGAGCAGGCCCACCAGCGTCAGGACGCACGCGCCCGTCACGTAGACCGAGACGGGCAGCGAGTTCGCCTCCTCGCCGGAGAGCACCGTGAACATCAGGGGAGCGAGCGCCCCGCCCACGACGCCGGCGATCGTGTACGCGAGCGAGGAGCCCGTGTAGCGCAGCCGCGGGTGGAACTGCTCGATCACGAAGGCCGCCTGCGGCCCGTACATGAACGAGTGGCAGGTCCCCGCGACCACCATCGCCAGCGCCACGGTGAGGAAGCTCGAGGGCTGCATCAGCGCGAACATGACGTAGGACCAGATCGCGGCCCCCACCGCCGCGACCGCGTAGAGCAACCGCCGGTTGACGTAGTCGGAGAGCCATCCGGCCAGCGGGATCGTGATCACCTGCGAGGCCGAGCCGATCAGCACCCCGCTCAGGATCGTGCTGCGGGACAGTCCCAGGGTCTGCACGCCGTAGGTCAGGATGAAGACGGTGAACAGGGCGTAGAAGACGTCGGGCCCCACGCGGGAGAGGATCGCGGCCGTGAGCTGCCGCCGCTGCGTCGTGAGGACCTCGGTGACGGGTTTCTCCGAGCGGTCGCCCTTGGACTGCAGGACCTGGAAGATGGGCGTGTCCTCGAGCCGCAGCCGGATCCACAGGCCGAAGGCGACCAGGACCAGGGACATGACGAAGGCGACCCGCCAGCCCCAGGAGAGGAACGCGGCGTCGGACATGACGCTGGTCAGCAGGGCGAGCATGCCGTTGGCGAGCAGGTTGCCGGCGGGCGGGCCGACCTGGGCGGCCGAGGCCCAGAACCCACGGCGCCGCGGGTCGCCGAACTCGCTGGAGAGCAGCACCGCACCGCCCCACTCGCCACCGACGCCGACCCCCTGGGCGAACCGCAGCAGCACCAGGAGCACGGCCGCCGTGAGGCCGATGTGGTCGTAGGTCGGCAGGATGCCGATCAGGAAGGTCGCGACGCCGATCAGCATCAGCGTGATCACCAGGACCTTCTTGCGCCCGATGATGTCCCCGAGCCGCCCGAAGACGATCCCGCCGATCGGCCGGGACACGTACCCCACCGCGTAGGTGGAGAACGCCGCGATGGTCGCGGTGTGCGGGTCGGAGGCGGGGAAGAACAGCTGCCCCAGGACCAGGGCGGACGCGGCCGAGTAGACCGCGAAGTCGTACCACTCGAGGGTGGTCCCCGAGAGCGAGGCGGCGAACGCCTTGTAGAGATCCTTGCGCTGGATGCCGGGGGCGTGGGCCCCGGCGGATGGTGCATCGGTCACGGTGTCCTCCGAGATGTGGTTCAGATCTCACCCAGTATTGTATACAGTGGGTATACACGAAAGACCCCCGGTGTAAAAAGCCGGTAAAAACCGGATGCGAGGAATGATCCACATGCCGACCGAGCCCCAGCCGCAGCCCACCGTCCTGTCCTTCGAGCTTCCTGACGGCTCGCGCTCCACCGTCACCGTCCGCCGCCTGCTCAACGCCGGATACGCTGGCCGGGACCAGGCGGAGGTCAAGGCGCACATCGACGAGCTCGCGGAGCTCGGCGTCCCCGGTCCGTCCACGACGCCGACGCTGTACCCGGTCTCCCCGTACCTCGCCCAGCAGGCCGACGCCGTGGACGTCCAGCACGCCCGTACTTCCGGCGAGGCCGAGTGGGCCCTGGTCATCGACGACGAGGGGCGCGAGCTGATCACCTGCGCCTGCGACCACACCGACCGTCAGCTGGAGACCCACGGCGTCGCGTGGTCCAAGAACGCCTCCCCGGACGTCCTGGGCCGCCGGGCCTGGCCCTACGCGCAGATCGCGGACCGGCTCGACGACGTCATGATGCGCGGCTGGGTGGGGGAGGGTCGCACCCCGATCCAGGAGGCTCCCATGAGCACCCTGCTGGCCCCGGGTTACTGGCTCGACGTCCTGGAGGGGCGCGGCGAGCGGGAGCCGGGGACGGTCCTGCTCTCGGGGACCATCACGATGGCTGCGGGCGTGGACCAGTTCGCCTCCGCCTGGGGCGCCTCGCTCGAGGACCCGGAGCTCGGCGTGATCTCCGTGGAGTACGCGGTGCGGCCGATGGCCGAGCCGATCGATTAGCGCGGCGACCGCGGGCAAGCTCCTGCGCCGCGTCGTCGCGCTCCGCCCGGGGTAGCCCGCCTTCACCCCCGTACCTCCTCAGTGGTACCATTTTTCGTACCACTGAGGAGGTGTCGTCATGTCCATGACCGCCAGCGAGGCCCGCAAGAACCTGTTCCCCCTGATCCAGCAGGTCAACGACGACAACGCGCCCGTCGAGATCACCTCCCGGGCGGGCGACGCCGTCCTGATGTCCCGGGCGGAGTTCGAGGCGCTGGAGGAGACGGCCTATCTGCTCCGCGTCCCGGCCAACGCCCAGCGGCTCCTGGAGAGCCTGGCGCAGGCCCGGGCGGGAGCGATCGAAGAGCACGGGCTGATCGAGTGAGGCTGGTCTTCACCCCGCACGGGTGGGCCGACTACACGCACTGGCAGACCGCGGACCGGCAGAACCTCAAGCGCATCAACCGCCTGATCGACGCGGCCCTGAAGGACCCGTCCGAGGGGATCGGGAAGCCGGAACCCCTGCGCCATCTCTTCGCCGGGGCATGGTCCCGCAGGATCACCACGGAGCACCGCCTGGTCTATCTCGTGGAGGGCGAGGATCTGATCGTCCTGCAGGCCCGGTACCACTACTCGGCCTGAGCGTCCGCCCCGTGAGTGCGCTGACGCGACTCGCACCTCGCCCGCGCGAGCCATGTGGGAGTCCTCGTGCGGAATCACCGCGTCCTCGGTGGCCGAGGCCATGATCCGCGTCGTTCCGACGCGACCCGGCAGCCATGCCGGAACCGCGAAAGCCGGCGCCCCCACCCGATCCCCTTGAGGTTCGGATGGAGGCGCCGGCTCGTCGCGCGCGGGACCGCGAGGATCAGACGTCCTTCTTGGTCCGGCTCACCACCTTGTTGCGGACCGCCAGCAGCAGGGTCACCACGAGCAGCCCGTAGAGGGTCAGCACGATCGGCCCCTGGACCAGCACCGAGGCGTCGCCGTCGGCGCTGATCAGCGCGTCGCGGAGGCTGGTCTCGGCCAGCGGCCCGAGGACCATGCCGATGATCAGCGGCGCCAGCGGGTAGTCGTGGACCCGCATCAGGAAGCCGAGGACACCCACGGCCAGCAGCATGATGAGGTCGAACGTGGAGCCCGACGTCGCGTAGATGCCGAGCCCGCAGAACACCGTGATGCCCGCGTAGAGGTACGGGCGCGGGATCAGCAGCAGCTTGGCCCACACCATGGCGAACGGCAGGTTGATGATCAGCAGCACGATCATGGCGATGAAGAAGCTGGCCAGCAGCGCCCACACCAGGTCGGGGGCCCGCTCGAAGAGCAGCGGGCCGGGCTGCAGGCCGTACTGGCGGAAGGCCGCCAGCATGATCGCGGCGGTCGCCGAGATCGGCAGGCCCAGCGCGAGCAGCGCGCCCATCGCCATGCCGGTGGTCGAGTTGCCGGCCGCCTCCGGGGCGGCGAGGCCGCGGATCGCGCCCTTGCCGAACTGGGGGTCCTTGCGACGCCGGTCGAGCTTGCGCTCCGCGCCGTAGGCCAGGAACGTCGGGATCTCGGAACCGCCCGCCGGCACGACGCCGAAGGGCAGGCCGATCGCGGTGCCTCGGGCCCACGCGGGGGCGGCCTCCCTGACCTCCTTGCGGGAGAGCCACGGCCGGCCCTTGGCCTTCAGCAGCTGCCCCTCCTTCTTGAACCGCGCGATGACCGCGAAGTAGATGACCTCGCCCAGCGCCAGGATCGCCACGGTCACGGTGACCAGGGAGATGCCGTCGAACAGCAGCGGGGAGTCCATGGTGAAGCGGGGGATGCCGGTCACGGAGTCGATGCCGACCACCGCGACGCCGAGTCCCACGGCCAGGGACAGCAGGCCCTTGACCGCGGAGTCGGTGACTACGGACGACGTCGCGATGAACGCGAACAGCGCGAGGGCGAAGAACTCGGCGGGCCCGAAGCTCGTGGAGAACGCCGCCAGCCAGGGGGCGAGGAACACGACCACGATCGAGGCGATGAAGCCGCCGACGAACGCGCCGATGGCGGCGGTGGCCAGGGCCTGCGGCGCTCGCCCGGCGAGCGCCATCTTATGGCCCTCGAAGGTCGAGGCGATGGCCGAGGCCTGCCCCGGTGTGTTCATCAGGATGCCCATGGTCGAGTCGCCGAACAGGCCGCCGAAGTAGACGCCCGAGAACATGATGAACGCGGCGGTGGGCTCCAGCGCGAAGGTCACGGGGAGGAGGAGGGCCACGGCCATCGAGGAGCCGAGGCCGGGCATGACGCCCACGGCGGTGCCGAGCAGGCAGCCCAGCACCACCCAGAACAGGTTCTGCCAGGTCAGAGCGCCGGCGAAGCCGTCGGCGAGCAGGGATAGGGTATCCACGCTAGAAGCCACCTCCCAGGATGCCGGAGGGCAGCGAGAGCCCCAGGGCCATGTCGAATGCGATGTAGGCGAGCGAGCTCACGGTGAGCCCCGTGATCAGGGACATGATCGGCCTCTTGGCGCCGAAGCCCTGGGCGACGCACCAGAAGAGCAGCCCGGCCGCGATGATCCAGCCGAGGAACTCCAGCAGCAGGGCGAAGCCGAGGAAGCCGCCCACGACCCAGAGCAGCGAGCCCCAGGCGAAGCGGATCGCGGAGTCCTCGCTCTCGGCGGTGAGGTTCCCGGCGCTCCAGTGCCGGATCGACTGGACGACCTGGACGATCACCAGGAAGTAGAGCACGCCGGTGATGACGGCCGGGAAGAACCGCGGGCCGGGGAAGTCCACGGACTCGGGGACCTCCATCAGCAGCATGTTCACCAGCAGGTAGGTCGCGAAGGCCGCGAGCACGATCGGCATCGTGAGCTCTTTGAGCAGCAGGCCGCCCGTCCGGGGGGTGCGTTGGCCGGGAGCCGGTCCGGGATCGGAGGCCGCCTCCGGCTGCACGGATTGCTGTGTCACAGTCCCAACTCCTCGTAAAGGCCCTCGATGCGCACGCGCTCGCTCTCGAGGAAGTCCTGAAGCTCGGTGCCGAACTTCACGTTCTCGTTCCAGGTGTAGCGCTCGATGGCGTCCTGCCACTCGGGCGTCTCGATGGTCTCCCGGATGATGTCCTCGAGCTGCGACTTCTCCTCGTCGGTGATGCCGCCCGGGGCCACGATGAGGCGCCAGTTGGTCAGGGTCACGTCGTAGCCCTGCTCCACCGTGGTGGGGATGTCGATGGCCTCGACGGGCTCGGGCGCCACCAGGGCCAGGGCCTTCAGGCGGCCCGACTCGATCTGGTCCACCGAGTCCGGGTAGCCGCTGGCGGCCGCCACGACGGTGCCGTTGAGCAGCGCCTGGGTGGTCTCGCCGCCGCCGTCGGAGGGCACGTAGATCATGTCCTGCGGGTTGAGGCCCGCGGCGATCGCCATCTCGGCGACGACCAGCTGGTCGAAGGACCCGCCGCCGCTCCACGGGACCGCTCCCGGGTTCTCGCGCCACGCGTTCATGAGGTCGTCCAGGGTCTCGTAGGGAGAGTCGCCCGGCACCACGATGACGCTGTACTCCTCGACCGTGAGCGCCAGCGGGTTGACGTCGGCGTAGGTGGAGTCGGAGTCGTACTGGATGCTGCCCGCCAGCTGGCCGGTGCCGCCGACCATGAGGGTGCTGGCCTCGCCGTCGAGGACCGCGAGGTTGTTCAGGGCGATGGTTCCGCCCGCGCCCGGCATGTTGACCACCTGCGTGTTGTTCACGATGCCGTTGGCCCGCTGGGCCTGCTGCATCTCGCGTGCCACGGTGTCCCAGCCGCCGCCGGCCGCGGCCGGGGCGATGATGGTCAGGGACGCGCGGAGGTCGCTGCCGCTGGAGGCGGAGGCGATGGACGCGGTCGCCGCCGTGCCGATGGCGGCGACGGCGATGACCCCGCCGACGCCGCGCAGGATGAACTGGCGGCGGCTGGGCGGTTGTCTGTGGTGGGGGCCCGATGGGGCGGGCTGGCTCGTGTCGGCCAACTGAACTCCTCGATCAACTACGTCGTTGGTGGGGTGATGCTGGTGGCTCGCCGTCGCTCCGGTCATGCCGAGGACGCTGCCTGCGTGCTCCGGCGCGGCCCACGGGTGGGGGCCGCGCCGGATGGCGCCAAGTCGTCTTGCTCGACTTTGGAATGTGATTCACCATACACTGAAGATCCGCACAATATGAACTCGGCTGAAGGTATGACGTGTCCGTCATATGCGGCGGCCGGGTATTATCGCGTGTGGACCGACGACGTTCCCGACAACGAGGAGAGAATCCCACCATGACAATCGTTCTTGCCAGCGCCGACAGTCCCGCCGGCCAGGCGGCTCGGGACTACGCGGTCGCCGAGGCCAAGCGGCGCGACGCCGACCTCGTGGTCTTCCCCGTGGACGGCTCCTCGCCCGACCCGGCCCAGTTCGACTACGACCGCGTCTCGGTGCAGACCCCGGACGAGCGCAGCAAGGACGCGGTGGGCGACCTCATCGACATGACCTCCCGCGACGACGTCGAGGTCGTCGTGGTGGGGGTGAGGCGCCGCAGCCCGGTGGGCAAGATGTTCCTGGGCTCCTCCGCCCAGCAGATCATCCTCGAGGCCGCCGCTCCGGTGATCACGGTCAAGCCCACGCAGGGCGAGGGCTGATCACCGCAGCCTCGTGTGAGCCAAGAGGAGGCCGGGTCGTCGAAATCATTCGACGGCCCGGTATTTTTTTCGAGGGTGTGAGAATCGTCAAAAAGATAGCATAGCGAACCTTTAGTGAAATGGCCGATCGGGAGAGGCTGCCGCCAAATCCGTGCGGACTGGGGGAGGCGCGGTGGCGCTGCGGGCGGCGTGAGGCGGGCGCGTCGGGCGGCCCGGCGAGGGGCGGTGAACGCGCGAGGCGGCGGCGACCATAGTTGCACGGATACTTAATTGATAACAGGTCGCAATAGCAATAATCTTCGAGGCTGAACCCGCTCACGCCCGGCGGCCCCGGGCACATCGCCCGAGGATTGAAGATGACCCTGCTCGACGTCCGCTCCCTGGCCGCCTCGGCCGGTGGGAACCGGCTGCTCGGCCCGCTGGACCTCACCCTGCACCGCGGTCAGCGGCGGGCGCTCCTGGGCCCCTCCGGCTCCGGCAAGAGCCTGACCGCCTCGGCTGTCATGGGGACCTCGGCGGAGAACGTCGCCTTGGAGGGACGCGTGCTCCTCGAGGGCGCCGACGTCCTGGGCGTCCCCCTGGCCCGCCGCTCCGCGAGCCTTCCCCGCATCGCCTTCGTCAGCCAAGACCCCACCCGCAGCCTGAACCCCGCCGTGCGGGTGGGTGCGCACCTCGAGCGGGCCCTCGGCGCGCCGCACGGTCCGGGCGGATCCGAGACCGGGCCGACGGCGGCACCCCGTGGCACGCGGTCCGGTGCCGACTCCCGCCGCACGCGGTCCGGGCCCGGCTCCCGGCGGACTCCGGCGGGGCCCAGCGAGGCGGCCCTCCGCCTCCTGGCGGACCTGGCCTTCGAGGACCCCCGGCGCGTCCACCGCGCCTACCCCCACGAGCTGTCCGGCGGGCAGCGCCAGCGCGTGTGCCTCGGCCTCGCGCTGGCCCGCCAGCCGGACCTGCTCGTCGCCGACGAGCCCACCACGGCCCTCGACGCCGCCACCCAGGCGCAGGTGCTCGCCCTCCTGGACGAGCTGCTCCCCGAGTCCTCGGCCCTCCTGTTCATCACCCACGACGCCGCCGCCGCGGCCGCCGTCCGCGCCGACCGCCTCCACCTGGAGGGGGGCCGCATCGTGGCCCACCCGGACGGGCCCACCACGGCGGCGCTGCCCGCCGCGCCGCCGTCGCACCCGCACGCCCGGGTCGCGCCCGCCGAATCGTCGCCGACTCCTCAGGTCCGGCCTCGACCGCGGGGCCGACGGCGTCGGCCCCGCTCCTGGAGGCCCGCGGGGCCAGCGTCGTCCACCCGCGGCGGGCCTCGCGCCTGCTGCGTCGCGGCCCGGGGGAGCGGGAGCCGATCCGGGCGCTCGCCGAGGCGGGCCTGCGCGTGGGCGCGGGCGAGAGCGTCGGCGTCGTCGGCAACTCCGGCTCGGGCAAGACCACGCTGATCAGCGTCCTGCTGGGCCTCCGGGCGCCCGACGCCGGGACGGCCCTCTACGACGGGCGTCCCCTCCCGGCCCTGGACCGCGCCGGGCTGCTGAGGTTCCGCCGCGAGGTCCAGCTCATCCCGCAGGATGCGCGGGGCAGCCTCGACCCCCGGGCCGGGGCCCTCCGGCAGGTCGCGGAGCCCCTGCGTCGCCTCACCGCGGCCGGCGGGGTCTCCCGCGGAGCCGCGCGGGACGAGGCCGCCCGGTTGCTCGAGCGCGTGGGCCTGGAG
>NZ_JANAFB010000024.1 GCF_024199905.1 Rothia santali
CGCGCTCCCCCGATCCGGCCTTCCCGCTGCGGCGGGGATTGCTGCCCAGCGCCTGCACGCCCAGGTCGATGCCGACCAGTTCGTGCCGGTCCCGCACGGCGCCGTAGACGATGACGCCCGCCCACCCGTTCTGCGAGAACCGCTGGGCCATGTTGCCTTCACGCGGAGGCACCTCGCCCCGGCCGCGGACACACGCGGCATCCGGCCCGGTGCGGCGGTGCCCCACATGTGCATCCACTCACCGCTAGAGCAGGGGACGGCGTGCGCCGTCGGCCTGTCGGGCGCCAGGGCATTGCGCAACAAGGACGCGTGGTAGGCGCCGCGCGCCACGACCCCCCAGTTGCCGTGACGACAGGCACGCCAAGTCTCCGAGTCATCTTCGCTCGGTCCGTCGTCCGCAGGCCACGGTCCTGGAAAATCCATCCAAAGACTCATGGTTTTTTGCCTTGCAAAGTACCGCTTGAAGGGTTACAGTCGTCGTGTCAGCCATCACAGCGCAGTGAGGATTCGAGAGCGAAGATGACCCAACCCCTCGGGATTACCGACTGCCACGTACACATATTTGAACCGACGAGGCACCCCTACCAACAGCGGCGCTCGTACACTCCTGGTCGCGCGGGAGTATTAGCACTGCACAATCATCTGCACCGGGTGGGGGCGGATCGAGTTGTCCTCGTCCAGCCCAGCGTGTACGGGAGCGACAACAGTGCGATGCTCGGGGCCTTGAAGGAATTAGGCCCCTCGATGGCCCGCGGCGTAGCCGTCATCGACCTAACCACGACAGAAGAAGAACTCGAGATTCTGGCTGCCACCGGAGTACGCGGTTTGCGCCTCAATGTCAGCGCGGACCCCCAGAGGACACCCTTGAACTTCGCTGATGAATTGAGGGCGCTTCTTAACCGCACGGCCCCAAGTTCACTCCTGGTAGAAATTTTTGCTGCGCCTTCTGTTCTCGCGGAGGCGGCGCAGGTTATCTCGGAGTCTCCGGTCCCGGTGCTGCTGGATCATTTTGGGGGCGTTCGCGCTACCCCTACAGGCACCCTCGAAGGAGCCGAGACTGTTCTCGATCTTTACGCGCAGCCGCAGGTTTGGGTCAAACTCTCCGCACCGTATCGCGTGGGCCAGGAGCACGAGGTGACAGATTTGTTGCCGAGTTTCGTCCAGACGCTTACCTCGGTGTCGCATGAGCGTCTGGTCTGGGCCTCGGACTGGCCGCATACCGGCGGCGGGCAGGACCGTGCCATCCGAAACCTGGCTCAGGTTGAACCCTTCCGCAAATATGATGCCGCAGCCTCGGTGAGACAAGTCTCGGAATGGATAGCGGCACCGGAGGCAATCAAAGCAATATTCAAAGAGAATGCAAAATCACTGTATGGCTTTCCTCAAGATTGATTAGAACAAACACTACAATTTATTATAGATCAGCATCAAGGATGAAGATGTCTCAGAATAATCCTCCGGATAATGAAGTGCCCCAAAGGCCCCCCGATGCGATAAAGCACGGGCCTGATTGGCGGTCCCGCTGGTGGAAAATCATGGATCTTGACATGGGAATCATCCCAATTCCCATCTACTTGCTCATGATCATTTTAATGATTTCCTTCACGGCTATCAACGGAGTAACCGGTGAACTGGCCTTTGTTATTGGGATCGCAACAGTCTTCGCATTTACCCTGGGCGAAATTGGCAACCGAGTTCCCGGCATCAGACACATTGGCGGTGGAGCGGTTATAGTCACGTTCCTACCCTCATTATTGGGATATCTCAACCTCATCCCAGCACCGATGGTCGACAGCGTCGGAGACTTCTTCACGAGTAGCAAAATACTCAACCTATTCATCGCCGCCGTCATCGTGGGCAGTATTATTTCCATGAACCGCTCGGTCTTGATCAAGGGATTCGTCAAGATCTTTGTACCACTCGTGGCCGGAACAATATTGGCGGTAATGCTAGGGATGCTATCTGGTCTGATTCTTGGAATAGGTCCGCACGATACCTTCTTCTACATTCTGGTGCCGATCATGGCCGGGGGCGTCGGCGAAGGTGCAATACCATTGACTTTAGGGTATTCTCAAATTAATGGGATTGATCAAGGGGAGCTACTGGCACGCATCTTACCTGCCATCATGGTTGGGAATCTCACGGCAGTGGTCTGCTCTGGTCTTCTGAATCTGCTGGGTCGTCGCGTGCCAAAGTTTAGCGGCGATGGAGAACTCGCACCCACCCCCGTCCGCCTCGATGAAGATCCGGAGGCGAAGCTTCAGGGAGTCGACCTCATTAAGGCAGTGGCCGCCGCGGCCATGGTTGCCGTCTCCCTTTATCTTGTAGGCGTTCTATTCAACGAACTACTTTCATGGCCGGCTCCAGTCGTCATGCTTTTCCTAGCCGTGGCGTTTACTTTGGCTCATCTGGTCTCACCTAGAATCAAGGCCGGTGCCGCTTTCGTATACAAATTCGCCATCACCACAATGGCGTTCCCGGTCCTGTTTATCTTTAGCCTTACCCAGACACCGTGGGAAAGCCTAGTTGCTGGATTCACCCCGGCCAACCTGATTACCATTGTCCTGACAGTCATCGGGATGGTCAGCGGCGGGTTCGTAGCCGCGAGGTTTGTGAAGCTGCACCAAGTAGAAGCCGCCATGGTCACGGCTACCCATAGCGGGATGGGAGGCGCAGGGGACATCGCAATCCTTACAGCAGGAGGACGCATGCAGCTCATGCCCTTCGCCCAAATCGCTACCCGGATCGGAGGCGGAATTACCGTGGCACTAGCCTTGATCCTTTACTCAGTGATTGGGTAAACCTCAGATACGCCCCTACGCTTCATACCTTGGCGAAATTTCACTCATCAGGAAATCTAGGAAAAGGATATTGTCTCATGAAAATTCTCGTACTCCCCGGGGACGGCATCGGACCAGAGATCTCGGCGGCAACCCTCCAGGTCCTAGAACACTTGAACTCCTCTCGGAGCCTGGGGCTGGAATTCGAAACCGAGCAGATCGGCCTTGCGTCGCTCGCCAAGGAATCGACTACCTTGCCACAGCGCGTCATGAACCGCATCCCCAAGGTGGATGGTGTCATTCTGGGCCCCGTGTCCCATTACGACTACCCTCCCCGAGCTGAAGGTGGTATCAACCCGTCAGGCGAGCTGCGTACCGTATTCAAGCTCTACGCCAACGTCAGACCGTGCCGATCACGGGATGATCTCAGCATTCTCAAGAACCCCATGGACCTGGTAATCGTCCGAGAGAACACCGAAGGATTCTACTCGGACCGCAACATGTTCGCCGGCTCCGGAGAATTTATGCCCGATGAGGATTCGGCGTTCAGCATCCGCAAGATCACTGCCCGCGCTAGCGAACGCGTCGCACGCACTGCATTCGAGCTGGCAGCATCCCGAAAGAAGAAGGTCACTGCCGTACACAAGGCCAACGTTCTGAAACTCTCCGATGGCCTCTTCCTTCGACAGGTGCGCAAAGTCGCCCAGGATTTCCCAGAAGTGGAGTTGGAGGAACTCATCGTCGATGCTGCGGCCGCTCATCTGATTCGCAGGCCTCAGACCTTCGATGTGCTCGTAACCACCAACATGTTTGGTGACATCCTCTCCGATGAAGCCTCCGAGCTCTCTGGAAGCCTCGGGTTGGGCGGCTCTCTCAACGCGGGTACTGACATCGCCGTAGCGCAGGCCCAACATGGATCGGCCCCGGATATCCAGGGACAGGGCATTGCCAATCCCACTTCCCTCATCCTTTCCGCAGCGATGTTGCTCGAGTGGCATGGGCGTAGGGCGAGCGATCCTCGACTGATCGCCGCGGCGACGGAGATCGAATCGGCGGTGGAAGCCACGCTGGAGGACCCCGGTGCCCGCACCCGGGATATCGGCGGAACTTGCGGCACCGAAGAATTCTCGAACCGGGTTCTCAAGCACCTCAAGACTTTGGCGAAAAGCTGACCTCCTGGACCAGCCATAAATTTCCATTACGCCTCGTTCGCTTTTTTATATAGAATTTTTGAGAGAAAGAAACAAGATGCCCACTTCAATGAATCCAGCCACCGGCACAGTCCTCGCGGAGTACCCCGACCACACACAGGCTGAAGTAGAAACTCGGCTGGAGATTACGCACCAAGCTTCCTTACAATGGCGGGGGACGCCGGTGGCCGAGCGTGTTCAGCTGCTTACAACCATGGCAATTGAATTGCGCCATAACCAGGAAACTTATGCTCGACTCATTACTGAGGAAATGGGCAAGCCAATCGTCGAAGCCCGTGCAGAAGTAGCGAAGTCTGCTTTGACTCTGGACTACTATGCAGAGCATGCCGAACGTTTCCTCGCCTTCGAACCGATCGAGTCTGATGCTGCCCTGAGCGGAGTTCAATATGATCCGCTTGGTGTCGTGCTGGCAATCATGCCCTGGAACTATCCCTTCTGGCAGTTCTTCCGTTTCGCGGCTCCGGCGTTGGCGGCGGGCAACGCCGCGCTTCTCAAACACGCTGCGAATGTGACTGGATGCGCTTTGGCAATTCAAGAGATTGTTAACAAAGCAATCACTCGAGTCTCTGCGCCATCGGGGCTGTTCAACACCCTCGTCATCCCTTCGTCGGCGGTTAAGGGCATCATTGAGGATCCTCGCGTCGCTGCGGTGACCTTGACCGGATCGACGGAAGTCGGTGCCATCGTGGCGTCCCAGGCTGGCAGCGTCCTGAAGAAGCAGGTGCTAGAGCTCGGAGGATCGGATCCGTTCCTGATCCTCGCCGATGCGGACCTAGAGCTCGCTGCTACGACCGCGGTATCGTCTCGGTTCAACACCACCGGTCAGTCGTGTGTAAATGCCAAGAGGTTCATTGTCGACGAGACCGTCGCCGACGCCTTCGTGGAGCTCTTCGTCGAGAAGACCCGCGCGCTGGTAATCGGTGATCCCTCGGAAGAGGCGACCCAGATCGGGCCGCTGGCCCGCACCGATCTTCGGAACGCTCTACACGAGCAGGTCCTGCGGACCATCGAGCAGGGAGCAGATCTTCGGCTCGGCGGTGAAGCATCGACTGAACCAGGAGCCTATTATCCGCCGACCATCCTTGACCATGTACGTCCCGGCCAGGCCGCCTTCGATGAGGAAACTTTCGGCCCCGTGGCCTCGGTAACGCGAGTTGCCGATGACCGGGAGGCAGTCATGCTGGCCAACAGCAGTGAATATGGGCTAGGAGCGACGATCTTCTCTTCAAACATCAATAAGGCACGCTCTCTGGCGAGCCAGATCGACGCTGGAGCTGTGTTCATCAATGGCAAAGTTGCCTCCGATCCGAGACTTCCATTTGGCGGAATCAAGCGATCCGGATACGGCCGAGAACTTTCTTCCCAAGGAATCCGCGAGTTCACTAACGTCAAGACCCTCTGGATTGGAGGACTGAAATGACCGTTCCTTCCTCGTTCGACAGCCTTATACTGCGTCCGAATGAGTTGCCCTGCAAGGACCGCGGGGGTGGAGCTCGGACCGTCCCGTTGGTGACCTATGCTCGAGGCGGCACCACCTTCCTCAACGGCACAACAATATTCGAGCCCGGAGCCCAGATCGGCCACCATACACATAACGTAGTGGAATCGGTCGTTGTCATTTCGGGCAAGGCTATTGTTGACATCGATGGCCAGCGGGAGGAGTTGGCGACTTTCGATACGACCTTCGTCCCGGCAAACATCCCACATCACTTCGAGAACGCTTCCGAGACCGAAGAGATGCGGATTCTTTGGACATACGCCTCCGTCGACGCGACACGAACTCTCGTCGACTCTGGAGAGCAGGGGCGCATCGACGGAGAAGCAGATGCCAGCGAAGTATCCGATCCTCCGTTGCCGGCCGCTACTGCAGCCGTCATCGAAGTCGTAAACCTGCATGTTCGTCCCGGAGCAGAAAGAGCCTTCGAGACCGCGGTTGCCCAGGCTGGATCAATATTTCAACATGCTGCAGGAGCTCGCACTTTCGAGCTGGTTCGTCAGGTCGAGGACCCGCAGCTGTACCGGTTGAGCATCCGTTGGAGCACTCTCGAGGATCACACCGAGGGGTTCCGAGGCTCGGCCGGTTTCTCAAGATGGCGTGAGCTTGTTACACCTCACCTGTCTTCACCGCCGCAAGCTTCTCACTACTCGCACGTACTGACGGCCTTCTAGGGCAGCGTCTCACGCGAGGGGTGCTCTGCCCCCGCTCACCGTTGGTGGGCGGGGGCAGAGCATCCTGAATTTAATCCTGTCGTGTCGTCTTCTCAGTACCCACCGTTCGCAGATGGCTGGCCAGGAAGCGTGATGCGTCCTTGAGATGCCCGCCCAGTACGAGGTCTGCCAACCGTACGTGTTCAGCACACCTAATCGCGGCACGTCCGGGGACTAGCGTCTTACGGTACTCGATGAGTCGGCGCAGTTTATTGATCCGGGCAATTGACTCTATGAAGAATTCATTGTTGGACCCGGCGATGATTGTTTCATGCAAGTGTGAATTATGGTCGAATAGTTCGGGTCCGGAAACTTGGTGAATGCGCCCATCGACCAACGCCTGCTGCTCGGACCGCTGGGCGAGCAGTTCTCCTCGGTCCACCCGATAGCCAGGTTCGAGAAGCGCCGCCGGTTCCACTAACTGACGAAATCGGTAGCTGTCGGCATAGGATTTCGCGGAGGTCAGCGCCGGAAGGAAACGCCAACCATACCCGGGATTTGGTTCGATCCAGCCTTCTAGAGATATTCGTCGCAGGATATCGGAAATTTCCGAGCCTGAGAGATTGTACCGGCGCATCAATCCCCGCTCAGTCACCTGCTCCTCGAGGATTCCATCCAATCGATCCTGAGCGATAGACGTGTATGCTCGCGCCACCCGTTGTCCAGGATCTTCTAGTGACAGGTCATCCGGTATCCGCGCAACTACATAACCTCGGTCCGTACGGTTAACTACACCAGAATCTTCCAATCCACCTAGAGCTGCCCGGATGGGAGTGCGCGATACCCGTAGCATGTTAGCTAGGGATCGCTCTACCAATCGCGTGCCTTCGTCCCAGCGTTCCTCTCGGATAAGGCTCACGATTTTCGCCTGTAGCGAATCGACCAGGGCCGTGGTGCCCCGTCCTGCGTCGGGAGAACTAGTTGCTGGGATGATTGGACTTGGATCCATAAGCCTTATTTAACCACCTTCCGCCCCAACTCTGCTGCGTCATCGGTTGATTGCGCTTCAGGGTTGGGGCGGGCGGGAGGTCATAAATCTCGTTGATCAGTTTCCCGGTGTATCCGATGGCTTCTTCGAGCTGGAGTGGTCTTTGGCGTCGGGATGCTCTCTAGGGTCTTCTACCTGCGAGCCAGGGGCCGCCGGTACGGCTTCTGCCACCGCTTTGCCTTCCTGTGGATCTCCCGAAGCCGCGAGCCTGGCATCGTCCGTCAGGGATCGTGCAGCGGAGGCGCGGTTTCGCAGCGAAAGCGCAGTGATGACTATGGCACCGACAACAAGGAGTCCGTAGAGAGCGATGGTCAATGGGGATGAGACGAAGAACCAGGCATCGCCTTGCCCAACGCTGATAGAGCGCCGGAACTCGGTCTCGGCCAGGGGGCCAAGAATAACGCCGATCAGCACAGGGGCTAATGGCATGTCGAAGCGCCGCATGAGGAACCCAAGAACTCCGAGGCCGAGGAGTACCGCGAGGTCAAACATCGACCCACTGATGGAGTAGACACCTAGTACTGCCAGAACGCTGATTCCTGCATAAAGACTCGATGAGGGCAATCGCAGCAGCTTCGCCCAGAGGGGGGCAAAAGGCAGGTTCAGTGCAAGCAGCACCAGCAACCCGAGGAACAAACTGGCCAGCAGTGCCCAGACGATGTCCGCGCTGCGCTCAAACAGCAACGGCCCGGGTTGCATGCCGTACTGACGGAAGGCTGCAAGCATAATGGCGGCCGTTGCGCTTGTGGGCAGTCCGATGGCCAGCAAGGCGCCCATGGCACTACCCGCAGTCGCGTTTCCAGCTGCTTCTGGGCCGGCGACGCCTCGAATTGATCCAGTAGATCCGAACTCGGGATCATTGCGGCGTGCAGCGAGCTTGCGCTCAGTAGTGTAGGCCAAGAAGGTTGGGACTTCTGCGCCACCGGCGGGAATTGCGCCGAAGGGAACACCAATGGCAGTGCCGCGGAGCCAGGCGGGCAGGGCCTGGCGGAATTCGGAGAGACGAAGCCAGGGGCGTCCAGAATCAAGGATACGGATTTGGCGTTTGTCCCGATGAATTCGGGATGCGATGAAGAATACTTCGCCTAGGGCCAGGAGGCCGACAGTCACAACGATAATCGAGATGCCATCAAAGAGTTGGGGGATGCCCAAAGTGAAGCGGGCGGTACCTGAGGTGCTATCGATACCAACCAAGGCAATGAAAAGGCCGATGGCCAATGACCCGATGCCTTTCAAGAAAGATTCGGCAACAACCCACGATATGGCTATGAATGCGAAGAATGCAAGTGCAAAATATTCGGCCGGGCCAAATAGTGCCGCCAAGCGCACTATATATGGGGAGAAGAACACTACCAGAGTGGTTGCGATGAGTCCTCCACTGAAAGCTCCCAATGCGCTAGCGGCTAGTGCCTTGGCGGCTCTACCATGGCGGGCCATGCGGTGGCCTTCAAATGATCCAGCAATGGCGGCGGCGTTGCCTGGAGTGTTAAGGAGAATCCCTGCGATCGAGTCCCCGAAGAGGCCTCCGTAGTAGACCCCAGCAAACATGATCAGTGCCCCAGTGGGGTCTAAGGAGAACGTCACTGGGAGCAGCAGAGCCACCGCCATCGCTGATCCTAGACCGGGGAGAACGCCAACGGCTGTCCCTAGAACCGCTCCGATGAGCAACCACAACATGTTCATCGGCGTCAAAGCGGCGCCGAATCCAGCCATCAGGTCTGATAGTTGTTCCATTAGAAGATCACTCCGATCACGCCGGCGGGCAAATTAAGGCCCAAGCCGATTGAAAAGGCGATCTGAAGGATCGCAGAAAAGATGAAGGCGACGACAAGATCACGCACGTAAGCCTTACTACCCAACGCCAGTGTGATCGCATAGTAGAGACCGGCCGCACTGATCAACCACCCCACCGGTTGCAGTAGGGCAAGGAAGACAATGAATATCACGATGACAGCCCCGAGAGTCCGCCAGTCGGATTTCAGAATCAGTTCGGTAGCAGCATCCAGGTCTTCATCCTCATCCGTGGCATCAGTCTTGCTCCTCGAATGAGCGTGAGTCACCTTGATAGCGATTCCGATGCCTGTACCAAACAGGAGAATCGTTACCAAGGCAGGGAACAGTCGTGGCCCAGGCGGCTCATCACCGATTGGCTCCATCACTATAATCCCTATCGTGGCGAAGACAGCCATTCCCACGAGAACGATCGCCAGGGAAAGTTCTCCGAGAATATTTGGTTTATCTCGGAGGTGTTCGGGAGAAGGTGAATCGTGGTTTGATGTATGTGTTCTCGCACTCATTCTCCGGCCTCCTCGAGCAGGCTCTTGGTGTTGGAGACTTCAGCGTCGATGAAATCGTCTAGTTCAGTTCCCGTCATGATGAACTCTTCCCATTGATTACGTTCGACGGCCTGATTCCATTCCTCGGTACCCATCATCTCAGAAAGGATTTCTCCGATTTCATCTTGCTGTTCAGCAGAAATCCCGGGTGGCGCGACAAAGCCTCGCCAGTTCGGCACAACAACGTCAATACCTTGTTCATTGAATGTGGGCATGTCGATACCGTTTACTCGCTCTGGTGCCGTGACGCCGATGCCACGAACTGTCTGAGCGTCAATTTGGTCGCTCATTTCACCGAACCCTGAGACCCCCGCTGCGGCCGTTCCCGACAACAAAGAGGCGAGGACTTCTCCACCGCCGGAGTAGGCGATGTAATTCACGTCGGCCGGATCGATCCCGACAGCGCGGGCAAGGGAGATCACGGCGATATGATCCGAGTTTCCGAGCGCGCCCCCCGCGATGGGGTGGCCCTCCGGATCCTGTTTCCACGCCTCGATAAACTCTTCAGTCGTTTCATATGGTGAATCATCCGGCAGAACGATGACAGAGTAATCGGTAGTGGATGAGGTAATCGGAGTGACGTCGTCAAACGAGAGGGAACTCTGAGTGATTTCAATCCCGCCAACCATCGCAGAGCCGAGAACGAGCAACGTGTCATCCTGGCCCGCCATCTCGGTGAGAGTTTGCATGCCTACGGTGCCGGACGCGCCGGGGACGTTGACGACTTGCACGTTCCCACTGATGCCATTGGCCCGTAACGCCTGCTGTGATTCTCTCGCCAGGGCATCGTACCCGCCCCCGGCTGATCCCGGCACGATCAACGTGAGACTACTCCTGGGCCCGCCTGCCCCCGTGGAGTCAGTGGCATCGACGACGGCGATTGGAACCGTCGCAAGCGTGAGGGCAGCTAGAACTGCGGCTGAGACCTTGAGCTTCATTGCTCCTCCGGTGTCTGTGAGTGGCGACACAGGTGTCGCTTGGTATTATGCAGAGTAAAAGACCAGCTGGGGGAAGTCAATGCCCCGATCTCACGCAACGTCGTCACAGAGCCAAGGACCTTGGTGCCGCCTGCGCCCGATGGGCGACCACGGGAGAGGCGTTGTCAGGGTTAGCTGACTCTCCACACCGGTTCGACTAGCAGGTGAGAGCTATAGGAGTCGCCATCCACCACTCGCGCTCACAGTCCCTAGTTCCACATGAGTCTCCGAAGCCAGGCGGCAAGGACCCGGCTTACGGACGGTGTCTCTATGTCTGAGCTACTTGCGACTGAGCGATTGTGAGCCCGCTCCGCTGCGCTTTCTAACTCAGGGGACAGTCCCGGTGTATCGACTATCCGTTCCAATGGCGTCTCCAACCCCGCCATACCGCAACCCGATGGGGCGCTGCCCGGACTTCCGATTGAAGCCGACTGCGGGTTCATGAAGATCCACTCGAAGTTTGCGGCAGCGGTGATGCCAATGGTCTTCAAGCTGCAGTGCACGCCGGCGATCGTGCTCGGGGACACTCGATCCTTGAATTTCCAGTGGGTCTCCCCACAGTCGTTATCTACGTCGTGACAGGACCATATATCACGCGCTTAGTCTCTAGGCGCGGCAAGCCACAATGCGGCTGAAGCAGGGGTTGCGCAGAACGTCCACAGCATGGCGGATGTGACGGCTAGTTCTTACTAGTCCCAACGCGCCCGCAAGCCAGGCCCACAGCGGGTAACAGGGTTACTGGACGTCGAATGTCTTCTCTCGACGTTCGTTGTTCTCCAACCAGGAGACTTTGAGCCTGGGCTCTTCGACCCCCATCGAATACGCGACCGGTATACGCCATGACGAACCAGCCTGGATCGTGACAGGAGCTGAAGGAGGACTGATCCTCATGAGTCCGGTGTTTGCTTCGCTTTCGAACGTGACATCGACTGCGTCATCGCCACCGTCGTTATGCACGTCGAAGTGGCACTTAGTCTTGTACTTCATCCTTCCTCGCTTATCGACGCCGGTGGCTTCACGTTCCCGCTCGGACTGTACGCGGATACGGACACCCGTCGGCTTCTGCGTCAGAACGGGCGCTCCTAGATCAGCCGCGGCGATATCGTGTTCGACCGCCTTCCACACCTCATGGTTGAGCTGCGCATTGTTATCGAACTCGCCTAGAAGCCCGCGCTGGCCGATATCGGCTCGGAACTGGTTGAGGCCTTCCAACTGCTTAGGATCGACACCGCGGGGCAGCGGAGCCATCGAGAAGTAGACATGAACCGGTTTGTCGCTGTCGACGGCACGCTGAATTTCTTCGACAGTCCCGGATGCTGCGGCAGGAGTTGGAGAACCGAGTCGGCTTCCGAACAGTGCGATGACGATGTCGGACTCGTCAACGCCTTGAGCATTGATAAGTGACTGTGGATGCTCGCCCATGACCGGGACAGAGGAGGTCTCCCACCGCCACGGCATCAGCACGACCTGCTTGTTCTTCGCGTAGGTGCCGTTCCACTCGTAGATAGCCTGCTCAACGGCGTCGCGAGCATCGGGGATATCCGAAGGCGACGCGATCATTACACGCAGTACGGTAGCAACAAAACTCATAGCCCCAAGCCTACGGGCAGGCACTTACACCATGCTGCGTTTGGTCAACCACCGCTGCGGTAGACGCGCGCTCGTGTGCCATCATGCCGCCGTAGAGTTTTCGCGCGCATCCTCCCCCTCTGCGCATATCGCAGACACACACTGGAATAGACCTGGAAAGAGCCCCTGAACAGCCCCGTTCCCGAGGGCCATCGCCCCGGAACCAATCCAAGCGAAAGCAAGGTAGGCGATGTTGAGGTTGGTACTGGCCCGGGGGTCGTTCTCGTGTCCAGGCTGGATATCTACGACGGGACGGCTGTGGCCGGTGCGCATGGTGCGCTCCATTCCGAGCGGATTGGGCAGGGCACGGCGGCGAGAGGTAATAGCTCATCGTGGTAGACCGCTCCCCTGCGGGGTCAAGCGTTTAGAGGCTGTAAAATGCTTCCGACAGGGGGTTACGGTGATGAGCCACTCGCGCGTCACATTTGGTGACGGAGTGGAAGCGCCGGCGCGGGGCCGATACATCAAAAATCGACTTTGAGATGTCGTGCCGGCAGTGGCCGTGGGACGGGGCTCTTAAGCCGTGGGTCGTGGGTTCGAGCCCCACGGGGCGCACCGATGGGGATCCCGTTCCGGCCGTGGCCGGGGCGGGATCTTCGCGCTTAAGCTCGGGATTCCCCCGTTCACGACGCAGCCCGGATGCCGGCGTGGCCCAGCAGATCCCGGGCAGTGCGCAGGTCGCGCAGTGGACAGGACCACCGGCCCGACCGGCCGACTTTGCCCAGGTTTCACCACGCATGGCGATCGCTCGGCCGCTGCGCTGCCCACCGGGCACGGTGCCGAGGCGGGCAGGCTGTGGAGCCTTGACGATGGCGGCATGCTGATCGGCCGGCCCTTGCCCGTCGATGGACCGCCTCGCCGGATCAGGGGGCATCCCGCGCCAGGCGGTATGCCTGCCCGAGGACCTCGATCTGCGCCGCGTTGTAGAGGTCCGGCAGCGACTGGTACAGGGCGCGCATCGCCTCGCGTTCGCGAACATTCCTCGGCCGAGGCGGATTCAGCGTGCTGGGGTGGCTCTCGTGGATCCGGCGCATCACCGGGGCCAGTTGCGCGGCGACGCGGTGGATGACGTCTGCGCCGGCGTCGGCCGGCAGCTCGTTGAAGGCGACGTCGGCGTCCTGATGGTGCTCGGCGATCTCGCGCAGGTCCCGCATGCCCTGTTCATCGTAGAGCAGGGCGCTGATCGCGATCACCGCCCTGTCCGCCCGAGTGAGGCCGCCGGCGATGGATTCGAAGCCGACGGGGACGTCCGGTCCGGTGCGGTGGGCGAGCAGCTCGGCCAGGTCGGCCCGAATCCTCCGCTGGTGTTCGATGGAGGCGGCGAGTCGGGTGTCGAGCGCGCGGACGGTGTCGAAGAACGCGTCGTCCGAGTCGATGGTCGAGCGGATCTCTGCCGTCGACATGCCCAGATCCCGCAGCTGCCTGATCTGGAGCAGGCGGACCAGGTGGGCTGTGCCGTACTGCTTGTAGCCGTTGGCCGCGCGGGCGGGCTCTTCGAGCACGTCGGTCGCGTGGTAGTGCCGGATCGCTTTCACCGTGGTGCCCGCGAGGTCCGCGAGCTGGCGCGTGCTCCAGGCCATCAACGGCCGCCGGGGAGATCAGACATGGCTCCATCCTCGTCGATCGTGAGAGGAAAACGCCGGTGAGGCCTTGACCGTGTCCCCAGGGCACGGTTTCCGATGGTGATGCACGTACCCGTCCTCGCGGAGGAGCAGCACGCGATGCCCGTCATCTGCCCCACCGACGCGACGGCCACCGGAGCCCTGAGCGGCTCGACCAGGCCGCTGCTCGGCACCCTCCAGCGTCGCCCGACCGCCGTATCGGGCCCCGCATCCGTCTTCCGCTCCTCATCACGCCACTCCCGAAAGGCCACCATGACGACGACTCCCGATCCCACCCTCAACCAGCCCTCGAGAGCATCCTCCTCCGTCGACGGGTCCCGTCCCTTCGGCGCGCACCTGTCGATGCGGTGGTGGGTCCCCCTGGTTTTGACGATCATCGTCGTCGCCGCGATCTACGGCCTCCAGCTGCTGTTCGGGGCCCTCGCCGCCATCGTCGAGTTCGGCCTGCTCGGCAAGGATCCCGACGACTCCCCGCTGACCCCCTTGCCCTACCTGGCGACGAACCTCGCGATCATCCTCGTCGCCCCGCTCACGCTCCTCCTGCTCGCCAAGATGGGCCGAGTGCCCTGGCGATCCGCGCTGAGCCTGGGGAGGGCCTTCAGCCGGCGTCGGCTGGCCACGTATCTGGGGCTGTTCGCGGCGCTGATGGTGCTCGCGAACGCGGCGGTCCAGCTGATCAACCCCTCGCCGCTGTCCCTCTTCGCCGTGTCCGGCACGACCATCACCCTGCTGGCCGTGGTCGTGGTGACCACGCCGCTGCAGGCGGCCGCCGAGGAGATCGCCTTCCGCGGGGTGCTCACCGCCTCCTATGCTTCCTGGGTCCGGGCCTCCGGTCCGGCGCTCATCGTCGGCATCACCGGTTCGAGCGTGCTCTTCTCCCTCGTCCACACCAGCACCGATCCGTGGATGATCCTGAACTACCTCGGCCTCGGTGCGAGCACCGCCGTCATGGCCCTGATCAGCCGCGGCCTCGAAGCGCCGATCGCCTTCCACGTGATGAACAATGTCTTCGCCATGGGCATCGGGGCGCTCTTCGCCGAGGGCGATGGCATCGCGCAGGATCGCAGCGCGGGCGCCGGCGGGCCGTACATGCTGGTCTTCCTCGTCGCGGAGCTCGTCGCCGTCGCCGTCGTCTGGCTGCTCGAGAAACGACGACGCCGGAACCTGCGCTGAAGGCCCCAGGGCTCACGCGACCGGCTTCGCTTCGTCCGCGCAGTCCCGAATATGCCGACAACGGGCCGTAGGGGGTGAGAGAGCGCCGGCGAGGCAGCCTTCCCAGACCGACGATGCATGTCGGCCACGCCGCAGAAGGGAACGACGAGCGAGGGCGACGTCGCCGTCGCCGAGCAGAGGGCGCTGCCGCTGAGATGGCCGCAGTCCCGGGCCCGGTCCGGCGCTGGCACCGGCACCGGCATCGGCATCGGCATCGGCATCGGCGCCAGCGGACTGCCCGTGGTGAACAAGACCAGCAGCGGGAGAGGGCTGGGGACCCCCTACCGCACGCCGTACAGCGTGTGTGCCACCAGACGTTCCACGTCGAGATCCGCCAGCGGCACCTTCAGCACCAGGAGCCGGTGATAACAGGCCCCCCAGAGCTGGTCGATGATGATGTCGAGGTCCGCCTCGGCCCGCAGCTGGCCGGCGCGCTGTGCGGCCGTCAGCCGCCTGCGGGCCAGCTCACGCCGGGGAAGGGCGTACGTGCGCGACCACGCCTCGGCCAGGTCCGAGTCCATCTGCGCCGCCCCGATCAGCTCGGAGATCGGTTTGCCGGCGCCCCCGTCGGTCATGAGCCTCGTAAAGGACGTCAGCTGCGCGACGAGATCGGCCCTCAGGTCGCCAGTGTCGGGGAACTCCAGGTGGGGCCGGCTCTGCGTGAAGTACGCCTCCGCGGCCAGCGCCCCCGGGGAGGGCCACCACTTGTAGAGCGTCGTCTTGCTCGCACCGGACTCTCTCGCGATGCGTTCGAAGGTGACCGCCCGCAAGCCCTCCTCCAGCAGCAGGCGCGCCGCGGTCGTCAGCACGTCGGAGCGCACTTCTGCGACGGGGCGTCGGCCGCGGCCGCGACGAGCGGCGGGCGCCCCGGTCATCGCGACCTTTTTTGTGGACGAATCGTTCATTACCTTGCTAAGTTCATAGATGGACGGATCGTCCACATTTTATCGCGAGGAGGAGCCATGAACGGAACGGCAGACCGCGTCGCCATCGTCACCGGGGGATCCGGGGGAATCGGACGCGCCGTCGTCGAGCGCTTGGCGGCCGACGGCACCGCCGTCGTCGTCCACTACGCGGGTAACCGCCAGCGGGCCGAGCAGACGGTTGCCGAGGTCGTCTCCGCAGGCGGGCGGGCCATCGCGGTGGGCGGCGACGTCGCCGACGAGCAGGAGATGGAGTCCGTGTTCGACGCCGCCGAGCGGGAGTTCGGCGGGATCGACGTGCTCGCCCACACCGCAGGGATCATGCCGTTGGCCCCGATCGCCCAGATGGACCTGGAGACCTTCGATCGAGTCCAGCGCACGAACGTGCGCGGGACGTTCGTCGTCGACCGGCTCGCTGCGCGGCGCATGCGACCGGGGGGCGCGATCGTCAACTTCTCGACCTCCGTGACCAGGCTGCAGATCCCCGGCTACGGCGCGTATGCCGCGTCGAAGGGCGCGGTCGAGGCGATCACCCTCATCCTGGCGCGCGAGCTGCGGGGGCGCGACATCACCGTCAATGCGGTATCCCCGGGGCCGACGGCCACCCCGCTGTTCTTCGAGGGGAAGACCGAGGAACAGGTCGAGGGCATCGCCGCGGGCAATCCGATGGGCCGCCTGGGAGAGCCGGACGACATCGCCGAGATGGTCGCGTTCCTGGCCGGTCCGGCGCGGTGGGTCAATGGCCAGGTGCTCCACGTGAACGGCGCGGCCGCATAGTCGGCAGCTGGTTCAGCAGGCCAGTCTCAGCTGGGTTCTCACGCCGTCGGGATCGATCTCGGCGATCTTGGGCAACAGCAGCAACGAGCGGTAGAGGCTGGTCAGCTCCTGCACCTCGAGCTCGACACGAGTACTGGCGATCTTCCGGGCGATGTTGATCGTCGAACCCAGGATCACCTGGGACTCCGTGTGCCTGACCTCCTCGGTGAGCCCTTCGCCGAAGCAGCGATAGGGCACGGAGAGGAGCTTGATCCGCACCGAGCGGATGAACTCCTTGACAATCCCCGCGAACTCCGGGTCGTGAACGACCTCGGACTCGAAGAGCAGCCGGTACCCGTCGTCGCACTGCTTCGCGTAGTCCACGAAGACGGCCAGGATCGGCAGCGTCCGGACGACCTCGGACTGGTCCATGATCAGGAACCGGTCCAGGGCCGCATCGAGGCGGCCCGTGAACTCCCGGGCATGAGCGTTCAACACGACCTCGTACAGCTCGGCCTTGGAATCGAAGGAGCGGTAGAGCATCGGCTTCGAGACGCTCGCCTCGTGGGCGATGTCGTCGACGGTGATCTGGGCATAGCCCGACCCACCGAAACACCGAGAGGCCGCGTCGATGATCCCGCGGGTCATCTGCTGCTTGTTCGTCGTCGAACGCCTACCCATGTCGTGCCCTTCATCCATGTTCCACGCCCAGTTATCCCATATGGTTAATACTTTGGTCTGAGCTGCTGACGAACAGTTGTTCGTCGTGACGACGCGGACGGATGGGTCCGATCTCGACGCCGGGATATGATACTCCTCACGCTCGAGCCCGCGAAGCCTCCGCGTGGCAGCTGTCCGCGAGCTCCTCGCGGAGCGAGTGCCGGATCCGATGCAACGATCGTCACGGCACCCCGGGCCCCGCGCACGGATCGTCCACGACGCCGCATGTCATCCCATGTCCGATCATGTCGCGGAGGTGCATCGCCCCGGACTTGGCCCTACAGTGAGACCCCAGAGCAGGTCGCGCGGTCGGCATCCGCCTTCGCACAGGGACCGGCGCCGAGGACTGGGAGAGGTCATGGCAGACAGCGCGACCGAGCGACGTCGCAGCGGATCCGTGGCCGAGACCGCGGGGCCGGCCGCCGGAGGCGAAGCGTCGGGAGGCGAAACCTCCCCCGGGCGAGGATCCTCGCCGGGAAACGGGACGCCCCCCGACGCCGCCGCCGGTGCCCGCAGCGCCCTCCGACGCTCCCGCCGCCTCCGCCTCGCCCTGCAGGCCGGCGTCCTCGTGGTGGTCCTGCTGGCGTGGTGGCTGGTCACCGCGGTGCAGCTCGTGCCCCCGCTGTACCTGCCCTCCCCCGGCGCGGTGTGGCACGCGTTCGTCCAGGCCAACACCTGCCGCCCCATCGCGGAGGGACTGTCCCGGACCGTCTGCGGGGAGCAGAACTACTACCTCTGGGAGCACCTGGTGGCCTCCCTGCAGCGGATCGGCGTCGGCGTCGGGGCGGCCATCGTCCTGGGCCTCGTCGCCGGCTTCCTCCTCGGCTCCTCCCGGTGGCTGCAGGTCGCCTTCGAGCCGTATCTGAACTTCCTGCGCGCGCTGCCGCCGCTGGGCTACATCGGCCTGCTGATCGTGTGGCTGGGCATCGGGGACACCTCGAAGTTCGTGCTGCTGTTCCTCGCCGCGTTCCCGCCGATCGTCATCGCCACGATCCAGGGGGTCGCCGGCGTCTCCGAGGACCGGGTCAACGCGGCCCGGGCCCTGGGCGCCTCCCGCGGGCAGATCGCCCGGTTCGTGGTGCTGCCGTCCTCGCTGCCCAACATCTTCTCGGGCGTCCGGATCGCCGCCGGGTTCGCCTGGACCACCGTGGTCGCGGCGGAACTGAACAACGGCATCCCCGGCATCGGCGGGCTGGCCTACCTCTCGGGGACGCAGCTGAACACCCCGCTCACCATCGCCTGCATCATCACGATCGGCCTCGTGGCGGTCGCCCTGGACGCGATCATCGTCCGGCTCGGCCGCCTCCTGGTCCCCTGGCAAGGAAAGGCCTGAGCATGCCCCGGACAACGCCGCTCCCCTGGAGACGCGCCCTCGCCGCGGCGGTGGTGCTCGGCACCGCGGTCGTGGCCACCGGCTGCGTCGAGTCGGGCCGCACGGTCCACCCCGACGCCGTCCAGGCCGTCCCCGAGTGCCCCGTGGACCCGGACCCCTCGATCGAGACCACGGCCCGCATCGCCTGGCAGGCCATCCCCAACGGGGACCTCGTGGTCAAGGACCTGCAGATGCTCGAGACCTGCATGCCCAACGCGGACATCTCCTGGTCCAAGTTCGACTCCGGCGGCGACGTCGTGCAGGCCTTCGGCGCCGGGTCGGTCGACGTCGGCCTGGTGGGCTCCAGCCCGGCGGTGCGGGCCGTCTCGCCCCCGCTGGACATCGACCTGCGGATCACCTGGATCCAGGACGTCATCGGGGCGGCGGAGTCGCTGATCGTGCGCGACGACTCGATCACCTCGCTCCGGGGCCTCGAGGGGAAGAGGGTCGCCGTGCCCTTCGGGTCGACCGCGCACTACTCGCTGCTGAGCGCGCTGCGCGAGGCCGGGATCGACGGCTCGGTGGACCTCATCAACCTCTCCCCCGACAAGATGCTCGCGGCCTGGCAGCGCGGCGAGATCGACGCGGCCTGGGTCTGGGACCCCACGCTCTCCGAGCTGAAGGACTCCGGCCAGGTCATCCTGACGAGCGCGGACACCGCGGCGTCGGGCCACCCCACCTTCGACATGTCCGCGGCCCCCGCCGACTTCGTCGCCCAGAACCCCGACTTCATGCGCATGTGGACCGCCGTCCAGGACGACGCCGCCCAGCGCCTGGCCGGGGGCGACGACGCCGCGATCGAGTCAGTCGCGGTGCAGCTGGGCGTCTCCCCCGACGTCGTGCGCTCCCAGACCGAGGGGCTCACCTACCTGAGCGCCCGGGAGCAGGCGGGGCCCGAGTACTTCGGCGGCGCCCTCGGCGAGGTCCTGGAGGACACCTCCGGCTTCCTGCTGGACGTTCGCGAGACCGACGGGGTCGCCCCGGCGGAGACCTACCTGCAGATGCCCTATCCGGACGCGATCGAGGAGGTGGCGGCCCGATGAGCCGTCCCGCACAGCACACCGGCGACGCCGAGGGCGGCCGGCCGCCGTGGGCCGGGGCCACGGACTCCGGGGCCTCGGCGGCCGGGGCCGCGTCCGCCGGCTCGGCGGAGACGCGCCCGACCGAATCCGCGGATCCGCGGTCCCCCGGCGCGGCGGATCCGCGATCCCCCGGCGCGGCCGACGCGCCCGCCCGGAACGAGGCCACCCCGACCCGCGAGCTCGTCCTCGACCGGATCAGCCACCACTACGTGACCGACGCCGGGAACGTGGTGCACGCCGTCGAGGAGACGAGCCTGCAGATCCCGGCCGGGCAGTTCGTCTGCGTCGTGGGCCCCTCCGGCTGCGGCAAGACGACGCTGCTGAAGATGCTCGCCGGGTTCCTCGCGCCGAGCGGCGGCGAGGCGCGGTACGGCTCCGAGGTGATCACCGGGCCCTCGCACCAGCGCGGCGTCGTGTTCCAGCAGGCCAACCTCTACCCGTGGCTGACGATCCGCGGGAACGTCGAGCTGGGCCCGCGCTTCCGCCGGGTGCCCCGCCGGGAGCGGGCCGAGCGCACGGACCGGCTCCTAGAGATGGTCGGGCTGCCCCAGTTCGCGGGCGCCAAGCCGTACGAGCTCTCGGGCGGCATGCAGCAGCGCGCCCAGATCGCGCGCGTGCTGGCCAACCAGCCCGACGTCGTGCTGATGGACGAGCCCTTCGGCGCCCTCGACGCCCTGACGCGCGAGCGCCTCCAGGCGGACCTGCTGCGCATCCAGCGCCAGCGCCGCCAGACGGTCTTCTTCATCACCCACAGTGTCGAGGAGGCCGTGTTCCTGGGCGACCGGGTGCTCGTGATGAGCCCGCGGCCCGGCCGGATCGTGCTCGACGAGCGGGTGGACCTCGCCTCGACCTACGGGCCCGAGGTGGGGGCCGAGATGAAGTCGACGCCGGAGTTCATCGAGATCCGGGACCGCGTGGCGGGGGCCATCCAGGTCGGCTGAGCCCGGTGCGGGGCCCGGCGTCGTCCTCGACGACGGCACCGCCTTCACCGGCGACGCCCTCACCGCTGGCATGATCACCCGGTGCACGGGCGGGCCCCTGTTCGTCGAGGACGCCGAGAGCACCCGCGCGGCAACCGGGGCAGGCACCGGCGTCGTGATGCAGGGCACGAGGACCCGCGCGCCCGCCCACCCTAGACTGGCCCACATGCATTCGACCCCCGCCCCGCCGCGCCCCCACCCGCTGAGGCGCCGCCCCTGGCCCTGGCTGCTGCCCGTCCTCACGGGCGCCGTGGGGGTGCTCCTGGGGGCCCTGCTGACCCTGGTGGGCGTGGTGCTCTCCTCGCCGGAGGCCTCGGGGACCAGCTCGACCACCGCGGACGCCGTCCGGACCTGCGGGCTCGGACACCGGGACGACGTCGGCTTCGGCGCGAGCGGACAGGGCCCCGACCTGCGGATGAACTGGGCGGCCGGGGCGGACGAGGCCGAGGAGTTCGACGTCGCGCGCGGCGACGTGGTGTGCGTGCTCGAACGGCTGGGGGCCACCTCGGCGGACGTCCACCGGCTGCTCGACTCGGACCGGGCCAGCGCCTCGGTGGTGCTGGAGCGCTATCAGGTCACCGCGCACCTGGATGACGAGAGCCACCAGTACGCGGACTTCCAGCCGACCGGGTGACCGCCTGACCGCCCGGCCGCCCGGCCGCCCGGCCGCCCGGCCGCCTAGGATGATGCCTCGCCCTCGAGGTTCCATCCCGGTCGTCGTCGCCCCGGTCGTTCGAGCTCAGGGCCCCTGCCTCGGGGCGCAGCCCCAGCCATCCGCCGGAGCCATGCCGGAACTCGCTCGCGAGGTGCTTGGTATGCTGGTCGAGCCTGGGCCAGATTCCGTGGGCGATGAGGAGGGTACCGGTGTCGACGCAGACCACCCGATCCCGCCGTCTCGCGCGCGGCTGGAGCGTCGCGTCTGTCGCGATCTTCGGGGGCGCGAGCGCTCACGTGGTCGCCGGGGGCCAGCTCCCCAGCACCGCGACCCTCGCCGCATGCTGGGCACTGGCTGGTCTGCTGTGCACCGTCTTGGCGGGCCAGCGGCACCGGGCGACCTCCACGGCCGCGAGCGTCATCGGGTCGCAAGCCGTTCTGCACTGGCTCTTCGAGCGCGCGCCTTCGCCCGCCGGCGCCCCTCTCTCCGGCGAGGGACCGCACGCAGGACATCTGCAGCACCTGGCTTCCAGTCCCGCCGTGCCCATGCAGCACGACGCCCTCGATCCCGTCATGGCCGCGCTCCACCTCGGCGTCGCCCTGGCCACCCTGATGTTCATCCGTCGCGGCGACGCGGTGCTGAGGACGGTCGAGGAGGCCGTCCGGATCGGCTTGGGCCGCCTCTGGCGCGTTCCCGTGCTCCGTTCTCCTCTGCCCCGCGTGCGCTCGGGTCTGATCGCCTCCGCCCCGCGCCTGTTGAGCTCCCTGGCCCGCCCCGGGCCGGTCTCGGTCCGCGGTCCGCCGACTCCATCTCTTCCCTAGTCATACACATTTTCTGCCTCAGGAGCCCGTCACGGTCTCCTGGTGCTTCCTTGACTCAGAGAGATTTGGACCCATCATGACCGCTTTCGTTTCCGCGCGCCGTCTTTCGGCCGCGACCCTGGCACTGACCGCCGCACTGACCCTGGCCGCCTGTGGTTCGGCAGGCGAGGAGCAGGAGTCCGCCGGCTCCAACGCCCCGGCCTCCTCCGACCCGACCGGCCTGAGCGTCTCCGACCCCTGGGTGAAGTCCGCCGACTCCGGCATGACGGCCGCCTTCGGCACGCTCACCAACGACACCGACCACACCGTGACCATCGAGTCCGTCTCCTCCGAGGCGTCCCCCGAGATGCAGCTGCACGAGACCGTCATGGACGACAGCGGCGTCTCGACCATGCGGGAGAAGTCCGGCGGATTCGCCATCGAGCCCGGCGCCTCCCTGACGCTCGAGCCCGGCGGAGACCACTTCATGTTCATGGGGCTGACCTGCTCGCTGATGGCCGGCGACGACGCCGAGGTCACCGTGACCACCGACGACGGCTCCCAGCTGAGCTTCGAGGCCCCGATCCGGGACTACCAGGCCGCCCAGGAGAACTACGACCCCTCCGCCGAGGAGCCCGAGGCCGGCGCGATGGACCATTCCGAACACGACATGGACGGGATGGACCACTCGCAGATGGAGGGCATGGACCACTCCGACATGGAGGGGATGGACAGGGGCGGGGAGGCCTCCGCCACGCCGCTGCCCTCCTGCGGTCAGTAGCCGGGGGACGCAGTGACCAATCGAAAGGACGACCGAACGAGCGCGGGACGTCTGTTCACGCGCCGGAACGCTCTGATCGGTGGGGCCACGGTGACCGCGGGCGCCGTCGCGGCGGGCGGCATCAACGCCGTCCGCCGCGACGGCGGCGGGAACCCGCAGGTCGAGGAAGCCGGCGCCACCGCTCCTCTCGCCGACGCCGTCGTGGGCTTCCACGGGGACCGGCAGGCGGGAATCACCACCCCGGCGCCGGCCTACGGAAACTTCATCGCCGTCGGCCTGCGCGCGGGTCTGGACCGCACGGATGTGCGCCGCATGCTCAAGGTGCTCACGGCCGACGCCGCGGACCTCACCTCCGGGCTGCCCCCGATCGCCGATCAGGAGCCGGAGCTCGCCGAGATCCCGGCCAACCTGACCGTGACGGTGGGGTTCGGCGAACGGGTCTTCGACATCGTGGACCCGGCCGCGAAGCCGGAATGGCTCAAGCCCCTGCCCGCGTTCGAGCAGATCGACCAACTGAGAGAGGAGTACAACGGCGGAGACCTGGTGCTGCAGATCTGCTCGGACGACCGGATGACGCTGGCCCATGCCCAGCGGGTTCTGCTCAAGGGGCTGCGCTCCTTCGGCGAGGCCAAGTGGGTCCAGGAGGGGTTCCGCAACGCCTCCGGCTCGTTGAAGAAGGGGACGACGATGCGCAACCTCTTCGGCCAGGTCGACGGGACGATCAACCCCACCACCGAGGACTCCAGCATGGACGAGGTCGTCTACGGCGACCTCGAGGGCCTGGAGCCGTGGGCCCCGGGTGGGACGTCGCTGGTGATCCGGCGGATCCACATGAACCTGGACACCTGGGACGAGGCGGACCCACCGGGCCGGGAGGACGCCGTCGGCCGCAGGATCTCCAACGGAGCGCCGCTCACGGGACAGCGTGAGGAGGACCCCGCCGATCTGTCCGCTACGACTCCCCTGGGCTTCCCCGTGATCGGTGACTACGCGCACATCCGGCGTGCCACCGCGACGACCCCCGAGGAGCGGATCCTGCGCCGGCCGTACAACTACGACCTCCCGGTCAGCGCTGCCGGCGGGCTGGCGGTCAAGGACTCCACCTCCGGCGGGGTCAGCGACTCCGGACTGATCTTCGCCTCCTACCAGGCGGATCCAGTCAGGCAGTTCCTGCCGATCCAGCAGCGACTGGCCGAGCTGGACATGCTGAACATGTGGACCGTGCCCATCGGGTCAGCGGTCTTCGCCATCCCGCCGGGGTGCTCCCCGGGCGGCTTCGTCGGGGATCTCCTCTTCGAAGATTGACCCCCCGGCGCCTCGCCCGAGGAGGGGATGAGCACAGACGGAACGCCCCCGACCCTTCGTGGTCGGGGGCGTTCTCGTCGTGCTCCGACGCGTCGTCTCCCTGACGCGCCGTCACGAACGCCGGGTCTGTGCCCGCGGGCCCGCCTTCTTCTGACCGCCTCTGTTCCTCAGCTGCCACAGCACGTCGATGACGACGAAGATCGCCAGCGGGATGCCCAGCAGCGGGATGAACAGACCGAGGATCACCGCGGGCACCCCCACGGCGATCCAGGCCCACCACGGTGCCCGCGGCAACCCCGGCTTCGGCGCCTTCGGGCGGGCAAGCGTGGGACGACGCTTGAACCACATCAGGTATCCCCAGATCACCATCGCGCACAGCCCGATCGCGAGAAGGAGCAGCACCAGCTGATTGGCCAGGCCCATCCACAGGCCCATGTGCATGGCGATGCCCCATTCGGCCATCTTCGCCGGCAAGGAGTAGTCGTCGGCGAATGAGACGTAGTCGGTGACCTGCATCGTGGTGGGATCCACAGCGGCCGAGTCCACGTTGGTCGGGAAGTGCCGGTCGTTCTCCTTCACCACCCACGCCACCGCGGGATCGGGCGAGGGCGTGATCTCCAGTCTCGGTGAGTCGATGCCGGCCGCTTGGGCCGAGGCGATCGCCTCGTCGTACCCCCGGCTGACATCGACCATGGGCCCGGTCATCGAGGACATGTCGTGCCCGGCGTGACCGTGGCCGGCATGTCCGGCATGCTCACCTGCCGGAGCGGCCTCGCCGTCCCCCAACGCCGTCGAGGCGGCCGGGGTTTCCCAGCTCAGCGCGGTCCGCAGGTCCGCGACATTGGTCCCGGCGTATTGGGACCAGGTCAATCCGGTCGCGGAGAGGAACCCCATGCCGATCAGCAGCCAGATCCCGGTGGCATAGTGCCAGTTCAGGATCTTCGCCCGGCCCTTCAGGCCACGGACCGGGAGCACCGATTCTCGCAGCGCCCGGCGCTTGGTCCGTCCGGCGCGAATCCGTGAGGTCAACTGCGGGATCCACAGGATCAGGCCGCCCAGGGCCACGACCCAGAGCCAGGAGGCTGCCAGCTCGGAATAGATCCGGCCGGGGTCGCCGAGGTTCAGGCTGCGGTGCAGCTGATCGATCCAGGTCCGCAGCGGCAGCGCTCCCGAGGACCCGTAGGCCGTCAGCTCACCTTGGACCTCGTTGGTGACGGGGTTGACGAAGACCGCGTGCGACTCGGAGGCCTCGGCTTCCTCCGGGTCGATGAACATCACCCGGGTGGTCTCGTCGGGCGCCGGTGCCGGCCGCACCGCGGAGAGCTGCTCTGCCGCGACGTCGCCGGCGCCGCCTGCCGCACGGTCCTGGTCGTCGTAGTACCGGATCGCGGTCGCGACCTGGTCGTCGATGTCGACGTGCTCACCGGTCTGGCTGATGTAGAGCTCGTGGTGGTAGACCGCTTTCTCGATCTGGGGTGAGAGCGCGTAGAGGGCGCCGGTCGCGGCGGCGATCAGGATGAAGGGCCCGATGAGGATGCCTGCGTAGAAGTGCAGGCGCAGGACCATGGCTCTGAACCACCCGCGGTCCCTTCTCGGAGCGCGCGGATCGGTCGTGGGGGGCGGCCCTGTTTCAGGGCGCGGGGAATCAAGGGTTGACATGACAGTTCCTTCTCGCGGTGATGAATGGAGGCCGACGCAGGGGTCACCTGACCCGCGGCACCGTTTCGTGCCGGGCGGGGGTCAGGCTCGCTGGGTCAGCTGAGGGCGAGAAGAGACGGTGGCCCACGAGGTGGGTCGGCGGGATAGACCCGCGGGCGAAGGCGCGGCGGCCTGAGCCGCCAGAAGATCAGTCGAGGGGCCGGACGGGGCAGGGACAGCGGCAGCAGCCGGATGATCCACGGCAGGATCAGGACGGTCAGCACCCACAGCAGAGCCTCGACGTTGGCGACCACGGCTGCGGAGAGCACGGTGCCGAGGACGTGCATCAGCAGCATCGACGGCGCGGAGTGGTCCATGCCCGCCATGGTGGGGTCCGCACCGGCCGCGTCGTGGAGGTGCGTGAGACCGGCTCCGGCGGTGCCCGGTGACGTCATGCCCGCACCGTGCCGCGCGTCGTCCTGCGCGGCGAAGGCAGTCATGGACCCGCCCCCGCTGATCAGCGACGGCCGGCCCTCGGACGGCCGCAGCCCGTGAGAGGCGGCGCTGATGAGGAAGTGCAGGTAGAGCTGACCCGCTGCGAGCACGAAGATGCACCCCAGGAAGCCGATGCGGTGCCGGCTCAGCGCGAGGCAGGCGCCCAAGAGCGGGGCCAGGAGGGCCAGGAACCACGGGGTGATGGACAGCTGACCGCCGCCCGCGATGTGCGCGGTGGTACCGAACCACAGGATGAGGAAGGCCAGGCCCAGGGCCTTCAGCGCGCGCCACATGGCGGAGGGGGGATCCACCACGCGGCGCCGGCTGCAGGTCATGTGGTCAGAGTACTCGCTCGGTCCCCTCACAGGGGGTTATGCGCCGCCATGCCTCGAGGTCACCCGGCGTTCGTCCGGCGCTTCTTCCCCACGTGGTGCGCCACGTAGGCGATGACCCACAGCGCGACGCCGATGATCAGCAGCATGCCCGCGATCTCGTACTGGAGCCAGTCCTCGCGGCTGCGGGCCCACGGCCCGGCGAGGAACAGGCTGGCCACCGCGCCGATGATCGGGATCAGCGTCGGGGCGCGGAAGGCGCCCTGCGGCGTCGGGTCCCGCCGCAGCACGAGCAGGGCGACGTTGACGACCGCGAAGACGCACAGCAGCAGCAGCGACGTCGTGCCGCCGAGCGCGCCGACGATGCTGCTCTCGGAGTCGAGGTTCACGTAGACGACCAGGCCCACCGCCAGCAGCGTGCTGAACAGGATGGAGACCCACGGCGAGCGGCGCTTGGGCAGCACCAGGCCGAAGGCGCGCGGCAGCACGTCCTGCTTGGCCATGCCGTAGAGGAGCCGGCTGGCCATGAGCATGTTGATCAGGGCCGTGTTGACCACCGCGAAGATGGTGAGGAACGGGAAGATCGCGTCCACGGGGATGCCCGGCGCGCCGATCCGCACGACGTCGAGCAGGATGCCGGCGTCCGGGTTCTGGGGGTTGAGCAGGTCACCGGCCGGGATCACCATGATCACGGTGATCGCGACCATGACGTAGATCAGCGCGCACAGCCCCAGGCCGGTGAGCATGATGCGCGGGAAGTCCCGCTTGGGGTTCTTGCACTCCTCGACCAGGTTGACCGAGTCCTCGAAGCCGACCATCGCGAAGAAGGCGGTGGCCGTGGCCATGGTGACGGCCGCGAAGGCGTTGCGGTCGCCCGGGGTCTCGAAGACGACGAGGCGGCCGACGTCGCCCTCGCCGTTGACGATCGCGACGACGCCGATGAAGATCACCACCGCCATGATCCCCAGGGTGACCAGCGTCAGCACCACGTTGAACTTCACGCTCTCGCCCACGCCGCGGAGGTTGATGAGGGCGAGCACCAGGATGATGGCGATCGCGGCCAGCATCGTGGCGGTGGAGTCGGTGGGGACGCCGTCGACGAACTGCCCGACGCCGATGAGCAGGTTCTGCCCGACCAGGGTCGAGGACGTCGCGGCGCTGGTGATGCCGGAGCTCGCGACCGCGAAGGCCACGATGAACGTCACGAAGTGCACTCCGAACGCCTTGTGCGTGTACAGGGCCGCGCCCGCCGCCTGCGGGTACTTGGTCACCAGCTCCAGGTAGGAGAAGGCCGTCAGCGTCGCGATCGCGAAGGCGATGATGAACGGCAGCCAAGCGATGCCGCCGACCTGCCCCGCGACCTTGCCGGTGATCGCGAAGATGCCGGCGCCGATGATGTCGCCCATGATGAGCAGCAGCAGGAGCTTGGGGCCGATGACCTTCTTGAGGCCCGGGCCCCCCTCGTGCACTTCCTCGAGCGCCTTCGTCATGCTCATGATGTTCACCTCTCCTCGGTCGCCGCCGTGCGAGCGGCGGTCGTGGTGCGACGCCTTCGGCGCGGCCCGTTCAATCTACCCGACGGGCGACACTGCGCATGTCAGCGGTGTTTCGGCGGGGTGACGGCCGCGGGGCAGGCGGCACCCCTCACCCCCGGGGCTCCTGCACGTGCTCCGGCCGGAAGCCGATCCCGATGAGGCGCGCGGCGAGCCGCCGCAGCACCGGGGAGAGCGCCCGCAGCAGGACCACGACCCACCGGGGCGCCGCGCGGTCCCCCCGGGGCGAGCGGCCGACGACCCGGTGCCCCATCCGCTGGAGCCGCTGCATCCTGCGGACCGGCGGCTCGCGGCGCGCCTGCAGTGCGGCGAGCCCCTGGTCGGGGTCTCTCCCCTCCGCCAGGTGCGCCGCGACGGCCCGCGAGAGCGCGACGGCGTCCTGGACCGCGTAGTTCACGCCGACGCCGAACATCGGGGACATCGCGTGCGCGGCGTCGCCGATCGCCACGAAGCCCGGCCGGTGCCAGCGCTCCAGGTGGTCCAGCTGCACCGAGAGCAGCTTGACCCCGTCCCAGTCCTCCAGCGTCCCGACGACCGGCTCCAGGTGGGGCGCCGCCGCGACGATGCGCCGCCGGAAGGCGCCGAGCCCTTCCCCCCGGAGCTCCTCGAAGGCGCCCTTCGCGATGACCATGCCCGCCTGGTAGTAGTCGCCGCGGTCGATGGTGAGCACCATGCCCCGGGCGGAGAGGTACGCCAGCGTGGGAGGCGGCGGGTCGGCCGGCTTCGGCAGCCGGAACCACAGGACGTCGATCGGGACGCCGGTCTCCACGGGGACCAGGCCCGCGGCCCGGCGCATGTCCGAGGAGCGGCCGTCGGCGGCGACCGTGAGAGCCGCGCGGACCTCGAGGGCGCCGTCGGGCCCCTCGGCTCGGACCCCGCGGACGCGGTCGCCCTCCACGATCAGCTGCTCGGCCCGCGTGCTCATTCGCAGGTCGAAGCCGGGGAAGGCGGCCCCCTCGGCGGCCAGGAAGTCCAGGAAGTCCCACTGCGGGGCGAGGACGAGGAAGTCGTCCGGCGGGGGCAGCGTGCGGAAGTCCACCAGCGTGAAGCGCTCGCGGTCGACGACGGCGTCCAGCGCGTCCAACCGCGTCAGCGGCAGCTCCAGGAACCGCTCCCGCAGGCCCAGCTCGCCGAGCAGCCCCACGGTGGAGGGGTGGATGGTGTCCCCGCGGAAGTCGCGGAAGAAGTCCGCATGCCGTTCCAGGACGCTCACGCGCAGGCCGGCACGGGCCAGGAGGTAGCCGAGGACCATGCCGGCGGGGCCGCCCCCGGCGATCACGCAGTCCCGCTCGATCCGAGGTGTGGGCATGGGGCGTCCTCTCCCCCGCGGGGCGGGCTCCCCGGGCGCGGCGTCGCCTCCTCGCGAGTACCCTCATCCTGCGATCGGCGCCGGGCCGTGTCAACGGGTGCGGGGCGGCACGAGGCGGGCGTGCGATCCGGACTGGGGTTCGGTCCGGACTGGGGTTCGGTCCGGGTACAGGTTCGGTCCAAGGCGGAGCGGGCACGAGATCGACCGCGAGCGGGGGTCGGCCGCGGTGATCCGGAGCACCTAGACTGATCCAGGCGAACGCGCTCGGCGGCGTCGTCCGCGCGCTGCGGGCGGGCCCGGGCAGGACCAGGAAGGCACCATCGACGTGGAACACGAGGCGACCAGGCCCCAGGAGGCGGCGCGGCGGCGCGTCGTCGTCATCGGCAGCAGCGGCGGGAACCTGCGCAGCCACGGCGGGGACGACCCCGCCCGCCTGATCCGGGACGTCCGGCGCCAGCTCGACGCCGCGGGCTTCGAGCTCGCGGGCGTCCAGTTCGTGGCGGCCTCCTCCTCGATGGACGGGATCTCCGGGACCGCGGACGCGCAGCTGTGGACGGTCGCGGGCGGCGAGCCCGTCGTCGAGGCGGCGGGGACGCTGGCGGAGGTGAACGACGTCGCCCGCGAGCGGGACCGCGCCCTGGCCGGGCGGATCCGCGCCGGGGAGGTCGACGCGCTGATCCTCATGAGCGCCGACCCCGAGGACACGAACTCCCAGAGCGTTGGCGCGGCGGCCGAGCGCGGCGTGCCCGCGGCCGGGACGGGCGGCAGCTCGATCGCCGCGGCGCAGCGGATGGGGCTGCGTCTGGTCTCGGTCTCCGGGACCACCGGGACCAGCAGCACGACCCGCGCCGTCGCCTACGCCTCCGGGCTGGCGCGGCACTGGGGCACCGCGTACCGCCCCTCGCTCGGCGGCGCATCCTCCGGGGCCTCCCCCGACGCCGGGAGCGAGCCCGCCTGGCGGCGCATCAGCATCCGCGGGATCATGGTCGGCTCGATCCCCGCGTTCATCGCGCTCGCCCTGGTCCTCGCGGCGGGCAAGATCCCCGGGCTGGACGCGCTCGCTCCCGTCTTCGAGCTGCTCATCGCGGCGCTGCCCGTGGTGGTCGCGGCGGTCGCGGCGCGGCGGGTCAGCGGGCTCGACGAGGTCGGGCTGGTCGCGGGCGCGGTGGCCGGCATCCTCTCCCAGGAGGGCGGGATCCTCGGCGGGCTCGTGGGCGGCGTCCTCGCGGGTCTGCTCGCGGCGCAGCTCATCCGCTGGACGCTGGCCCTGCGCTTCCCGGCGACGACGGCCAACATCGTCACCGGCGCGCTGGCGGGCCTGCTCCCGGGCCTGCTGGTCTACTTCGTCCTCGCGCCCTTCACCAGCCTGCTCGGGGACGGGGTCAAGCTCGGCATCGAGTGGGCGCTGGACGTGAGCCCGATCCTGGCGGGCGCGCTGGCCGGCGTCGTCATCTGGCCGGCGATCATCGGCGGCGTCTACCACTCGGTCATCCTGCCGCTGGTCCTGCTGGAGATGGGCGAGAAGGGGCACAGCTTCTTCGGGGCGATCGACATGGTCGCGCTCATCATGGTCTCGCTGGGCATCACGCTGGCCAACACGATCCGGCCGCGGACCAGCGGCGAGCGGGCGCTGGCCGGGTCCGGCGCCACGGTCAACTTCTTCTTCGGGACGTTCGCGGAGGCCTCGTACCCGTTCATGTTCGGGGACAGGAGGATCTTCGCGAGCGCGCTGGTCGCGGCGATGGCGGGCGGCGCGGTCGTGGGCGTGACCGGCGCGGAGGCCACCGCCTACCTCCCGGCCGTGGTGGCGCCGTTCATCGCCACCAACGTCCTGGGGATGGTGCTGGCCATGGCGACGTCGTTCCTCCTCGCCCTGGTGCTGACGCTGCTGGTCAACGGGGCGGCGACCCGGCGGGCGCGGCGGGATGCGGAGGCGGAGATTGCGGCCGCGGACGAGGTCGCTCAGCCGCGGACGTAACCGCGGGAGGCTTAGGCGTCTCGCGGTTCCGGGTCCACGGACGTCGTCATCTCGACGTCATCTGCGACGCCGGCGTCGTCTTTATGCTTATCGTCATAACGATAATCGTAAAGACAGGAGGCGCCCCATGTCCCCGGAAGCCCATGCCCCCCGACCGGCCCGCTGGGTCCGCACCGCCCTCGGCGTGGTCGAGACCGTCGCGTGGCTGCTCGTCGCTCTGGTCGCGGTGGTCATGACCACCGCGCTCGTCGAGGGACTGCGGGGCGAGGTCAGCGTCGTCGCCCGCCTGACCGACCCGTCGGCGCTCGACGTCGCGGGGGCTGGCGTCCTGGGCGGGACCCTCGACGTCGCCCTCTCCGGCGTTCCCGTGAGCGCCTCCTGGGCCTACCTCACCAGCCTCGCGGCGGGAGGGGTGCTGTGGATCGCGACGGCCGTCCTCGTGGCGCTTCTCGGGCGCGGCGTGCGCCGGGGCCGCCCGTTCGCGGCCGTACGACCCGGAGCGCTCTACGCCTTCGCGGCGGCCTGGGTGGCCGAGGCGATCGCCGAGCCCATCGTCGTCGCGGTCACCTCGCCCCGCATGGCGGAGAGCGCGGGGGTCTCGATCCCCGGTGCCTCGTTCGGCTACTCCCTAGACACGACGAACGCGATCCTCATCGTCTCGGGACCCGTCGTCGCGATCACCGTGGCCGTCTTCGCCTCCGGGGCGAGGATGTGGCGCGAGCACAGGACCCTGGTGTGACGATGCCCGACTCCTCGACCACCCCGCGCGGGCGCACCGGCCGCGGCGACGCCCCCTCCCCCATCCGCTGCCACCTTGACGAGGTGCTCGCCGCCCGGGGGATGACGCTGACGGAGCTCAGCCGCGAGGCAGGCATCAGCGTCACCAACCTCTCCCTGCTCAAGAACAACCACGTCCGGGCGATCCGGTACAGCACGCTCGAGGCCCTGTGCCGCGTGCTGGACTGCCAACCCGGCGACCTGCTGACCCACCTGGCCGACGGGGAGGACCCCGCATGATGAGTCGTCACCCGGAATCGCGATCCACGGCCGACGCCCCTGCCGGCGTCGCATCAGCTCCCAGCCCCGTCCGGCCCCACGAGCCCGCCGCACCGACCCTCCGCACCACCGCGTTGGCCCTCCTCTGGGTGGCAGCCATCTCGGCGCTGGTCCTCGCGACCTTCATCGCGGCAATGTTCGCGATTCCGAACGCCTCCCAGCACCTGGTCGACGGGCTCGCGCTCACGATCCTGATCCAAGGCTCACTGTCGACCCTCGCGTTGGTGACAGTGGCCCGGCGTCGCGGGGTCCACCTGGCCGCCCTGGGCTGCGTGCGCCCGACCCGGCGCATGGCCCACCTGCTGTGGCAGGTTCCGCTCATCCTGCTGGCGGCGGTACTCGTGCAGGGGATGATGGTCGCGCTGTCAGACGGCGCCGCCGAGGAAGGAGGCACCCAGCTGACCGCAGACCTGGCGGGCGCGAACCCCGCCTTCGCCCTCGCCGGGTTCCTCGGCATCGCACTGGTCACCCCCTTCTGGGAGGAGCTTGCGTTCCGCGGGCTGCTGTTCGGCAGCGTGCGTCATCGCTGGGGAACGACGGCGGCGGTCCTGACCACCTCCATCATCTTCGCTGCGGTGCACCTCTTCCCCCTTCTGATGCCCTACCTGATCGCGCTCGGATGCGGCGCCGCATGGCTCCGGCTGTTCCATCGCAACATCTGGGCGCCCATCTCCCTGCACGTGGTGGTCAACTCGATCGCCGGAGGGGTCGTCCTGACCGCACTCTGATCAGCCCCCCCCCGGTCAGGTCGCCGGGCTCAACCTCCAGGCCGGAAAAGTTTGAGTGGACAACCTGACTAATAGGCAATACATTGATCTGAGTCACACACTGGCACGAGCTAGTGGAGACCGCGGCTCGGGCGCCCGGCCCGGCGAAGGACGCCGTGCCCCGGCGTCTGGCTCTCTTCGCCTCAAGACCTCAGCACCTTCCACCGCCCGTCATCGAGCACCCGTCGAGAGGATCTCCCATGAACACCCGTCCCACCGCCTCGCAGCCCGCTGCCCCCGTCCGCCTCGGCGTGATCGGCACCGGATGGATCGGCAGCTTCCACGCCGAGTCCATCGCCCATCGCATCCCGGGAGCCGTTCTCGAGGCCGTGGCCGACCCTCGCGAGGGCGCCGCCGAAGCGGTCGCCCGCCCGCTGGGCACCCGGAAGGTCTACACCGACGCCGTCGAGCTGATCCGCGATCCCGACGTCGACGGCGTCGTCATCGCCTCCCCCGCCTTCACCCACACCGACCTCGTGGTCGCCGCGGCCGAGGCCGGCAAGGCCGTCTTCGTGGAGAAGCCCATGGCCCTGACCCTCGACGACGCCGACCGGGCCGTAGCGGCGGCGGAGGCGGCCGGCGTCGCGCTCCAGGTCGGCTTCAACCGCCGCTTCGCGACCGACTTCGCGGCCGCCAAGGCCGTGGTCGCCGAGGGCCGCGTCGGGACCCCGCAGCTGCTGCGCTCCGTGACCCGCGACCCGGGTCTGGCCGATCCGGGCTCGGTCAAGCCGTGGACCATCTTCCTGGAGACCCTCATCCACGACTTCGACACCCTCAACTGGCTCAACGCCGGCGCCCACCCCACCGAGGTGTACGCGGCCGCCGATGCCCTGGTCGCACCCGAGTTCAAGGACTCGGGGCTGCTGGACACCGCCTCGGTGACGATCCGGTACGACAACGGCGCCATCGCGACCGCCGAGGCCAGCTTCTCCGCCGCCTACGGCTACGACATCCGCGGTGAGGTCTTCGGCTCGCGGGGCATGGTCACCGCCGGAGACGTGCGCTCGAGCAGCATGCGCCTCTACGGCGCCGAGGGGACCTCGAGCGAGACGACCCGCCTCAACATCGACCTGTTCCGTGAGGCCTACACCGACGAGCTCGCCGCCTTCGCCGAGTCGGTGCGTTCCGGCGTCGTGACCGAGGCCCGCGGGCAGGACGCCCGCGCCGCACTGGCCATCGCCCTGGCCTGCGTCGAGTCCTACCAGCAGAACCGCCCGGTCCAGGTCGCGGGGGTGCACGCGTGAGCTTCACCCTCGCCGCGAACGCGGAGATGCTGTACCTCGACGAGCCGTTCGCCCGCCGCGTCGAGAGGATCCACGAGGCGGGGTTCCAGGTGGAGATCTGGGACTGGACCGCCAAGGACGTCGAGGAGCTACGGGCCACCGGCGCCGTCTTCTCCTCGATGACGGGCTACGTGACCGGCGACCTCGTGGACCCGGCGGGCGCCGACGCGCTGCTGGAGTCCGCTCGCCGCTCGCTGGAGGTCGCCGAGCGCCTCGACTGCCCCCGGCTGAATCTGCACGGCACCGGGTTGGACGGCCGCGGACTGCCGGTGGTCCCGAAGTGGCGAACCTCCGGGACCGACTGGCTGCGCGCCGTCGAGACCCTGCGCCGGGTCGCCGCGCTGGGTGAGGAGGCGGGCCGGGTGTTCACCCTGGAGAACCTCAACACCCGAGTGGACCACCCCGGGACGCCGTTCGCGACCTCCGAGGACACGGTGCGCCTCGTCCAGGCCGTGGACAGCCCGGGACTGCGGCTGAACCTCGACCTGTACCACGCGCAGATCGACGAGGGGAACCTGATCGAGCGCGCCCTCGAGGCGCTGCCGTGGGTCGGAGAGATCCAGGTGGCCGACGTCCCCGGCCGCTGCGAGCCGGGGACCGGGGAGATCAACTACCCCGGGGTCGCCCGGGCGCTCGCGGACGCCGGGTACGAGGGGACGATCGCCCTGGAGGCATGGGCGTCGCGGAGCTCCGACCGCGCCCTGGAGGCCTTCCGGTCCGCCTTCCGCTTCTGAGGCGGCGACGCCGCAGGTCCCGGCTCGTGCCATCATGGGACCCATGAGCGCCGACGCCACCCCTCGAGCCCCCGCGAGCCCGCAGGGCCCACCCACCATGAAGTCCATCGCGGAGCGCGTGGGCGTCTCCCGCCAGCTGGTCTCCATCGTGCTGCGGGAGCAGCCGGGCGCCAGTGAGGAGACGCGGCGGAGGGTCTTCGAGGCCGCCCGGGAGCTGGGGTACCACCCGAACGCCTCGGCGCGGGCCCTGCGAGGCAAGAGGACCCGGCGGGTCGGCGTCGTCTTCACCATGCGACAGCCGTTCGAGGTGGACCTCGTGGAGGCGCTCTTCGGCGCGGCCGAGGCCCGCGGGTTCACGCTCGTCCTCGCACCGCTGACCTCCCGGCGCGGCCACGACGCGGTCATGGGCGAGCTGCAGAGCCAACGGGTCGAGGGAATGGTGGTCCTCGGCGCGGAGCACGGCGGGGCCCGCATCGAGGGGCTGCCGGCCGGCGTCCCCGCCGTCATGCTGGGCGGGCCCACGAGCGAGGAGTCGCTCGACGACGTCCGGGTGGACGACGGCGGCGGCACCCGGCTGGTCGTGGAGCACCTCCTCGCGCTCGGGCATACGCGGATCGCCTACGTCACCGGCGGGGACGGGCCCAACAGCGAGATCCGCCGCGCCGCCTACGAGGACGCCCTGCGAGCGCACGGGCTGTCAGCCTCGTCCGACGTCGTGCCCGGGCACTACACCGAGGAGGGCGGGGCCGAGGCCACCCTGCGCCTCCTGTCCCGGCCCGAGCTGCCCACCGCGGTGGTCGGTGGCAATGACCGGATCGCCATGGGCGTGCTCGGCACCCTCGTCCGCCACGGCCTGCGGGTCCCGGAGGACGTCTCGGTCGCGGGGTTCGACGACGCCTCGCTCTCCCGCCTGCCCTACGTGGACCTGACCACGGTTGGCTACGACCCGGTGAGCCTCGCGGAGCGGGCCGTGGAGGCGGTCATCCGGCGCATCGAGGAGGCCGACGCCGCGCCCGTGGCGCACCGCGAGCCGCCGCACCTGCTCGTCCGTTCCAGTACGGCGGCGCCGCGGCGCCGTTCCGCTTCGTGTGGCGGTTCGGCGGAACGGGACGAGACCGGAACCTAGCCCCCCCCCTCCCGCACCACGGCCACGCAGTCGACCTCCAGGACGACCCGCAGCTTCTCGAGCGCCTGGCGGACACAGGCCGCGACGTCGTCCCGCCCCTACGCGCTGAGCGTGCGCAGCCTCCGCAGCCGGGGCAGGCCGTTCGACTCCCCCGCGCCCCCGGCCTCCGGGGCCTCCGCGATCCGCTCGAGCCGTGCCCGCACCGCCTCCGCGTCCAGGCGCATCCCGATGGCCACCAAGCCCGGGGCCGCGGGCGCGGCACCGCCCTCGGTGAGGTGCAGCTGCGGGCCGACCATGTTGATCGTGCAGGTGCGCACGGCGTCGCCGGCCCGCACCAGGACGTCGCCCTTGAGCCGGTACACGCCGCCGGGCGGGTCCTCCAGGAGGTCGGCGAGCGCGCCGGCGTCCACCGGGTGCGGCAGCGGCACGGTCACGGCGTCGGCGTGGACGTGGTCCCCGGCGTCGTCGGCCGCCCGCAGCAGCTCCGCGATGGGCAGCTGGTCCGGGGCGTCCCGGGCGTTCGCGACGTCGAAGACCAGGTCCGGGTCGATCCGCCCGTGGGTCGTCTCCAGCAGGTGCACGCCGGGGTTGCGCAGGCGCGCCCGCTCGCGGATCCGGGCCAGGATCTCGGGCGCGCGGTCCGGCGGCAGGCGGTCGGTCTTGTTGACCACCACCAGCGACGCCGCGGCGTAGCGGACCGGGGGCATGGTGCCGGTGTCGACCGTCGCGAAGTGCTCGGCGGCGTCGACAACGTCGATCAGCCCGCCGAAGCGCGCCCGCCGGCTCGCGGAGGAGCGGATCAGGTTCACCAGCGCCAGCGGCTCGGCGACGCCGCTGGCTTCGACGATGATCGCGTCCAGCCGCAGCTTGGGGCGGGCCAGCTTCTCGAGGGCGACGTCGAGCCCGTCGGTGTCCGGCATGCAGCACAGGCAGCCGCCCGCGATGGAGGCGGCCTCGTCGACCTGGCCGGTGATCAGTCCGGCGTCGACGTTGATCTCGCCGAAGTCGTTGACGATCACCCCCACGCGCGCGCCGGGGCGGTGCAGGAGGTGGTTGAGCACCGTGGTCTTGCCGGCACCGAGGTGACCGGTCAGCGCGATGACGGGGACCGTGCGGGAGGACATGGGGACATCGTAGCCCCGCACCTCGCCGTGGCCGGGCCGACTCCCGGGGATGTGTGGACGAACGGCCCACCGCACCGTCCCGGATCGCGGTTGGAGACGATCTCCCCCCCCCAGGAGTTCGTGCGGCACGTTGTCGGCCACTGGCGTCCCGACATACGATTCCGGCTCGGCGAGTCCACTCACCTCACCCTCCCGCACCGCCTGGTGATACATTATGTATCAGAGAGGAGATGGATTCATGTCCACCGCACAGAAGACTCGAACTCAGCCGAACCCGGGGGCGGATCAGCCGGCCCTCCACGAGACCGACGTTTCCGACCCTGCCCCCATCCAGCCGACAGAGGCTGAGGTGTGGGCAGACCTCCAGCGCCAGAGAGCCGTCCGCGAGCTGGCCGATCTCGGTATTCGACGTGACATCCTCCTGTTGAGCGACCTGGGCGTCTCCCAGCGCCGTATCGCGCTTCACGTGGGCCTCTCACAGGCGGAGATCTCTCGCCGCCTGGCCCGGCGCACCTTGACTGAGACGAGGCCCTCGCCGAGGGAGATCATGCTGAGACGCCGGGCTGGAATGACGAGCGACCGGCAGATGCTCCACGAGCTGATCCACTTCCCCTACACGGTCAGACTGCCCGAGGACCTCTCCGCCCATGATGGAGCAGCGACGATTCTCGGCACCGCCCGCCAGCTGATGGAGGCCTTCCACGAAGGACTGCTCGACGAACGCGAGTACGAAGAGGTCAGGCGCGCCCTCGCCCAGCATGCAGCGCCATGACCTCCGGCCTACGCGACCGCACCGGCCAGGAGCTCGCGGCATGGCTCGGACGACAGGGTCTGCTCTCGCCATGGACGACGAGGCCGGACGCTACCACGCACATGCGCTACGCCCGCGATGGGATGCTGTACGAACCGTCAAGACTCCGCTTTCACGAGGAGCTGGTAGAACGTCATCGGTCTTCCCATCCTGTCCCGTCAAGGCAGGGGTCTCTGACCGTAGTCGTCACCGCGGGACCTCCAGGGGCGGGGAAGAGCGTGGCCATGCAGTCGTTCCAGGATTTCCGGGGGTTCCGGCACATCGACGCCGATGACTTCAAGGATCTTCTTCTCGAACGGGCACTCGACGATGACCTCCTGTCCCGCTGGACCGAGCACGAGCTGTGCGACGGACGCCCGGTGGCCCCTCGGGAGCTGTCGTCCTACGTTCACGCCGAGTCGACCATCATCGCGAACACGGCTCGCACGGAGGCCCTGAAACGCGGGGAGGACGTGATCGTGCACGGGACCCTGTCCCAGGGGGCACATGCCGACGACCTCCTCGCGGAGCTCGACCACCACCGATACCGTCGTCTCACCGTGGTCGCTGTGGAGGTTCCCTGCGCTGTCGCCTGCCAACAAGCCCTAGACCGCTGGTGGTCCCTGCGCGAGCAGCAGAGCGACCCCCTCGGCGGACGCTTCATCCCACCCGCGGTCATTCGGTCCCATTTCGAGAAAGACGAGAGAGTCTCGATCTGCTCCCGGAACGCACGCGCCCTGTCGGAGAAGGCCGAGGCGCTCGGCTGGGAGGTCGACCTCCGCCTCGTCGCACCCCCGTCTCACCCCGATGAGACCCACCGCACGGGCCGCCGCATGACGCCGCATGACGCCGGCCCGCCCCGCGCGTGACATAAGAATTCAAGAACGGCTCGGGCGTGGTGCGCGCACGTCGCCGATTGCTACCTTGGACGCTGACAAGGATCAAGAGATCCAGGCGCGAAGCTCTGGCTGGCCTGGGCGGCAACCCTCTCACCGTGGTGGGGTGCCCCAGATGACGATCCGACCGCTGCGCCCCCGCACGCGGTAAGTGCGGTGCGTCCTCGAGCCTCGGACGCGCCCCGACGCCGAGGAGCCCGACCATGAGTCCGTCCCCCGCCCACGCCGCCTCCACCGCACCGGCGGCGCCCGCCGCGCCCGCGACGACGCCCGCGGCCCCTGCAGCCTCCACCGCGCCGGCGGCACCCGCGGTCCCCGCCGCCCACCGGATCCTGGAGCGGCCGGCCACGCCGCACACGCCATGGGGCGCTCCCTCCTCGCCGGGGGAGCTCGCCCGCTGGGACGACGTCGCCCTCCGCGTCGGCGAGCAACTGGCCGCGGACGCCGTCGAGCGCGACGCCGCCGGTCAGGACCCGAGCGCCGAGCTGCGGCTGCTCAAGGACTCCGGCCTGGTGGACCTGATCATCCCGCGCGAGTTCGGCGGCGGGGGCGGCACCTGGGAGGCCGGGCTGCGCGCGGTGCGCCTGCTCTCCCGCCACGACGCCTCGATCGCCCAGCTGCTCGCCTACCACTACGCCAACGTCTCCGCGGTGGCCTTCTACGGCGGCGCCGAGGTCCAGGAGCGCCTCTTCCGCGCCTCCGCCGCCGGCTCCTGGATCTGGGGCGACGCCGTGAACCCCGTGGACCCGGCCTTCTCCCTCACACCCGAGGAGGCCGGCGAGGGTTTCCGCCTCAACGGCCGCAAGCGGTTCTGCACCGGCGCCTCGGTCGGGGAGGTCACGCTGGTCAACGCGGAGATCGCCGCGGGTCCGCTGGCCGGGACCACCGCGGCCTTCGTCGTGGGCCGCGAGCGCCCCGGCGTCCGCTTCGACGAGGCGTGGGACTCCCTCGGACAGCGCCTGTCCGCCTCGGGCGGGGTGACCTACGACGACGTCCGCGTCCTCCCGGAGGACCTCGTCGGCCCGGTCGGCGAGGTGCCGTTCTCCACCCTGGTCACGCCGCTGATCCAGCTCGCCTTCTCCAACCTGTACCTCGGGATCGCCGAGGGCGCGCTGCAGCGCGGCCGCGAGATCACGCTGGCCCGCCGGAACTCCTGGTTCCTCAGCTCGGCGGAGGACTACGCGCACGACCCCTACGTCGAGCGCCTCTACGGCGAGCTGCTGGCCAAGCTCAAGGCCGGGCTGGCCCTGGCCGACGGCCTGAACCGCCGCTCCGCGCACCACCTCGGCCGCGGCGGGGGGCTCACCGCCGCGGAGCGCGGGGAGTACGCGGTGGAGATCGCCGCGCTGAAGATCGTGGCGACCGACGTCGGCCTGGACACCACCCAGCGTATTTACGAGGCCACCGGCGCCTCCTCCGCGACGCCGGGCTCCGGCCTGGACCTGTTCTGGCGCAACGTGCGCACCCACACCCTGCACGACCCGGTGGACTACAAGCGCGCCGAGGTGGGCGCCCACTTCCTGCGCGGCGAGCTCCAGCCGATCTCGCTGTACACCTGATCGCCGGCGCGGGGCCTCTCGTCCCGCCCGAGTCGCCACCCGCCGACCCGCCATCCGCAGAGGAACGACAGACCATGACCGACCCCGTGTCCATCCACCGCATCCGCGAGCTCCTGCCCGTCATCGCCGAGGGCGCCGTCGAGCGCGAGCGGAACCGGGTGCTGCCGCACCTGGAGATCCGCGCGCTCGCCCAGGCGGGCCTCGGCGCCGTGCGCCTCCCCCGCGAGGACGGCGGCGCCGGCCTGACCTGGGAGGAGACCACCGACCTGCTGATCGACCTCGCCGCCGCCGACTCGTCGATCGTCCAGGCCCTGCGCGGTCACTTCACCCTGGTCGACGACGCGCTCGAGACCTCGGCGCTCAGGCGCCACCGGAGCCCGGCGGCCGTCGCGCAGGCGGAGCACGTGCTGCGCTTCGCGGCCGATCGCGGGCTCGCCGGCAACGCCTGGACCGAGCCCGGGGCCGGCGGCACCGCCACGACCGCGACGCCGGCCGAGCGGGGCGGCGTCGCGGGCTACCTCCTCAGCGGCACGAAGTACTACACGACCGGCAGCATCTTCGCCGACTGGGCCGACGTCACGGCCCGCCACGCCGGGACCGGGGAGGCGCTCGACGTCGTCGCGCCCCTGACCCCGGCCGCCGGCGCGCCGGAGGGCAGCGTCACGATCAGCGACGACTGGTCGGGCTTCGGGCAGCGCCAGACCGGTTCGGGAAAGGCCGTGTTCGACGAGGTCTTCGTGCCCGCCGGCCAGGTGAAGCCGTTCGCCGAGCGGATCGGGTACCAGACGGGGCTGTACCAGCAGTTCCTGCTGACCGTTCACGCGGGCATCGCGCAGGGCGTCGTCGACGACCTCGAGGTCCGGGTCCGGAACCGCACGCGCAACTACTCGCACGCCAACACTGAGCTGGTCCGTCACGACCCGCAGATCCTCCAGGTCGCGGGCGAGCTCGAGGCCGCGGCGTTCACCGCCCGCACGCTCGCGCTGCGGACCGCGCGACTGCTCGACGAGGCCATCGACGGCGAGCGGGCGGGTTCCGTCGGGAGCGACGAGTCGTCCGTGGCCGCGGGAGGCGACTCGTCGGTGCCCGTCGGAGGCGACGAGTCGTCAGCGCCCGCCGCGGGCGAGTCGCCGGCACCCGCCGAAAGCGATGAGTCGTCGATCCCCGCCGAAAGTGACGAGTCGTCGATTCCCGCCGCGCCCGCCCACATCCTCGCCTTCGAGACCGCGACGGCGAAGGCCCAGGTGGCCCTGAGCGCCATCGTGCCCCGGGCGGCCACGCAGCTCTTCGACGCGCTGAGCGCCTCGGCCACCGACACCGGGCTCGGCCTGGACCGGCACTGGCGCAACGCGCGCACCGTCGCCAACCACAACCCCTGGATCTACAAGGCCCGCCAGCTCGGCGACCTGCTGGTCAACGACCGGCAGCCGCTGCTGGTCTGGGAGGTCGGAATCAACAAAGGAGCCGGACATGCCTGAGCACGCCGCACCCTCGACCGCGCGGGCCACCCCGCGCGTGCGCTTCAACGCCTTCGACATGAACTGCGTCGGCCACCAGTCCCCCGGGCTGTGGCGGCACCCCGAGGACCGCTCGGCGTCGTACAAGGACCTCGGCTACTGGACCGGGCTCGCGCAGACCCTGGAGAAGGGGCTCTTCGACGGGATCTTCATCGCCGACGTGCTGGGCACCTACGACGTCTACGGCGGGTCCAACGCCGCGACGCTGAAGGCCGGCACCCAGGTCCCGGTCAACGACCCGCTGCTGCTGGTCTCCGGGATGGCGGCCGTGACCGAGCACCTGGGCTTCGGCGTCACGGCCGGCACCGCCTACGAGCACCCCTACTCCTTCGCCCGCCGCCTCTCCACACTGGACCACGTGACCCGCGGGCGGCTCGGCTGGAACATCGTGACCGGGTACCTGCCCTCGGCGGCGCGGAACTTCGGCAACGCCGACCAGCTCGAGCACGACGAGCGCTACGCCCACGCCGAGGACTACCTCCAGGTGGTCTACAAGCTGCTCGAGGGCTCCTGGGAGGACGACGCCGTCGTGCGCGACGCCGCCTCCTGCACCTTCACCGACCCCGCGCGCGTCCACGAGATCGACCACGCCGGCCCGTACTTCACCGTGCCCGGCATCCACCTGTGCGAGCCGTCCCCGCAGCGCACTCCCGTGCTGTTCCAGGCGGGCGCGTCCCGGCGCGGCACCCGCTTCGCGGCGGAGAACGCCGAGTGCGTGTTCGTCGCGAGCCCGACCAAGAGCCACCTGCGCGAGTCGGTCGCCAAGCTGCGCGACGCCGTCGAGGCGGCCGGGCGGCCCCGCGACTCGATCCGGATCTACAACCTGCTGACCATCGTCACCGGGCCCACCGACGAGGCGGCGCACGCGAGGCACCGCGAGCTCCAGGGGTACGTGGACCACGAGGGCGCCCTGACCCTGATCTCCGGGTGGATGGGGCTGGACCTGTCCGGCTTCGACCTCGACGAGCCGATCGGCAACGTGCAGTCCAACGCGATCCACTCGGCGATCGAGACCTTCCAGAAGGTCAACGAGGACGGCAAGCCCTGGACGGTGCGGGACATCGCGGAGTTCGTGGGCATCGGCGGGTTCGGGCCGCGGATCGTCGGATCCGGGGAGTCCGTGGCGCGCGAGCTGATCGAGTGGGCCGAGGAGACCGGCGTCGACGGCTTCAACCTCGCCTACGCGATCACGCCGGGGACGTTCGAGGACGTCGTCGAGCACGTGGTGCCCGCCCTGCAGCGGCTCGGCGCCTACCCCGAGGGGTACGAGGAGGGCACGCTGCGGCACAAGCTCTTCGGCGCGGGCGACCGGCTGCCCGAGGGGCACCCCGGCCGGAACGCCGGTGAGGCGGTGCGGGCGGCCGCGGCCGCCGCCGGGTCGCGGCCCTCCGCCGACGAGTCGCAACCTTCCGCCGACGAGTCGCGGACCTCGACCGGCGAGTCGTCAACCGCCTCCCGCCCGGCCGCCGTCTGCCCGCCCGATGTTCGCCCGGCAGTCTCCCGCGGATCCGTCGCCGCCGCGAGCGGGGCCCGGGCATGAGCGCGGGCACGGGACAGACCTCCGCCACGGCGTCGGGGCCCGACGCCGGCCGGGCCGGGACCGCCCCGGACGGAGCCGCCCGGAACGGGACCGCCCGGAACGGGACCGCCCGGAGCCGCAAGCTCGGCTGGGCGCTGACCGCGCTGACCGTGTTCATGGTCGGCGACGGCATGGAGACCGCGTTCCTCTCCCCCTACCTGGACGCCCTCGGGTTCGACGCCGGCCGCGTCGCCCTGCTGTGGAGCGCCTACGGCGCCAGCGCGGCGATCGCCGCCTGGGCCGCCGGGGCCCTCGCCCAGGCCTGGGGCGCCAAGCGGGTCATCATGACCGGCGCCGCGATCTGGCTCGCGATGCACGTGGTGTTCCTCGTCTTCGGCGTCTCGGTGGGCAACTACTCGCTGATGCTGCTCTCCTTCACCGTCCGCGGCGCGGGCTACGCGATGTTCGCCTTCGGGTTCCTGGTGTGGGTCAACGACGAGGCCGACCCGCGGACCCTCCACAAGTCGGTGGGCTGGTACTGGTTCGCCTACGCGCTGGGCCTCGGCGTCGTCAGCTCCTACGTCGCCGGGTTCACGCTGCCGGTCATCGGGCAGCTGGGGACGCTGTGGCTGGCGCTGGCCTTCGTCGCGGCCGGATCGGCCGTCGCGCTGTTCAAGGTGCCGGGGGCCGTGCGGCGGCGGGTCCCGCTGGCCGAGAGCCTCGGGGCCCTGGTCAAGGGGATCACCGTGGTCCGGGACCATCCGCGGGTGGGGATCGGCGGCGTCGTGCGGGTCATCAACACCACGAGCTTCTACGCGTTCGTGGCGTTCCTGACCACCTACATGGTCCGGCAGATCGGGTTCAGCGACACCGAGTGGCAGCTGATCTGGGGCACGATGCTCTTCGCGAACGTGCTCGCCAACATCGTCGCCGGGTACGGGGCGCACTACCTGGGTCCGCGGCAGATTATCACGTGGGCCGGCGGCTTCGGCTGCTTCGTGACGGTGCTGGCCCTGTACTTCGTGCCGACCTGGATCGGGCCGAACTTCTGGGTGACCATCGCGATCGCGGTGCTCTACGGGCTGGCCCTGGGCATGTTCGTCCCGCTCAGCGCGCTCATCCCGCAGCTGGCCGGCGCCTCGAAGGGCTCGGCCATCGCGGTGCTGAACCTCGGCGCGGGGGCCAGCCAGCTCGTGGGGCCGCTGCTGGCCGCGCTGGTCCCGGCGCTGGGCATGACGCCGGTCGTGTGGGTCATCGCGGTGCTGTACCTGGTGGGGATGGTGCTGACGCAGTTCCTGAAGCAGCCGACGACGTCGGGCGCTCCGTCCGCCGCCTGATCCTCGCGGAGTCGGGGGCGGCCCCGCGCCGCGTCTCCGGCCCGGCCGGGATACCCTTCTGGGAGACAGAGGGCCGCCCCGAGGCGGGGCCCGCCCCGAGACGAAGGCTGAGTGACCGTGCATCGACTGACCGGCTGGTGGGACGAGCACCAGGTCCCGCTGTACCTCGCCGCGATGCTCGTGGGCGTCGCGGCGGGGCTCGGTGCGCCGGGGATCGCGCCCGCCCTCGAGGCCTCCATCAACCCCGTCCTCGCGCTGCTGCTCTTCGCGACCTTCCTGGGCGTGCCCCTGACGGAGGTGGGCAGGGGCCTCACGGACGCGCGGTTCCTGCTCGCGGTCGCCGCGGCCAACTTCTTGGCGGTGCCGCTGATCGCCTTCGGGCTCTCGCGCCTCGTGGCCGGGGACCGCGGCCTGCTGCTCGGCGTCCTCCTGGTGCTACTGACTCCCTGCGTCGACTACGTCATCGTCTTCACAGGGCTCGCCGGGGGCGCCCGGGCGCGCCTGCTCGCGGCCACGCCCCTGCTGATGCTCCTGCAGATGGCCCTCCTCCCCCTGTACCTCCTGCTCTTCGCGGGGCGCGAGGCGCTCGGGGTGATCGACGTCGGGCCCTTCCTGGAGGCGTTCCTGGTGCTCATCGTGGTCCCGCTTGCCGCGGCGGCCGGGGTCCAGGCCCTCGGCCGGAGGCACCGGGCGGGGTCCGCGGTGGAGGCCGTCATGGCGGGTGCGATGGTGCCGCTGATGATGGCGACGCTGGCCGTGGTGATCGGCTCCCAGATCACCGGGGTGGGCGGGCAGGCCGGGCAGCTGACCCGGCTGATCCCCCTGTACGCGGCGTTCCTCGTCCTCGCCGTGGCGGTGGGCCTCGCCGCCGGGCGGATCGCCCGGTTGGACGCGGCGGCCCGCCGCGCCGTCGCCTTCTCCGCCGCGACGCGCAACTCGCTCGTGGTCCTGCCGCTCGCCCTGGCCCTGCCGGAGCCCCTGGCCCTCGCGCCGCTCGCGGTGGTGACGCAGACCCTGGTGGAGCTGCTGGGCATGGTGATCCTGGTCCGGCTGATGCCGCGGCTCGTCCCGCACGGGGCTGCCGCCGCGCCCGGGTGAGCCGGGTTTGCTCCCGCTTCCGCCCCTCTCCCTGTGCCGGGGCCGAGGCCGGGCCAGCGCCAGTGCCAGTGCCAGTGCCAGTGCCAGTGCCAGTGCCAGTGCCAGGATCACCCCAGAGCCATCGACCGCATGCCATCGCCCGTGCGCGGCGTCGCGCGGAATCATGCGCAGAATCGCGCGGGATCATATGCAGAGCTGCTCACTGCTAGCGATTTTCGGAGCTTTGGTTCCGGAGATCCCGCGCTCGCACGGGGCCCGATCCGCAAGCCCACGCTCGAGATGACCGGAACGGAACCTCCGAAAACGCCTAGTTCTCGACAAGGGTGATAACCGGAAATCTCGGCTTCCGGCGTCGGACGCCGCCGGATCGCACCGTCCCTCCCGCCGGTCTGCCACTGAGCCACGCCGCGCCGCACCGGGCCGCGCCGAGCGGCCACCCGGGCAACACCCGACGCCCCCGGCAGTGCCACGTGCCGCACCGGGCCGCGGTGACGCGGAGTGGCATCCGCCCCCGGTGCTACACGACGGCGCCCAGCCACAGCCCGAGCCCGGCCGCCGCCGTCGCGGTCACCAGGACGCCCAGACCGTTGGCGACGCCGGCCGCCCACCTCCGCTGCTGGAGCAGGCGGACGGTCTCGAAGCTCGCGGTGGAGTAGGTCGTGTAGCCGCCGAGGAACCCCGTGCCGAGGACCAGCAGGAGCGCCTCGGGCAGCACCCGGGACCCGACCAGCCCCGTCAGGAGCCCCAGCAGGAACGAGCCGCTCAGGTTGATCAGCACGGTCCCCCACGGGATGGCCCCGGTGGTCCGCGCGCGCACGACGCCGTCGAGCACCAGGCGGCACACCGCGCCCGCTCCCCCGGCGGCGGCCATCAGGACGAAGGCGAGCGGCGTCATCGGCGGTCCTTCCCGGGGGCGGAGGGGTACGCGTCGGAGTCGGGGTCCACGGACGCATCCGAGACGGGGTCGGTCAATGCGCTCGCGTCCGACACCGGGCCGGGGAGCGCGCTCGCGTCCGGCCCGAAGGGCTTCGCCGGGTCCTGCCGGTGATCTGCGCCCGGAGGCTGCGGCGGGGCCGCCCCCGGCGCGGCCCGGCACCCTCGGCGGGGCCCGCCCCAGGCCGGCGGACCAGCGTCGCCGCGGCCATGCCGAGCCACGTCGCGACGCCGCCCGCCAGCAGCGTCGCCAGCGCGTAGGCGAGGCCGGGCCCCGGCGATCCCGCGCCGATCAGGCCCGCCGCGTCCGTCGCGAGCGCACTGTAGGTGGTGTACCCGCCGATCAGGCCCGTTCCGAGGCTGAGGCGGGCGGCCCGGCGTCGGCCCCGGTCCGGCCCGCCGCGGGCGAGCGCGTCCAGGAGCAGCCCCAGCGCGAACGAGCCGGTCACGTTGATGCCCAGCACCGCCCAGGGAACGCCGTGCCCCGCCGGGAACGCCAGGACCAGCGCCTCCCGGGCCGAGACCCCCAGCGCCGCGCCGAGGAAGACCAAGGCCATCGAGGACGGACGCAGGTGGACCGGCAGCTCCCGGGCGGCCGCCTGCCGCCCTGCGCCCCGGGCCGGCGCCTTCCGACCCGCCGCGACTCGCCCTGCCTCGGCCGCTTTCCGACCCGCCGCCGATCGTCCTGCCTCGGACGTCTTCCGGCCCGCTGCCATTCGCCTTGTCTTAGACGCCTCCCGCCCCGCCGCCACTACTCGCCCCGTCCCAGGGGGAGACCGCTGCGGTCGGCGCGGGGGTCCAGGGGGATCACCACGACCGGGCGGCGCTGGGTGTGGGCGAGCTGGACCGCGACGGAGCCGTTGAAGAACTCGCGCAGCGACCCCTTGACCCCGGCCTCCCGGGTGCCGACCACGATCATCGAGGCGTCGACGTCGTCCGCGAACCGGGTCAGCCGCCGGGCAGCCCCGCCCGCGAGCGCGCGCACGGACCAGGACACCGAGCGGCACTCCATGACGGAGGCGATCGCGGCGCGCAGGCGGGGGTCGAACTCGACGGCGTCGTCGCCCGCGGCGTCGGGGTCGATGGGGCGGGCCGCGAGCCCCTCGTCGGTGCCGGGGGCGTCCGAGTAGCGGGAGGCGTCCACGCTTACGCAGATCAGCTCGGTGCGGAAGTGCTCGGCGAAACCGGCCGCCTCGGCGACGACCGCGAGCGGGATCCCCGGCACCACGCCCACGACGACGGGGCCGGGGTGATGCTCGTTCCGCTCGTGGGGTCCGGTGGTCATCGGCTCTCCTACCTTTCGGGCGCGCTCGGGCCATTCGGGTAGGGACTGTCGTCGATGACTCGAGGTTGGGTACGGCGAGCCCCACCGCCGTGACGGTCCGTGCCCGCCTTCCTCCAGTCTTTCACGCGCGCCATCCCCGCGCGAGCCCCGGTGTCGGTCGCTTTCCTTCCCGAACCCCTAGGCACGCGGGCCCTGCCGTGCTACCGTGGAGGCTGCTTTGGCTAGCATGGCCGATCCGACGGCGAACCGTCCTGGATCCTGCCGCGGCCCGAGGCGACGTCTTCCCCATCGCGTGAACGGTGGAGGTTTCCGCCTCGCACTGACACCAGCACGCGACGCCCGACGAGGGGCGCACCGTGCAATGCACGAACAGAAGTCCCAGAGATACCCATGAACACGAACGCGCCCGCGACCTCCGAGGTCGTCTGGCACCAGGCCGACTACACCGTCTACTCCGGCACCCGCGACGGGGAGTTCGCCGGATACATCACCACCACCGACACCCACTGCTCGCTGCACGGCCAGTACGGCCAGCACCTGGGCGACTACGGCACCCTGGGCGAGGCCCAGGACGCCATCGAGCACTCCCGCCGCCAGCACCACCGCACCCGCCGACGCCGGGGCCCTCGCGGCACCGGCCGTGGGGGCCGCCGGGGGCGCGCGGAGGCGGGCTTCTCAGCCCCGCACGGGCGCCCCCGTCCGCACCGACTCCTCGGCCGCCAGGGCCAGCCGCAGCGCGCCGGCGCACTGAGCCGGCGGGGTCAGGCTCTCCGCCTCGCCCCGGAGCATGCTCACGAAGTGGTCCGCCTCGGCGCGGAAGGCCCGGGCGAAGCGATCGGTGAACTCCTCGTGGGTCTGGGCGGGCGGCTGCGTCCCGGGCTCCGTGGAGACCACCGGCGTCAGCCCGTCCAGGCCCGTGGCGTAGGCGCCGTCGCTGCCGTAGACCTCGGTGCGCACGTCGTGCCCGGCCGCGATGTTGCGGGCCGCGCTGATCACCGCCTGCGCGCCCGAGCGGAAGGAGAGGATCGCGGTCGCGGTGTCGAGGTCGCCGTGCTCGGCGTAGGCCGGCTCGTCGATCGCGGTCCCGGTCGCGTAGACGGCCTCCACCTCCTCGCCCAGCAGCCACGGCACGGTGTCGAGGTCGTGGATGACCAGGTCGCGCCAGATTCCGCCCGAGGGCCCGATGTAGTCGGCCGTCACGTGGTGGTGGTCGTGGCTCACGGCGTGGACGAGCCGGATCCGGCCCATCTCCCCGGTCCGCACCCGCTCGCGCAGGTCCCGGTAGGCGGGGTCGTAGCGGCGGTGGTAGGCCATCATGATCGGCACCGGCGAGGCCTCCAGCTCGGCGACCAGCGCGTCCTGCTCCTCGAGCTCCAGCGCCAGGGGCTTCTCCACCAGCAGCGGCACGCCGGCGGCCACCGCCTCGCGGACCAGGCCGGGGTGGCTCGCGGTCGAGGTGGCGATCACCAGGCCGTCCAGGCCCTCCAGGTGCCGGCCGTCGGCCAGCCGCCGAGAGACCCGGGCACGCCCCGGTGCGTCCTCGGCCGCCGGGGCCGACGCCGCCGCGACCTCCTCC
>NZ_JANAFB010000025.1 GCF_024199905.1 Rothia santali
CCGGCTGGCTATACGGGCCCGCCCGGGGCGGCCCCCCGGCCTCCGAGCCGCCCCCCGCCGGGCAGCGGCTCCCCGACGTCGACCGGCTTCCCGCTCTGGAGGCGCGCCTGGCCGAGGCCGAGGTCTACACCGACGCCGGGCGCATCGCGCGCCTCGTGGCCCCCGAGCTGACCTGGGTCACCTGGCGCGGGCGCCTCGCCGACCGGGCCACGGCCCTGCGCTACCCGGAGCGGGCCTTCGCGCTCGACGGCGCGTCGGAGGTCGTGCGCGTCGAGCGCGTGGGGGAGCGGGCCGGCGTCGTGGTCAGCAGGATCGAGACCCGGCGCGGCCAGGCGCTGCGGACGAGCCTCTGGCGCGCCGAGGAGGACGGCTGGGTCCTCGCCCACCGGCAGGACACCCCCACGGCCTGAGCCGCGGGCCCGGCGTCACTCCCTGATCTCCCCGGTGTGGGGATTGTGCTTGGCGCCGTCGCGGTCGATCGTCTGGGGCAGGCGGAGCACCATGGTCGCGCCGCCGCCCCGGGTCTGCTCCACGCGCACCGTCCCGTTGTGCTGCTCGACGATCGCCGCGACGATCGCCAGTCCGAGCCCGGTGCCGCCGGTCTCCCGGGTCCGCGAAGAGTCGGCGCGGTAGAAGCGCTGGAAGACCCGCTCGGCGTCCTCGCCCTGGATCCCGGGACCGTGGTCCACGACCTTGAGGACGGAGACGAAGGACCCGTCGATCCCGGGCTCGACGCCGACCGCCAGCTCGATCGGCGTCCCCTCCGGGGTGTACCGCAGGGCGTTGGTCACCAGGTTGGCCAGCACCTGCCGCAGCCGCGCCTCGTCGCCGGTGACGGCCGCGGGCAGCGCGGGGCCGCTCTCCAGGCCGACGACGGCGATGTCGCGCTCGGGCGCGGTGGCCTCGGCGTCGTCGGCGGCGTCGTTGGCCAGCTCGAGCAGGTCCACGGTGGTGGTCTCGGTGGGGCGCCGCTCGTCGAGGCGGGCCAGCATCAGGAGGTCCTCGACCAGCCGGCCCATGCGCTTGGCCTCCGACTCGATCCGGTGCATGGCCTTCGTGACGTCCTCCTCGGTCTGCAGCGCGCCCTGCCGGTACAGCTCCGAGTAGCCCCGGATCGAGGCGAGCGGGGTCCGCAGCTCGTGGGAGGCGTCGCCCACGAAGCGCCGCATCTTCACCTCGGAGCGCTTCTGCGCGTCGAAGGCCTCCTCGATGCGGGTCAGCATCACGTTCAGCGACATGGACAGCTGCCCGATCTCGGTGCGCGGGTTGTAGCGCTCGATGCGCTGCGAGAGGTCCCCGGCGGCGATCCTCGCCGCGGTGCGCTCGACCCGGGCCAGGGGCTCGAACGCGCGCGTGACCAGGACCCACCCGACCGCGAGGGCGGCCGCCAGCGTGGCCAGGCCGAAGGTCACCGTGAGCACCCGGACCAGGGTCACGACGCCGTCGGTGCGGCTGAGCGGGGAGGCGAGGACGACCGTGTACGGGCTGTCGGACGAGACGTAGGGCATGATCCGCCACTGCGACCCGGACTCCACGCTCGGGACGGAGAGGCCCTGCCCGGCGTACTTGCTGCTGTTGGCGCGCGTCCAGCCGTTGAGGGCGGGGGTCGAGGACGCCGGGTTGGAGCCGGCGACCACGTTGCCGTCTGGGTCCAGGACGAAGACGGAGTAGGAGTGCCCCGTCTCGTCCTCGGACGGGAAGTCGCCCTGGACGGCGCGGGGCGCCACGGAGGAGATGTTCGACTTCATCTCGCTGTCGAGCTGCTGCACCAGCTGGCTCCGCAGGGCCGTGATGGCCACCAGGCTCGTGACGGCGATGGCCAGCGTCAGGAGGAAGCCGGTCAGCATGACCAGCTGGGTGCGCAGCGAGAGCGCCCCCAGCTTGGAGTTGCGGACCCGGTCGGTGACGACTGACACCGGGGGATCAGTGCTTCGCGGTGCGCAGCAGGTACCCGACGCCCCGCTTGGTGTGGATCAGCGGGGGCAGGGTCTTGTCGTTGTCGATCTTGCGGCGCAGGTAGGAGATGTAGGACTCGACGATGGAGGCGTCCCCGTTGAAGTCGTACTCCCACACATGGTCCAGGATCTGGGCCTTGGAGAGCACGCGGTTGGGGTTCAGCATCAGGTAGCGCAGGAGCTTGAACTCGGTGGGGGAGAGGTCGATCTCGCGGTCGCCGCGGTAGACCTCGTGGGCGTCGTCGTCGAGCACCAGGTCCTCGACGCGCAGGCGCGAGTCCTCCTCCTCGAGGGCCTGGGTGCGGCGCAGGACGGCACGGATGCGCGCGACCACCTCGTCCAGGCTGAAGGGCTTGGTCACGTAGTCGTCACCGCCCACGGTGAGGCCGGTGACCTTGTCCTCGGTGTCGTCCTTGGCGGTCAGGAAGAGGATGGGGAACAGCAGGCCCGTGGCGCGGATCCGGCGGGTGACCGTGAAGCCGTCCATGTCCGGGAGCATGACGTCCAGGACCGCGAGGTCCGGCGACTCCGCGGTGGCCTTGTCGAGGGCCTCGCGGCCGTTGGTGGCGGTGACCACCTCGAATCCGGCGAACCGCAGGGAGGTCGCGAGGAGCTCCAGGATGTTGGGCTCGTCGTCGACCACCAGGAGCTTGGCTTCAGTATGATGCGTCTTCACGCGATAATCCTCACGTAGTTACCTGTGCACGTGCTGGGCGTTTGGAGGGGAGTCGCTGATGCGCTGCCGGGAGGCGGCGGATCAGCCGAGGCGGCGGCGTCGGACCGCGATGAGCAGGGCGACGATCAGCAGGACGAAGGCGACCGGGAGCAGCAGCAGCGGGATCTGGCTCAGCAGCGGGGCGACCTCCTGGCCGGCCGCCTTGAGCAGGAGCATGGCCACCCCGGAGACGACGCAGACGGCCGCCAGCACCCCGCCCACGATCGACAGGGCGGTGAAGGCGGCGGATTCCTTGGAGCGCCCCGCCGGGCGGCGCGTGCCGTTGTGGGAGTTCATGCCATACACGGTACCCCTCCCGGGAGCGCCGCGGGGCATCCGGCGGCCGCCTCTGACGCCCGGGGCCGGGCTGACTGTAGGATTGGGGATGACATGACTTTCGCGCCTGACGGCTCATCCCCGCGATCACCGCGGGTCGAGGGACGCGGCGCCCGTCCCGCCCGGAACGGGACGACGGACTCGCGCGAGCGAACGCGAGCAGTGCCCCCGGGGTAGCGCCCCGGGACGAGAAGCAAAGGAACGATCAGCAATGCCCAGCGGAAAAGTGAAGTGGTACGACGCTGCCAAGGGGTTCGGCTTCGCGACGGCCGAGGACGGCCAGGAGGTCTTCCTGCCGTCCTCGGCCCTGCCCGAAGGCACCACGACCCTCAAGCCGGGGACCCGCCTCGAGTTCGGCATCGCCAACGGCCGGCGCGGGGCGCAGGCCCTCTCGGTGCGCGTCCTGGACCGCATGCCCTCGTCCGTGAAGAACCACCGCAAGCCCGCGGACGAGATGGCCGTGATCACCGAGGACCTGATCAAGCTGCTGGACGGGGTCTCCAACACCCTGCGCCACGGCCGGTACCCGGACCGCGCGGTGGGGCGCAAGGTCGCCTCCATCCTGCGCAACGTCGCCGACAACCTGGACGCCTGAGGGCCTTGCGAGAGGATCGAGGAGAACTCATGAACGACAGCGAAACGGACGTGACCCCGGCCGAGCGCCCGCTCCTGGGCCCCGTCGTCAGGCGCCGCCGCCGCTCGTCCGCGCCGGATCCGGTGCTGGTCGAGGCCGTGGAGGCCGCCCGGCAGGGCATCCTGGAGGTCGCCGACGCCGCGTCGGTCGGGACCGAGCACCGGGTCCGCGTCGAGGAGGATCGCCTCCTCACCCACCTCTTCGAGTGCCTCCTGCCGGGGTACCGGGGCTGGTTCTGGTACTCGACCATCGCCAGGGCCCCGCGCTCCAAGGCGGTCACCGTGTGCGAGACCGGGCTGCTGCCCGGCGACGACGCGCTGCTCACGCCCGCCTGGGTCCCGTGGGCCGACCGCGTCCGCCCGGAGGAGCTCCACGAGGACGATGCTCCGGAGGACGGCGAGGACGGCGCGGCCGAGTCCGACGACGCCGAGGGCGCGGCCCCCGACGCCGGCGACACCGCCGTCGACGTCGCGGACACCGCCGCCGACGCAGAGGACGACGCCTCCGCTGACGCCTCGGAGACCTCCGTCGAGGCCGGGGACGAGGAGCCCGCCGGCCGCGGGAGCGGCGGCCCCGCAGACGCCGCGAACGACGCCCCCGCGGCACCGGACGCTGCGGAGGACCCCCGCACCGCCTGACCACACGACGGCCCCGCGCGCCCGCGAGCGCCCGGGGCCACGACCCGAGGAGATGTAACCGCCACGAGCGCGCGCCGAGCACGACGGGAACCCGCCGACACTGCGGGACGCGGGACCTTCAGGTCCCTCCGCGTCCCGAACTACCGCATCTGGTTCGCGGGAGCCCTGATCTCGAACATCGGGACCTGGATGCAGCGGATCGCCCAGGACTGGCTCGTCTTCGACGACCTCTCCCACCACGACTCCACCGCCATGGGCATCGTCATGGCCCTGCAGTTCGTCCCGCAGATCGTGCTCGCCCCCTACGTGGGCCTCCTGGCCGACCGCCTGGACCGCCGCAAGCTGCTCTACGTCACGCAGAGCGCGATGGCGGTGCTGGCCGCGGGCCTGGGCGCCCTGGTGCTCTCCGGGGCCGCGCAGCTGTGGCACGTCTACCTCTTCGCGCTCGCCCTCGGCGTGGTCACGGCGCTTGACGGCCCCGTGCGGCAGACCTTCGTCTCCAACCTGGTGGGGGAGCGGGACCTGCCCAACGCCGTGGCCCTGAACTCGATGTCGTTCAACTCCGCCCGGCTGATCGGCCCGGCGGTCGCCGGCGTGCTGGTCGCCGCGGTCGGCTCGGGGCCGGTCTTCCTCATCAACACCGCGACCTTCGCCGCCATGCTCCTGGCGATCGCCCTCATCAAGCGCGAGCGGCTGCGGGACATCCCGCGGGCCGCCCGCGGCGAGTCGCGGATGCGCGACGGCGTCGCCTACATCCGCAGCCGCCCCGACCTGGCCGTGATCATGGCCGGGGTGTTCCTCATCGGCACGTTCGGGCTGAACTCGGCGATCAACATCGCGGCGATGGCCACCACCGAGTTCGGCTACGGCGCGGACCAGTTCGGCTTCCTGAGCTCGATCCTGGCGGTCGGCTCGGTGATCGGCACCCTGCTGGCCGCGCACCGCGAGCGGCCCAGGATGCGGCTGATCTTCGGGGGCGCGTGCGTCTTCGGGCTGGCCAGCCTCCTCGGCGCGCTGTCCCCCGACGTCGTGGTGTTCGCCGTGGCGCTGGTGCCGATGGGCCTGAGTGCGCTGACCATCATGACCTCGGCCAACGCCTACATCCAGATCACGACGGCGCCGATCATGCGGGGCCGCGTCATGAGCATCTACATGGCCGTGCTGATGGGCGGCACCCCGATCGGCGCCCCGCTCGTGGGCCTGGCCAACGACGCGTGGGGCGCGCGCTGGGGCCTCGGCGTCGCGGTGGCGGCCGGGCTCTCGGCGGCCCTGATCGGCGTCGTGTGGTACTGGCGGCACGAGCGGCTGCGGCTGAGCTTCGACCGCTCGCGGCGCGGGTTCTGGAGGATCGAGCACGGCGCCCACGGCCCGGGCGGGCCGGGCCCGGTCACGGCGGCGATGGAGACGCAGGAGCCGCGCTGACGGCCGCGGACCGGCCCGTGTCCTCCCGGCCGGGTCGTCCGGCCGAACCGCCCGGACGGAAGGATCGCCCGGGCGGCCCGGCCGGCCCGCAGCGGTCCTAGAGCTCGCCGACCACGTGGTCGATGCAGCGCAGCAGAGCCCGGACGTCGTCGGGCTCGATGGCCACGAAGGTGGCGATGCGCAGCTGGTTCCGGCCGAGCTTGCGGTAGGGCTCGACGTCGACGACGCCGTGCGCGCGCAGGATCTTCGCGATGCGGGACGCGTCCACGGCGTCGTCGAAGTCCACGGTGGTGATCACGGTGGAGCGGTCCTCCGCGCGGGCGACGAACGGCGCGGCGAACTCCCGCTCCTCCGCCCAGGCGTACACCGCGTCCGAGGACTCGCGGGTGCGCGCCGCGGCCCAGTCCAGCCCGCCGTGGGAGTTGAGCCAGGAGACCTGGTCCTCGAGCATGAGCAGGTTGGCGACCGACGGGGTGTTGTAGGTCTGGTTCTTGCGCGAGTTCTCGACGGCGGTCGCGAGGCTCAGCGAGTCCGGGATCCACCGGCCCGAGGCGGCGATCTCCTCGACCCGCGCCAGCGCCCGGGGGGAGAACAGCGCGAGCCACAGGCCCCCGTCGGAGGCGAAGTTCTTCTGCGGGGAGAAGTAGTAGACGTCGGCCTCGCCGGCGTCCACGGCCATGCCGCCCGCCGCGCTCGTGGCGTCCACCAGGACCAGCGCGTCCTCGGCGATGCCCTCCGGCCGCCGCACGGGGGCCGCGACGCCGGTCGAGGTCTCGTTCTGCGGCCAGGCGTAGACGTCCGCGCCCTCGACGGCCCGGATCTGCGGGCGGGTGCCCGGCTCGGAGGCGATGACCTCCGAGGCCTCGAGGAAGGGCGCCTTGTCGGTGGCCTGGGCGAACTTGGAGCCGAACTCGCCGAAGCTGAGGTGCGCGGCCTTGTTCCGGACGAGGCCGAAGGCGGCCGAGTCCCAGAAGGAGGTCGCGCCGCCGTTGCCGAGGATCACCTCGTAGCCGTCGGGGAGGTCGAAGAGCTGGGCGAGTCCCTCGCGCACCCTGCCCACGAGGTCCTTCACGGGCGCCTGGCGGTGGGAGGTGCCCATGAGGGTGGCCGCGGCGCGGGACACCGCCTCCGCCTGCGCCGGTCGGACCTTGGAGGGGCCGGCGCCGAAGCGTCCGTCCGCGGGGAGGAGATCGGAGGGAATGGTCACGGATTCGGTCACGATGCTTGTCGTCCTCGTGTCGTTCGCTGGAGGCCCGGGCCGTCGGCCGGGGCGCGCTTGCCCTCCCATTGTGCTCCCCTCGGGCGCGGGATCGCAGCGCCACGCTCGGCTCGCGGCGAAGGGGGCCGCCGCGGTGCCCTCTGAGGAGGGCGCGCCTTATAGGATGGATAGGGCACCCACACTGGCAGAAGACTCCCCCGGAAGGCGGGTTCGGCAGATGACTGACCTCATCGACACGACTGAGATGTACCTGCGCACCATCCTCGAGCTCGAGGAGGAGGGCATCACCCCGATGCGGGCCCGGATCGCGGAGCGGCTGGACCACTCGGGGCCGACCGTCTCGCAGACGGTCGGGCGCATGGAGCGGCACGGGCTCGTCCACCTCGAGACCGACCGCTCCCTGGCCCTCACCGACGAGGGCCGCGAGAAGGCGATCTCGGTGATGCGCAAGCACCGGCTGGCCGAGCGGCTGCTGGCCGACGTCGTCGGGCTGGACATCGCCCACGTCCACGAGGAGGCCTGCCGCTGGGAGCACGTGATGAGCGAGCGCGTGGAGCGCCGGCTCGTCGAGCTGCTCAACTCGCCCAAGTTCTCCCCCTACGGCAACGCGATCCCCGGTCTCGAGACGCTGGGCATCAGCAGCGAGCGGGACGACCCCAAGACCGTGACCCTGTTCATCGCCGCGCAGGATGCCGGGGTCGAGGACCCGTTCGTGCTCGCCCGCTTCCCGGAGGTGGTGCAGAAGGACGTCGAGTTCATGTACGAGCTCAGCCAGGCCGGGATCGTGCCCGGCGCCCCGGTCCGGATCGAGCGCCGGGACGACGCCGTCGTGCTGCGCGCCGAGGGGGCGGAACGCGGGGTCAGCATCGACCTGGACACCGCGTGGCACATCGTGGTCAAGCGCGGCTCGTAGAGGTCGCGCTTGGCCAAGCTGTACTTCCGCTACGGGGCGATGAACTCCGGCAAGTCGACGGCCCTGCTTCAGGCCGCGTACAACTACGAGGAGCGCGGTCAGCGGGTGCTGCTCGCGAAGCCGCGGGTGGACACCAAGGGGGAGTCGAGGATCGTCTCGCGCCTCGGCGTCGCCCGCGAGGTGAGCTTCCTGCTGGACCATGACGACGACGCCCGCGCGGTCTTCGCGCGCCACGCGAGCGGCGAGGAGGGCGCGCTGGGGCTGGGCATGTCCCTGCCCCCGGTCGCGTGCCTGCTGGTCGACGAGGCGCAGTTCCTGCCGCCCGGTCAGGTGGACGACCTCATGCGGATCGCCGTCCTGGACCGGGTGCCGGTCCTCGCCTACGGCATCCGCACCGACTTCCAGACCCGGGCCTTCCCGGGCTCCGCGCGCCTGCTGGAGGTCGCCCACTCCCTCGAGGAGCTCAAGACCATCTGCCGGTGCGGCAGCAAGGCCCTGTTCAACGGGCGCCGGGTGGGGGACCACTTCGTCTTCGACGGCGAGCAAGTGGCGATCGACGGCGAGTCGGTCACCTACGAGTCCCTCTGCGCGGGCTGCTACCTGCGCGAGACGGGCGGGGCCCTGGGGCCCGCCGAAAAACATGTGGACGTCACGGTGCGGTGACGAGGGGCACGTTCTTGGCCCGGCATTCGTGATCTTTTCGTGACCTTCGGTGCTGTCGAAAGCGTCCACAGGACCGATTTTGACGGTCAATCGACCCACTTTCGCACCGCCTCACCCCTTGTGAGGTACTCCACAGCGAAAATTTTGTTGACTGGGGCGGTCTCCCCATTCGGCGCCTCCGAGGCCTGTTTCCACTAGTCGGGCGCGATTTTTCGGTGTTCTGAGAGTAAGGTGTTCCACCCACTGTCGGGGCGAGCCGGGCGCCGAAGGGGTGCAGATCAGATGTCTTCGTGATCAAAACGTGACAATCGGGGAGAGGTGTGTGTACGCTCGTGGTCGTGCCGATGACTGGTCGAACGGCACACCCCGGACGGAGCGCCTAGCTCTGCCGCCGCCCGGGGTCAACTACGCAACATGTCTTTTGGCAGAGACGGGGGAACCACATGCGGGTTCCTGACTACAGGGCCCTAGGGGTTAAGTCGCTCACCCAGCGACCGGGTGTCTCCCATCCGAATCCGACAGCTCACCTCGTAGGCAAAAGGGAGGAATACTTCTATGGCTAAGAGCACCGCTCGTCACCGCGCAGCTACCAAGTCCAACACCCTGCGCAACACCGGAATCGCCGCGGGTGCGGCCGCCGTCCTCGTCGGCTCCGTGGCCCCCGCCAACGCCTTCGCCGGCACCGCGGTTCCCACCACCGCTCCGCAGAGCACCACCCCCTCGGTCGCCTCCTACGAGACCACCTCGTACGACGCCACCGCCACCTACACCTACCAGGGCTACCAGGGCGGCACCGACTACGGCTTCCAGCAGGCCTTCGAGAACGCCGGCTACGTGGAGCAGGCCCCGGCCGCTGCCGCCGCCCCCGCCCAGGACGACTCGGGCATCACCACCCAGTCCACCGGTTCCTCCACCCCGGCCTCCGGCGACCGCGCCGCGATCGTCGCCGCGGCCGAGGCCGGCATCGGCGGCTCCTACGTCTGGGGCGGCAGCGCCGACGGCGCCTGGGACTGCTCCGGCTTCGTCTCCAACGTGTTCGCCAAGTCGGGCATCAACCTGACCGCCTACACCCACGCCATGAAGGGCGAGGTCAAGCCGACCTCCACCCCGCAGCCGGGCGACATCGTCTTCACCAACGGCTACGAGCACGTGGGCATCTACGTCGGCGACGGCCAGATGATCTCCGCGCTGAACCCCTCGCAGGGCACGCAGAAGACCGCCGTCGACGGCGGCGGCGCGATGCCCGTGGACGGTTACTACACCGCCTTCTAAGGGATCGCCAGCACTCATCTGCTGACGCGCTAGAGGGGGTGCCCGGGAGGGGAAGCCCGGGCACCCCCTCTTTGCGCATCCACTCGCATGCGTCTTCGCCTGCGCACCCTCCGGTGGGTCCCCCGCCGGAGCCGGCCACATGGCCCCGAACGTTTTCACGCACCGTGACGCCGAGCCCCGCCGCCGAGGCCGAGGGCCGCGCACCGCACCTCACGAGGAATTCTCATGGCTTCGTCCACCACCCTGTCCAAGAACTCCGCGCGCGCCGCCGGCGTGCTGACCATCTCCGGCCTGATGATCGGCGGGATCGCGCTGGCCCAGGGGGCCAACGCCGCCCCCGAGGCCGAGCCCGTCTCCCACGTCAGCGCCGACCCGATCCTCTCCGGGTACCACCACGCGATCGGCGAGGCGCCGGAGCTGCTGGCCCGTCCCGCCGTCGCGCCCAAGACCCACGCCCAGATCCTCGAGGAGCGCGCCGCCGCGGACCAGTCCGCCGCCGAGCAGGCTGCCGCGGACCAGGCTGCCGCGGACCAGGCCGAGGTGGACCGGATCGCCGCCGAGCTGGCCGCCGCCGAGCAGGCCCCGGTCCAGGAGGCCCCGGCCGAGCAGGCCCCGGCCGCTGAGCCCGTCGTCGAGGCCGCTCCCGCCGAGCCGGCCGCGGAGGAGGCTCCCGCCCCGGCCGAGGAGACCCCGGCTCCGGCCGAGGAGGCCCCCGCCCCGGCCGCTGCCGAGCAGGCCCCGGCCCCTGTCGTGAACGAAATCGCCTCCTCCGACGAGCTGGCCCCCCAGACCAGCGTCGAGACCGTCTCCTACGAGGCCCCCGCGGCCGAGCCCGCCCCGGCCGCCGAGGCCCCGGCCGCGCCCGCCGCCCAGAGCGCGCCCGCGGCCCAGTCCTCGGGCTCCTACAACGGCGACGCCGTGGTGGCCGCCGCGAAGTCGCAGATCGGCGTGCAGCAGGACTGCACCGCCCTGGTCAGCAACGCCCTGCGCTCCGTCGGCATCAACTTCCACGGCTGGCCGGCCGACTACCAGCAGCTGGGCCACACGGTCTCCGCGGGCGAGGCCAAGCCCGGCGACCTCATCTACTACGCCTCCAACGGCTTCGGCCAGTCGCACATCGCTGTCTACATCGGCAACGGCCAGGCCATCCACGGCGGCTGGGAGGGCGGCACCACCGCCCAGTTCAGCGCCAACCTCCCGGCGGCCTCGTCGCCGGTGTACATCAGCGTGGACCGCTGATCGCCTCACGGCGCAGACCTCTATCCTCCGGGCCTCGTCACGTTCCGTCATGACGGAACGCCGGTGACGCCCGGGCGATAGACTCAAGGAAACGACCCCCGACGGCCAGCGGGGGTCGTTTTCGCGTCTGCGGGGTCCGGCGCCGGTGCGCGGCGTGCGGCGGCCTCGATATCATGGGGTCATGACTATTCAGTTCGAGCCCCCGGAGTCCCGCAGCGATCAGGAGTTCAAAACCATGGCCATCGGCATGGTGGCCGGCGCCGTGCCGGGGATCGTCATCGGGCTGCTGCTCTCGATCCCGTGGGGCAACCCCGCGATGTGGGTGTCCATCGCCGGGGCGATCGGCATCATCCTCGGGCTCGTGGTCTCGACGCTCGTGCACCGCTCGCGGCGGAAGCGGCGGCGGCAGGACGCCTGATCGGGCTCCCCTCCGGGCGGGGCTGAGCCGGGCCGGCGTGCGCCTCAGCCCTCCTCCAGCTCCGCGATCTCCGCGTCCAGGTTGCCCCTGGCCGCGGACTCCCACGCGCGCGCGGCCCCGGTGAGGTAGAGCGGAGCGCCCGCCCGCAGGCGCCTGAGGACGGCTGCGCGCTCCGTGCGGAAGACCCGCTCGGGGACGTGCGCGTACTCGCGGCGCACGTCCCGGGCGTAGCGGCGGTAGCGGTCCGGGGCGGCGGCCAGGATCCCCAGGTCGGCGTCGTGGAAGATCGGCCACAGCGGCTCCGCGTCCGACGCCGCGTGGTCGGCGGTCGCCCGGATGAGCGCGACGACGCGGGCGAGCTCCCGGTCGGGGAGAACCCCGGTCAGGTCCGCGACGCACCGCTCGGCGCTGAGCCGCTCGTCCGCGCCCGGAGACCCCTCGTAGACGACGTCGTGGTACCAGGCCGCGAGCCGCAGGATCCCGTCCTCGCCGGCGTCGAGGGAGCCCGGCGGCGCGAGGGCGTCCAGGCGCTCCAGCACCTCCGCCAGGTGGACGCTCGTGTGGTAATGCCGGCCCGGCCCGTCCCAGGAGTCCAGGACCCGGCGCCCGAGCCCGGGATGCCCGGGCAGGGTGCGCTCCCACGCGCGCAGCAACCGGTTCCTGATGCGGCGGGGACGCTCCCTGGCGGGAACGCGCAGGCCGCTGGCCCGCAGCCGGCGGGTGAGCTCTCCGGCCGAGACCGCCAGGGCGCCGGCGTCGACGGCGGCGCGGTGGAGGTGCTCGGGGACGTCGTAGTGGTCCCGGTCGAACGCCCTCGGGCTCAGCCCGATCCGCTCCGCCGCCGCGTGGAGCTCGTCCAGGTCGGTCTCGGAGACCAGGTGGGAGAACAGGGTGCCGTGGGCGGGCCACAGCGGCGGGTCGATCAGGAGGGTCATGCCCCCAGTCTGGCACGACGGCGCGCGAGCGGCAGGCCGGGGGAGGGCCGTCCCGCGAGGGGACAGGGCTCCGCGAACCCGGTACACTGGACCGGTGCGCCCTCGTAGCTCAGGGGATAGAGCACGGCTCTCCTAAAGCCGGTGTCGGTGGTTCGAATCCACTCGGGGGCACGCAGCGCACCGGCCGGAGCGGCATCGCCCCGGCCGGTGCACCTCGTGACAAGAACGCCTCAGGGCCCGCACGGTCTCAACCGTGCGGGCCCTGAGTCTTCTTCGGGGCGAGCCCGGCGGCCCGCCCCGCCGCGGTGTCATCCCCCGGCGCGGGAGCTCCCCGAGCCGCCCGGCGGCGCGACGACGGGGACCGGGGCGGTCGCGGGGGCGGCGTCGCGCTCCGGGTCCGGCGGGATGATCAGCCGGCTCACGCGGCGGCACACGATCCGCACGAGCGTCTCCAGCGGGCCCCGGCCCAGCGCCTTCATCCACGCCGTGGCGACGAGGGCCGCGACCGCGACCTGGATGAAGAACCAGAAGCCGGGGCGCTGCGCCGTGTCGACGGTCGCCAGGAACAGCATGTGCAGGGTGTACAGGGTGAGCGTCATCGTGCCGATCGCCGCGATCGGGGCCAGCCACCGGCCCGCCGTCCGGCTCAGCAGCAGGAACCCGCCGAGCGCGACCATGGCCAGCCCCGCGCTGTAGGCCAGCGCGAAGGGGGTGTTGGTGTGTGGGCCGTCGATCACGAGCCACCAGTTGGTGGTGGGCGGCAGGATCGGGTCCGGGCCCAGCTTGACGATCCAGCGCACGTCGGTGGCCGACATGTCAGGGTTGGCGGCCAGGATGGCCTGCATCCCGCCGGCGCGGTACAGCAGCAGATTGGACAGCCCCACGGCGAGGCCGGCGACGACGGCGCCCATCGTCACCAGCGCGATCTGCACGCGCTCGCGGTTCAGCGGCATCCGGCCGAGGGCGAGCCCCAGGCAGATGAACGTCATCCATGTGATCGCGGGGTAGTGACCGGTCAGCAGCAGGTCGACGAACACGTTCACCGGGTCCAGCGCGAAGTCGACGATGTCCGCGTTGAAGTACGGCGTGTAGTCGAAGTTGGCCAGCGACAGCTGCATCAGGAACGGCGCGATCACCGCGAAGGCGCCCGCCGCGACGAGGTTGGCCCGGTTGCTCAGGAGCGTGAACGGGATGGCCAGCAGGAACATCAGGCCGTAGTACGGCAGGATGTCGAAGACCGGGATCGGCAGCAGGTTCAGGCTCAGGCCGAAGAGCAGCAGGACCAGGGCCCGCACGGTCAGCGAGACCCGGGACCTCAGCCGGCTGCGGCCGGTGTCCCGCTTGCGGCTGCCGGTCAGGAACGCCAGGCTCACGCCCGCCAGCAGCGCGAAGAGCGCGGAGGCGTGGCCGGCGGCCACCCGCCAGACCCAGGTCGGCTCGCCCGTGTCGGGGTTGAGCGCGGGCAGGGTGTGCACGGCGACCATGCCGATCATGGCCAGTCCCCGGGCGGCGTCGATCCCCACCGTGCGCCGGGCGGTCTTGCGGCCGTCCCGGCTCTGGATCCGGTACACGCCGGTCCCGCGCGAGGTCTTGTGCCGGCCGCGGCGGACCACGGGGATGCCGGAGGTCGAGGGATCCGGCTCCCACGGGCTGCTGGGGTCGCTGGTGCTCTCCGCGCGGGTGAGCTCGGGGTCGGCCGTCCACACCGCGCGCGGCGGGCGGGGGCCCGGCATCGGGCGTTCCCCCGGGGCCAGGTTCCCCTCCGGGATCTCGAGGGGCTGATTCTGGGGGGCGTTCATCGTACGGATTCCTCACTGCGCGGAGCGGATGTGGAGGGGTGGGCGGCCCAGGGGAGGTCGAGCCCGCGGTCGTCGACGACGACGCGCTCGTCCACCTCGGACGCCTCGAGGTGCTGCACGGGGTTGCCGCCCCACACGCCGTCGGAGGGGACCTCCTCCTGGCGCAGGACCATGGAGCCGGGCCGCACCGTGGTGCGGTCGCCGACGGCCGAGCCGGGGAGCATGAAGCTGTTGGGCCCCAGGGTCGCCCCGGCGCCGAGGCGGACGGTCTCCATGCCCATGACCCGGTCGTGGAACAGGTGGGTCTGGAGCACCGTGCCGCGGTTGACCGTGGCGCGGTCCTCGACCGTGATGAGGTCGAACTCCGGCAGCCACCAGGTCTCGCACCACACGTTCTTCCCGATCTTCGAGCCCATCAGGCGGGCCCACACGTTGTAGAGCGGGGAGCCGAGGCCCAGGCGGACGAGGCTCGGGACGGCGAGCGACTCGGCGAAGGAGTCGGCGAGCTCGCTGCGCCACACGAAGGTGCTGAACAGCGGGCGGTCGCCGTGGCGGAAGACGCCGATCAGCGCCCACTTCGCGGCCACCGGGATCAGCGAGGCCACGATGCCGGCCGCCAGCACCACCGGCCCCGACCAGAGGGCCGCGTGCGCGATGCCCAGCAGGTGGTCGCCGGCCTGCATGTAGATGCTGGTCAGCGCGTAGACGATGATCAGGTCCAGCCACGCGGCGATGATCGCCGGGAGGATGCGGCACGACTCGACCAGGGCGCGGGCGACCTTGAGCCGCAGGGCGGGGCTGAAGGTCTTCGCGGCGTCGGCCTCGACCTTGATGCGCGGGATGGACTTGGCCTTGCGTCCCAGCCACGACGAGCCGAGGGCGGGCTGGTACGGGGTCGAGGAGAGGACCGCGATCAGCGAGCCCGCGGGCAGGTCCCGGTCGGGGCCCACGATGGCGGAGTTGCCGACGAAGGCTCCCTCGCCGATGACCGTGGTCCCGATGTGGATCCAGCCGTCGCGGGTGCGCACGTTGTTGACGAGCGCGTGGTCCGCCACGAAGGTCCGGTCGTGGAGTCGGGTCAGGTGCGGGATGGTCTCCAGGGTGGAGATCTCCGTGTTCTTCCCGACCCGGGCGCCCAGCAGGCGCATGAAGATCGGGGTGACGCACGAGGCGTAGATCGGGTAGGTCGAGACCAGGGTGCGCTGCATCAGGGTGTGGGTGAACCAGGCGCCCCAGCCGGCCGCGCTGGTCTGCGGGAAGTAGCCCGGCACGATCACGCTCGAGGTCAGCCGGACGCAGCCGATGACCAGGAACAGCCAGGTGACGGCCGTGATGATCGTGAACACGGGGGTCCACAGCGCGAGGTCCGGGAAGACCTCCTCGTAGGTCTGGATCGGCCGGACGAAGTGCAGGATGAGCATGGCGCCGGGCAGGATCGCCAGCAGCGGCAGGGTGCCGATGAGCACGACGCCGGCGGCGTGCGCGGCCCAGCTGCGCACCGGTCCCCAGGACCAGCCGGCGCCGAGGTCCGAGGGCTCGCCCTCGGGCCAGGTCTGGCCGGCGACGCCGCGGGGTCCGGCGGGCGAGCCGCCCCACAGCTGGTCGGCCGGGACGGTGCCCTCGACGTAGGAGCCGGGGATGATCTCCGCGCGGGGGCCGACGTGGGCTCCCGGGGCGAGCAGCGAGCGGGTGCCGACACGGGCGCCGTCGTCCACCACGACCTCGCCGACGATGAAGGTGTCGCCGTCGATCCAGTGGCCGTTCAGGTCGGCCTCGGGCTCGATCGAGACGTGGTCGCCCAGGGTGACCAGGCCGGTCACGGAGGGCTGGTGGTGCAGGTGGGCGTCGCGGCCCACGGAGGTGCCCAGCATGCGGTGGACCGCGGGGGCCATCGGGGTGCCCCACAGCAGGTCGAGGCGCTGGATGATGATCAGGCGGTCGGCGGCCCACACCCGCAGGTGAGTCCAGCCGCCGCGCAGGTATCTGCCGGGTCTGAGCCCGGCCGTCAGGAGCCTGACGCCGAGCACGGTCAGCAGCACGCGCCCGGGCATCGAGAAGAGGACGACCCAGCCGATGGCCAGGGGGACCCACGGGGGAGCGACGACCCAGCCGGCGTTGAACACGACCGCCAGGAACCAGACCACGATGATCGCCCCGAGGACGTAGCGCAGGCCGTTGTAGACGTAGAGCATGCTGACGAAGGCCGCTTGGAAGACGCCGCCCAGCTTGGGGATGGCCTCCGGGACGGGGCGCTCGTCGTGCACCTCGGAGAGGCTCTCGAGGTAGGCGGACATGCCGCGCAGGGTCGGGTGCTCGTAGATCTCGGCGATCGCGGTGGAGGGGTAGGTGCGCCGCAGCGCGGCCACCAGGCGGGCGACCTGGACGGATCCGCCGCCGAGGTCGAAGAAGTTGCTGTCCGGGCCGAAGGGGATGGGGCCCAGCTCGTGGGCCCACAGCTCGGCGAGCCAGACCAGGTCAGGGTCGAGGTCCTCGGCGGACTCGGTGCTGCCGGTGGTCAGGGGCCAGGGCAGGGCGCCGCGGTCCACCTTGCCGGAGGTCTTCATCGGCATCTCGTCCAGCACGGTGAGGCTGGGGACGATGCCGCCCGGGAGGTGCTTGGACATCTGCTTGCGGACGACGTCGAGGTCGATCGACCCCTCCGACTCGGCCACGAGGTAGCCCACCAGCACGTCCGAGCCGCCCGCGGTGCGGTGCAGCGCGGCCGCGCCGAGGTGGACGCCGGGCATGCGGCTCAGGTGCTCGTCGATCTCGCCGAGCTCGAGGCGGCGCCCGCCCAGCTTGATCTGGTCGTCGGCGCGGCCGCCGAAGACGAGGCCCTCCTGCTCGGCGCGCACGACGTCGCCGGTCCGGTAGGCCCGCTCCCACCCGAGGGAGGGCAGCGGCGCGTACTTCTCGGCGTCCTTGGCGGGGTCGAGGTAGCGGCCCAGGCCGACGCCGCCGATGATCAGCTCGCCGGTCTCGCCCCAGCGCACGGGCTGGCCCTCGGCGTCGACGACGGCGAGCTCCCAGCCCGGCACCGGGCGGCCGATGCGCACGGGCGGGTCGGTGGTCATCCGGTGACCGGTGGCGATCACGGTGGCCTCGGTGGGGCCGTAGGTGTTCCAGACCTCGCGGCCGGGGTGGGCCAGGCGGGCCACGAGGTCCAGCGGGCAGGCCTCGCCGCCGAAGATCAGCAGGCGCACGGCCTCCATGGCCTCGGCGGGCCACAGGGAGGCGAGGGTCGGCACGGTGGACACGGCGGTGATGTCCCGCTCCATGATCCAGTCGCCCAGGTCGGGGCCCGAGCGGACGATCGAGCGCGGGGCCGCGACCAGGGCCGCGCCGTAGCGCCACGCCAGCCACATCTCCTCGCAGGAGGCGTCGAAGGCGACCGAGAGGCCGGCCATGACGCGGTCCCCGGGGCCGAGCGGGCGGTCGACGAGGTACATCCGGGCCTCGGCGTCGACCAGGGCCGCCGCCGAGCGGTGCGAGACCGCGACGCCCTTGGGGGTGCCGGTGGACCCGGAGGTGAAGATGATCCACGCGTCGTCGGACAGCCCGGGCTCGGAGAGGTCGTCGCTGTTCTGCGCGAGGCGCTGGGTGATCTCGAGGTTCGCGCCGAAGACGGCGGCCACGTTGGCCTCGCGCCAGACGGTGTCCGCGCGCGAGTCGGGGTCGTCGAAGTCGACCGGGACGTAGGCCGCGCCCGCGAAGAGGGTCGCGAGGATCGCCACGTAGAGGTCGGTGGTGCCCGAGGGGACGCGGATGCCGACGCGGTCGCCGCGGCCGATGCCGAGGTCCCACAGGCGCTGGCGCTGCGACTCGACGAGCTCGCTCAGCTCGGAGTAGGTGATCTCGTCGGTGTCGTCCTCCAGCGCCACGGCGTCGGGGTGGGAGTCGATGGTCGACTCGACGATGTCGATGAGCGTGCGCGGCCTGGGCGGCGTCTCCACGCCGTAGATCGCGAGCTGCGGGTCGTCCTCAGTGCGTGGGGACGAAGGATCGGGCGCCGGGGTACGGGATTGCGGGTTCATACGATCTCTCCGAGGACACATGAGCGGGGCAGATCGGCCGGTGGAATCGAGCGCCCCGGCCGGGGTTACTACCCATCTTGGAGAGACCTGCGCGTACTACGAAGTTGACCCTCGAGTATTTTTTGAAACCGCTGTGAAGCCCGTCATTCCGGGGGAGAAAGCGGCCCGCCCCACAAATTGGACCGGTCCAGAGGGGGAATAAATCAGCGCGCGTGCGCGGAGAGGATCTGGTCCAGGAGACTGACCTGCGGGACGTTCAGATGGTCCCGCCCGTTCAGGATGTTCAGGCGCACCCCGGCGAAGCCGACCCGCTCGTACCAGGCGCTCCCCTCGACCGCGGCGGTGCGGGCGTCGAAGGGCTCACGCGGGTCGGTGCCGTCGTCCTGGGCGCCCACCAGCCAGTACAGGCGGGTGTCCTGCGCCTGCTCGGCGGAGGGCTTGACCGAGGCGTACCGGGGGGCGCCGCCGCCGCCGACCATGATCGCCCCGCCCGTCACGGCGTCGAGGTGGTCGGGCACGACGCCGTAGCTCAGCATCTCCGCCCCGCCGGAGTACCCCATCCACCACACGCGGCTCGGGTCGATCGGATAGGTCCCGGGCAGCTGCCGCTGGACGAGGTCCATGAGCCAGGGCTGGTTCTCGTCCATCTCCTTCCACCAGGTGAGGTCCTTGGCGGGGTCCGGCGTCAGCGGGACCACCAGGATCGCGTTGTAGGAGGCGGCGACCTGGGCCATGCAGTTGAGCATCCCCCAGGGCTTCGCGTACTCCTCGGCGCCGTCGCCGTGCAGGCGCACCACCAGGCCCACCGGCTTGCTGTAGTCGATGTCGCGGGCGAAGACGTGGTACCGGCCGCTCATGCCGCCGGAGCTGAAGTGCTGGTCCAGGTTGACGCCGTCCACGGTCGGGGCGTGCGGGGATCCCGAGGGGGCGCTGACGTAGAGGGGCTTCGGCTCGGAGCGGGGGTCGTCCTCCGCCAGGCCGTATTCCGAGCAGTCCGGGTAGTCCTCGCCGGCGGGCATTCCCTGCAGCATCTGATCCTCCTGGTGTGCGGCGTCCTCGACCTCGAACCGGGCGTCCCCGACCAGCGACGGCACGAGGGCCAGCACGATGAGCAGGCCGAAAGCCCCGATCGCCCAGACGAGACTGTGAACGCCTGTCCGGGGTGGCGGAGGGGCGCTGGGGTCCCGGCGGGAAGACATGGGTTAAAGGTTACTGCACGGGCCTGTGCCGGGGCTGTGTTGACCATTCGTCGAGACATGTGACTACTGTCGAGTCCGCGGTTTCGCGAAGGGCGTCACCACCCGACCCGCGATTAGACGTATTGTGGCGCTATTCAATGAGTGAAAGAAGTCGTGACGTGAGCACATCGAAGCAGCCCCGGGGAGAGCGGCGCGGCGGCGCCCGGCCGGTCGAGGAGCCCCGGTCCGACCGGCGGGGCGAGGACGTCTCGGACCGTGCGGCCTGGGGCGCCCTCTGGGCCATCGTGATCGGGTTCTTCATGATCCTGGTCGACACCACCATCGTCTCGACGGCGATGCCCGCCATCATGCGCAGCTTCGGGGCGGACATCAACCAGGTGGTGTGGGTGACCAGCGCCTACCTGCTGGCCTACGCCGTCCCGCTGCTCATCACCGGCCGGCTCGGGGACCGCTTCGGTCCCCGCAACCTCTACCTGCTGGGGCTGACGGTCTTCACGCTGGCGTCGCTGTGGTGCGGGTTCGCGCCCAGCATCGAGGTGCTCATCATTGCGCGCATCCTGCAGGGCCTCGGGGCCGCCGTCATGACGCCGCAGACCATGGCCGTGATCACCCGCCTGTTCCCGCCGGACCGGCGCGGTCCCGCCATGGGCGTGTGGGGCGCGGTGGCCGGCGTCGCGACGCTGGTGGGGCCCATCGCCGGCGGCCTGCTGGTGGACAACCTCGGGTGGGAGTGGATCTTCTTCGTCAACATCCCGGTGGGCGTGTTCGCCTTCGTGCGGGCGTGGCAGAAGGTGCCGGCCCTGTCGCGGCACGCGCACCGGATCGACGTCGTCAGCGTGCTGCTCAGCGCGCTCGGGATGTTCGGGATCATCTTCGGCATCCAGGAGGGGCACGGGCACGCGTGGGGGGCGATCTGGGGGCCGGTGACGGTCGTGCAGATCATCGTGGCCGGCGTCGTGCTCATGATCGCGTTCGTGGTGTGGCAGCGCCTGACGCCGAGCGAGCCGCTCATCCCGCTCGGCCTGTTCTCGGACCGGAACTTCTCGCTGGGCAACGCGGCGATCAGCATGGTCGGGCTCATGGTCACCTCCTTCGCGCTGCCGTTCATGATCTACCTGCAGCTGGTCCGGGGGCTCAGCCCCACCCAGGCCGCGCTGATGCTCGCGCCCATGGCCGTGGTCTCGGGCGTGCTGGCGCCGTTCGTCGGGAAGCGGCTCACCGCGGTGAACGCGCCGTGGGTCGCGGTGCTCGGCACGACGCTGAACTCGCTCGGCCTCGTGGGGTACTTCCTGCTGCTGCGCCCCGAGACGCCGATCGGGCTCATCCTGATCCCCTCGTTCGTGATGGGCGTGGGCGGCGCGTGCATGTGGGCGCCGATCTCGGTCACGACGACGCGCCACCTCGACCCGGCGCGCGCCGGAGCCGGCGCGGGGGTCTACAACACCACGCGGCAGATCGGGGCGGTCTTCGGCTCCGCCCTGATCGCGATGCTCATGGAGAACCGCCTGGCCGCGCAGCTGCCCGGCATGGGCGGGGCGGCGCCGGTGGGAGAGATGACCGGCGGCGCGCAGCTGCCGGAGGCCCTGCAGGAGGGCTTCAGCACCGCGATGGGCCAGGCGATCCTGCTGCCCGCCGCGGCCGGGCTCGCCGCGGCGCTGCTGGCGCTGTGCTTCAAGCGGAGCCGGCGCGCACAGGCCGGAGGAGCGGCCCCGGGCGGGGCCGCCGAGGGCGACCCGGCCGAGGCGCAGGGCCCGGGACGGAGGGAGCCGAGGCTGCGGGCGCGCGCCGGCGGGCGCCGGACGGAGCGGGCCCGGAGCGGTCGAGGCCGAGCGGACCCATGCGGAGCGGTCCGGAGCCGGGCGGTCAGGGCTCAGTGGTCCGGGCCGCGGCGCGGCGCGGCGGCCGGGACCGGGCGCCACCGCCGGACGGGGACCGAGCCGGCGCCGGAGGCCTGATGCGGCGCCGGAGGCCTGAGGCGCGCTCGCGCCCGTCGGGTCAGACGAGCTCGCCGCGGGCGAAGGCGTCGATCTTGCCGCGCACCAGCCGCACCAGCAGGTACACGGCCTGTGCCGCGAGCAGCACCAGGAGGGCCCAGCGGGCGATCACCAGCGCCGAGGCCAGCGCGACCGGGCCGCCCTCGGGATCCGCCAGGGCGGCGTCGACGGTGCGGTTGCCGAGCACCCAGACCACGGCGAAGAGGACCGGCACGGCCCGCATCGCCCACCGGCGTGCCCCGCGGGGGTAGGCCAGCGTGACCATCCCCAGCCAGCCCAGCGCGACGAGCACGGGGGCGAACAGGCCCGAGGAGCGGTGCACGTAGCGGTACTGCTCGAGCCCGGCGTCGCCGAGGGCCGCCGCGGCCGCGGCGATCTCCTCCCGCCCGAACCCGAGGGGGCGCAGCTCCGGGATCACGGTGCCCGCCGCGGCGCCGAGCTGGGGGAGCGTCCAGGCGAGGACGTACAGGAGCATCAGCACCCCCACGGTCACCACGACGCCGGTGAAGAGTCCGGCGGAGGAGCGCCGGGGCGGGGCGCCGGCGTCGTTCCCCCCGCGGGCGGGCGCAGGGCCCCGGCCGGTGCCTCCCTCCGCGCCGGCGGGGCTCCGGCCTCGTCCGGCGCTCGCCGCGCGGCCGCTGCCGCCCGCGGCCCCGGTCCCGCCCGCGGTCCCGCGTCCGCCGGCAGACGCGTGTCCGCCGTCCGCCGCCCGGGGGTCGGCCGGCGCGGAGGCTCCGCTCGCACCGTGCTTGCGTCTGATCTGGCCCTTGGACATACCCATGCTCCCCATTATGGCCGCCGGAGAACTCCCGGGCGCATCGAAGGAGTGTTCGCCTAGACTGGTGGGCGGTATGGATTTTCTGCGTGACTCTTCGTTCTTCACTCCCCACGACGACCCCCGCGCGCCGGGCGCCGCCGAGCAGCCCCGCGACCCGGCGAGCCTGGTCGAGGGCCTCAACGATAACCAGGCGGCGGCCGTGACCCACAGCGGCTCGCCGCTGCTCATCGTGGCCGGCGCGGGCTCGGGCAAGACGAGGGTGCTGACCCACCGCATCGCCTACCTGCTGGCCACCGGCCGGGCGCACCAGGGCGAGATCCTCGCGATCACCTTCACCAACAAGGCCGCCGCGGAGATGCGCGAGCGCGTGACCGAGCTGGTCGGTCCCCGGGCCGAGCGGATGTCCATCTCCACGTTCCACAGCTTCTGCGTGCGCGTGCTGCGCCGCGAGGCCACCACCATCGGCCTGAAGTCCACCTTCTCGATCTACGACTCCGCGGACTCGCTGCGCCTCATCACGCTCATCTCCAAGGAGCTCGAGCTCGACCCCAAGCGCTTCGCGCCCAAGGCCCTGCAGAACCGCATCTCGACGCTGAAGAACGAGCTGATCGACGCCGAGGAGAACGCGGGCACCGCCTCCGCCACCGACCCGTGGGAGCACAGCGTCGCCCGGGTCTACAGCGAGTACGCCCGCCGCCTGCGCGCCGCCAACGCCCTGGACTTCGACGACCTCATCTCCCAGACCGTCTTCATGCTCCGCGCGTTCCCCCAGGTCGCCGAGTACTACCGCCGCCGCTACCGGCACATCATGGTGGACGAGTACCAGGACACCAACCACGCCCAGTACGCCCTGGTCCGCGAGCTGACGGGTCACGACGCCGCGGCCCCCGGCGGCGCGGACAGCCCCTACCCGGCCGGCGCCGAGCCGGCCGAGCTCACCGTCGTCGGCGACTCCGACCAGTCGATCTACGCCTTCCGCGGCGCCGACATCCGCAACATCACCGACTTCGAGCGCGACTACCCGAGCGCCCGCACCATCCTCCTGGAGCAGAACTACCGCTCGACCCAGAACATCCTGACCGCCGCCAACGCCGTGATCGAGCGCAACCCGCAGCGGCGGGAGAAGAAGCTCTGGACGGCGTCGGGCGATGGCGCGCTGATCACCGGCTACGTCGCGGAGAACGAGCACGCCGAGGCGCGCTACATCGCCGAGGAGATCGACCGCCTCCGGGACGAGGAGGGGATCGCCCCGGGCGACGTCGCGATCTTCTACCGCACCAACGCCCAGTCCCGCTCGGTCGAGGAGATCCTGATGCGGGTGGGCCTGCCCTACCGGGTGGTCGGCGGCACGCGGTTCTACGAGCGCAAGGAGATCAAGGACGCGCTGTCCTACCTGCGCGCGCTGCTGAACCCCGACGACGACATCAACGTCCGCCGGATCCTCAACGAGCCCAAGCGGGGGATCGGGGCGCGCTCCGAGGGCGCGGTGGCCAACCTCGCCCAGCGGGACCGGACCTCCTTCATGGCCGCCGCGCGCCGGGCCGAGGAGGCGCCCGGGCTCGCCAACGCGGGCGCCAAGAAGATCGCCGCCTTCGTGACCCTGATGGACGACCTGACCCAGCTCGCCGCGACCGAGACCGCGGCCACGAGCCTCGAGGCCGTGCTCGAGCAGACCGGCTACCTCGAAGCGCTGCGGCTCTCCGAGGACCCGCAGGACGAGTCGCGGGTCGAGAACCTCAACGAGCTGGTCGCCGTCGTGCGCGAGTTCGAGCGGGACCACCCCGAGGCCGGCCTCGGCGAGTTCCTGGAGCACGTGGCCCTGGTCGCCGACGCCGACCAGATCCCCAACCGCCCCAAGGCCGGGGAGGAGGGCGGCCCGTCCGCCGAGCAGGTCGCCCGCGAGGTGGCCGAGGCGCGCGAGCAGGGCGTCGTCACCCTCATGACCCTGCACACCGCCAAGGGCCTGGAGTTCCCCGTGGTCTTCCTGACGGGCATGGAGCACGGGCTGTTCCCGCACCAGCGCGCGCTCGCCGACGAGTCGGAGATGAGCGAGGAGCGGCGCCTGGCCTACGTGGGCCTGACGCGCGCGATGAAGCGGCTCTACCTCACCCGGGCGGAGTCGCGCTCGATGTGGGGGCAGGGGCAGTTCAACCCGCCCTCGCCGTTCCTGGAGGAGATCCCCGAGCACCTGATCGACTGGAAGCGCCTGGGCTCGACCTCGCGCGGCGGCTTCGGCTCGGCGGTGTACGGCTCCGGCGGCTTCGGCGGGAGCGGCTCCGGCGCCCGGCGCGGCGGCGCGGGTTCATGGAGCGAGTCCTCGTCCTGGGGCGGGCGGGGGACCGGGGCGTCCCGGCGCCCCGCGGCCGCGAGCCACGACGCCGGCTACGGCGGCGACGTGCCGGCCTCCTCCGGCCTCGGCGGCCGGGCCTCGGCCTCGCGGGTCCAGCAGAACAAGGAGATCCCCTCGCTGGCCGTGGGGGACGAGGTCCAGCACCGGACCTTCGGCCGCGGCCGGGTCATCGCGCTGGAGGGCGGCGGGGACAAGACCGTGGCGAAGGTGCGCTTCGAGGGCAACGAGGAGAAGCGGCTGCTTCTGCGCTACGCGCCGGTCACCAAGGTCGAGGGATAGGGCGGACGACGTCGCCCGGGCGGCGCGTGTCGCAAATCCCACAGAATCGGCCCGAAGTTAGGGACCGAATGACCTTTTGGGATATGGTCGGGGGCGGGGAGAGCGCGGCTCGAGCGCTCCGCAGCGAGTCCTCGGGCCCGGCGCCCTCCGCATCATCAGGCCGGGCGGACTGGCAGGTCCACCCGGCACGACTTCGACGAAGAAGGACACTCACACGTGGACCTGTTTGAATACCAGGCGCGCGATCTCTTCGAGAAGCACGGGGTTCCCGTACTTCAGGGGATCGTTGCCGAAACTCCCGAAGAGGCCAAGGCCGCCGCTGAGAAGATCGGCGGGGTCACCGTCGTCAAGGCCCAGGTCAAGGTGGGCGGTCGCGGCAAGGCCGGCGGCGTCAAGGTCGCGAAGACCGCGGACGAGGCCTACGAATACGCGTCCCAGATCCTCGGGATGGACATCAAGGGCCACACCGTCCACCGCGTCATGATCGCCCAGGGCGCGGACATCGCCGAGGAGTACTACTTCTCGCTCCTGCTGGACCGCGCCAACCGCTCCTACCTCGCCATGTGCTCCGTCGAGGGCGGCATGGAGATCGAGCAGCTGGCCGAGGAGCGCCCGGAGGCGCTCGCCCGCATCGAGGTCGACCCCGCCGCGGGTCTGACCGCCGAGAAGGCCGCCGAGATCGTCGAGGCCGCCGGGTTCCCCGAGAACCTGCGCCAGGCCGTGGCCGACACCCTCGTGAAGCTGGGCGAGGTCTACGAGAAGGAGGACGCCACCCTGGTGGAGGTCAACCCGCTCGTTAAGACCGGCGACGGCCAGATCCTCGCCCTCGACGGCAAGGTCTCCCTGGACGAGAACGCCGAGTTCCGCCACGAGGACCACGCCGCGCTCGAGGACAAGGCCGCGACCGACCCCCTCGAGGCCAAGGCCAAGGAGAACGACCTCAACTACGTCAAGCTCGACGGCGAGGTCGGGATCATCGGCAACGGCGCCGGCCTGGTCATGTCGACCCTCGACGTCGTCGCGTACGCCGGCGAGAAGCACGGCGACGTGAAGCCCGCCAACTTCCTCGACATCGGCGGCGGCGCCTCGGCCGAGGTGATGGCCAACGGCCTCGACGTCATTCTGGGCGACGAGCAGGTCAAGTCCGTGTTCGTCAACGTCTTCGGCGGCATCACCGCGTGCGACGCCGTGGCCAACGGCATCGTCAAGGCCCTCGAGATCCTCGGCGACCACGCCACCAAGCCGCTGGTCGTCCGCCTGGACGGCAACAACGTGGAGGAGGGCCGCCGCATCCTGCAGGAGGCCAACCACCCGCTGGTCACCCAGGCCGAGACCATGGACACCGGCGCCGACAAGGCCGCCGAGCTGGCCCACCAGGCCGCCTGAGCGCCGCCCTAAGAGAAGAAGAGATTCAGAGGAAAACATGTCGATCTTTTTGAACAAGGACTCCAAGGTCATCGTTCAGGGCATCACCGGCGGCGAGGGCACCAAGCACACGGCGCGCATGCTGGCCGCGGGCACCCAGGTCCTGGGCGGCGTGAACGCCCGCAAGGCCGGGACCACCGTGTCCCACCAGCGCCAGGACGGCTCCGACGTCGAGCTGCCCGTCTTCGGCACCGTCGAGGAGGCGGTCCGCGAGACCGGCGCCGACGTCTCGATCGTCTTCGTCCCGCCGGCCTTCACCAAGGCCGCCGTGATCGAGGCCATCGACGCCGAGGTCCCGCTCGTCGTCGTCATCACCGAGGGCATCCCGGTCCAGGACTCGGCCGAGTTCTGGGCGCACGCGAAGTCCAAGGTCGGCGCCGACGGCAAGCCCACCACCCGCATCATCGGGCCGAACTGCCCGGGCATCATCACCCCCGGCGAGTCGCTGGTGGGCATCACGCCCGCCAACATCACCGGCAAGGGCAAGATCGGGCTGGTCTCCAAGTCCGGCACCCTGACCTACCAGATGATGTTCGAGCTGCGCGACATCGGGTTCTCCACCGCCATCGGCATCGGCGGCGACCCGGTCATCGGGACCACCCACATCGACGCCCTCGAGGCGTTCGAGGCGGACCCCGAGACCGAGGCCATCGTGATGATCGGCGAGATCGGCGGCGACGCCGAGGAGCGCGCCGCGGAGTTCATCAAGGCCAACGTCACCAAGCCCGTCGTGGGCTACGTGGCCGGCTTCACCGCTCCCGAGGGCAAGACCATGGGCCACGCCGGCGCCATCGTCTCCGGCTCCTCCGGGACCGCCGAGGCGAAGAAGGAGGCCCTCGAGGCCGCCGGCGTCAAGGTGGGCAAGACTCCCTCGGAGTCGGCCCAGCTGATGCGCGAGATCTTCGCCGCCAAGTAGGCCGCGCGTTCCCGCCGTCCGCGCGACGGCGGGGACCGTGCCCGCGTGAAGGGCCCGCCCGCACCCCTCGGGGTGACGGACGGGCCCTTCTGCGTGCCCGGGGCCCGGCGGCGTCAGGCGGTCGCGACCCCGAAGAGGAGGCCCAGCAGGTAGGTGGCCCCCGCGGCCCCGTAGCCGATGAGCAGCTGCCGGAACCCGCGCCGGAGCGGGGACGCCCCCGAGAGCAGACCCACGACGGCGCCCGTGCCGAGCAGCGCGATCCCCACCAGGACCAGCGAGATCACCATGGCCACCCACTCGGTGATCCCGAGCATGTAGGGCAGAATCGGGATGATGGCCCCGGAGGCGAAGAAGCAGAAGCTCGACGCCGCGGCGCCCAGGTCGGTGCCCAGCGCGACGTTCTCCGCGCCCTCCTCCGCGGCGTCGTCCTCCGGCTCGTCCCGGTGGGAGCGCGAGGGGTCGCAGTCGCACTCGAAGTACCCGAAGCGCTCCTGGGCGCGGTGCTTCGCCGCGTCCTCGTCCATGCCCCGGGCGCGGTAGAGCAGCTCGAGCTCGTTGGCGTCGATGTCGAGGTCCGGGGCCACCGAGAGCGTGACCTGCGTCGGGCGGGAGGCGTCCAGCAGCTCCCGCTGCGAGCGGACGGAGACGAACTCGCCCGCGCCCATGCTGAGGGCGCCCGCCAGCAGGCCCGCGATGCCGCTGAGCAGCACCATCTGCGCGGACGCGCCCGAGGCGCCGATGCCCATGATCAGCGCGACGTTGGAGACCAGCCCGTCGTTGGCGCCGAACACCGCGGCGCGGAAGTTGCCGGACAGCTTCTCCCGCCCGTTGGTGGCCAGCGCCCGCACGATCTCCTCGTGCACGGCCTCGTCGGCGGCCATGGCGTCCGTGGCGTCCGGGTCCTCGGCGTAGGGGGAGCGCCCCTCGGCCCGCTGCGCCAGGGCGAGGACGAAGACGGTGCCGAAGTGCCGCGCCATGAAGCGCAGCAGCACCGAGGTGGGGGAGGGGCGGGGGCTCGGCTCGGCGTGCGCCCCCAGCATCTTCTGCCAGTGCGCGCGGTGGCGGCCCTCGGCCTCGGCCATCTCCCGCAGGATCTCCGACTCGCGGCCGGTGGAGCGCTCGGAGAGCTCCCGGTACAGCTCGGCCTCGGCGATCTCGTCGGCGAGGTAGCCGCGCCAGCGGCGGATCTGGGATCGGCTGGGGTCCAGGGCGCGGATCTGCGCCGTGGTGGGGCGGGGCGGGGGCGCGCTCGGGGTTCGGTCCATGTCGGTCTCGCTTCCGGGCCGGACCGCGCGGATCCGACGGAGGCGGTCGCGAGACTTCGGCCCTGTCGGCGGGTGCGGTGCACCCGTGATCGGTCATCGGGCCGAAGGTCTCGTTCGCCCGGCCGCGTGAGCGTGCCGGGTGGGGCGCCGGGACTCGAGTCCAGCATGTCGACGCACCGCCTGGGAGGGCACTGAGGCCCTCGCGTGGGAACTACTCCCCTTCGTCGCCACCGATTCTACCCGGGGGCGACGCCGGATCGCCAGCCTCAGGCGTGGCGTTCGCCACGGTCACGCCGCAGCAGCGGAAGGGCGACCGCGCTGCCGACCACCACGAGCGCCCCGCAGAAGGCCCCGGTCAGCGGCCACCCGCCGGCCTCGTAGAAGAAGCCCCCCCCGCCACCCGATCAGCGCCGAGCCCAGGTAGTAGAACACGTTGTACAGGGCGGTGCCCTGCGCCCGGGCGGCGCCGGCCAGCTGGCCGGTCCACCCCGAGGCCACCGAGTGGGCGGCGAAGAAGCCCATGGTGAGCAGGACGATCCCGGTCAGGACCCACCCGAAGGGGTCCAGCACGGTCAGCCCGAGGCCCAGCAGCATCACGAGGATCCCGAGCACCGTGACCCGCAGCTGCCCCCACCGGGCGACGAGCCGCCCCGCGGCGGTCGAGGTGAAGGTGCCCGAGAGGTAAGCGAGGAAGATCAGCGCGATCGCGCCCTGCGAGAGCAGGTACGGGGGCGCCTCCAGCTTGAAGGAGACGTAGTTGTAGACCGTGACGAAGGCGCCCATGAGGATGAAGGCGAGCAGGAAGAGGCTGAGCATCCTCGGGTTGCGGAGGTGCCCCGCGACGCGGCTCGCGGTCTGCCGCAGCGCGCCCCGGGCCGGCGAGGGCGTGAAGCGCCGGGCGCGCGGCACCAGGACGACGAAGGCCACCGCGGCGGCGGCCCCCACGACCGAGACGCCGGTCAGCGCGATCCTCCAGTCGCCGCTCGCCTGCGCGAGGGGCCCGGCGATCAGCCGCCCGGACAGGCCGCCGATCGTGGTGCCCGAGACGTACAGGCCCGTGGCGATCCCCGCGTGCAGGGCGTGCGTCTCCTCGGCGATGTAGGCGACGGCGACGCCGGCCATCCCGGCCAGCGCGGCGCCCTGGACGAAGCGCAGCAGCAGGAGCACGCCGTACTGGGGGACCCACGGTATGAGCAGCCCGAGCACGGTCGCCGCGCACACCGCCGCGATCATGGTGGGGACCTTGCCCCAGCGGTCGGCGACGTAGGTCCACGGGAGGGCGAACAGGGCGAGCCCGAGAGTCCCGGCCGAGACCATGAGCGCACCCGAGGCGGCGTCGACCCCCAGGGCGTCGGAGATCGAGGGGAGGACCGGCTGGGGCGCGTAGAGCTGCGCGAAGGTCGCGACCCCGGCGCAGAACATCGCGACGAGCATCCGGGTGAATCCCGGGGTGCCGCGTCGGTGGCCCCGCCACGCCTCGTCGTCGGACCGCTCGCCGCCGGTAGCCCCCGTCACTCGTTCGATGCCCCTTCTGCCCCGTGTTCCCGCGGGCCCGGTCAGGCCCGCCCCACCACCCTACGCCTTCGTGGAGCGGCCCGCGCCGCGGGCGGGGGGATCGGGGAGGGAGGGCGCGGCCTGGGGCGCCGTCGAGATGACGCCCGAGCCCCAGCGGAAGCGGTACGGGTCGGGGCAGCCGCGGCCGTACCGCAGGCCCCCGACGACGGCCTCGAGCGCCTCGTCCATGCTCAGCCGCGCCCGGGCCCAGTTGGGCTGCTCCTCCGTGGGCTGCTCCCACCCGGTCTCGACCAGGTAGTCCTCGTCGATGGGCCAGGCGATCGCGGGGAGGTAGTCCTCCGAGACCAGCAGGACCCCGACGCCGCCCGGCCCGGTGAGGGCCTGCGCGTACGGGAAGTCCCCGCCGGTGTTGCCCGTCTCGTACTCCACGGTGAGGACGTGGTTCCAGGGCAGCGAGGTCAGGGCGGAGCGGAGCTCCTCGGCCAGGTCGTCCCAGGCCGACTCGTCGCCGATGGCCTCCTCCCGGACGTGCTCGACGACGCCGATGCCGCGGTCGGTCCAGCGCTGCGGGGACCACGAGCCGGAGGCGCCCTCCTCCGTGCGCTCCTCGGCCGCGCCCCAGGGCCCGAGCCAGCGGTCGCGGCGGGCGTCGCCGGGCACGGCGTCGCCCGCCTCGATGAGCTCGCGCCCGCGGGAGAGGGCACCGAGCCACGAGCCGTAGCGGTGCCGGACCGCGGCGAGGGAGGGGCGCTCGCCGCCCTCGGCCATGCTGGCCCAGCGCCCGTAGAAGATCGCCTGCGGCTGGCGGTCGGTGCGGACGCAGTGGGCGAGGAAGTCCGCGATGATGGCGCGGAAGCGGGTCTCGGAGAACTCGCGGGCCGGCTCGATCTCCCGGCTCAGGGGGCGCAGCCCGGCCGCGAGCAGCGCCCGGTCCCACGAGCCATCGCCGAGCAGGGCGGCCACGTTCTGCGCCGTCGGGGGCCACGCGGCGATGCCCAGGCGCCGGACCGACTCCGGCGGCTCGAGTCGGAAGTCGCTGTACTCGGCGCGGGTCAGGCTCGTGTGGGGGTACTGCGTCAGGAAGCGCAGGGTGGCGCCGATCCGGCCGTAGATCTCGGCCGCGTCGGCCGGGCTGACGCCGTTCAGGTCGAGGAAGTCGCTGACCGTCTGCAGGGTGATCGGGTCCATGTGCGTCACGGCGTACATCCGGTCGGTGCCCAGGTCGAAGAGCTCGTTGACGGCGAGCCACAGGGCGACGCCGGTCATCGTGGCCCGCGGGGACTCCTCCGAGTGGTTGACGAACGCCCAGCGGTCGTCGAACAGGGCCCGCTCGATCATCTCCCGGGACAGCTCCGGGTAGAGGCTGCGGAGGCGGAAGCGCGCCTGGCGGCGCGTCCAGTCACCCTGGACCAGCGCGTCGAAGAGGTGACCGTGGGATGCGACGAACTCCCGGTACTCCTCTAAAGATGACTCGTCCATGCACCCTTCATTCCCCAGGTCGGTCGGCGGACTGCGGTGACTCGAGGCCGATCGACGGCGTCAGCCGTTCGCGGCGGGCCGGATGATAGGTCCGAGACTAGGTCGGTTCCACCGCGCTGCCAAGAGACTCGCCCGATGTTACTCGATGCAACGCAAGCGCGCACCCGTACCCGACCGTAGCGCGAACGCGGTGTGCGCCGGCTCCCCGGAGACGGGTGCGGGAGCACGACGACGGCCCCGGGCGCCGGCCTCGCGGGCCGGCTCCCGGGGCCGGTCGGTGGGGAAACGCGGGTCAGGCGCCCTTCTCCGGGTTGGGGCCGATCCGTCCGCCCCGCTGGGTCAGGGAGTCGATGGAGCGGACCTCGTCGGGGGTGAGCTCGACGTCCAGGGCGCCGTAGTTCTCGACGATGCGCTCCGGGGTCACCGACTTGGGGATCACGATGTTCCCGTGCGCCAGGTGCCAGGCGATGACGACCTGCCCCGGGGTCGCGTCGTGGCGCTCGGCGATGTCGGCGATGATCTGCTCCTGCAGGACCTTGCCGCCCTGCCCGAGGGGCGACCAGGCCTCGGTCTTGATCCCGAGCTCCTCGTTCACCGCGCGCATGTGCTCCTGGTTGAAGTGCGGGTGCAGCTCGATCTGGTGGACCGCGGGGGTCACGCCGGTCTCGGCGACGATCTCGCGCAGCTCCTTCTCGCCGAAGTTGGACACGCCGATCGAGACGACCTTGCCCTGGCGCTGCAGCTCCACGAGCGCCTTCCACGAGTCGAGGTAGGTGCCCTGGGAGGGCTGGGCCCAGTGGATGAGGTAGAGGTCCACCGGCTTGCGCAGGCGCAGCCGCTCGGCCGAGGCGTCGAAGGCCTCGATCGCCGACTCGTAGCCCTGGTCCTCGTTCCACAGCTTGGTCGTCACGTAGACGTCCGCGACGTCGACCGCCGAGTTCTTGATCGCGCGGCCGACGCCGTCCTCGTTGCCGTACGCCTTGGCGGTGTCGACGTGCCGGTAGCCGGCCTCGAGGGCCTGGCCGACGACGTCCTCGGCGGTGTCGTCGTCCACCTGCCACACCCCGTAGCCGAGCTGCGGGATGGCGGTGCCGTCGTTGAGAGTGGTCATCGGTGATGCGGTCATCGTGATCCTTCCTGAATCGCTGGGATCGGCGGGCGGGCGGCGGGCCGCCCGCGGCCGCGGTTCCCCGTCCCTTCCGAGTCGGCCCCGGCGGGGCGGCCGCGTCGAGGCCCCACGCCCCGCGGGCGTTCCGCGCTCGGCGGATTCAGCCCGCGGCACAGGGCGCGGCCCGGCCGGTCGAGCCCGGCTCAGGCGTCCTCGGCAATCAGCTCCGCGGCGCGCTCGCCGATCATGAAGCAGGTGATGTTCGGGTTCACCGTGGTGATCTCGGGCATCACGGAGGCATCGGCGACCCGGAGGCCGGTGACCCCCTTCACCCGGAGCCGGGAGTCGAGGGGGGAGAGGGCGTCGTCGTCCGCGCCCATGCGCACCGTGCCCACCGGGTGGTAGACGGTGTTGTGGGTCTCGCGCACGTAGTCGGCCAGCTCCTCGTCGCTCTGGAGGTCCTGGCCGGGGAACTGCTCGGCGCCGCGCCACTCGGCCAGGGCGGGCTGCTCCGCGATGCGGCGGGCGGTGCGGATGCCCTCGATCATGACCTTCATGTCGTAGCCCTCCTCGTCGGTGAAGTACCGGGGGTCCACCTTGGGCTTGTCCCGGAAGTCCAGCGAGCGCAGGCGCACGGTCCCGCGGGAACGGGCGTGCGGGACGTTGGGCGTCAGGCAGAAGACGTTCTCCGAGCTGGGGAAGCCGCGGCGGAGGGTGTGCATGTCGAAGTTGACCGAGCCGTAGTGCATCATGAAGTTCGGCCGGCCGGGCAGCTCGTCGTCGAAACCGGCGTCGACGCTGGTGAAGATGCCGATCTCCCACCACTGCGTCGAGTCCTGCACCATGGGCTTCCTCGCCTCCCACTGGATCACGGCCTCGGGGTGGTCCTGCAGGTGGGAGCCGACGCCGGGGGAGTCGACCGCCGTGACGACGCCGACCTCCTCGAGGTGCTCCCGCGGGCCGATCCCGGAGAGCATCAGCAGCTTGGGCGTGTCCACGGCGCCGGCCGAGAGCACGATCTCCCGCCGCGCGGTCAGCGTCCGCGGCGAGCCGAAGGCGTTGTCCACGATCTCGACGCCGGTCGCGCGCAGCCCTTCGTCCAGCAGGACCCGCTTGACCTGGGCCCCGGTGATCAGGTGGAAGTTCTCCCGGTCCCTGATCGGGTGGACGTAGGACACGGACGACGACGCCCGGGTCCCGTCCGCCTGCCGGTTGATCTGGAAGAAGCTCGCCCCGTTGGTCACGGTCTCCCCGGCGTTGAAGCGCGCGCGGGGGATCCCGGCCTGCTCGCACGCGTCGAGCAGGGCATTGCCGCACGGGTCCTTCGGGGGGATGTTCATCAGGTGCACCGGGCCGGAGTCGCCGTGGTGCTCGCCCCCGGGGGTGCCGGCGTCCTCGTTGGTCTCCAGCTGGCGGTACAGGCGGAACGCGTTCTCGGCGTTCCAGCCCGCGGCGCCGTGCACCGACTCCCACTCGTCCAGGTCCTCGGCCGGGGCCCAGAAGGCGATGCACGAGTTGTGGGAGGAGCACCCGCCCATGACCTTGGCGCGGGCCATGCGCATGAACGAGTTGCCGTTCTCCTGGGGCTCGATCTGGTAGTCCCAGTCGTACCCGGACTCCAGCAGCTCCATCCAGCGGTTGAGCTGCAGCACCTCGTCGATGCCGGCGTCGTCGGGACCGGCCTCGACCAGGGCCACCTGGGCCTCCGGGTCCTTCTCCGAGAGCCGGGCCGCCGCGGCCGCCCCGGAGGATCCTCCGCCGACCACGATGTAGTCGAATTCCTGGTTCTCTGCCATGCTGCGTTCCTTTCCCCGGTCCTCAGCGCTCGTCGCTGAACCAGCCGGTCACGGCCGGAGCGGTGTTGTGGTAGATGTGCTTGGTCTCGGTGTACTCGGCGAGCCCGTCCAGGCCGAGCTCCCGGCCGGTGCCCGACTGCTTCATGCCGCCCCACTCCGCCTGGGGCAGGTAGGGGTGGAAGTCGTTGATCCAGATCGTGCCGTGGCGCAGGCGCGAGGCCACGCGCTCGGCGCGCCCCGCGTCCCCGGTCCACACGGCGCCGGCCAACCCGTAGAAGGTGTCGTTGGCGGTGGCCACGGCCTCGTCTTCGGTGGTGAAGGTCTCGACGGTGACGACGGGGCCGAACGCCTCGTCGACCACCAGGCTCATGCCCCGCTCGACGCGGTCGATCACGGTCGGCAGGTAGTAGTGGCCCTGCTCGAGGTCGCCGGTGCCCCACTCGCCGCCGCAGCGCACGCGGGCGCCCTCCGCGACGCCGGCCCGGACGTAGTCGGTGACCTTCTGCCGGTGCTCGGCGGAGATCAGCGGACCCGATTCGGCCCGCTCGTCGAAGGGCCCGCCCAGGCGGATGTTCCGCGCCCGGCGGACGAGCTCGTCGGTGAAGCGCTCGGCGATCGACTCCTCGACGACGATCCGGGCGCCGGCCGAGCACACCTGGCCCGAGTGGACGAAGGCGCCGTTGAGGGCGTTGTCCACGGCGGCGTCGAAGTCGGCGTCGGCGAAGATCACGTTGGGGTTCTTGCCGCCCAGCTCCAGCGCGACCTTCTTGACGGTCGCCGCGGCAGCCGCCGCGATCTTGTGGCCGGTGACCAGGCCGCCGGTGAAGGAGACCATGTCGACGTCGGGGTGGGAGGACAGCGGCGCGCCGGCCTCGGCGCCGGCACCCAGGACCAGGTTGGCGACGCCGGCCGGCAGGCCCAGCTCGTCCAGGACGTCCAGGAGCAGGATCGCGGTGTGCGGGGTCAGCTCGGCGGGCTTGAGGACGAAGGTGTTCCCCGCGGCCAGCGCGGGGGCGACCTTCCAGGCCACCTGGAGCAGGGGGTAGTTCCAGGGCGTGATCATGCCGCAGACGCCCACGGGCTCGGTGACGATCTTGGAGACCACGGCGGGGTCCCCGGCGTCGACGACGCGCCCCGCGTCCTGCCCGGCCATCTTGCCGTAGTACTGGAAGCAGCTGGCGATGTCGTCCATGTCGATCCGGGACTCGACCAGGCGCTTGCCGGTGTCCAGCGACTCGGCGCGGGCGAACTCCTCCTGCCGCTCGCGGAGCCGGGCGGCCACGCGGAGCAGGAAGTCACCGCGCTCGGGAGCGCTCGCGGACCAGGCGCCGGAGTCGAACGCGCGGCGGGCGGCGGCGATGGCGGCCTCGGTGTCGGCGGCGGTCGCCTCGGCCACCACGCCCACCTCGGCGCCGTCCGCGGGGCAGTGGATCGTGCGGGTGCCGCCCTGCCGGGCCGGAACCCAGCTGCCGTCGATGAAGAGGGTCTCGCTCATGGTGTTCCTTTCGTCGTGTCCTGTGCTGTCGGGCTGGGCTCGTCCGACGTCGCGCCCTCGGGCTCATCGCGCCGGCCCTCCGCCTCGGCCCCGCCGAAGTCCGCGGACCAGTCCGTGATCGCCGGCGCGGTCCCGATCACCGCCGTGGCGCCGGTTTCCGGGCGCCCGCCGCTGAGCCGGATGAACTCGAGGTGCCGCTCGTGGTTGTCGAGCACGTCGTGGATCAGCTGCTCCTTGGTGTAACCGTAGACGTCGTAACCGCGGGACCCGGTGAGGGCGAAGGGCTCGAGCCGGTAGTAGTGCTCCCGCTCCCGCTGCGGGGCCAGCAGGTAGTGCGGGGTGGGGCAGGCCACCGGATAGACCTGGTAGATGAAGTCCTGCTCGCCCTCCATGTGCTCCACCAGGGAGGCGTAGGGCAGCCCGGTGGCGGGGTCGACGCCGTCCTCCGCCGCGGCGTCGACCCCGCCGCGCGCATCTCCTCGGCCACCTCGCGGAACGCGGGTCCGACGACGGACTCGACGTACCGGCCCGCCGCCCGCGCCCCGGGGTAGGAGACCGTGCGGGTGAGCCGCTGCCGCCAGGAGCGGGTGCGCGCCGAGGGCTCGATGGCGGCGGCGCGGTCGGCGGCGCGGACCCCGGCCCAGGCGGCCCGGCTCGCATCGGCCTGCGCGCCCTCGACCCGCAGGGCGCGCCACAGCCCGAACATGATCAGGTACAGCACGAGCGCGAAGGGCAGCCCGAAGATGATGGTGGCCGACTGCAGCGTCGCGACGCCGCCGATCGAGAGCATCGCCAGGGTCAGGGCGCCGGTCGCGGCCGCCCAGAAGATCCGCATCCAGTTGGGACCGTCCTGCTGCGGGTCCTCGAGGTGCGAGCAGAAGTTGGACATGACGAGGGCGCCCGAGTCGGCGCTGGTCACGTAGAACAGCAAGCCCGTGAAGGTCGCGATCGCGACCGCCGCGATCGCTCCGGGGTACTGCGCCAGCAGGGTGTAGAAGGCCTCCTCCTGGCCGTTCATGACCGTCTGCCCGAAGCCGTCGTCGCCCTGCTCGTGGATGATGCCCAGCGCCGAGTTCCCGAAGATGGAGATCCACAGGAGGATGAAGGCGAAGGGGATCGTCAGGACGCCGAGCACGAACTGCCGGATGGTGCGCCCGCGGGAGATCCGGGCGAGGAACAGCCCCACGAACGGGGACCAGGCGACCCACCAGGCCCAGAAGAACAGGGTCCAGTCGCTCATCCACTGGTCCGGGTGGTCGAAGGCCATGGCGTCCATGGTCAGGCCGGGGAAGCCGCTCAGGTAGTCGCCGAGGTTGGTGACGATGCCGTTGAGCAGGAACTCGGTGCGCCCGAACACCAGGACGTAGAGCATGAGCCCGATCGCGAGCAGGACGTTGAGCTCCGAGAGGCGGCGGATCCCCTTGTCCACGCCGGACACGGCCGAGACGACCGCGAGCAGCACCGACAGCCCGATCAGGGCCGCCTGGACGCCGAGGCCCTGCGGCAGCCCGAACAGGAACCCGAGGCCGAAGTTGATCATGACGACGCCGATCCCCAGCGACGTCGCGACCCCGAAGATCGTGCCCAGCATCGCCGCGATGTCCACGGCGTCCCCGGTACGCCCCTTGATGCGCCGGCCGATGATCGGATAGAGGGCCGAGCGGATCGACAGAGGCAGGTTGAAGCGGTAGGCGAAGTAGCCGAAGGCCAGGCCCATCAGGGCGTACATGGCCCAGCCCGTCAGGCCGTAGTGGAACAGCGTCCAGACCACCGCCTGGCGGGCGGCCTCCGCGGACTCGCCGCCGCCCTGCGGCGGGGCGTAGTACTGCGTCACGGGCTCCAGCACGGAGAAGAACATCAGGTCCACGCCGATGCCCGCCGCGAAGAGCATCGAGGCCCACGAGAAGAGCGGGAACTGCGGGCGGAAGTGGTCCGGCCCCAGCCGGGTCCGTCCCTGCCGCCCGAAGGCGACGACCAGCACGAAGACGATCACCACGGTCCCCGTGAGGATGTAGAACCAGCCCATGTTGGCCGCGACCCAGGAGACGACGGCGCCGAGGGCAGCCTGCGCGGTCTCCGGCGCGAGGGCCGCCCACCCGGTGATGGCCAGGATGCCCACCGCGGTGCCCCCGAACACGGTCCAGTTGGTCCGGATGCGCCGGGAGCCCGGATGCGCAGGCCGCTCCTCGTCCGTCGCGGGGGAGCGCCCGGGGTCCTCGGGCGGATGCCGATCCGTGCCGGTCGTCGATTGCGCCATGTCCTGCACCCCTCGTCTCGCGGTCGTCAGCGAACTGAGGATCAGTCTGCTGATCTTTTCGTCAGCGAGCTTAGCAAAGGGCCGGGGGCCCGGCGGGGCGGGAGGCGTGTGATCTCCGACGCCGTCGCTCAGCCCTCCAGGAGCCCCCGGATGTCCTCCGCGGCGAGGCCCGAGGAGAAGACGCTGCCGTCGTCGAGCACGGCGTCGAACAGCGCGGACTTGGAGTCCTTGAGCTCCATGACCTTCTCCTCGATGGTCCCCGCGGAGACCAGCCGGTAGACCATGACGTTGCGCCGCTGCCCGATCCGGTGCGCCCGGTCCACGGCCTGCTCCTCGACCGCAGGGTTCCACCAGGGGTCCATGAGGAAGCAGTAGTCGGCCGCGGTGAGGTTCAGCCCGAAGCCGCCGGCCTTGAGGCTGATGAGGAAGAGCGGGGCCTCGCCGTCCTCGAAGGCGCGCAGGACCTTGGCGCGGTCCCGAGTCGAGCCGTCGAGGTAGACGTAGGGGAGGCCGTCGGCGTCGAGCGCGTCGCCGATCTGGCGCAGGAAGGTCGTGAACTGGCTGAAGATCAGGGCCCGGTGGCCGTCCGCGATGATCTCGGGCAGCTGCTCGCGCAGGTACTCGACCTTGGCCGAGGCGACGTGGCCGTGCTCCGCGTCCACCAGCCCGGCCGCGAGCGAGAGCCGCCGCAGCATTGTCAGCGACTGGAAGATCGTGAAGCGGTTCTGGTCCATGTCCTGCAGCAGCCCGAGGATCTTCTGGCGCTCGCGCTGCAGACGCGTGTCGTAGATCCGGCGGTGCTCGTCCGTCAGCGCCAGCTCGATCCGGTGCTCCTGCTTCTCGGGGAGGTCCGCGGCGACCAGCTCCTTGGTCCGGCGCAGCATCAGCGGCTTGATCCGCTGCCGCAGCCGGGGCAGGGCCTTCGGGTCCTCCCCGCTGGCGATCGGCTTGGCGTAGGCGTCCCGGAACGTCCGGGCGGAGGGGAACAGGCCCGGCGCCACGATCGAGAACATCGCCCACAGCTCCATGAGGTCGTTCTCCATGGGCGTGCCGGTCACGGCGACCTTGAATCCGGCGCGCAGGTCCCGCGCGATCCGGTGGGCCTTGGTGCGCGGGTTCTTGAGGAACTGCGCCTCGTCCAGGATCAGCCCGGTGAACTCCGTCTCGCGGTACCCGTGCTCGTCCAGGCGGAACAGGGCGTAGGAGGTCACGACGACGTCGGCTCCTTCGATCCGCTCCCCGACGCTGCGGCCCGACTTGGCCGTCGAGGTGTCGAGCACCGCGACCGAGAGGTGGGCGGCGAACCGCTCGATCTCGCGGGCCCAGTTGGGCACCACGGAGGTCGGCGCGACGACGAGGAAGCGGGGCCGCGCGCCGGGCCCGGGCTCCCCGGACCCGTCCGGGCCGCCCTCGGACGCCCCGCTGCGCTCGCCGGCCGCGGGGCTCGTCCCGCCCTCGCCGGCCGCGCCCTCCTCGTGCCGCTCGAAGGCGCGCGCCATCACCGCGATCGTCTGCAGCGTCTTGCCCAGGCCCATGTCGTCGGCCAGGATGCCGCCCAGGCCGTGGTCGAGGAGGAAGGACAGCCAGCGGTAGCCCTCCAGCTGATAGGGCCTCAGCTCGGCGGTCAGGTTGCGGGGCAGGGGCGGGGTCGGCACCTCCTCGAGCGCGAGCAGGGCGCCCACGGTCTCCTGCCAGCGCCCGGCGGTCTCGACGTCGGTCGCGAGCTCCTCGAGGTCCTCCCACAGCCCCGCCTGGTGGCGGCTGATGCGCAGCTCCTTCGAGGAGTCGGAGATCTGCCGCGCCTCGGCGATCAGATCGCGCAGGGTCGCGAACTCGGGCCGGTCCAGCCGGAAGTAGCTGCCGTCGCCGAGCAGCAGGTGCTTCTGCCCCGAGTCCACTGCGCGGAAGATGTCGGCGAACGGGACGTACCAGTTGCCGGCCTTGATGGTCACGCCCAGGCCGAACCAGTCCCGGTCCCCGGTCGACTCGACCGAGACCGTGATCTCCGGCGCCTCGTCGAGCGAGCGGAACTGCGGCACCTCGCCCTCGACGACGACGTCGACCCCCGGCAGCCCCCGGGCCGCGGGCAGGACCCGCTCCACGAGGTCCCGGGTCTCCCAGCCGCTCACCCGCCGGCGGCCCAGCGAGGTGTCCGGGAAGGCCTGCCGGACGGTCTGCAGCACCTCGTGCTCGTGCTCGGGGTCGCGCAGCTCGCGGTGCGGGTCCGGGTGGCCCACGTGCACCGGGACGCGCACGGCCTCGGGCGCCTCGGCGCCGGGCCAGCGGATCGGCGCCGAGGGGTACTCCCAGTGCCACTCGCTGACGGCCGGGAAGACCTCTTGGCCCTCCGGGTCCCCCTCGCGGAAGTTCACGTGGAAGACCAGGCGGGGCTGCAGGACCTCGGGCAGGGACTCGGCCGCGGCGTCGTCGGCGGCGATCTCGGCGCGGCGGGCCAGCTGGGGGTAGAAGCCCTCGGCGAAGTCGGGGACCTCGGCGGCGGGCACGTCCATCGCTCCGCTGCCGATCAGGGAGAGCACCAGGGGAGAGGCCCGGCCGAGCAGGGGGACGAAGAGCAGCTCGGTGCGGTCGTCGAGCCAGGGCTCGTCCTCGGCGTCGCGGTTGAGCTCGGGGAGCGGGGAGGGGCGGGTCCGGGCCCAGTTGCCGGAGGCCTCGGCCTTCTGCTCGTACTCGCGCTGCAGGGCGTTGCCCAGGGCGAAGTAGGCCTGGGGGTGCTGCGCGCTGCCGATCGGGAAAGCGCGGTCGGCCGGCAGCCAGAGACCGCCGGGCCCGCCCCCGACGCCGTCCGGCCCGGCCGCGTCGCGGCCCCGGTCCGTGTCGCGATCCCGGCCCGCGACGTCGTCCGGCTCCGCGGCCTCGTGGCCCCGGTCCGCGGCGTCGGAGGGGAAGCTCAGGGCCGGGGTGAGGGTGAGCCCGCCGTCCCCGGCGTCGGTCAGGCGCAGGCCCAGCCTCGCCTCGGGCGCCATCGAGACGGCGGCCTGGCGGCCCTCGATCACCAGGGTCACGCCGGCGTCGGCGCTGCGCTCGAGGAGGTCCCACACCAGGGGCGAGGAGACGTAGTCGAGGACCAGCCAGTCGTGGGTCGAGGCGTAGGCGTTCTGGTCCGCGCTGACCACGGCGTAGAACTCCCGCAGCCAGTCCTCCTGCTCGGGGCGCAGGTCCGTGCGGCGGCCGGCCCTGCGGGAGAAGGCGTCCCAGGTCAGGCCGCCCTTGATCCAGCGGCCCCGGGCGCCGAGGAGGAGCGGGCGGGCGCTCAGCCGGGCGGGGGCCGGGGTCTCGGGGGAGCCCATCCCCAGCCCGTACCGGGCCGGGACCTCGATCCGCAGGTCCAGGGCCACGGGGATCTGCTGCGCGCTGGTCCGGAAGTCCATCGTCTGGGACTGCAGCGCGCGGGCCAGGTGGCGGCGCCACGAGCCCTGGACCGCGGTGGTGTTCCCGGCCCGGGCGGCCTCGGCGGGGAGCCGGGTCAGGCCGGGGACGCTCTCGCGCAGCTCGTCGATGGTGCGGCGTCGGGCGGCGTCGGCGTCCTGTTCGGGGCCCGGTGCGGGCTGGGCGCCCGACGCCGCGGCGCCCGGACGGCCGTTCCCTCCGTTCGGCGTGGCCGAGCGGAGGGGCCGGTCCTCGCCGCCCTCGCCCCAGCCGCCCTCGTGGAACCACCCGATGAGCGCGGCCATGACGTGCTTGCAGTTGGTGCCTACGGGGCACGAGCAGAAGGAGTGGAAGGGCGCCGAGTGCGGCACGCGCTCCGCCGGGAAGACCACCGACTGCGAGTAGGGGCGCACGGCGTTGCCCGCGACCTTGGCGGACAGGGTGAGGTTCTCCTCGTCGTACTCCGCCCCGAGCACCTTGCCGGCGCGGTAGTACCGCTCGCCGCGCGCGAAGGTGTTGTGTCCTGCGACCTTGAGGACCTGCGCGATGCTGACCGGGATCTGTGCAGCGGGATAGGGCATACCCTCCAATCTAGTCCCACCGGGCAGGCGGTACGGCGCGCCGTCGCCGCGCCGGTGCTTTTCACCCGCCCCCGCCTTGGGTATGCTGATCCAAGCTTCAAGAGACTCAACTGCAAAGCTCCGACTTGGTTGAGCGCCAACCCCATGTTCAAGGGTGGCTCGGATGACGAAGCGGTCTATATGCGCCGCACCTGCGGCAGACCTGACCGGTATAGGCAAGAGCACACGAAAGGAATGCGCTCGACGCGCTGATGGCCATGCCCACCACTTCCTCCTCCCCCCGTCCCGACTTCTCCGCGGCCGTCCCGGTCGCCGGCGGATACCAGGCGATGAGCATCCAGGACTACGCCCGCGTGGACTCCGCGCGGACCGAGTTCCTCAACTTCCTGCTGGCGCCCAGCGCCGCGGGCCGCCCCGTGGTCGAGATGGCGGTCGATCGCGCCGCATGACCCAGAGCTCCCAGGGGCTGCTCCTCGACGCGGACGTGCTCGCCGAGATCCGACGCACCGAGCCCAACCCGGTGATCGTCGCGTTCCTGCGCAGGCGCTCGCACCGGACCCTCTTCGTGTCGACGCTCAGCCTCGGGGAGCTCCGGGGCCTCTACCCCCACCCCGAGACGGACCGCTGGCTCGACGAGCTGGTCGAGCGGTTCGGCAGCCACGTGCTCGACGTGGGGCCCGAGGAGGCCCGCGCCTGGGCCGGGCGGGCCACCCCGGAGTCGCTCCTGCGCCGCGGCCAGCCCTCCGGGGGCACGTGGACCGGGGCGGCGGTCGAGGGGCTGATCGCCGCGACCGCGCTGGTGCACGGCCTCACGGTCGTGTCGTCGAAGGCCGAGGCGTACCGGGCCTGGGGGGTCGACGCCGCGGACCCCTGGACGGAGGCCTGAGCGGCGGCTTCCCGGCGCGCGGCGGCCCCGCCGCCGGGAGCGCGTGACGCCTCCCGCGCGGCGCGGCGTGTCAAAATTGATCTCGATATGAGAATCCCACGCCGCCCAGCCCTTCCCGCGACGCTGCCGATGCCCCTGTGGCTGCAGGCCATCGTCGAGACCGTCCTGATGACCGTCGCCTCCCTCGCCGTCGTCCTCGTCCTGCTGCTCTGCGGCTGGGCGTCGATCGGGTTCCCGGGCGGCGTCGAGCCCGTGCTCGGAGGGGCCGGGCAGCTGTGGCTCGCGGCGCACGGCGTGGGGCTGCACCTGGACGTGGCGGGCAGCGCCGGTCTGCCGGGGGTCTCCGGCGTCGCGACGCTGACGCCCCTGGGGCTCACGCTCCTGCTCCTGTTCTTCGCCCGCCGGGCGGGGTCCCGCCTCGCGCAGGCCTCGTACGAGGGGCAGTTCTGGCAGCCGGTGCTCAGCTCGGCCGTGACCTACGGCGTCCTGAGCGCGGTCGTCAGCCTCGCGACCGGCTCGCAGGAGCTGTCGACCAACGTGTTCGCGGCGGCGGTCGTCCCCGTGTGGGTGGTGCTGGCCGGCGCGGTGTGGGGCGGCCACCGGGTCTCGGGCTCCTGGCTGCGGCTGGTCGGGATCCGGCGGGAGGCCCTGGTCGAGCGCTACAACCAGTACACCCGCTGGGCCGGCGCCTACATCGCGTGCGTGCTCCGCGCGGGCTGGGTGGGGCTGCTCGGGGTCGTCGCGGGCGGCGCCCTGCTGACCGGGGCGGCGATCCTCTACCAGTGGAACGACGTCGTGGCCCTCCAGCAGGCCCTGCACGCGGGGCTGCTCGGCGACGCCGTGCTGACCCTGGTCCAGCTGGCCCTCCTCCCCAACCTCGTGCTCTTCGGCATGGCCTGGAGCCTGGGGGCGGGGTTCAGCCTGGGGGAGGGGACCGCGATCTCCCCGGCCGTGACCGACGCGGCGGGCCTGCCCGGCCTGCCCCTGCTGGGGGCCCTCCCGGCGGGCACCGGCCCCTGGTCCTTCGCGGTGCTCGCGCTGCCGGTCCTGGCCGGCGCCCTGGCCGGCTGGTGGTTCGTCCGCGCGGGGGAGAACCACCTGGACGAGTGGCTCTCGCTGAAGATCCGCTTCCGGTGGCTCTCCGCGCTGCTCTCGGGGCTGGCCCTGGCGCTGGCCGTGGGCCTGCTCGTGGGCGTCGGGACGGGGGTCCTCGCGGCGCTTTCGCGCGGCTCGCTCGGGGTGGGGCGGTTCGACGACGTCGGGCCCGACCCGCTCCTCACCGGGCTGTGGACCCTGGCCACCGTGGGCCTCGGGACGCTGATCGGTCAGGTGCTCTCGCCCCTGCTCGAACGAGAGGCCGGGGCGCGCGCGCCGGGACGTTCGGCGGGGTCGGACGGGGTGCCGGCCGAGAGGCCGAGCGGAGGGACGGCCGAGCGCACGGCCGGGGCGTCTGCCGCGGCGTCGGCGGGTGCGCCCTCCGGATCCCCGGCCGAGGACCCGTCCGTGGATCCGGGCGAGGGCCCGCTCCCGGGGCAGACCCCCGCGGAGCGGCGCCGGGCAGCGCGTCGCGAGCGTCGCGCGCTCAAGGCGGCAGCCCGCCGGGAACGGGGAGCCGAATCCGTTCCGGCTGAGTCCCCGAAGACACCCGCCGCCTCCGCAGCCGTCAGCCCCCCGTCCGCGAACCCGGAGGCTCCCGCGGCGGGGTCGCGGAACGGCGAGGATCCCTCCGGGGCTCGGCCGAGCGCGGGGGAGGGGCCTTCCAGTCCCGCCGCCGCGTCGGGAGAACGCCTCACGGCCCTCGAACGCCTGCGCGGCGCCCGCGAGCCGCGGCCCGGTTTCACCGACTCGCCGCCCGTTCCGGAGCCCGACGGCGCGGAGCCGTCGGATCGCGAGGAACCGGGTCCGGAGCCGCTCGAGCCCTGGGCCGGTCCGCGGATCGTGCCGTCGCGGGACGACGACGGCGCGCGGAACGCGGCCGGCGGGGTGGAGGGCGGCGACGCCGGAGAGCCCGCCCGCGGAGAACTCGCCGGAGGATGGGGCGGGGAGGAGCCGGGCGAGAAGGCGCCGGCGGTTCCGGTGCCGGCCGATGCCCAGCCGGACGATCCCCGCGCGGATGCTCCGGGGACCGACGAGGCGCTCGCTCGCGCCGCCGCCGGGGTCCCCGGGGACGACGACGGCCCGGAGCCGCCCCATTCCGCGCCGGACCGACAGGAGGACCCGGAGGCGCCCGAGGCCCCGTCCGCGGCGGATCCCCGCCCGGAGCCGAAGCGGGTCGTGGTGGCCCGCCCCCGGCGTCGGCGGCGGAGCTGACCCCGGAGAACGAGAGAGCCCTCCGCCGCCGGTGGAGGCGGGGGAGGGCTCAGCGGCTCCGGGGCCGCGTCCCCGAGGAGACGGGACCGCGGGTCACCCCACGCCCAGCCGGGACATGATGGAGTCGTACAGCGACTCCTGGCAGCCGCTGGCCGAGGAGATGGTCAGCGAGGTGTCCACGCACTCGCGGTACCCCTCGGTGAGGGGCCACATCGCCAGGTTCACGCCGGACACGAGCGCGAAGTAGAGGCACGAGAGCATGATGACGCTCATGAACACGTAGCCGGCCCGCCCGGACCCGGCCCGCTTGAGCGCGACCAGCGCCCCGACGCCGGTCCCCACGGCCGCGAGCAGCAGCACCACGGCCGCTCCGAGGAACCACCGCCCGCCGGAGCCGTCTCCCGCCAGGAACGTGGCCATGACGCCGGCCACCGCCAGCAGCACCGTCACGCGCGTGCGGTAGACGACGGCGTTCCCGGCCCGTTCGGCGCCCGGCTCCTCGCCGGGGCGCTGGGGGCCGTCCTGGCCGGGGCCTTCGGTCGGGCGGGTCTGCTGGCGGTCCTGGGAATCGAGCGGGGATTGCATAGGACCCGAGTCTACCGGCCGGAGGGTCCCCGGGCCCCCGGTACAGTGGGGCCCATGCGCATTGTGGTCATGGTCTCCGGCTCCGGCACCAACCTCCAGTCCATCCTCGACGCCGCGGGCGCCGGCCTGCTCGACGTCGAGATCGCCGCCGTCGGGGCCGACAAGGAGTGCCGCGGCATCGATCGCGCCCGCGCGGCCGGGCTGGAGACGTTCGTCGTCGCGCCGGGGGACCACCCGGACCGCGAGTCGTGGAACCGCGCGCTGGAGGCGCGCCTGGCCGCCCTCGCACCCGACTACATCGTCTTCGCCGGCTTCATGCGGATCGTCGACGCCCGCCTCGTCGAGCGCTTCGCCCGCCGCATCGTCAACACCCACCCCGCGCTGCTGCCGGCCTTCCCCGGCGCGCACGGGGTGCGGGACGCGCTCGCCTACGGGGTCCGGATCACCGGTGTCACGGTGCACTTCGTCGACTCCGGCGTGGACACCGGGCCGATCATCGAGCAGGCGGCCGTCCCGGTCGTGGAGGGGGACACCGAGGAGACCCTGCACGAGCGGATCAAGGTCCAGGAGCGTTCTCTCTTGGTGACCACGATTAAGCATCTCTCCGCCGCTGGCTTAGGCTGATGTGGTCACCAGCACTGACCCCCGACACACTGGAGCATCCGTGACCCTCATCGAGCTCGACCGCGTCCCCCTCAAGCGCGCCCTCATCTCCGTCTACGACAAGTCCGGGCTGCCGGACCTCGCCCGCGGCCTGCACGAGGCCGGCGTCGCCATCGTCTCGACCGGTTCCACGGCCCAGACCATCGCCGACGCCGGGGTGCCCGTCACCGAGGTCTCCAGCATCACCGACTTCCCGGAGTGCCTCGAGGGGCGCGTGAAGACGCTGCACCCGCGCATCCACGCCGGCATCCTCGCCGACCGCCGCAAGCAGGACCACATCGACCAGCTCCAGGAGCTGGGCGTGGAGCCCTTCGACCTCGTCGTCGTGAACCTCTACCCCTTCGTGGACACCGTGGCCTCCGGCGCCGGCCAGGACGCGATCATCGAGAAGATCGACATCGGCGGCCCCTCGATGGTGCGCGCCGCGGCGAAGAACCACCACGCCGTCTCGGTCGTGACGGACCCGGCCCAGTACGACGACGTCGTCGACGCCGCCCGGAGCGGGGGCTTCGACCTGGCCGCGCGCCGCCGCCTCGCCGCCGGCGCCTTCGCCCACACGGCCGCGTACGACACCGCCGTCGCGACCTGGACCCAGCAGCAGTTCCTGCAGGACCCGGACGCCAACTTCTGGCCGCCCTACGCCGGCCTCGGCTTCGAGCGCTCGGAGTCCCTGCGCTACGGCGAGAACCCGCACCAGCGCGCGGCGCTCTACGCCGACCCCGCCGCGCACCCCGGCATCGCCCAGGCCGAGCAGCTCGGCGGCAAGGCGATGTCCTACAACAACTTCGTCGACGGCGACGCCGCCCTGCGCGCCGCCTACGACTTCGACCAGCCGGCCGTGGCGGTCATCAAGCACAACAACCCGTGCGGCGTGGCGGTCGGCTCGCCCGACGCCGCGGACCCCATCGCCGACGCCCACCGCAAGGCCCACGCCTGCGACCCGCTCTCGGCCTACGGCGGCGTCATCGCGGCGAACCGCGAGGTGACCCTGGAGATGGCCGAGTCGGTCAAGCCGATCTTCACCGAGGTGATCATCGCCCCGTCCTTCGCCCCCGAGGCCCTGGAGCTGCTGCAGACCAAGAAGAACCTGCGCATCCTGGTGCTGCCCGAGGGCTTCGAGCGCGAGGAGCTGGAGTACCGCCAGGTCTCCGGCGGCGCCCTGTTCCAGGAGGCCGACCGCCTCCAGGCCGAGGGCGACGACCCCGCGCACTGGGAGCTCGTGGCCGGCGAGGCCGCCGACGACGCCACGCTCGCCGACCTCGCCTTCGCCTGGCGCGCGCTGCGCTCGGCCAAGTCCAACGCGATCCTGCTGGCCCGGGACGGCGCCGCCGTCGGCATCGGCATGGGGCAGGTCAACCGCGTGGACTCGTGCAAGCTCTCGGTCGAGCGCGCCAACACCCTCGGGGACGGCGGCGCGGAGCGGGCGCGCGGCGCGGTCGGGGCCTCCGACGCGTTCTTCCCGTTCGCGGACGGCCTGCAGGTGCTGCTCGACGCCGGCGTGCGCGCCGTCGTCCAGCCCGGCGGCTCGATCCGCGACGAGGAGGTCGTCGAGATCGACTACCCCACGTTCGAGCTGAAGGACGGCCCGGGCGTCAACCCCGCCAACGTGGGGCGCCAGCTGCCCCACGCGGCGATCCTGAAGGTCGTCACCACCAACATCTGCGGCT
>NZ_JANAFB010000026.1 GCF_024199905.1 Rothia santali
CCTTGGTCCAGATGTCGATCAGCTCGGAGCGGCGCTCCTCGTCGTCGATCAGGCCCAGCTCGTACTGGCCCTGGATCTCGGACGCCTGGTGCTCGTAGCCCTCCATGATGGCCGGCTTCTGCGGCGGCGGCGGGCGGTGCCGTCCGCCCTCGCGCACCCCCCGGGGCGGGGCCCCGGCCCGGCCGCCGCCCCATCCGCTCCGCTCGTCGTCGCCATCGAACCCCACTCTCCGGCCGCCGGGGCCGCCACGACCGCGGTCCGGGCTACCCGCCGTCGGGCCTTGTCCGCCCCGGCGGGTCCGTATATGATCCAGACCACAGTTCTCTATCGGAACCCCATATTCGCATAGAGAACACGCCGAATCAACGCCACTCCCACGATGCGGTGGGGGAAGGAGCCTCGAAGTGCATTTCCACCACCACGGCTACGTCTCCGGCGACCCGGGCGTCCAGGCCCCCGCGGGCCACGGGATCGACCGCCCGCGCGAGCTGCCCGACGAGACCGACGTGCTCGTCGTCGGCACCGGCCCCGCGGGCATGATCACCGCCGCTCAGCTCTCCCAGTTCCCCGAGGTGGACGTCCGGATCATCGACAAGCGCCCGCACCGCCTCGAGATCGGCCAGGCCGACGGCATCCAGGCCCGCAGCGTCGAGACCTTCCAGGCCTTCGGCTTCGCCAACCGGCTGATCGACGAGGCGTACCACATCACCGAGATGTCCTTCTGGAAGCCCGACCCCGAGCGTCCGCAGGAGATCGTGCGCACGGCCCGGCCGGCCGACGACCCGCGCGGCATCAGCGAGTTCCCCCACCTGATCGTCAACCAGGCCCGCGTGCTCGACTCCTTCGCCGAGTTCATGCTGCGCTCCCCCGGGCGCATCGAGCCCGACTACGGCGTCGAGTTCCTGACCCTGGAGGTGACCGGCGAGGGCGAGCGCCCCGTGCTGGCCACCGTCCGGCACACCGCGGGGCCCCGCGAGGGCGAGGTCCGCACCATCCGGGCCCGGTACGTCGTCGGCTCCGACGGCGCCCGCTCGGGCGTCCGCGCCGCGATCGGCCGCCGCCTCGAGGGGGACCAGGCCAACCACGCGTGGGGCGTCATGGACGTGCTGGCCGAGAGCGACTTCCCGGACATCCGCCGCAAGTGCGCGATCCAGTCCGAGCACGGCAGCATCCTCCACATCCCCCGCGAGGGCGGGCACCTGTTCCGCATGTACGTGGACCTCGGCGTGGTAGACCCCGCGGCGCACCACGCGGTGCGGCAGACCACGGTCGAGCAGATCGTCGAGCGGGCCAACGCGATCCTGCACCCCTACTCCCTGGACGTCCGCAGCGTGGCGTGGCACAGCGTCTACGAGGTCGGTCACCGGCTGACCGACCGCTTCGACGACGTCCCCGCGGACCGCGTCGGCGAGCGGGAGCCGCGGGTGTTCATCACCGGCGACGCCTGCCACACCCACTCCGCCAAGGCCGGGCAGGGCATGAACGTGTCGATGCAGGACGGCTTCAACCTCGGCTGGAAGCTGGGCCACGTGCTGACCGGGCTCAGCCCGGCCGCGCTGCTGCGCACCTACTCGGAGGAGCGGCAGGTGATCACCCGGAACCTCATCGACTTCGACCGCGAGTGGTCGACGATGATGGCGGCCCGCCCGGAGGACCTCAAGAGCCCCGAGGAGCTCGAGGAGTTCTACGTCAAGACCGCGGAGTTCCCGGCGGGCTTCATGACCGAGTACCGGCCCTCGATGATCACCGCCGGGACCGAGCACCAGGACCTGGCCGCCGGGTTCCCGGTGGGCAAGCGGTTCCGCTCGGCCCGGGTCACCCGGGTCTGCGACGGCTTCCCGCTGCACCTGGGCCACCAGGCCACGGCCGACGGGCGGTGGCGGGTCTACGTCTTCGCCGACGCCCCAGCCGCCGGCGAGCCCTCCACCCTGGCCGACTGGGCGGAATGGGTGCGCGCCGACCCGGCCTCCCCGCGGGTGCTGCACACCCCGGACGGGGGCGACGACGACGCCCTCCTAGACCTCAGCGTCGTCTACCGGCAGCCCCACGTCGACGTCGAGCTCATGCGCACGCCCCGGGCGTTCCGCCCGCAGGTGGGACCGTTCCGGCTGAGCTACCTCGAGCGGGTCTACGCCGCGCTGCCGGGGGAGGACGTCTTCGAGGATCGCCGGATCGGCCGCGCGGGCGCCGTCGTGGTGGTCCGGCCGGACCAGTACGTGGCCGCGGTCCTGCCGCTGGACGAGCCGGCGGCGCTCGGGCGGTTCTTCGAGCCGATCCTGGCGCGCCCCGCACGCCCCGGTAGGCGTGGAGCGACAACGGCGCCGCGCTCAGGCACAACCGCCCGCGATGTGTCCTGACGCACATTAGAGGGACCATCCCGTCCGTCCGAGTCACCCCGAGGAGGCACCGTGTCGGCACAGCAGCCCACCCTGGCCCGCCGCCATCTCTCGACGACGGCCCTGGTCTTCATGATCATCGCCGCCTCCGCCCCGCTGACCGTGCTCGCCGGCGGCGTGCCCACCAACTTCGCGGTCTCCGGGCTGCTGGGCGTGCCGGTCAGCTACCTGGTGCTCGGCGTCGTGCTGGCCCTCTTCGCCGTCGGCTACGGCGCGATGAGCGGCCACGTGCACAACGCCGGCGCCTTCTACGCCTACATCACCCAGGGGCTCGGGCGGCGGCAGGGCATCGCCGCCGCGATCCTGGCCCTGGTCTCCTACAACATGATGCAGATCGGGCTGTACGGCCTGTTCGGCTTCGCGCTCGCCAACGCGCTGGGCGACCTGACCGGGCTCGACGTCCCGTGGTGGCTCGCGGCCCTGATCGGCTGGGCCGTCGTGGGGGCGTTGGGCGTGCGCAGCGTCGACCTCTCGGCCCGCGTGCTGGCGGTCCTGGTCTCGCTCGAGTTCCTCGTGGTGCTGGTGGTCTGCGTGATCTCCCTGGTCGTGGCGCCCGAGGGCGTCAGCACGGAGACGCTGCGGCCGGACGAGTTCTTCACCGGCGGCATCGGCGTCCTGCTGGCCTTCGGCATCGCCGCGTTCATGGGCTTCGAGTCCGGGGCGATCTATGCCGAGGAGACCCGCAACCCCCGGCGCACGGTCGCGCGGGCCACGTACATCGCGGTGGGCGTGATCGCGGTGTTCTACGCCGGCTCGGCCTGGGCCCTCGCGATGGGCGTGGGGCCCAGCGCGATCATCGGGCAGTCCGCCGCGCTCGGGCCGGACCTGGTCTTCGAGTGGCTCAGCGCGCGCTTCCCGCTGCTCGCGGAGGTCGCCAACGTCCTGTTCATCACCAGCCTCCTCGCGGCCCTCATCGCGTTCCACAACGCGGCGGCCCGGTACTTCTTCTCCCTCGGCCGCTCCGGGGTGCTGCCGCGCGGCCTGGCCGGGGCCTCGCCGAGCGGGGCGCCGCGGGTCGGCTCGCTGACCCAGTCGGCGCTCGCGCTCGTCGTCGTCGCGGTCTTCGCGGTCGCGGGCGCCGGCTCCGCGCTGGGCCCGCTCTACCCCGTGATCACGCTGTTCACGTGGCTGACCAACGCCGCCGCCTTCGGCCTCGTCTTCCTGCTCGCGGTCACCTCGATCGCCGTGATCGCCTGGTTCGCCCGGGACGCGCGCGGGTACGGCGCCTGGACGCGCGTGGTGGCCCCCGCGGCGTCGGCCCTGGGGCTGCTGGCCGTGGCCGTCCTGATCCTCGTCAACTTCGACCTCATGATCGGCGCGGAGGGCCCCTCCGCCCTCGTGGTGGTCATGCCCGGCATCATCATCGCCGCCGGCGTCCTGGGCGCCGTCTGGGGCGAGGTGCTGCGGCGGCGGCGCCCGGAGGCCTTCGCCTCCGTCGACGCTGACGCCCCGGCGGGAACGGCCCCGCAGGACGAGAACCGAACCCCTCCCCTCGAAAGGAACACACCGTGAGCACACCCCATGTCGTGGTCGTCGGCGCCGGATTCGCCGGACTCGTGGCCGCCCGCGAGCTGCAGATGGCCGGGATCGACGTCGAGATCGTCGAGGCCCGCGAGAGGATCGGCGGGCGCGCCTGGACGCAGGAGCGCATGGGCCGCCCGCTGGAGCTCGGGGCGACCTGGGTCCACTGGATGCAGCCCCACGTCTGGTCGGAGATCACCCGCTACGGCCAGGGCATCCATCCCAGCCCGTACACGGACCGCGCCTACTGGGTCACCGGCGGCGAGGTGCGCAGCGGCACCGAGGCGGAGCTCGACGCAGCCCTGGCCCGCCCCATGGCCAAGATCTTCGAGCGCTCCGCCGAGTACTTCCCCAACCCGCACGACCCCCTGCACATCCTCTCCGACGCCTACCGCGGCCCCGCCGAGCTGCGCGAGCAGTTCCTGGCCGACGACGCCGCCGGCGTCCTCGAGTGCCTCCGCGGCGGCGACTTCACCCAGGAGGAGATCGACCTGTGCGACGGCTACTGGTCCGCCGGGTACATCGGCGACCCGAGCCAGGCCTCCTCGCTCATGGCCAAGCAGTGGGTCGCGCTGTCCGACAACCGGCTGCCGCTGCTCGACGAGCAGACCCTGCGCTTCAAGCTCGTCGACGGCATGCGCGGGATCTACGAGAACATCGCCGCGGACCTACGCTGCCCCCTCCGGCTCTCGACGCCGGTGACCGCGATCGAGCACCTCACCTCCTCGGCCGTGGTGACCCTGGAGGGCGGGGAGCGGATCCCGTGCGACGCCGTCGTCGTCACCGTCCCGCTCGGCGCCCTCGACACGATCGAGTTCACCCCGGCCCTGCCGCCCTCGATGCGCTCCGTCGTGGACCAGAAGTGGAACTCCACCGGGTGCAAGATCTGGATCAAGGTCAAGGGGCACCACAGCATCATCGGCTACGCGCCGACGCCGGCCAAGGTCGCGGTCTTCCGCAGCGAGTACTTCATGGACGACGGGACGACGATCTGCGTCGGCTTCGGCTCGCACCACGACCGCGTGGACCTCGAGGACCCCGCCTCGGGCCAGGAGATCGTGAACCAGTGGCGGCCGGACCTGGAGGTCCTCGACTGCACGGGCCACGACTGGGTGGCCGACCGCTGGAGCGGCCAGGCGTGGGCGACCCTCAAGAAGGGCCAGTTCACCAACGGCTGGCACCACTTCCGCGAGACGGACACGCGCCTGCACTTCGCCGGGGCCGACTGGGCCTCGGGGTGGCGCGGCGTCGTCGTGGACGGGGCGATCGAGACCGGGCTGAGCACCGCGCGGAAGGTCATCCGGGAGCTGGCCTGAGCGGTCCCTCCAGGATCCTGGCCCGGTACGCCGAGGGCGACTCCCCGAACTCGGTCTTGAACGCCTTGCTGACGTGGGAGGCGTCCACCAGCCCGTACCGGGTGCTGATGGTGTGCACCGCCTCGTGGGCCAGGAGCGGGTTGGCCAGGTCCTGGCGGATCGCCTGCAGCCGCCGCGTGCGGATGTAGGAGGCGACCGTCAGGCCGTTGGCCGCGAACCGGCTGTGCAGCTGCCGCAGGGAGACGAAGAGGTGCTCGGCGATGTCGTGGGGGCCCAGCTCCGGGTCCCCCAGCCGCTCGTCGATCAGCGCGATGGCCTGCTGCAGCAGGGGGCTCTCCGCGGTGTCCCGGCCGGACTCCCGCGACTCCGCGGAGAGGACCGTGACCAGCATGTCCAGCGCGGAGCGGACCAGGCTCATCGCGTGCGGCCCGCTGAGCACGTCCATGTTCCGGGCCAGCTGCTCGAACAGGGGGACCGCGACCTTTCCCAGGCCGCTGACGCTGCTGACCGGCGTCGCCGTGATGAGGGAGATCTGGTCGGGGCTCAGGTGGACCATCGACTGCGGGAAGATCACGACGAGGCTGCGCTGCGCCTCCTCGTAGCTCAGCTCGTAGGGGCGCTGGGTCACGTACAGGGCGAGGTCCCCGGCGGCGAGGTCGCAGGTGCGGCCGTCCTGGACGAGCCGGGCCGACCCGCTCAGCTGGAGGCTGAGCTTGCAGTAGGCCCGGGCCGCGGGATCGATGAGGTCGGGGCTGCGGACGACGCGGTGGGCGTCGGTGGACATGTCGAAGAGGTGCACCTCCTCGAGCGCCACCTCGCGCAGCTCGGCGCGGAAGGCCCGCTCGTCCTCGGAGGAGAGCCGCAGGGGCGCGAAGGAGCGGGAGATCAGGCACCGCCACTCCGGCATCGTCAGTCCGGGCCGGGTCGCGGTCCGCGACTCGGCGAGCTGCCGTACGTCCATCCGTGCCGCCTCGCTTCCGATTCCCGTCTCCCAGCGCCCGCCGCGCCCCTCGACCCGGGGCGGGGAACGCTCCGGGCGGCCGACGCGGCAGAGGGCCGCCGCCCCGTCGGGGCACCGGCTCCAGCGCTCTCGGGAGCCAATCTATCACCGTCGTGACGCGGCACACATCGGCGGACAACAAGCCTGCACGCTGCGGCAACTCGGCGCCCGCGCGCGGCGGGGAGGATGGAGCCACCATCCCGACGATGTGAGGAGCCCCATGGCCACCACCTACGCCGACCTCGTCCAGGCGGTAGACGCCGGCGAGGCGGGACGCGCGATCCTGGACCCGGCGACCGACGAGGTCGTGGGGCACGCCCCGGAGCAGACCGCGCAGGACCTCGACGACGCCGTCGGGCGCGCCGGGACCGCCCAGCGGGGCTGGGGCTCCCGAACCCAGCGGGAGCGGTGCGACCTCCTGCTGAAGGCCGCCGACGCCGTCGAGGAGTGGGCCGAGCCCCTGGCCGAGCTGCTCTCCCGCGAGCAGGGCAAGCCGCTCAACGGCCCCAATGCCCGCTTCGAGGTCGGCGCGTGCGCCTCGTGGCTGCGTGCCACCGCCTCCTTCGAGCTGGAGGACACCCCCGTGGTCGACGACGGGCAGACCCGGGCCGTGCTGACCTACCGGCCGATCGGCGTCGTCGGCGCGATCGGCCCGTGGAACTGGCCCATGATGATCACGATCTGGCAGACCGCCCCCGCCCTGCGGATGGGCAACGCCGTGGTGGTCAAGCCCTCCGAGCACACGCCGCTGAGCGTGCTGGCCCTGTGCCACGTGCTGAACTCCGTGCTGCCCGAGGACGTGCTGCAGGTGGTCTCCGGCGGGCGGGAGGTCGGGGCCGCGATCAGCACCCACCCGGGGATCGGCAAGATCATGTTCACGGGCTCCACCGCGACCGGCAAGAAGATCATCGAGTCCTCCGCGGAGACGGTCAAGCGACTGACCTTGGAGCTGGGCGGCAACGACGCCGGCATCGTCCTGGAGGACGCCGACCCCGCGGCCATCGCCGAGGGCCTGTTCTGGGGCGCGTTCATCAACACCGGCCAGACCTGCGCCGCGCTCAAGCGGCTCTACGTGGCCGACGCGATCTACGACGACGTGTGCGCGGCCCTCGCCGACTTCGCGCGGGGCGTGCCGATGGGCGTGGGCCTGGAGGAGCAGAACGTGCTCGGGCCGCTGCAGAACGCGGCGCAGTTCGAGATCGTGGACGGGCTGGTCGAGGAGGCCCGGCGGAGCGGGGCGCGCGTGCTGCTCGGCGCGGACCCCGACCGCGACGCCGCGGGGCACTTCTACCCGACCACGCTGATCGCGGACATCGACCCGGAGAACCCGCTCGTGGTGGAGGAGCAGTTCGGCCCGGCGCTGCCGATCGTCCGGGTCGCCGACGCCGAGGAGGCGATCGCGCGGGCCAACGCGCTCGACGTCGGGCTCGGCGCCTCGGTGTGGTCCGGGGACCGCGAGCGCGCCCGCGAGGTGGCCGCTCGGCTGCAGGCCGGGACGGTGTGGATCAACTCCCACGGCGGGGTGGACCCGCGGATCCCCTTCGGCGGCGTCAAGCAGTCGGGGTACGGGCTGGAGTTCGGCGTCGAGGGGCTCAAGGGGCTGGGGGTGCCGCAGGTCATCAACGGGTGACGGGGTGACGGGGGAAGGGCGGTCCGCGGGCGCGCTCCCGGCTCCGGCGGGGGTGCGGCCGCGGGCCGGGTGAGGCCGCGGGCCGGGTGAGGCCGGGTGGCCGCGGGCGCTAGATCCCCCGGCCCGGCGTCAGGATCCCGCGCGGGTCCAGCGCCGCCTTGATCGCGTGCTGGGCGGCCAGGGTCGCGGCGTCGAACTGCAGCGGCAGCTCGCGGTGCTTGAGCGAGCCGATGCCGTGCTCCCCGCTGATCACCCCGCCCAGCTCGATCGCGAGCTCGGTGATCCGGTCCACCACGGCCTCGGCCGCGGCCCGGTCCTCGGGCGTGTCCTCCGACTCGACCGCCGGGTGCAGGTTGCCGTCCCCCGCGTGGGCCAGGATGCTGACGCCCCGGCCCGACTCCTCCGCGATCCGCCGCACGCCGCCGATCATCTCGACCAGCCGGGACACGGGCACCCCGACGTCGCAGTGCACCGAGTACTTCCCGGCCAGCAGCGCCCCGTTGGCGACGCGGCGGGCCTCCATCAGCGCGGTGCCCTCCTGGGACTCGGTCTCCACGGCGCCGTGGCGGCGGCAGGTCTCCAGGAGCAGCTCGGCGTCGCGGGAGGCGGTGAGGCCGACCGTCTGGCCGAGCAGGAGCGCGGCGTCCGGCTGCGGCAGGCCGCTGGGCCGGAACTGCTCGATCAGGCGCGCGCAGACGTCGTCGATCAGCTCCAGGGCCTCGGGCCGGGGCTCGGCGGAGACGATCTCGGTGACCGCGCGTCCGGCGGCCTCGAGGTCGTCGAAGCTCGCGACGAACGTCTGGGGGACGCCCTCGGGCACCGGCTCGAGCCGCACCGTCGCCCGGGTGATGACGCCCAGGGTGCCCTCCGAGCCCACGAAGAGCGGGGTGAGGTTCAGCCCCGTCGCGTTCTTGAGGGTCCGGGCGCCGGTGTGGATGACGCTCCCGTCGGCCAGCACGACCTCCAGGGCGGCCACGGCGTCCCCGGTGGTGCCGTGGGCGATGCAGCGCAGCCCGCCGGCGTCGGTCGCGATGTTCCCGCCGACCGTGGAGAGGTGCGTGCTCGCGGGGTCGGGGGCGAAGAACAGGCCGTGCTCGCGCGCGGCGCGGTCCAGCTCGGCGGTGACCACGCCGGGCTCGACGTCGGCCAGGCGGTTCGCGGCGTCGATGCCCAGGACGCGGTCCATCGCCGCGAGCGAGACCGTCAGCCCGCCCGGGTAGGCGTTGGAGCCCCCGGACAGTCCCGAGCCGGCCCCGCGCACCGAGACCGGCACCCGGTGCTCGTTCGCCCAGGCCAGGGCCGCGGCGACGTCGTCCGTCCCGGAGGCCAGCACGACGCCGGCCGGCATGCCCTCCGGCTCCGCGATCGAGCGGTCCGAGGCGTGCTCGCGCACCGCCTCCCCCGTGAGCAGCCGGTCGCCGAGGCGGTCGCGCAGCTCCTCCAGGGCGCCCGGCGCCTCGCCGGGCGCTTGGCCCGGCATCTCGCCGGGTGCCTCGCGGGACGCTTGGCCCGGCGTCTCGCCGCGTGCTTGACCAAGCGTCTCGCCGGGTGCTTGACCGGGCGTCTCGCGGAGAGCGTCCTCGCGTGCCTTCTCCGTCATCGTCGCTCCTCTCCCGCGCCACGTTCTGCGGCGTCCGTCTCGCTTGCTGTCCCCGGGGGCCCGCCGGGCCGTCCGCCGCCCTACGCCATCTCGCGCAGGGTCCGCACCGCGACCGAGAGGGTCGCGAGGTCCACCGGCCGGGCCCCCGAGGCGTACGCGTCGATCTCCTCCGGCATCTCCTCGGTCAGGCGCCGGATCGCCGGCATCCGCACCCGATGGGACTCCTCCCACTTGGCCAGGGCCCGCGCCGCTCCGGCGACGTCGCCCCCGCGCTCGACGCCGGCCTCGTCGTTGTCCAGCGCGATCGCGAGCGTCAGCTCGGCCGTCGCCTCGTAGAGGTCCGCGCGCTGGGCTGACCGGGCGATCGAGTCCCAGCGCCCGGTGCGCGGCAGCTCGGTGATGGCCAGCGCGATGTTCCGCACCCGGAAGCGCTCGTAGACCGCGAAGTAGAGCAGCGCCGCCTCGCGCAGCGAGTACCCGCTGGCCCGGGTGATCTCGACGACGTCGAGCAGCGAGAGCGACTGCCAGATCGAGGCCCAGCGGTCCACCAGCGCCGCGGGCACCTCCCAGCCCGCGGCCCGCCGGGCGCGCTCGTGGATGCTCGCCGCGGCGTCGTCGGCGACGAGATCCGGCAGCTCCTCGACGAGGGAGGCCACCCCCTCGAAGCGGCCCAGCACCTCGCGGATGGGGCTCTCGGGTGACGAGTCGTCGCCACCAGCGGCCGACGAGTCGTCGTCCCGGCCGAATGACGCGTCGTCGTCCGGGCCGAGTGGCGAGTCGTCGCCCCGTGTGGACGCCGGCTCCCCGGCCGCCCCGCCCCGCGCCGCGGCCGCCGCCGCGCTGAGCGTGCCCTCGGCGATGACCCAGCGGACGGCCCGGTCGGTGAACCGCTGCAGGTCCCGGATCACGGCGCTCCAGCCCTCCGGGTCGGCCGTGGGGGCGATCCCGCGGTGCAGCTCCATGAGCTCCCGCAGGCCGAAGATCTCCCGGGCCACGATGAACGCGTGCGCGACCGTGGCCGGGGACGCGCCGGTCTCCTCCACCACGCGGTGGACGAAGACGATGCCGGCGGTGTCCACGACGTCGTTGGCCACCCGGGTGCAGATGATCTCCCGGCGCAGCGGGTGCTCGCCGAACCGCCCGGCGTAGCGCTCCCCGACCGCGGCCGGGAAGTACTCCAGCAGGATCTCGTCCAGCCACGGGTCCGCGCCGAAGCCGCCCTCCAGGAGGGAGCGGGACAGGTCGGTCTTGGAGTAGGCGGTCAGCACCGCCAGCTCCGGCGAGGTCAGCGGTTCCCCCGCGGCGCGCCGCGCGGCGAGCTCCTCGTCGGAGGGCAGCAGCTCGACCTCGCGGTCCAGCCCGCCGTGCTCCTCGAGGTGGGCCATGAACCGCTCGGCCGTGCTGTTGGTGGGCCGGGTCCCGAGCCGCTCGGCCTGCAGCAGCACGTTCTGCTCCCGGTTGGTGCGCAGCACCAGCCCCGCGACCTCCTCGACCTGCTGCTCGATGAACGCCGCCCGCTCGTCCCGGGTCAGCTCGCCGTCGGCCACGAGCCGGTCCACGAGGATCTTGAGGTTGACCTCGCGGTCCGAGGTCTCGACGCCGGCCGAGTTGTCGATCGCATCGGTGTTGACCAGGATGCCGCGGCGGGCCGCCTCGATCCGCGCGCGCTGGGTCAGGCCGAGGTTGCCGCCCTCGCCGATCACGGCGACCCGCAGCTCCGAGGCGTCGATCCGGAGCGGGTCGTTGGCGCGGTCCCCGGCGTCGGACTGGTCCTCGTCGGTGGCCTTGACGTAGGTTCCGGCGCCGCCGGTGTACAGCAGGTCCGCCGGGGCCCGGAGGATCGCGGAGACCAGGTCCGCGGGTGCCAGCTCGCGCACCGAGTCGTCGAGGCCCAGAGCCTCGCGGACCTCCTCGCCGATCTCGATCGACTTGGCGCTGCGCGGGTACACGCCGCCGCCCGCGGAGATCGACGACTCGTCGTAGTCGCTCCAGTAGGCCCGGGGCAGCTCGAAGAGCCGCTTCCGCTCAGCAAAGGAGGCCGCGGCGTCGGGCGCGGGGTCCAGGAAGATGTGCCGGGTGTCGAAGGCCGCGATCAGCCGGGTGTGCTCGGAGCGCAGCATGCCGTTGCCGAACACGTCCCCGGCCATGCCGCCGATCCCGATCGCGGTGAAGTCCTCGCGCTGGCAGTCGACACCGCGCGCGGCGAAGTGCCGCTTGACCGACTCCCACGCGCCGCGGGCGGTGATGCCCATCTGCTTGTGGTCAAACCCGACCGACCCGCCCGAGGCGAAGGCGTCGCCCAGCCAGAAGCCGTAGTCCGCCGAGATCGAGTTGGCGAGGTCGGAGAACGTCGCGGTGCCCTTGTCCGCGGCGACCACGAGGTAGTCGTCGGGGCCGTCCAGGGCGACGACGCCGTCCGGCGTGACCACCGACGACTCGTCGCCCTCGCCGGCGGCCCGGTTGTCGGTGACGTCGAGCAGGGAGCCGATGAACAGCGAGTAGGCCGCGCGGCCCTCCCGCTGGTAGCCCTCCGGGTCGGCGTCGCGATCCGGGGCCCAGCGCGGGAAGAACCCGCCCTTGGCCCCCTCCGGGATGATCACCGCGTTCTTGCTCTGCTGCGCCTTGACCAGGCCGAGCACCTCGGTGCGGAAGTCGTGCGGCCGGTCCGACCAGCGCAGCCCGCCGCGGGCGACCTTGCCGAAGCGCAGGTGCGTCCCTTCGACGCGCGGCGCGCTCACCCAGATCTCGTAGGCGGGGCGGGGCGCTGGGGCCGCGGCGATCTCGCGCGGCAGCATCTTCAGCGCGATCGAGGCGTGGTCCAGGTAGGCGTTGGTGCGCACGGTGGCCAGGACGGCGTCGGCCATGATGCGCAGGAAGCGGTCCTCCTCGAGGCCGGGGACGTCGTCGAGGGCCTCGCCGATCTCCCCGCGCAGCCGGCGGCGCTCGACGAGGCGGGCCTCCCGGTCGCCGTCCCGCTCCGGGTCCAGGCCCGCGGCGAAGATCTCGACCAGCAGCCGGGTCACCCCGGGGTTGCGCAGCAGCGCGTCCGCCATGAAGTCCTCGCCGTACCCCGCCCCGAGCTGGATCAGGTAGCGGGTGTAGGCGCGCAGCACCGCGACGGTGCGCCACGGCAGGGACTCGGCGAGCACCAGGCGGTTGAGCGCGTCCGAGGCCGCCCGGCCCGAGAGCACCGCGCCCAGCGCCTCCTCGAACAGGCCCAGCACGTCCTCCGCCTCGACGCCGTGGGGGAAGCCGACGCCGAAGTCGTAGAGCTGGAAGGTGCTGCCGTCCTCGCCGGTCAGCTGGAGGGGCCGCTGGTCCACGACGCGCAGGCCCAGGTCCTCCAGCACGGGCAGCAGCTCGGAGAGCGCGCGGGGGCTCTTCAGGTACAGCCGCAGCCGGTGCTCGCTCTGCCCGCCGAGCTCGGTGCTCGCCGCGTCCTCCCGGCGGTGCAGGCGCACGGCCACGGGAGCGGGATCGTCCCCCGTCAGCTCGCGGACGGCTGAGGGGTCGACGACGTCCTCGAACGTCTCGTCGCTGATGCTGAACGTGGGCGTGGATGTCACGTGGTGGACCTTCCTCCGGGCCGGGTGCGAGCGGCACCGCCGCGGCCGAGGCGGCACGCCCGACCGGCGATGCCGGCGCTCCGGCGCTGCCCGCGGCCCGGGCGGCTCCCCCCAGCTTAGAGGTGACGAGGCTCTCATCCCTAAACCCGGACGCACCGCGGGTCACACGGGGTGGCGGCCGGCCGGGGGGTGCGGCCCGGGCTCGACGCGGACGCGGCGAGGGCACGGACCCCGCCGGGATCCGCGCCCTCACCCGGAGCCCGCGCCCTCACCCGGAGTCCGCACCCTCGCCTGGAGTCCGCAGCCGAAGTCCGCGCCCGGGCTCCGGCGCCGCTAGACCAGCCCGCGCAGCCCCCGCACCGCCACCGACAGCGCCGAGAGGCGCGGCGGCTTGGACTCGTCCTGCAGCTCCGCCTCGACCTCGGACATCAGCCGCCCGATGCGCTGCGCGTGGACCGGGTGGGAGGCCTCCCACCGGGCCACGGCGTCCGCGGCGTCGGCCGCGGTCCGGGGGCAGGCCCGGTCCTTGGCCGCGAGGTCCGCCGCGACGCCCACGGTCAGGTCCGCGATCGTCTCGTAGAGGTCCGAGCGCAGCGACGAGCGCGCCAGGGTCTCCCACCGGTCGGTGCGCGGCAGCCGGGTGATCGCCCCGAGGATCGCGTCTGCCTCGAAGCGCTCGGAGAGCGCGAAGTAGATCAGCGCGGACTCCCGCAGGTCGCACTCGGTCTGGACGTCGAGGCGCGCGATGTCCAGCAGCGGGTAGACGTCCAGCAGCTGCGCCCACTGGGTGGCCAGCGGCTCCGGGATGCCCCACGAGCGGGCCCGGTCGAGGCGATCCTGCAGCCGCTCGCGAGCGCCCTCGCCCAGCAGCTCCGGCACCTCGCCGGCCAGCTCCAGGGCCGGGGCGTACCGGTCGATGACCGCCGCGATCTGCAGCTCCGACTCGGCCTCGCCCTGCATGTCGCCCGTGGCGAGGGTGCCCTCGTTGATGAGCCAGCGCGTCCCGCGGTCCAGCAGGCGCTGGATCTCGCGGGCCACCGAACGCCAGGCGCGGGGGTCGACGGTCGCGGGCAGGGCCCGGTGCTGGGCCACCAGCTCGCGGATGCCGAAGAGCTCGCGGGCCGCGAGGAAGGCGCTGGCCGCGGTGGCCGCCGAGGCGCCCGTCTCCTCCACCACGCGGTAGGCGTAGGTGATGCCGGCCAGGTCCACCATCTGGTTGGCGACCCGCGTGCACACGATCTCCCGGCGCAGCGGGTGCCCGTCCAGCTCGTCGCCGAACCGCTCGGTCACCGCCTCGGGGAAGTACTCGTCCAGGATCTCGGAGAGCCACGGGTCCTTGCCGAAGCCGCCCTCCAGCAGGGAGTCCGTCAGGTCGATCTTGACGTAGGCCGTCAGCACCGCCAGCTCGGGCCCGGTGAGGCCCCAGCCGTCGGCGATCCGCTCCTGCAGCTCCGCGTCGCTGGGCAGGAACTCGATCTTACGGTTCAGGCCCGCGTGCTCCTCCAGGTGCCGCATGAGCCGGGCCGCGGTGAAGTTGGTGGGCATGGTGCCCATCCGCTCCGCCTGCAGCAGGGCGTTCTGCTCCCGGTTGGTCTCCAGAACCAGGCGGGCGACGGCGTCGGTCTGGGCCTCGATGAACCCGGCCCGCTCGCCGGCCTCCAGCAGGCCGCGGCCCACGAGGTCGTCCACGAGGATCTTGAGGTTGACCTCGCGGTCCGAGGTCTCCACGCCCGCCGAGTTGTCGATCGCGTCGGTGTTGACGATGACGCCGGCCCGGGCGGCCTCGATGCGGCCGCGCTGGGTCAGGCCGAGGTTGCCGCCCTCGCCCACGATCCGGGCCCGCAGGTCCTCGCCGTTGACGCGCAGGACGTCGTTGGCCTTGTCCCCGACCTCGGCGTTGGTCTCCGTGGAGGCCTTGACGTAGGTGCCGATGCCGCCGTTGTACAGCAGGTCCACCGGCGCCCTGAGGATCGCGGAGACCAGCTCGGGCGGCGAGAGCCGCGCGACCGATCCCTCGATCCCGAGGGCCTCCCGGATCTCCGGGGTCAGCTCGATGGACTTGTTCCGGCGCGAGAACACCCCGCCGCCGGCGGAGATCAGCGACTCGTCGTAGTCCTGCCACGAGGAGCGGGGCAGCCCGAAGAGGCGCTGGCGCTCGGCGAAGGAGGACGCGGCGTCGGGGGTGGGGTCGATGAAGATGTCCCGGTGGTCGAACGCGGCCACCAGGCGGGTGTGCTCGGAGAGCAGCATGCCATTGCCGAACACGTCGCCGGACATGTCGCCCACGCCCACGGCCGTGAAGTCCTCGGCCTGGCAGTCGACGCCCAGCTCCGCGAAGTGGCGCTTGACCGACTCCCACGCGCCGCGGGCGGTGATGCCCATGGCCTTGTGGTCGTAGCCCACCGAGCCGCCCGAGGCGAACGCGTCGCCCAGCCAGAAGCCGTACTCCTGGGAGATCGAGTTGGCCAGGTCGGAGAAGGTCGCCGTGCCCTTGTCGGCCGCGACCACCAGGTAGGTGTCGTCCCCGTCCAGGGCGACCACGCGCTCGGGGCGGACCGCGCGCCGGGCGCCGTCGTCGTCGATCACGAGGTTGTCGGTGACGTCCAGCAGCGAGCGGATGAACAGCGCGTAGGCCGCGCGGCCCTCGTCGAGCCACGCCTCGCGGCTGACCGCCGGGTCCGGCAGCTGCTTGGGGTAGAAGCCGCCCTTGGCGCCGGTCGGGATGATCACCGCGTTCTTGACCATCTGGGCCTTGACCAGGCCCAGGACCTCGGTGCGGAAGTCCTCGCGGCGGTCGGACCAGCGCAGGCCGCCGCGGGCGACCTTGCCGAAGCGCAGGTGCGCGCCCTCGACGCGGGGCGAGTGGACCCAGACCTCGTACTCGGGCCGCGGGAGCGGGGCGAGCGAGATGCCCTCGGGCAGGATCTTCAGCGCGATCGAGTCGCGGTCCTGGTAGGCGTTGGTGCGCACGGTCGCCGCGATGGCCTCGCTGAGGCTGCGCAGCATGCTGTCGGCGTCCAGGGTCGGGACGTCGTTGAGGACCTTCCGGATCCTCCGCAGGATCTCGGCGCGGCGCTCCTCGCGCGCCTCGACCCCGCCCGCGTGGCGCGGGGCGTCCGGGTCGAAGCTCGCCTCGAAGAGCTCGACCAGCAGGCCGGTGACCTCGGAGTGCTCCATCAGGGTGTCGGCCATGAAGGCCTGGGAGAACCCGGAGCCCAGCTGCACCAGGTAGCGCACGTAGGCGCGCAGGATCATCACGGTCCGCCAGGACAGCGACTCGGTGAGCACCAGCCGGTCCAGCAGGTCCGACTCGGCGCGGCCGGCCAGCACGGCGCACAGGGCCTCCTCGTAGAGGCCGATCACCGACTCGGGGTCGACGCCGCGGGGGAAGGTGACCCCGAAGTCGTAGAGCAGGTAGCTGCGGCCGTCCGAGGTGGTCAGGTCGTAGGGCTTCTGGTCCACGACCGTCAGCCCCATGTTCTGCATGATCGGCAGCAGCGCCGTCAGCGTCTTGGGCTCGCGCAGGTAGGTCTTGAGGCGGATCTCGCCCTCGAGCGCCGCGTTGGGCTGGTGCTGGTCGGAGGGGCGGTGCAGGCGCACGGCCGCGGGGCGGCGCGGGCCCGCCCCGGAGAGCTCCTCGAAGATCGCGGCGTCCTCCACCGCCGCCTCGATCTCGTAGTCGGCGCGGTAGGTCTTGGGGGCGGCGTCGGCCCACCGGGAGGCGATCCCCGGCCCCAGGCGGCCGAGCGCGGCCTCCAGCGCCTCGGGCCACGAGCGCGTGGCGTCCTGCAGGCGCTTCTCCAAATCGCGGACGTCGACCTCGGGGACCTGCTCCGGGTCGGTCAGGCGCAGGCGCAGGAACAGCCGGGCCAGGGCCGAGACGGAGAGGCGGATCTCGAAGTCGATCGAGTCCAGCGCGAGCTGCTCCCGGAGGACCTGCTCGATCCGGCGGCGGACGCCGGTGTTGTACCGGTCGCGCGGCAGGAAGACCACGGCGGAGACGAAGCGGCCGAACTCGTCGGGGCGCAGGAACAGGCGCGTGCGGCGTCGTTCCTCCAGCCCCATGATGCCGGCGAAGGTCCCGGTCAGGGTGTCCTGGTCTGCCTGCAGCATCTCCAGGCGCGGGTACTCCTCGATCATGCCGGTCAGCTGCTTGTCCGAGTGCGAGCCGGGCTGGAAGCCCAGGCGATTGCGGATCTCGCGGACCCGGTCCCGCATCAGGGGCGTCTCGGTGGCCGGGAGGGAGTATGCCTGCAGGGAGAACAGGCCCAGGATCACGAACTCGCCGACCACGCGGCCCGCCTCGTCGAAGTCCCGGACGCCGATGTAGTCGAGGTACTCGTGCCGGTGGATCGATGAGCGCGAGTTCGCCTTGGTGACGTAGACGATCTTGGGGTCCAGGGCGTTGTCCCGCGAGCGCCCGGTGAGCAGGAACGACCCGTCGTCGAGCGTGGCCCGGTGGCTCGCGCCGATCTCGTCGCCGGTGGGGTGCTCGGTGAGGATGCCCAGGCTCGTGCCGGGGCGGTCCGAGAGGGCGAGGCCCTCCGGGCTCTCCCGGAGGTCGCGCTCCTTGTATCCGAAGAAGAGGAAGTTGTCCCGGGCGAGCCAGCCCAGGAAGTCCCGGACCACCTGGGGGTAGCGCGCGGCGTCGGGCCGGTCGTCCCGGGCGCGCTCGGGCTCGGGCAGGTCGCCCACGCGCTCGGCGAGCTCCAGGACCTTCTCCTGGATGCGCCGCTCGTCCTCGTTGGCCCGGGAGACGTCCTGCAGGATGCGCACGACGGCGTCGGTCAGCTCGCGCGCCCGGACCTCGTCCTCGTCGTGGGAGAGCTCCACGGAGATCCAGGACTCGATCGAGGTGTCCCGGCCCAGCCCGGCCCCGAGGGAGGGCAGCGCGGCGGTGTCGCCGCTGGCCACGGGCTGGTCGAGGTCGAGGCCGCGGAGGGTCTCCAGCTCGCCGGTCTCCGGGTCCCGGTGGGCCAGGAAGAGGGGGTGGAACATCGAGCGGGAGCCGCCGAAGTGCGCGCCGACCTCCGCGGTGATGGAGGAGACGAGGTACGGCTTGTCGTGCGTGACCACCATGAGGATCCAGGCGCCGCGGTGCTGCACGACGCGGACGATCGACTCGCCGTCGCGGCGCGTCCGGGCGACCTCGCGGTGCAGCTCGGCGCGCTCGTCCAGCTCCTGGCTGGTGTAGTCGGCCAGGTCCTCGAGGCTCGAGTGCTGATAGTAGAGCTCGGTCCAGGATCCGCGGTCCCCGGCGGAGTGTTCCGCGGACAGCTGGTACAGGCCTCCCGTGGTGTGGGAGGGGAGGACCCCGGACTGATGGTTGATGGGCACGTTCGCACTACCTTCCTTGCAGAGCCGGTCACGTCCTTGTGACCGTCTTGACCCTCACCACCATAGCCCCGAACGCGGTGTAACGCAGAACACTTGTGGAAAAGTTTTGTTGCCCATGACGAAACTTTCGAGGCTACGAGGGACGGCGGAGTTCGCGGAGCGCACGAGTGTGCGAAAGACGTCGCGGCGGCTGGTTAGAGTGACGTGACACCCCGCACACCCGCCGGAGCGCCGGCACGACGCCGCCGGCCGGCACGGTTCCGGCGCCTCGCGCCCCGCCCGGCATACCGCACCACCCCACGAGGAGGACCATGAGCCGCATCGGCGAGTCGTACCTGGTCGGTCTGATCGGGGACGGCATCACCGCCTCCCTGACCCCGCCGATGCACGAGGAGGAGGCCTCCCACCACGGGCTGCGCTACCTCTACCGACCCATCGACCTCGCCCCGCTGGGCGCCGGCGCCGAGGACGTGCCGGAGCTGATGCGCGCGGGCTTCCGGCTCGGCTTCTCCGCGTTCAACATCACGCATCCGGCCAAGCAGAGCATCATCCCCCACCTGGACCGGGTCGCGCCCGACGCCGCGGGCCTGGGCGCGGTCAACACCGTCCTGCTGCGCGACGGTGCGACCGAGGGGCACAACACCGACCTCACCGGCTTCGCCTCCGCGCTGCGGGAGGGCCTGCCCGGGGCCGACCTGGACGACGTCGTCCAGCTGGGCGTGGGCGGGGCCGGCTCGGCCACGGCCCACGCGCTGCTGGCGGCCGGCGCGGCCCGGCTCCGACTGCACGACCCCGACCTCGCGCGGGCCCGGACCCGCGCCGCCGAGCTGGGCGCGCTGTTCCCCGCCGCCCGCGTGGAGCCCCTGGGCGCCACCGGGCTCCCCGCCGCCCTGCGCGAGGCGACCGGCCTGGTCAACGCCTCCCCCATCGGCATGCACGCGCACCCCGGCACCCCCGTGGACCCGGACCTGCTGCACGCGGGGACGTGGGTGGCCGACGTCGTCTACCTCCCCCAGGAGACCGAGCTGATCCGCCGGGCCCGCGCCCTGGGCTGCGCGGTGCTGCCGGGCGGCCACATGGCCGTGGGCCAGGCGGTGGACGCGTTCGAGCTCATCACCGGGATCCGACCCGACGCCGCCCGCATGCGCCGCCACTTCGAGCGCCTCGTGGCCGAGCAACAGGGGGCGCCGGCCGGGGCCTGACCGGGCCGCGGGTGCCCGTCCCGCAGCATCCACCGCCCGCCCGCCCGCGACGTCGCCCATCTGCGGGCCCGCCCCTTCTCGACGCCGCCCCCTCGCGACCGCCCGCCCCTCTCAACGCCCCCTCGCGTCACCGCACCCTCGACCCACCCGCAGTCCCGCCGAAAGGACCCCATGAGAACCTCGATCGCCACCGTCTGCCTCTCCGGGACCCTGCGCCAGAAGCTGCGCGCCGCCGCCGCGGCCGGCTTCGACGGCGTCGAGATCTTCGAGCAGGACCTCGTGGTCGCCCCCGAGTCCCCCGAGCAGATCCGGGACTACGCCGCCGAGCTGGGCCTTTCGCTGGACCTCTACCAGCCCTTCCGCGACGTCGAGGGCACCACGGAGGAGGAGTTCCGGGCCGCACTGCGCCGGGCCGAGGCCAAGTTCGCGCTGATGAACCGGCTGGGGATGGACCTGATGCTCGTGTGCTCCAACGCGGGCACGGCCACCGTGGGCGACGACGCCGTCATGACGGACCAGCTCGGCCGCCTCGCCGACCTCGCCGCCGGGTACGGGATCCGACTGGCCTATGAGGCGCTGGCCTGGGGCCGCTTCGTGGACGACTTCGAGCACTCGTGGCGCCTGGTGGAGGCCACCGACCGCCCCAACCTGGGCGTCTGCCTCGACACCTTCCACATCCTCTCCCGCGGCTGGCCCGTCGACGCCGTCGCCCGGATCCCCGGCGAGAAGGTCTTCTTCGTCCAGCTCGCCGACGCCCCGCTGATGTCGCTGGACGTGCTGTCCTGGTCGCGGCACTTCCGGGTCTTCCCCGGCGAGGGCGGTTTCGACCTCGAGGGATTCATGGTCCGGCTCCTGGCCGGGGGCTACGCGGGCCCGCTCTCGCTGGAGATCTTCAACGACTCCTTCCGCCAGACCAGCGTGTTCCGCACGGCCGTGGACGCGCTGCGCTCGCTGCGGTGGCTCCAGGACCGCACCGCCCGGGAGATCGAGGCCGCGGGCGGCAGCGGCGGGGCCGACGAGGCCGCGGGTGGCACCACCGGAACGAGCAAGGCGCCAGGCGGCGCCACCGGGGCGAGCGAGGCCGCGACGCCGGGCGAGCGGGACGACGTCGTGAGCCGCGCCGCGGCCCGCCTCGGCGAGCTGACCCGCCTCCCCGAGGCCGACGAGCCGAGCTCGATCACCTGGGCCGAGGTCCGGGGGCAGCGGACCGAACAGGTCGAGGCGCTCCTGGGCCACCTGGGCTTCGTATGCCGCGGACGGCATGCGAGCAAGCCGGTGCAGCTGTGGGAGCAGGGCGGCGCCCGCGTGGTGGTCAACGAGGAACCCCGCGCCGAGGACACCCCCAGCGTCGCCTCCCTGGGCTTCGAGATCCCCGACGCCGCCGCGGCCGCCGCCCGCGCGGACACCCTGCGCGTGCCCGCCGTGCCGCGCCTGACCGGCCGCGGCGAGCAGGAGTTCGCGGCCTACCTCGCCCCCGACGGGACCGAGGTCTTCTTCTGCCCGCCCGCGTCCGACGGTGGGACGCGCTGGGTCGAGGAGTTCTCGACGCCTGGCGCCCTCGGCACCCCGGTCGCGGACGAGGCACCGGGCACCGCACGGGACGGGCTCGCCGCCGGGCATTCGCCGACCGCTCCCCCGCGCGGCTCCGCTGCGGGCCGGCCCTCCGCCCCCGAGGCCCTCATCACCGGCGTCGACCACGTGAACCTCGCCCAGCCGCGGCACCACTACCCCGAGTCGGTCCTGTTCTTCCGGGCGGCGCTGGGGCTGCGGGTCCAGCCCTCGCAGGACGTGCCCGGCCCCACGGGGCTGGTCAGCTCGCAGGTGGTCCACAACCGCGAGCGCACGGTCCGGCTGCCGCTGAACGTCTCGCCGGACCTGCGGACGGAGCCGGAGGTGGAGCACGTGGCCTTCGCGTGCGACGACGTCGTGCGGCTGGCCGAGCGGGCGCGCGCCTCGGGCCTGCGCCTCCTGAGCGTCCCCGGCAACTACTACGACGACCTGCGCGCCCGCTTCGACCTCGAGGAGGGCTTCGTCACCCGTCTGGCGGAGCTGGACCTGCTCTACGACCGGGAGGACGGCGGGGAGTTCCTGCACTTCTACACCCAGACGGTCGGGAGCGTGTTCTTCGAGGTGGTGCAGCGGATCGGGGACTACTCCGGCTACGGCGCCCCCAACGCCCCGGTGCGCATGGCCAGCCAGTACACGCGGCGCGCGGAGCTCGGCTGACGCCGCCGAGCGGGTGATGGCCCGGGGCTCGGCGGCCGGGCGGGGCGGCCGGCGTCCTCCTCGCCCGCCGCCCCGGGGGCGCCCCTAGCGGTCCTCCGGGACCCGCACCGTCGTCGTCGCGCCCCCGTCCGCGCGCCCTTCCCCGCGGCCCTCGAGGCGGATCACCTCGAGGGCCTCGGTGCGGCTCATGTGGAGGTCGTCGATGGACTCCAGCGAGCGCGGCGCGGTCTCCTTGGCGGTCGAGGCGACGGCGGCGACCCCCAGCCCGATCAGCAGCACGAAGATCGCGGGCGCGACCCAGTTGCCCATCTCGGGCCCGTTCAGCGCGGCCGCGACGACCGGGACGAACCCGCCGGAGATCGCGAAGCCGACCTGGGTGCCCAGCGCGAGCCCGGTGCTGCGGACCGGCGTCGGGAACATCTCGGCGTAGAACGAGGGCCAGGTCGCGTTGGCCAGCGAGTAGAAGCCGCCGTGCATGAGCGCCCCGAACACGAAGAGCAGCAGGGTGTTCTGCTCGGTCACGGCCCAGAGGAACGGGAACATCGTGGCCCCGGAGAGGACCGCGCCGGCCATGAACACCGGCTTGCGCCCCACCCGGTCGGAGAGCACGGCCGCCAGCGGGATCACCAGCAGCCCGACGGTGTTGGAGACCACCGGGACCCACAGCATCGTGGACCGCTCGATCCCGACGCCGTTGGTCGCGTAGGAGATCGCCCAGACGGTGAACGCCACGTTGACCGTGTTCACCAGGGCGCAGGCGGCCACCCGCAGGATCGCGGCCTTGTGGTAGCGGAAGGAGATGCCCAGCGGGGTGCTGCGGTCCAGCACCGACTCCTGGCGGCCCTGCTTCTCGAAGGCCGGCGGCTCCTGCAGCTTGCGCCGGATGACGTACGCGGCCACCACGACGACGGCGGAGAGCCAGAACGGCACCCGCCAGCCCCAGCTGAGCAGCTGCTCCTCGGGCAGCGCCGCGAACGGGATGAACACGGCCGTGGCCAGCAGCGAGCCGAACTGGGTGCCCTGCAGCGTCCAGCTGGTAGTGAGCCCGCGACGCCGGTCGTGCGAGTGCTCGAGCGACATCGAGATCGCGGAGGCCTGCTCCCCCGAGGCGGAGATGCCCTGGACGACCCGGCAGAGCACCATCAGCACGGGCGCGAGCACCCCGACCTGCTCGTAGGTGGGCAGGCAGCCGATCGCGAAGGTCGCGCCGCCGATGAGGAACAGCGTCAGCATCAGCACGAACTTCCGCCCGAACCGGTCGCTGAGCGGGCCCAGGATCAGGGCGCCGAAGGGCCGGACGACGTAGGCGACGCCGACGACGCCCATCGACTTGAGGATGCCGGCCGCGGCGTCGTCCTCGGGGAAGAAGATGCGGTTGAGCACGATCGCGGCGGCGGTGCCGTAGACGGCGAAGTCGTAGTACTCCAGCGCGGAGCCGATCCAGCTCGCGAGCGCGGCGCGGCGCGGCGACTTCTGGGGAAGGGGCGCCTCGGCGGGCGCGGGGGAATCGCTCATGGGTCAGGCCTTCGTTCGGGGGCGGTCCGGGGATGCGTCAGGCCCCGAACGGTCGGCGAGCTCCCGCCGTCGGGATCCACGGTGTGGCGGCGCGGGCGCAGGGCCCGGGCCGATCTCCCCCACCCTACGAGTGATCCCGAACACACGACGAACACTCGTTCACATGCCGAACGCGTGTGACGCGGGCGCGCTAGGCCCGGTGCCTCATGACCGCCACCATCCCGGCGAGATGGACGGCGAATCCCACGGCGGGGCCCACGTAGAGCGCCACCAGCGCCCGGGGGATCAGGTCCATCGGCAGGAACAGCAGCCCGATGGCGGTCAGCGCGGCGATGACCCAGCCCGCGGTGTAGACCCGATGGGCGTTCAGGGCCAGCGTGGCCGTCCCCGAGAGCACCAGCAGGGCCATGACCGCGGAACCGAAGGTGAGCAGGCCCAGGACGGGGCCGCTCATCATGCCGCTGAAGTCGCGGTAGATCAGGTCGTAGAGCCAGGGGCCGATGGCCCAGGCGAGAAGAGCGCCCAGCAGCCCCACGCCGAGCAGGGCCGCAGCGGGCTTGGACATCGCGGCGAGGGGCCGGTGACGCTGCCTGAGGAAGGCCGCGATCGCCACGCCCTGGAACGCCTGCAAGGGGATCATGATCGGGGAGCGGGTCACGCCGATGGCGAGGGTGAGGGCACCCAGGATCTCGTCGTTCAGGCCATGCGTAGCGGCCATAACGAGGGGAAAGCCCGTCATCAGCACCGCCGATCCGGTGGAGGAGCCCATCGCGAAGAGGTAGTTCCTCGCGAGACGCCCCCCGCCGACGTCGGCCCGGGCGTCGAAGGCTTCCCGGCCCCGGCGGGAGAAGATCGCGAACAGGATCCAGACGATCACCGGGGAGACCGCGGCGGCCTCGAAGCTGCCCAGGGAGGCTGCGGAGATCGCGACGGCCGCCATCGCGACGATCCGCCAGGCCGCCTCGCCACCGCCCAGGCCGGCGAAGAGGTACCAGCGGCTGAGACCCGCCGCCGCACCGCTCATGGCCGAGTGCATCGCGTAGAGTCCCACGCCGATGCAGAGCACCGTCACGGCCCACGAGGTCCCGGTGGGCAGGAGCTGGGGGGCCCATAGGAGAGAGGTGAGGGCGACGAGGACCGCCGCCACTAGGCCGAAGATCGCTGCGACGCCTGCGACCCGGGCACCGACGGGACGCCCACCGGCGGCGATGGTCCCGGCGGGAGCCAGTGCCGCGGCACCCACCGCCCGCGTCGTCTCCTGCTGGATCCCGGCCACGATGCCGTAGATCCCGAAGAGGGCGGCCCAGAAGACGCTCAGGAACTGCGTGGCCTCCTCGTTCGTGAGGGCCTTCGCGATGAGCACGGTGGCGCCCAGGGCCGATGCGGCCGCCACCACCGACGAGATCAGGATCCCCAGCGACTCCCGCCGGGTGATCCCGCGCCGCTCGGGGGGCAGCTCGGCCTCCCCGGCGAGCACGGGCTCCTCGCTCCCCGTCCCGGTCACCCCGCGCCTACTTGACCAGGTGGGAGGCCAGGTTCTTGACCCCGCCCCAGTTCTTGATCTTGGCGGCCTTGGGCAGCAGGGTCGCGGCGTGCAGGCGCGAGGAGAGGTGGCGCTTGGCCACCGCGGCGGCCCTCTGCCAGCCCTTGGCGCCCATCTCCTCGGCCATCATCTCGAAGAAGCGGCGCTCCTCGTCGAAGCGGGTGCCGTCGAGCGCGCGCCACGAGGAGTCCGAGGCCTTGTGGCGGCGGTACAGGAACGCCGCGGTCTCGTCGTAGAACAGGGCGCCGCCGGTCATGGCCACGTCCATCACCAGGCACATGTCCTGCACGACGTCGAGCCCCTCGCGGAAGCCCAGGCCCACGATGGTCTCCGCGCGCCAGCCCAGCGACGGGAAGTACAGCCAGTCGCCGCGCAGGATCGACACGGCCAGGTCCTCGCCCTTGAGCACGGTGGTGCCGTTGGGGCGGTAGAAGGCCTTGGTCTTCTCGACCAGCGTGTTGGAGGGCGCGTTGTTCTCGTCGATGACGAAGACGCCGGGCTGGAAGATGCTGGCCTCGGGGTGCTCCTCGGCCGCGTTCGCGAACCACTCGACGTAGTTGGGCATCATGACGTCGTCGGCGCCCATGACCACCACGAGGTCGTTCTCCACGAAGGTCAGGCACTTGCGGTAGTTGCCGTTGGCGCCGAGGTTCTTCTCGTTGCGCATGTAGGTCACGCGCTCGTCCCCGAGGGAGGCGAACCAGCCGGGGATCGAGTCGTCGGGGTAGCCGTCGTCGACGACGATCAGGCGCCAGTCCGGGTCGGACTGGGTCAGCACGGAGCGCACGGCCTGCTTCATCAGGGCGACGTCGCCGTAGTAGGGGAAGAGGATGTCAACGGTCATGGTGTCTCCGTCGGGTCGTGGCGCTCGGGGCGGTCGCCGGGGTCGGTCTCGGGATCGGTGGGGTCGGTGGGGCGCTGAGCCGGACGATCCGCGGAGCGGGCAGGCCGGCCGGACTGCGGGGCACCGCCGGGGCCGGCCGGGCGCTGGGAGCCCGGCGCCGCGGCGTCGTCGTCCGCCGGGGCCTCGCCCTCCCCGTCCTCGCCGAGGGTGATCCGCGGCAGGGAGGAGGTGGGGTTGCGGTCGTGGCTGATCCGCTCGAGCTGCCGGTCCAGCAGCGAGCGCTGGATGGCGGCCTCCTCGGCGAGCACCCGCGTCTCCCCCTCCAGCCGCGAGATCTCCAGGGAGAGGTGCAGGCACACGCCCAGCAGCAGGAGGATCGCGATGAGGAAGAGCAGGTTGACCGGCGTCGCAACGCCGACCACCCGCGCGAGCCAGTCCAGCATGCGCGGGAACAGCATCAGGATGACGATGACAACGCCGGTGAGCAGCCACAGGGCAGCGTACTTCTCGCGAAGCTTGAGGTTGCGGACCAGCCGGATCACCGCGAAGAGGATGACCAGCCCGATGATCAGGAAGAAGATGGTGGAGACGTTCACGCTCGGCCTCCCGGCTCCTCGTTGAGGGTCACCCGGCGGCGGGTCATCGAGAGGAGGAACGAGAAAATCGATCGCACCAGGTAGACGGCCGCCTTGGCGGGGTTGTTGGACGGGGTGCCGGCCTGGCGCTCGCGCATCTCCACCGGCACCTGGGTGACCGTGAGGCCGGCGCGCAGGGCCATGGCCAGCGAGTCGATGGTGTCACCCAGGTACTCGGCCGGGAAGTACCGGCAGTACTGCGCGATCGCCCGGCGGTTGCCCGCCCGGAAGCCGCTGGTGACGTCGGTCAGGCGGGTCTTGGCGACCCGGGAGAACATGAAGGCCAGCAGGTTCATGGCCCACTTGCGCGGGCCGCTGGCCTTGTAGGAGCCGCGCTCGGCGAAGCGGGCGCCGATGGAGATGTCGGCGTGCGCGAGGCCCTGGAGGACGCGCTCGATGTCCCGGGGGTCGTGCTGCCCGTCGGCGTCGACCTGGATGGTCCGGTCGTAGTCGAGCCGGGCGGCGTACTTGTAGCCGGCGCGCATGGCGCCGCCGACGCCCATGTTGTAGGGCAGCTGCAGCACGTTGGCGCCGACCGCCCGGGCCACGCGGGCCGTCTCGTCGGTGGAGCCGTCGTCGACCACGAGCAGATCGTAGCCGGGCATGGTGGAGTGGAGCTCACGGATCGTGGATCCGATGACCTCCTCCTCATTCCAGGCCGGCATGATGATGAGGCAGCTCTGCGCCGGATGCGCGTCGGTCGAGTTAGCCATAGTGGTCCTAGCCTACCGTTTGAGCCTGCCGGTCACCGCACGCCGTGACTTCGAGAAGCTTGGCGTCCCCCGAGGAGTAGACCTCCTCGGCGACGCCGTCCTCCTCCAGGTTCTGAAGCCCTTGGTAGGCGCCCAGGTGGTAGCCGCCGTTGATCTCCTGGTCGCCGAAGTCGAGGACGTAGCGGGCGTCCAGCTCGTCCACCACCTCGCAGACGCGCGGGTCGGTGGCCGCCTGGTTCAGGTAGCCGTCCAGGACGTCGTCGTCCGCGGTCTTGGTGTACAGGGTGTGGTGGGCGGTGACCTCACGGTCCGCCAGCGCGTACGCGAGCGACCCGCCGGTCCAGGGGTTGACGACGACGGTCGCGTCCTCCGGGACGTAGGCGTCGAGGTTCTCGATGACGTCCAGCTCGTCCGCGTCGACCAGCGGCGCGTCCTGACCGGGGTAGTAGGTCCAGTAGGCGTTGTCCATCATGGTGCTCAGGGGGCGGGAGAACTGGGTCGCTCCCACGGCGGCCACGAGGGCCACCACGGCGAGCGCGACGACGGCCCCGCCCGTGCGCGCGGTGCCCTGGGCGCTCCGGCCGAAGCCCCCGCGGACCCACGGCGAGTCGAGGATGGCCTGGGTCACCCAGTGCACCCCGACCACGGCCAGCGGGATCGCGGCCAGCGGCACCAGCGCGGCCAGGCGGTAGGGGTCGTTGTACCAGACGCCGGTCACCCACATCCGGTCCTGGTCCCAGCTGAGGTAGCGCACCGCGATGTAGAAGTAGACCACGACGCCGTAGGTCAGCAGCGCCCACAGGTTCCTGCGCGTCGCGAGCACCGCCGCGACGCCCACGAGGGCCAGGACGGAGACCGACCACTGGGCGGTCGTGAGGCTCAGCGGGCTGTTCAGCAGGGCCTCGCCGAAGGCCTGGCTGTCGGTCGCCGTGGGCTCCCAGGTCGCCGCGCCCTCATCGGGGCGGACGATCCCCCACAGGATCCACAGCGTCCACAGCAGGGCCGCGCAGACGACCACCTGCAGCGCCCCGGCCCACAGCGCGACCCGGCCGCGGATCACCCCCCAGATCTGCGCCAGGGCGCGCACGACGACGATCGGCACCGCCATGACCAGCAAGGACATGAGGGCGTTCGGATGTGCGAGCGCGACCCCGAGCGCCGCCGGGACGCCGACCAGCACGGCCTGGACCGTGCTCAACCGCCGCGCCCCGCCCACGCGGAAGAGGTTGAGCACGACGCCGAGCGCCGCCGGGAGGAGCGCCAGCCCCAGGAAGTTGGGGTACAGGACCCCGAAGAAGATGAGCAGCAGCGGGAAGGCGCTGAAGCCGGTCAGCACGGCCGCCGAGACCAGGATGGCCGGGAGGTTCAGGCGCAGCATCGAGCGCAGCAGGAAGAGCATGCTGAACGGCCACACCACGGCCCCCACCGCGAGGATCATCGCGTTGGTGGCCTCCGGGACCGACCCGGAGCCGGTGGCCGTGAAGACCAGCGCGACGACGTCGTGCCAGGCGGCCGGGTAGAACGAGGTCTCCCCGCCGCCCGAGGTCATGGCGTTGACGGTCAGCGACGAGCCGTTGCCGGTCTCGGCGATGTAGCGCACGGCGTTGAGGTGGAAGTTGTTGTCGAAGGTCTGGGAGAACCAGCCGGGCGCGCCGATCCCGTTGGTCAGCTGGCGCAGCGTCAGCACCGCCGCGAGCGCCAGGGCGATCCAGTAGGCACCCTGCTCGCGGGAGAGCCAGCGGGAAGGCAGCGGGCCGTGCGCGGTCGCGGGGGCTGCGTTGCGCGCGGCGCCGGGGGCCGCGGCGGATCCCGGGTGCGACGCGGCGCCGGGCCCTGCGGCGGATCCCGGGTGTGACGCGGACTCGGCCGCCACGGGGCGCCCCGGCGGGGTCGACCGCGCGGCGGGGAAGTCGCCCAGGCCGACGCGGCGCAGACCCCACGCGACGAGCCCGGCGAGGATCGCCGTCCCCAGGCCGGCCGCGAGCGGCACCCACCACGACCAGGAGATCCCCAGCAGGGGCGCGACGATCGCGGAGACGGCCGTGAGCGCGATGGAGATCGAGGGGGCCAGCGCGACGGCGTCGAAGCCGCGCAGCCTGACCGAGAGCGTCACCAGCAGCCCGGGGACCACCACCAGCAGAAGGCACAACGCCAGCGGGAGCGCGAGGGTCAGCCATTCCATGTCGACAGGGACTCCGATCGTCGGGGGTCTCGGGATCAAACCGTGCCAATTGTAGTGCCCGTTCCCGAACGCCCGCTCACAACGGGCCCGCGGACGGCCATCCACAGGCAGAGCCCCACGACGATCACCCCCTCCGGCTCCGGAGTAGGCTGGGTGGCACGCGCCGGCCCGAGCGGGTCGGAGACGCGCGGGTGAGCTTCACACGACCGAAGGGACGCATCCACGATGAGCACGACCGGCACCGAGACCGAGGTCAGTCCGGAACTCCTGGAGGAGGGCCGCCGGGCCTACGCGCTGGACCGCGAGCACGTCTTCCACTCGTGGGTCGCCCAGGGCTCGTTCGACCCCATGGTCGTCACCCGCGCGGAGGGCTCGCACGTCTGGGACGGGGAGGGGCGGCGGCTGATCGACTTCTCCTCGCAGATGGTCAACACCAACATCGGGCACCAGCACCCCCGGGTCGTGGAGGCCATCCAGGAGCAGGCCCGGACGCTGTGCACCATCGCGCCCGCCCACGTGAACCCCGCGCGCTCGGAGGCGGCCCGGCTGATCGCGGAGCTCGCGCCCGGGGACCTGAACCACGTCTTCTTCACCAACGCGGGTGCCGACGCCGTCGAGCACGCGATCCGCATGGCCCGCCTCCACACCGGCCGGCGCAAGGTCCTCTCGGCCTACCGCAGCTACCACGGCGGCACCGAGCTCGCCGTCAACGTCACCGGGGACCCGCGGCGCTTCGCCAACGACGTCGGCGACGCCGGGGTGGCCCGGTTCATGCCCGCCTACCCCTACCGCTCCTACTTCCACTCCTCCTCCCCGGGGGAGGAGACCGAGCGCGCCCTGCGGCACCTCGAGGACACCATCCTGCTCGAGGGGCCGGACACCCTGGCCGCGCTGATCCTCGAGTCGATCCCGGGGACGGCGGGGATCTACGTGCCCCCGCCCGGGTACATGGCGGGCGTGCGCGCGCTGACGCGAAAGTACGGGATCGTCTACATCGCCGACGAGGTCATGGCCGGGTTCGGCCGCTCGGGGCGGTGGTTCTCCGTGGACCACTGGGACGTGGAGCCGGATCTCATGACCTTCGCCAAGGGCGTCACCTCGGGGTACGTGCCGCTGGGCGGCGTCGCGATCTCCGAGGCGATCTACGAGACGTTCCGCGAGCGCCCCTATCCCGGCGGCCTGACCTACTCGGGGCATCCGCTGGCCTGCGCCACCGCGGTGGCCACGATCGGCGCGATGCGAGACGAGGGGATGGTCGAGCACGCCGCGTGGCTGGGCGAGAACGTCTTCGGCCCCGGCCTGGCCGAGATCGCCGAGCGGCACCGCTCGGTGGGCGAGACGCGCGGCCTGGGCTGCTTCTGGGCGGTCGAGCTGGTGAAGAACCGGGAGACCAGGGAGCCGCTGGCCCCCTACGGCGGCTCCTCCTCGGCGATGGGCGAGGTCGTGGGCGCGGTCAAGGCGGGCGGCGTCCTGCCCTTCGCCAACTACAACCGCATCCACGTGGCCCCGCCGCTGAACATCTCGGAGGAGGTCGCCCGCCGCGGGCTGGAGATCCTCGACGCCGCGCTGGAGGTCGCGGACCGGCACGCCGACTGACCCACGGCGACCGGCCCACGGTGCCCGGCCCACGGTGGCCGAACCACGCCGAACGGCCCACGGCGGCCGGCCCACGGCGGCGCGCCGGACGCCGCCTACCCGCCCCGGACGCCGGGTCTTGTGGGGGCGCCCCGCCGGGGTTAGCCTCGTCACACGGATGTTCTTTCGGGAAGATCGAGTCGAGAGCTGCCAGGAGTCGCGATGCCGCGCACCGAGCTGAAGACCATCACCACCGACATCCCGGCCCGCCTGGACCGGCTGCCCTGGTCGCGATGGCACCTGCGCATCCTCATCGGCCTGGGGACCGTGTGGATCCTCGACGGCCTCGAGGTCACCGTCGTCGGCAACGTGACCACCCGGCTCGCCGAGCCGGGCAGCGGCATCGCGATCACCGATGCCCAGGCCTCCGGCACGGGCGCCGCGCTGTACGTGCTGGGCGCGTGCGTCGGGGCGCTGTTCTTCGGCTACCTGACCGACCGGCTGGGGCGGAAGAAGCTGTTCATGATCACGCTGGCCGTCTACCTGGCGGCCACCGCGTGCACGGGGCTGGCGACGGAGGCCTGGATGTTCTTCGTCTTCCGGTTCCTGACCGGCGCGGGCATCGGCGGCGAGTACGCGGCGATCAACTCCGCCGTCGACGAGCTCATCCCCACCCAGCACCGCGGGCGCATCGACATCATCATCAACGGGACGTTCTGGCTGGGCGCGGTGGGCGGTTCGCTGCTCTCGATCCCCGCCCTGAACACGGCCCTGTTCCCGGTGGACGTCGGGTGGCGCCTGACCTTCGGTCTCGGACTGGTCCTCGGCCTGGTGATCCTCCTCGTGCGCCGCTCCGTGCCGGAGAGCCCCCGGTGGCTGTTCATCCACGGCCGGGAGGAGGAGGCCGAGCGGATCGTGCGCGGAATCGAGGAGACCGTGCAGCGGGAGACGGGCGGGGAGCTCGCCCCCGCGAAGGGCGAGATCACGATCCGGCAGCGGCACTCCATCGGCTTCGGCGAGATCGCCGGGACCATGTTCCGCTCCTACCCCAAGCGGGCGGTGCTGGGGTTCTCCCTGTTCATCGGCCAGGCGTTCCTCTACAACGCGATCACGTTCGGCTACGCGACGATCCTCGCGACCTTCTTCGGCGTCCCGTCCGGCAGCACCGGGTACTACTACGCGGTGATCGCGGTGGGGAACTTCGTGGGGCCGCTGGTGCTCTCCCGGTTCTTCGACACCTGGGGGCGGCGGCCCATGATCTCCGGGACCTACCTGCTCTCCGGGGCGATCCTGCTGGCCACGGCGTGGCTGTTCAACGCGGGCGCGCTCACCGCCGCGACCCTGACCGCCTGCTGGTGCGTCGCGCTGTTCTTCGCCTCGGCGGGGGCCAGCTCCGCCTACCTGACGGTCTCGGAGGTCTTCCCCATGGAGACCCGGGCGCTGGCGATTGCCTTCTTCTACGCCATCGGCACGGCGGCCGGCGGCATCAGCGGTCCGCTGCTGTTCGCGGCGATGGTCGAGACCGGGAACCCCTTCGACACGGCGCTGGCCTTCACGATCGGGGCGCTGCTGATGATGGCGGCGGGCATCGTCGCGATCTTCCTGGGGGTGCGTGCGGAGCGGAAGTCCCTGGAGGACATCGCCGCGCCGCTGACTCGCCAGGACGGCTGACGCGGCCTCCCAACCGGGGATGCCTCGCGCAGGCGCGTGCCCGGCAGGCGTACCTGTCGAAGGGGTGCCGCCCGAAGGCCCTCCCCTCGCAGCCGCGCTGACCGACGGCATATCCCCGGAAGGCGCGCCTCCCGAAGGGGCGCCTCCCGGCCGCGCCTCACTGCGGGCAGGCCACGATCCGGAGCAGCTTCGCGTCGCCGGCGCTGTAGACCGTCTGGGCCACTCCCGACTCCTCCAGGCCGAGGAGGCCGCCGTACTCGTCCCGGTGGGACTCGCCGAGCGCCTCCGTCACGCCGAAGTCGAGGACGTAGTAGGCGTCGTTCTCCCGGACGTACTGGCAGACCAGCGGGTCCTCGTAGGCGAAGTCGAGGTTCTTGGCCAGGTACGCCATCGGAGCGGTCTGCGTCTCGAGCAGGTGGTACGAGCTCGTCTTCCGGCCGGTGAGCCCGTAGGTCATTGCCGCCCCGGTCCAGGGATTGACCATGACGGTGTCCCCCTCCGGAACGACGTCGGTCACGTGCTGCATCACGGCGAGCTCGTCGGGGGTGACGATCTGCGAGTCGTCGTAGGTGTTGAAGGCCCAGGCCGCGTCGCGCTCCCCCTCCCTCATGCTCGTCGCGGCGAAGGCGGGCACCAGCAGGCCCACGACGACGACGCAGGCGGCGGCGGGGCTGACCACCCGGCGCGTCAGCCGCCGGATGTCCCGGGCCTCGACGTCCGAGGGCGCGTCCCGGCTCGCCCTGCGCGCCAGCGATCGGGAGAGCAGGCTGCACAGCTCCCCCGCCGCCGTCGCGATGAGAGGGATCCCGATGACCGGGAAGAGCGCCGTGATCCGGTACATGTCGTTGTACCAGAGGCCCGTGATGGCGTCGCGCGCCTCCCAGGGCATGGAGACGCCGGCGACGTAGAGGAAGGCCAGGACCGCGTAGGACAGGATCAGCCACAGGTGCTTGCGGCGGATCAGGAGCACGAGCATGCTTGCGACGATCGCGATGACGCTGAAGGTGGAGATGGTGTACCGGAGGGGGGCCATGCCCAGGGTTCGCAGGATCGCCTCGCCGACCGGGACCTGGATGAGCCGGTACGGCTCCACGGTGTCGAAGCGCATGGCGCCCCACAGGAACGGGATGGCCCCGAGCAGCACGAGGAAGATGACCGCCTCGGCCACCGTCCCGGTCCGCGTCGCGGGCGTGGCCGCCCCCGCCGGATGCGGCTGCCGCTTCCACCGGATCAGCCGCGCGACGAGCCAGATGACCCGCGCCAGCACGGCGGGCGCCGCCAGAACGATCAGGGAGAGGACGGCGTTGGGGTGGCCGAGCGCGGTGCCGCCGGCCGCCAGCGCCCCCAGGACCATTCCCTGCGAGCGGGTGGCCCCGGTCAGCGGAGTGCCGCGCAGCGCCCACACGATCAGCCCGAGCGCCGCCGGCAGGATCGCGATGCCGAGGATGTTCGGGTACAGGACCCCGTGGCGCAGCAGCAGGAGCGGGAAGACGGCGAATGCGCTCGAGAGCACCCCGGCGAACAGCCACGAGAAGCGGTTGGAGCTCAGCGCCCGGGCCAGGAGGATGAGGCTGAGCGGCCAGACCATGCAGACGACGACGATCGAGAGGACGTTGGTCGCCACCGGGACCGAGACGCCGGTGACCTGCACCAGCACCGCGGCGATCGCGTGCCAGGCGGAGGGGTAGTAGAAGCTCGGCCCGTCCCCGGCGTTCATGCTCCCCACGAAGAGGGGCGAGGCGTTGCCGTTGTCGATGATGAAGCGGACGGCGTTGAGGTGGAACGTGTTGTCGAAGGTGTTGGAGAAGCTCGACATGTTCCCGATGGCCGCGACCATCTGGATCGCGCCGAGCGCCGCGCCGAACACGAGCCCGCCCCAGGCCACCCAGTCGCCACCGCGTCGCACGTGCTGCCCCCGCCGCCGGGAGCGGCCGAGGGGAACGAAGACGAGGATCAGGGCGATCAGCGCGCCCAGGCCCAGCGGGAGCCACCAGCCCCAGGGGACGCCGACGACGCCGCCCAACATCGCGCTGAGCCCCACGCACGCGACGGAGAGCGCCGGCGCCACCGCCACGACGTCGAAGGCCCGCATCCTCGCGGCCGATGCGATCAGCGCCCCGGGAACGACGAGGCACAGCACGCACAGCACAAAGGCGAAGACCATTCGCGGCACCCCTAGTCATCACGGCACGGACGGAGGAACGACAGTACTTCTCGAACTTACACCACGCCTCCGGACGGCCCGGGTGACCCGGCGCCGATGCCGAAACGTTTCACCGCGCGGCGTTCGGCCAGCGGAGTTCCCTGCCGGAGACTGATTCAGACCCTCGAGCCCTCGGGCCTCAAGCCTTCAGATTCTCGTTCGCAAGCTTCAGACCTCAGACGCCGACGCCGGGGCGCAGCATCGGCACGTGCGGAATCCCCGCCTCCATGTCCGGGGCACCGCTCCGGATGAACCCGAACCGGCCGTACCACTCCTCGAGGTACGCCTGCGCGTGAAGAGCGATATCCTGCGAGCCGTAGGCTGCAATGGCCTCCCGCAGCAGGGCACCGGCGAGCCCCTGCCCCCGGTGCTCGACGCCGGTCGCGACCCTCCCGATGGAGCGCAGTCCCGGCGCTTCCTCGAGGACGCGGATCGTGGAGACGGGAAGGCCCTCGGCCTCCACCCAGAAGAGCTCGCTGCCGGACTCGAGCTCCCGTCCGTCGAGCTCTTGCTCCGTGATCCCCTGCTCGACGACGTACACCTCCAGACGCAGGCGGATCAGCGCGTACGCGGTGCGGGGAGACAGATCGGCCCAGTGGGCACGCCGGATGCTATGGATATCGGAAGAAGTCATCAGAACCCCAGCATAGGCCCGGCCGCTCGAAGCCAGGCCGCGCAGCACGCATCCGGGCATAAAAAAGGGGCGGATCCTTGCGGATCCGCCCCTCATGAAGAATATTTCGGCAACGACCTACTCTCCCACACACCTTCCGGGTGCAGTACCATCGGCGCTCAGAGCCTTAACTACCGGGTTCGGAATGGGACCGGGTGTACCCCTCTGGCTATAATCACCGAAAACCTTGAGCTCAGCATGGAGATGCTGGCAAAACTCGTCGTTTTAGACTTATTCTATTATACACGATCCTCTGGGAATCGCCACTTGGGCGATTCGACCGGAAGACCAAAAATATTTTCGGCGGTGTCCTACTCTCCCACACACCTTCCGGGTGCAGTACCATCGGCGCACAGAGCCTTAACGACCGGGTTCGGAAAGGGACCGGGTGTACCCCTCTGGCCAAAACCACCGAAAAACCTATGAAGATCAACACCCCCACTCAGGGTTGTTATCCCAAAACCATACAGTGAACGCGAACACCAACCATGACATACCCACCAACCTGAAAAAAATGGTGTGATAAGTCTTCGGCCTATTAGTACCAGTCAACTTCACGCCTCGTTAGTCGACGCTTCCATACCTGGCCTATCAACCCCGTCATCTACAGGGAGCCTCACACCCCCACAAAGAGGGTCAGGAAATCTCATCTCGAAGCAAGCTTCCCGCTTAGATGCTTTCAGCGGTTATCTCTGCCGAACGTAGCCAATCAGCCATGCACCTGGCGGTACAACTGACATACCAGAGGTTCGTCCGTCCCGGTCCTCTCGTACTAAGGACAGGTCTCCACAAATTTCCAACGCACGCAGCGGATAGGGACCGAACTGTCTCACGACGTTCTGAACCCAGCTCGCGTACCGCTTTAATGGGCGAACAGCCCAACCCTTGGGACCAACTCCAGCCCCAGGATGCGACGAGCCGACATCGAGGTGCCAAACCATGCCGTCGATATGGACTCTTGGGCAAGATCAGCCTGTTATCCCCGAGGTACCTTTTATCCGTTGAGCGACGGCCATTCCACAATGTACCGCCGGATCACTAGTCCCGACTTTCGTCCCTGCTCGACCTGCCAGTCTCACAGTCAAGCTCCCTTGTGCACTTACACTCGCCACCTGATTGCCAACCAGGCTGAGGGAACCTTTGGGCGCCTCCGTTACTCTTTAGGAGGCAACCGCCCCAGTTAAACTACCCATCAGGCACTGTCCCTGACCCAGATCATGGGCCGAAGTTAGATATCCAATATGACCAGAGTGGTATTTCAACAACGACTCCACCACCACTAGCGTGATAGCTTCACAGTCTCCCACCTATCCTACACAAGCCACACCGAACACCAATACCAAACTATAGTAAAGGTCACGGGGTCTTTCCGTCCTGCTGCGCGTAACGAGCATCTTTACTCGTACTGCAATTTCGCCGAGTTCATGGTTGAGACAGTAGGGAAGTCGTTACTCCATTCGTGCAGGTCGGAACTTACCCGACAAGGAATTTCGCTACCTTAGGATGGTTATAGTTACCACCGCCGTTTACTGGGGCTTAAATTCTCCGCTTCGCCAAAAAAGCTAACGGGTCCTCTTAACCTTCCAGCACCGGGCAGGAGTCAGTCCGTATACATCGTCTTGCGACTTCGCACGGACCTGTGTTTTTGATAAACAGTCGCTTCCCCCTGGTCTCTGCGACCCCTACACGCTCCCCACCGCACGGGCAGTTCACGCTCAGGGCCCCCCTTCTCCCGAAGTTACGGGGGCATTTTGCCGAGTTCCTTAACCATGATTATCTCGATCGCCTTAGTATTCTCTACCTGATCACCTGTGTCGGTTTAGGGTACGGGCAATTCACAAACCTCACGCCGATGCTTTTCTCGACAGCATAGGATCACCAAATCCCCCCACAAAAGGGGGTCCCATCACGTCTCAGACCTGTTGCGGGAAGCGCATTTAACAACTCCCCGTCCTACACGCTTAGACCACGACAACCACCGCGTGGCTTGGCTACCTTCCTGTGTCACACCTGTTAATGCGTTTACCGCACCGGATCAGGTCCCACGCGGAACCACCACACCAAGACCCTCACCCCGAAGGATGAGAACCCGGTAAAATGGCGGCCCGAAGTGGTTAGTATCCCCAGCTTGGTATGGGCGGTTTGAAATCGGTACGGGAATATCAACCCGTTATCCATCGACTACGCCTGTCGGCCTCGCCTTAGGCCCCGACTAACCCAGGGCAGATTAGCTTGACCCTGGAACCCTTGATCATTCGGCGGATACGTTTCTCACGCATCATTCGCTACTCATGCCTGCATTCTCACTCGCGTAGCCTCCACCACTCGGTCACCCGGCGACTTCACTGGCTACACGACGCTCCCCTACCCAATAACACATACATGCTATTGCCACAACTTCGGCGGTGTACTTGAGCCCCGCTACATTATCGGCGCAGAATCACTTGACCAGTGAGCTATTACGCACTCTTTCAAGGGTGGCTGCTTCTAAGCCAACCTCCTGGTTGTCTCAGCAACTCCACATCCTTTCCCACTTAGCACACGCTTAGGGGCCTTAGTTGATGGTCTGGGCTGTTTCCCTCTCGACAATGAAGCTTATCCCCCACTGTCTCACTGCTGCGCTTACACTTACCCGCATTCGGAGTTTGGCTGACGTCAGTAACCCGATAAGGCCCATCAGCCAACCAGTAGCTCTACCTCAGGCAAGCAACACGCAACGCTGCACCTAAATGCATTTCGGGGAGAACCAGCTATCACAGAGTTTGATTGGCCTTTCACCCCTACCCACAGCTCATCCCCTCCATTTTCAACTGAAGTGGGTTCGGTCCTCCACACGCTCTTACACGCGCTTCAACCTGGCCATGGGTAGATCACTCCGCTTCGGGTCTAGACCGTGCCACTGTAAACGCCCTATTCAGACTCGCTTTCGCTACGGCTACCCCACACGGGTTAACCTCGCGACACAGCACTAACTCGCAGGCTCATTCTTCAAAAGGCACGCCATCACACCACACAAGGCAATGCTCTGACGGCTTGTAGGCACACGGTTTCAGGTACTATTTCACTCCCCTCCCGGGGTACTTTTCACCATTCCCTCACGGTACTGATTCACTATCGGTCACAAGAAAGTATTTAGACTTACCAGGTGGTCCTGGCAGATTCACACGAGATTTCACGGGCCCCGTGCTACTCGGGAACAGCGTCCAAACGCGACCAACAGAAGTTTCGGCTACGGGACTCTCACCCTTTCCAGTGCACCTTCCCAGATGCTTCGCCTACCCCCGCGATCAACGCCACCGGCCAAGTAAGAACCGGTCAGACACATCCCACAACCCCCCTGATGCAACCCCTTACCGGTATCACACACCAAAGGTTTAGTCTCATCCGCTTTCGCTCGCCACTACTCACAGAATCATTCGTTATTTTCTCTTCCTGAGGGTACTGAGATGTTTCACTTCCCCTCGTTCCCTCCACACACCCTATACATTCAGGTGCGGGTCACTGCCCTTATCATCCAGGCAGCGGGGTTTCCCCATTCGGAGACCCTCGGATCACGGCCCTGTTATCGGCTCCCCGAGGCTTATCGCAGATTCACACGTCCTTCATCGGCTTCTTGTGCCAAGGCATCCACCGTGCGCCCTAAATAACTTAGCCACACACAAATAATCAAATTGGCATACAAAGATACATCACAATAAAAATTAGAATCGCACCACACCGGGCACCCCCACCCACGATCCGAAAACCGCCGATCAGGACACCCCCATGATGCGAACCAAAAGATGCTCGCGTCCACTATATAGTTCTCAAACAACAACCCACCCCACCAGAGAACCCCAGCACAATCCGCGCCAGGACCCCCGATGGACGGGTATCTTCATGAAACAACCCCCACCACCACCCACCCTCGTTGACACGGGAGCAAGCACCGGCGGGTTTGTTGTCTCAAAACCCAACAGCATGCTTCGTTCATCCCAGCACCCCCCGCACCACGATTACCTCGCGGCACAGAGAAGGGCCTGAGTGCTTGTATTCCACCCATGAGCAAACCATCCGTGCAACACTCGTACACGAAAATGGCCAACTAGTGTTGTGCTCCTTAGAAAGGAGGTGATCCAGCCGCACCTTCCGGTACGGCTACCTTGTTACGACTTAGTCCCAATCGCCAGTCCCACCTTCGACGACTCCCTCCACAAGGGTTAGGCCATCGGCTTCGGGTGTTACCAACTTTCGTGACTTGACGGGCGGTGTGTACAAGGCCCGGGAACGTATTCACCGCAGCGTTGCTGATCTGCGATTACTAGCGACTCCGACTTCATGGGGTCGAGTTGCAGACCCCAATCCGAACTGAGACCGGCTTTTTGGGATTAGCTCCACCTCACAGTATCGCAACCCATTGTACCGGCCATTGTAGCATGCGTGAAGCCCAAGACATAAGGGGCATGATGATTTGACGTCATCCCCACCTTCCTCCGAGTTGACCCCGGCAGTCTCCTATGAGTCCCCACCATCACGTGCTGGCAACATAGAACGAGGGTTGCGCTCGTTGCGGGACTTAACCCAACATCTCACGACACGAGCTGACGACAACCATGCACCACCTGTACACCAGCCCCAAAGGGGAAACAACATCTCTGCTGCGATCCGGTGTATGTCAAGCCTTGGTAAGGTTCTTCGCGTTGCATCGAATTAATCCGCATGCTCCGCCGCTTGTGCGGGCCCCCGTCAATTCCTTTGAGTTTTAGCCTTGCGGCCGTACTCCCCAGGCGGGGCACTTAATGCGTTAGCTACGGCGCGGAAAACGTGGAATGTCCCCCACACCTAGTGCCCAACGTTTACGGCATGGACTACCAGGGTATCTAATCCTGTTCGCTCCCCATGCTTTCGCTCCTCAGCGTCAGTAACAGCCCAGAGACCTGCCTTCGCCATCGGTGTTCCTCCTGATATCTGCGCATTTCACCGCTACACCAGGAATTCCAGTCTCCCCTACTGCACTCTAGCCTGCCCGTACCCACTGCACACCCGGGGTTAAGCCCCGGGCTTTCACAGCAGACGCGACAAGCCGCCTACGAGCTCTTTACGCCCAATAATTCCGGACAACGCTTGCGCCCTACGTATTACCGCGGCTGCTGGCACGTAGTTAGCCGGCGCTTCTTCTGCAGGTACCGTCACTTTCGCTTCTTCCCTGCTGAAAGAGGTTTACAACCCGAAGGCCGTCATCCCTCACGCGGCGTCGCTGCATCAGGCTTGCGCCCATTGTGCAATATTCCCCACTGCTGCCTCCCGTAGGAGTCTGGGCCGTGTCTCAGTCCCAGTGTGGCCGGTCACCCTCTCAGGCCGGCTACCCGTCGTCGCCTTGGTGAGCCATTACCTCACCAACCAGCTGATAGGCCGTGAGCCCATCCAAGACCAGTACAGAACCCTTTCCACCCCCTCCCAGGCAGGAGGAAGTGAATATCCGGTATTAGACCCAGTTTCCCGGGCTTATCCCAGAGTCAAGGGAAGGTCACTCACGTATTACTCACCCGTTCGCCACTCATCCACCCCCAGCAAGCTGGGAGCTTCAGCGTTCGACTTGCATGTGTTAAGCACGCCGCCAGCGTTCGTCCTGAGCCAGGATCAAACTCTCCGTTGAAAAACAAAAAGCATGAATACCCTGGACTCAACATAAATAAACACGTCGATCACGGTTACGGGGTAACCGCAGACCGACGATCATTTGAATGCTGATAACCAAGAGGTTATTCACCAATAAATAAATTTGGTACAAGCATCAAATGAACAAAGCACACTATTGAGTTCTCAAACAACAAACCACTCGAACCCCGCACACCGAAACCACCCCGAGAAACCCTTCACAAAGAAGAAGGAAGCATCCCAAAAGATCATCGTCTCGATACCGGAGAACCGGTTGTCAATCCTACATCGTCACCATCATCGCGGCAACTTCTCAAGCCTACCAGACCCGATCCCCACCGTGCAAACCCGCCATCCGCACCCGCTCCCTCACGGCGCACCAGCACCACCGACCGAACGAAGCACCAGGCCCCATCCACACAGCAGCACCACCACACCGGGAAACGAACACCACACGATGTCCACAAACTTTCCGATGAGAACCCGCGCCCACCAACCCCCGCAACAACCCCCACAGAAGGAGGAAACAATCACGAGAAACCGGTGAACACCAGATCCGATGTCGGCCCTTCGAAGCGTTTGCCCCGCGGCGACTCGTAGAACTCTACACACCACCCACCGGACCCGCAACTCGGCGGACCATGAAACAGATCACAGCTCATTGAACCCCGGGAAACCGGGAAACTACACCGTTGGCTTTTATATCCGGGGGGGCTGAAAGTGGAGTGGGTCACCCCGAGAGGCCGGGGGCCGGCGTCGTGGGTCCCCGTGGAATATCCGGAAGCGCGTCCCCGGTTGTAGGAGATGGAGACATCCCCTCGAAAGGCAGGTGCCGCAGTGCTTCCCCTCTCCCTCATCGACTTCGCGACCGTCTACCCGGGCGAGACCCCCCGGGACAGCTACCTCCGCTCGGTGGAGATGGCCCGCCGGGCCGAGCGGCTCGGCTTCTCCCGTATCTGGTACGCGGAGCACCACAACATGCCCACCATCTCCTCGGCCGCCCCCGCGGTCCTCATCTCCCACGTCGCGGCCAAGACCGAGAGCATCAGGCTCGGCTCCGGCGGTGTGATGCTCCCCAACCACTCACCCCTGACCATCGCGGAGCAGTTCGGCACCCTCGCCGAGCTCTACCCCGGGCGCATCGACCTGGGGCTGGGCCGGGCGCCGGGCACCGATATGAAGACCCTGCAGGCGCTGCGTCGGGAGCCCCAGGACGCGGAGCGGTTCCCGAGCGACGTCGTCGAGCTCCAGGGGTACCTGGGCGGGGCCTCCCGCATCCCGGGGGTGCAGGCGATCCCCGGGCGCTATACGGACGTCCCCCTCTACATCCTCGGCTCCTCCCTCTTCGGGGCGCAGCTGGCCGCGAAGCTCGGGCTCCCCTACTCCTTCGCCTCTCACTTCGCCCCCGCCGCCCTCGAGCAGGCCGTCGCGACCTACCGGGAGCACTTCGAGCCGTCGGAGCAGCTGACAGAGCCCTATGTCATCGCCGCCGTCAACGTCACCGCCGCGGACACCGAGGAGGAGGCGCAGGAGCAGTCCGAGCGCGTGAGGAGGGCTCGCGTCGCGGCCATGGTGGGCCGGGGCCGGGAGCTGACCGAGGCCGAGATCGACATGCTGGTGCATTCGCCGGCGGGGCAGCAGGTCCTGGAGATGCTCCGGTACAGCGCGGTCGGCACGGGGGACGATGTCCGGGGGTACCTGGAGCGCTTCGCCGAGCGGGCTAGGGCGGACGAGCTGATGATCTCCCTGCAGTCCCCCTCCACGGAGGAGTCGGCCCGCTCGATGGAGATCCTGGCCGACGCCTGGGCCCTGACGACGCCGAGCCAACGCCCGGTGAGCTGACACACAACTCCCAGCAAGAAACACTTAACACCCGCGCCTTAAAGTGCTTTACTGAAGGTGGTTGATCAACCAGCACCGAAGACCTTCCGACGGGAGAGAGTATGAAAGCTTACCCCGCAGATAAGTACGTACAGACTTCACTCTGATACCGCATCTGACCACAGGCTAAGTTGCCCGTAGACGCCCCGAGTGGCGCAGGATAGCGGCGATGCAGAGCATCAGCGAGAAGCCTATATTTACTTGGCGAAGCGGTTCCCGGCTCAGCGTTGTTCCCGGCGAGCCGCATATGCCTCAAAGCTCACAGAATAGCTTTAAAATCTTATCTGGCGCTATGCCGACCCTATATCGCTCTTCGCGGCTACAGGCTTTCATAAGCCACAGTCACCGTTCAAAGGTAGACACTTCGAGTCCGACGACGAACACCGGGTCGGCATCAGTGCGTTCACGGCCGTCCGCAGCATCGCCCCGTAGGCTCGAGACATGACTGACCGCCGCGATCACCCCCACGACGACGCATCCCCCCGGCCCTCGACCCGGCCCCGCCTCACGGAACCGGCGCAGAGCCCCGAGGCCCGATCGACGCCGGCCCGCCTCGCCGAGGAGGCCACGGCGTCGGGCTCCGAGCGTCCGACCTCGGCGCCCGCGCACTGGGCCTCCGTGGCGACTCCCGCCGGCACCTTCCTGCCCTTGGGCGAGGACGACCTGGTCCGCGCGCTCGGCATCCGCTACGCCAGCTCCCGCCGCTTCGGCGCCCCGGAGCCCTACGCCTACGACCGGCCCTTCGCGGCGGACACCCCCGCGCCGGCGTGCCCCCAGGTGCACAAGCCGACCGACACGGAGCTCGTCGCGCTGGGGTTCGACGAGGACTGCCAGCGGCTCAGCGTCACCCGCCCGGACACCGCCGAGACCGGCCTGCCCGTCCTCGTCTGGATCCACGGCGGCTCCTACGTCGCGGGCGCGGGCGATGTGCCCTACTACGACCCCCGGTGGCTCGTGGAGGAGCAGAACGTCATCGTGGTCGCGGTGACCTACCGGATCGGGCTGTTCGGCTACCTCGGCGACGGCGAGTCCCGCGAGGCCAACCCGGGGCTGCTCGACCAGGTGGAGGCGGTCCGGTGGGTGCACCGGAACATCGGCGGCTTCGGCGGGGACCCGGACCGGATCACGATCGCCGGCCAGTCGGCCGGCGGCCACGCCTGCTGGGACCTCCTGCAGGTCGAGGAGCTGCGGGGGATGATCGCGCGCGCCATCGTCCAGAGCGCCCCGCTCGGCATCGTGTTCGGGCGACGTCGTGCCCTGGCGGCTCTCACGCCCTCCGCGGCCGCCACCGAGAGCATGCGCGAAGCCGACCCCCAGGACCTCGCCGACGGGCGCATCCGGATCGACCGACTCGCCTTCCGTCAGGGCCTGGCGAAGTTCATGCCCTTCACCACCCGTTACGGCGCCCGCCCCCTTCCGCCGGAGTCCGAGCTGGTCGGCCGGTGGAAGGGACTGGCCGGCTCGGTCGAGGTGCTCATGGGCACCACCTCCCGCGAGGTCTCGCTGTTCACCGGGATCCTGCCCTCGCTCCAGCGGCTGGCCGACTCGCCCCGCGGCTCGCGGTGGGTCGTGGAGCCGCTGGTCCGCGCGCTCACCCGGAAGGTGTACGGGCGCGAGTCCCGGCGCTGGGCCCGGTTGTTCCGGCAGGCCGGGGGCCGGGCCGTGTCCTACACCTTCGTGTACGGGCGGCCCGGGATGACACTGTCCTGCTGCCACCTCTCCGAGCTGCCGCTGCTGTTCCCCTCCCCGGCCTGGCGCCGCGGCGTCGAGGAGGCCGGGGCCGGCGTGACGGGCCCCGAGGTGGTCGCGACCTACGACCCCGAGACGGTCGAGGAGGCCGGGCGGGCGCTGCGGGCCGCGTGGGGGGCCTTCGTCCGGGAGGGGGCCGACGCCGTCGAGCCCATCCCCGGCGTGCTGGACCTCGACTGAGGGTGTTCCCCTATGGCCCGCCGGCGCCTACACTTAGTTTGTCAGGACAAACTAGACCACAGGGGGCACCATGCCGCTCGTCCGCATCGACGTCAACAAGACCCAGGACCCGCAGAGGACCCGCGCGATCGCCGACGCCGTCCACGAGGCCATCGTGGAGGTCTACGGCATCCCCGAGCGCGACCGCTTCCAGATCGTCACCCGCCACGAGCCGGGGGAGATCATCGCGCAGGACGCGGGGCTGGGCTTCGAGCGCTCGGACGACGTCGTCATGATCCAGGTCTTCACGCAGGCCGGCCGGGACACCCCCACCAAGCAGACGCTCTACGCCACGCTCGCGGCGAACCTGGCGCAGCAGGGCGTGGCCGGCGAGGACGTGTTCCTGGGATACTTCGAGAACACCGCGGCGGACTGGACCTTCGGCTTCGGCAGGGCCCAGTACGTCACCGGGGAGCTCGCGACGCCGCGAGCCTGAGCCCAGGCCCGAGCTCCCCTCATCGACGAGGAGGCACCATGCCCAAGATCGGCAGGAACGGTCAGCCCAAGAGGAGCGAGCTGCCGGAGCCGCTCAAGAACTCCGGCAAGAAGGCGCAGGACACCTTCGCGAAGGCCTACGACTCCGCGATGGAGGAGTACGACGACGAGCAGCGCGCCCACCAGGTGGCCTACGCCGCCCTCAAGCACACCCACGAGAAGGTGGGCGACGCGTGGCGCGAGAAGGAGGAGTACGGCCCCTCCGACGCGCGCAGCGAGGAGGGCGGGCGGGACTCCTCGAAGCCCACCGCGGGCGGCGTGGACGCCAACGCCTCGAAGGAGCACCTCTACCGGCTGGCCCAGGAGCTCGACGTCGAGGGGCGGTCCGGGATGACCAAGGACGAGCTCGTCGAGGCTCTGGAGAAGGAGAGCCAGCGGAGGGGCGGGCGGCGGAGGGGCTAGGTCGCCGCCGGGGTCGCCTCGGGGGCGTGCCCGGGCCGCGCCGGGGCCGCCCTGGGGGCCGCCCTGGGGGCCGCGGCTGAGCCGCACCGGGGCCGCGTCGAGGCCCGGAATAGGCCTAGTGCATCCCCGGCGCGGATCCTAGACTCGACAGCACGGGCCCGCACCCGCGCGGGCCGCCCCGCTCGAAAGGTGCTCCCATGTCCACCGAACCCACCTCCGAGACCGTCCCCCAGGCCAGCGGCGTCGGCAGCCCCGTCTGGCTCGAGCTCACGACCGACCAGGCCGGACTGGTCCGCGACTTCTACGCCCGGCTGCTCGGCTGGCGCGTCACCGACGAGGAGATGCCCGGCTTCGGGATGATCTACCAGGGCGAGACGCTGGTCGGCGGCTTCATCGACTCGACGCGCTTCGACAACTTCGGCGCCTCCGACGCGGAGGGCGTGCCCAACGCCTGGACCGTCTACCTGCGCACCGACGACCTCGACGCCGCCCTCGCGGCCGTCGAGGAGACCGACGGCCGCGTGCTCATGCCGATCCGCGACGTCGAGGGCCAGGGCCGCTTCTCGATCGTCTCCGCGCCCGACGGGGCCGTGCTGGGGGTCTGGGAGCTCGGCGAGTTCGACGGCCTGGCCTTCCCCATGACGCCCGGCTCGCCCGTCTGGTTCGAGACCCTCTCGACGGACTACGACGCGGCGGTCCCCTTCTACGAGAGGGCCCTCGGCTGGAACGTGGTCCCCATGGGCGGGGAGGACGGCGGCGAGGGCGACGTCGATGAGGGCGGCGTCCGCTACGCGACCCACGGTCCCGATGGCGAGGGCGGCGCCGGGATCTGCGCGGCGGACTCCTTCCTCCCGGACGGGGTCCCGTCCTTCTGGCGGGCCTACTTCCTCGTGGAGGAGACCGACGCCGCCGTGCGCACGGTCCAGGAGCTGGGCGGGCACCTGCTCGACGGCCCCATGGACTCCCCCTTCGGCCGGGTCGCGACGGTCGCCGACCCCGGCGGGGCCACGTTCCAGCTGGTGGACGGCCACCGGGCCGGCTGAGCCGACGGCAGCCGGGCGGGCCCGGACGGACCGGACCAGACGCACCACGTCGGACCGCGCCGCGTCGCCCAGGGTGTCGCCCGGCGCCACGGTGTGAGACGGTGGGCCCATGAGCCAGCTCGTCGCCCACCGGGGCCGCTCGGCGCGCGCGCCGGAGAACACCCTGGCCGCCTTCGAGGCGGCGCTGACCGCGGACTTCGAGTGGATCGAGACCGACGTCGACCTCCTGGCAGACGGCGTCCCGGTCCTCATCCACGACTCGACCCTCGACCGCACCACCGACGGCGCCGGTCCCGTCAGCGCCGCGACGAGCCGCTCCCTGCGGCACCGCGACGCGGGCTCATGGTTCTCCGCCGACTTCGCCGGGGAGCGCCTTCCGCTGCTGGCCGACCTCACGGACCTCATGGCGCGGACGGGGCTCAGCGCGAACCTCGAGCTCAAGCTCTCCCACCCGACCCCCGAGAGGGTCGAGCGCTGCCTCGACGCCGTCGTGGAGGAGCTGGAGGGCCTGGCCGGCGCGTCGCGGAGCGGCGAGGTCGGGGGCGGGCCCGGGGCTCCCGGGCCGGGCGCCCCCGCGCCGGAGGAGGGCCCCGGCGTCGTGATCTCCTCCTTCGACCACGCGCTGCTCGCAGGGCTGCGGGAACGCTCTGCCGGCGCGGTCCTCGCGCCGCTCTTCCACGCCGGCGAGCTCGCGGACGGCTGGCGCCGGGCGGCGGACGCGGTCGGGGCCCAGCGGATCCACCCGCACCACGCCGACCTGGACCCGCTGCTCGTGGAGACCCTGCTCGACGCCGGGCTCGGCATCTCCGCGTGGACGGTCAACGCCCCGGAGCGCGCCCGCCTGCTGTCGGAATGGGGCGTCGGGAGCATCTGCACCGATGGGCCCGAGGGCATGACCCCCGGGGCCTGGGAGGCGTGACGGGGCGGACGACCGGACGGATGGACGCGACGGGACGGACGACCGGACGGATGGACGCGACGGGACGGACGGGCGGATGACCGGACGGATGGACGAACGACCAAACGCGACGGGGCGGACGACCGATCGGCCGTCCGCCCCGTCGCGTGCGGGGAGCGTGCGCTGCTACTCCTTGATCGTCACCGACCCGGTCTCGCCCGAGCCGGGGGCCGCGGAGTCCTTGCCCACGATGGGCACGGCCTCCGTGATCGGCTGGTAGATCGCCGAGGCGTGCCGCGGGTCCGGGCGCCCCATCTGGATCTGCTCGAGGTCCGAGACGTGGGGGCCGCCGCGGAACTTCGGCGAGGGCTCCAGGCCGGTCTTGCGGCGGG
>NZ_JANAFB010000027.1 GCF_024199905.1 Rothia santali
CCGCCCCGGGCGCGGCCTACCGCCGGATCGAGATCACCTCGTCGCCGGGGGCCACCCGCTCGGCGGGCAGGCCGTCCACCGCCTCGAACCGCGGGGTGTTGGTGACCAGCACCGGCGTGACGAGGGGTGAACAGCTGGGCCTTGCTGCGGAAGTAGGCCTCCATGCTGCCGTGCTGGTCCAGGTGGTCCTGCGTCAGGTTGGTGAAGCCCGCGACGTCGTACACCAGCCCGTCCACGCGCCGGTAGTCCAGCGCGTGCGAGGAGACCTCCATGGACATCGCGGTGATGCCCCGCTCGCGCATCACGGTGACCAGCGAGTGCACGTGGGTCGACTCGGGCGTGGTGAGGCGGCTGGGGATGCGGTCCTCGCCGGCCAGGATCTCGATCGTCCCGATCAGCCCGGTGGTGCGGCCCAGGGCCTCCAGGAGGGAGTTGAGCATGTAGGTGGTGGTGGTCTTGCCGTTGGTGCCGGTGACCGCGAAGAGCTGCTGCTCGGTCGCGGAGGCGGGCTGGCTCGCGTAGACGCGCCCGGCGACCGGGCCCACGACCTCCCGGACCCGCTCCACCAGGAGCACCGGCAGCCCGACGCCCAGCGAGCGGAGGATCTCCGCCCCGTCCGCGTCGGTCAGGACGGCGCGGGCGCCGCGCTCCACGGCGTCGGCCGCGAAACGGGCCCCGTGGACGTTGGAGCCGGGCACGGCCACGTACAGGTCCCCGGCCTGGACCTCGTGGGAGTCCATGCTGACGCCGCGGATCTCGGTCTCGGGCGCCCCGGTCAGCTCGGCACGGCGTCCGTCCTCGCGGATGAACGCGGCGACCTCCTCCAGGCTCCGGGCGGGGGCCGTGGCGGGGCGCAGCGTCTGGGCGGTGCCCCGGATCCGGCCGGCCGGCTGCGCCGGGTCCGTGCCTGCGGCCTCCCCCGCGCCGGGCGCGGCGGGATGGGCCGGGGATTCCTCGTGGGGCATCTGGGACTTCCTTCTCTGGCGGGCGGACGTGGACACTCTACGCTCCTGGCACCCTGACTCGGGCATCCTCCGCGGGAGCGTGACGCGAAGGGGGCGGGGCGGACCCGCCCGAGGGACGTGACGATTCTAGTCGGGCCTCACTACTGCCCTCCGTCGCGGTCGCCGTCGCCGTGACCGTCTGCGAACTTGGGGATCTCCACCGGGTCCGTCGTCGAGCGGGGCACCCGGTAGTGCTGCAGCACGGCGCGCATGATGCGCGAGAACGCCACCGTGGTGCCGATCGCGGTGACCTCGCCCTGCGGGCGGTGCATGACCACCGCCACCAGGTACTCGGGGTCGTCGATGGGCGCCATGCCCACGAAGGACGTGGTGTACCCGTCGAAACCGCTGCCGTCGTCGGCCGGGGCCTCGGCCGTGCCGGTCTTGCCGCCGACCCGCCAGCCGGGCACGGCGGCCTCCTTGGCGCCGCCCTCGGTGACTACGACCTCCATGATCTCGCGCATCTTGCGGGCCGTGTCGGAGGAGACCACGCGGCTGCCCTCGGGGGCGGGGCGGTCCTCCTCCTCCCCGTCCGCGTCCGTGATGGAGTCCACGATCTTGGGCGTGAGCTTGACGCCGTCGTTGGCGATGGCCTGGTAGGCCATCACGGTCTGGAGCGGGGTCTGCGAGACGCCCTGGCCGAACAGGATGGTGTACTGCTGGCGGACGTCCCAGGAGTCCGGCTCGGCGAACAGGCCCTGGCCCTCGCCGGGCAGCTCGATCCCGGTCGGGCTGCCGACGCCGAACTTCCGGAACCAGTCGTAGCGCTCCTGCCGGCTCAGCTGCTTGCCCGCGAGCACGGTGCCGGTGTTCATCGAGTCGGCGATGATGCCGGCCAGCGTGCGCCGCTCGTCGCCGTGCTCGAAGGAGTCGGTGATCAGCTCGCCGTCGATCCGCAGCTGCGCGGGGACATCGAACTCCGTGGTGGGCTCCGAGTGCCCCGAGTCGATGACCGCTGCGGCCGTGAGGACCTTCTCGGTCGAGCCGGGCTCGGTCAGGTGGGTCACGGCGCGCGGGCTGAAGTCCCCGCCGTCGGCGTCGGAGAAGTCGTTGGGGTCGATCGTGCTGGAGTCCGCGAGCGCCAGGACCGCGCCGTCCGAGACGCGCATGACCACGGCGGTCCCCCACTCAGCGTCGAGCTCCTCGGCGCGGGCGCGGACCTGCTGCTGGGCGAAGTACTGGATGTCGCGGTCGATCGTGAGCCGCACGGTCTTGCCGTTGCGGGCCGGGCGGTTGACGTCCTCGCCCACGGGGATGCGGATGCCGTCGGCGCTGATCTCGTAGGAGCGCTCGCCGTCCTCGCCGGCCAGGTCGGCGTCGAACTGCTGCTCGATCCCGCCGGCCGCGCCCTCCGAGTTGAGGAAGCCGACCACGGATCCGCCTACCGATCCGTCGGGATAGCTGCGCTTGGACACGGCCTCGCCGTAGAGGAACTCGGCGCCGAGGTCCATGACGGCGTTGTACACGTCCGGGGTCACGTCCTCGGCGACGACGGCGTAGCGGCTGTCCCCGTCGAGGGACTCCATCACCTCGCGGTCGGGCAGGTCGAGCAGGTCCGCGAGCTGGTACACCAGCTCCTCGGGGGAGACCTCCTCGATCGCATCCCCGCGGATGCGCGAGAACGAGGTCACGGCGGACTGGTCCACGGTGATCTTGTAGCGCTGGATGGAGCGGGCCAGCACGGCGCCGCCGGCGTCGTGGATCTCCCCCCGCAGCGCGGGCTCCACCTGGGTCCGGCGACGCCGCTCGAGCGCCTGCTCCGCCCGCCCCACCGGATCGATCGCCTGGACGTAGAAGAGGCGCCCGGCCAGGACGGCCAGCACGGCGAGGAAGGCGGAGATGCCGAGGAAGCTGCGGCGCAGGATGCCCTGGGCCGGCCGCGGGGCGGCCTTCGAGGCCTCGGCGCCGGCCCCGTCCCGGGGCTCGCCGCCGCGCTGCTCGCCCGACCTCGGGGGTCGGTCCTCCGTTGAATCCACTGGCTCCTCGTCTTCCTCAGCTCGTCGCGGCGCGCGGCGCGGCACCGCGCGTCGCGAAACTATCAAGTGTAGGGCGCGGGCGCACGGACGCGCGAACGCCCGCGGGCCGGCACGCGGGACCGGCGGGACGGCCCGCACGCGCCGGCGGGGCTGCCCGGCGGCGGTCTATCCGGCCGGGGTCTGGCCCGCGGCCTCGCCGCCGGTGCCTTGGGCGCCGGCGCCCTCGCCGGTGCCCTGGGCGCCGGTCTGCCCCTGGGCGGCGCCGGCACCGTCGTTCCCGGTCCGCTGCCCGGCGTCGGCCTCGGATCCCCGGTCACCGTCCGAGCTCCCGGCCTCGCCGGAGCCTCGGTCGCCGTCCGCCTTGTCCTCCTCGGCGGCCCGCCGCTCGGCCTCCCGGGCGGCGTCGGTGTCGCTGTCCTTCGGCGGGTCGATCAGGTTGACCTGGCCGGAGTGCTCGGCCTCCTCGCGGTCCTCGGCCGGGGGCTGCGCCGGCTGGGCCTCGCCGGACAGCGAGGAGCTCGCGAGGTCCAGCTGGCCCTGGTCCGCGGAGGCGACCATGCCCAGCTGGGAGGCCCGGATCGCCAGGTTCTGGGGCGCCTCCTGGTACTGGATCTCCTGGCCGATCGCCTGGTTCTCCTCCATGAGCGAGCGCTGCTCGCCGCGCAGCTGGACGAGGTCGTACTGGTTGGAGGACATCGAGATGTTCAGCAGCAGGACGAAGCCCAGGGCCACCAGCACGCCGAAGATCGTGGCGATGACGGCCGGGATCCGGCGCCGGCGGCGCGCGGCGGGGGCCAGGGCGAGGGCCGGTCGCGCCGCGGCGGGCGCCGGGTCCGAGGGGGCCTCGGGGGCCTCGGCAGGCGCGGCGGCGCTCACGACCCGCAGGCCGCGCCGCTCCCTGACCGCCGTGAGGTGCAGAGCGCTGGGCGCGCCGTTCTCGGTCTCCGAGTCCGGGTGCCGGGGTTCTGCACTCATCTTGCCGTCCTAGTCTCGCGGATCTTCTCTGCGGCGCGCAGCTTGGCCGACGCCGCGCGGGGGTTGCTCTGGATCTCCTCCTCGGTGGGCGGCTCCGCCCCCCGGGTGAGGATCTTCAGCTCGGGCCGGTGCTCCTCGAGCTCCACGGGGAACCCCTTGGGGGCGGTGGAGACCGCCCGGCTCGTCATCGCCCGCTTGACGATCTTGTCCTCCAGCGAGTGGTAGCTCATGGCCACGACACGCCCGCCGAGCCCGACGGCGTCGAGGGCCGCCGGAACGGCCCGCGTCAGAACTTCAAGCTCTTGGTTAACTTCAATGCGAAGCGCTTGGAAGGTCCGCTTCGCCGGGTGGCCGCCCGTCCGCTGCGACGCCGCCGGGACCGCCCGCGCGAGGATCTCGACGAGCTCCCCCGTCCTGGTAATCCGGTGATCTTCACGAACCTCTACCAGAGCTTTAGCGATGCGGCCGGCGAACCGTTCCTCGCCGAGCTCCTTCAGCACGCGACGCAGCCGGGCCTCGTCATATTCGTTCACGATCTGCTCGGCGGTCAGCTCGTCCTCGGCGTTCATGCGCATGTCCAGCGGGGCGTCGTAGGAGTAGGCGAAGCCGCGCTCCCGCTCGTCCAGCTGGAGGGAGGAGACGCCGAGGTCGAACAGGACGCCCTCCACCGACGCCCGTCCGATGCTCTCGAGGACCTCGGGGATCTCGTCGTAGACGCCGTGGAAGGGGACGAACCGGTCGCCGAAGCGCCGCAGCCGGGCCCCGGCGAGCTCGTGCGCCTGGGGGTCGCGGTCGACGCCCACGACCCGCAGCCGCGGAAAGGCCTCCAGCAGCGCCTCGGTGTGGCCGCCCATCCCGAGGGTCGCGTCGACGACGACGGGACTCTCGCCCGCGAGGGCGGGCTCCAGCAGGCGCACGCACCGCTCCAGCATCACCGGAACGTGGCGCTCCTGCGCCGGCCGCTGATTCTCAGAGGTCTGCATCGGGGGTCTCGGCCTCCATGTCGTAGATCGTCGGCACCGGGCCGCCCGTCGGGCCCGGCGAGGGTGTCCTGCTCTCTCACGCCTGATCCCCATCCAAACGCTTCCGCCCGCCCGCACCCTGCCTCAGGGGAAGATGAGTCAGGAGGCGGCGCACCGAAAGCATCGGCTGGAGATCACACGCCAGACGTCACAGCAAACCCGGGAGCACCTCCTCGTCGGTCTCGGAGAACTCGTTCTCCTTCTCGGCCAGGTAGGCCTCCCATGCTCCGGCGTCCCACACCTCGGCGCGGGTCCCCGCCCCGATCACGGCCAGGTCCCGCTCCAGCCCGGCGTAGTCCCGCAGCGCCTGAGGGATGGTCACCCGGCCCTGCTTGTCCGGGACCTCGTCCGATGCCCCCGAGAGGAACACCCTGATGTAGTCCCGGGCCTGCTTGGAGGAGATCGGAGCCTGCCGCATCTGCTCGTGGACCCGCTCGAACTCGGCCTGGCTGAACACGTACAGGCAGCGCTCCTGCCCGCGGGTCAGTACGAGGCCCTCGGAGAGCTCCGCACGGAACTTGGCCGGGAGGATGAGGCGACCCTTGTCGTCCAGACGGGGCGAGTGGGTTCCGAGAAACAACTCACCACCTCCGCGACTGAGCAAGGGACGATCACCTGAGCATCCGGGTCGGGTATGAGCTATACCTCTCCCGTGCGCTCCACTTTACTCCACTTCACACCACAGACACCACGATGACCTCCACCTGACACACTTTCGGTGGGTTTTCCCAGGCGCGTTCCGGCGCGCGCCGTTTCGGGCACGCATGCGAAAGGACCGGCGGCCGACGCTGATGCGTCGGCCGCCGGTCCTTCTGCGCGGGGTATGGGAGTCAGAACACGCCGGCTGGGCTACGGCCGCTCCTGCCTCTTGTCCCACTGGTGCTCGAGACGGGACATGAACGAGGACTGACCGGACGAGGCACCCCGGTCCGCGCGACCGGAGGCTCCGGCCTCGCGCTTCTTGCCGAGCGTCGCGAGGTACACGCCCGCCCCCATGATGACGAATCCCACGACGCCGATGATGATGAGCTTGGTCGCGACGCCGGCGATGACGGCCGCGAGGCCGATCACGGCGACCACGACGCCCAGGACGATGTGCCGGACCGAGGGCATCCGCACCGTACCGGATCCGCGGGTCTCCCCGTGCATGCTCTCGGCAAACTTGGGATCTTCGTGGTTGAGCTGCTGTTCGAGCTGCTCCAACAACTTCTGTTCACGCTCAGATAGGGGCATGATGTTCTCCTCTTCCCGTGGAGGCGCCTTTCATGAGGTGCGGGCCGGCGACTCCGTCTCTTAAGGATAGTGGTTTTAGGGCGTCTTTTCATCGGACACGGGGGACGGATCCTCACGCGATCCGGAGCGTCCGTCCGGGGCGTAACGCGGCGAGATCTTCCCCGTGACCAGGCGGGCCGGCTGGAGCCCCTGCGGGCCGAACTTCTCCCGGATGACGTCCATCGCGCTCTCCGCCCCGTCCCACTCGGGCGCGTCGTGCAGCCCGGCCGCGCCGTCGCCGTCCCAGAGGGAGAGCTGCCGGCCGGCGTCGCCCTCGTCCAGGCGCTCCACGCGCACCCCGATCAGCCGGACGCGGGAGGGCAGCGGGCCCATGTCCTCCAGGAGCCGCCGCGCCGCCTCGTACACCTCGCGCCCGGTGGTCACGCCCTGGTCGAGCGCGCGGGAGCGGGTGTGAGTCGTGAAGTCGCGGTCCCGGACCTTGATCGCGACGCCGCGCGCCCGCCGCCCGGAGCGACGCAGCCGGCGCGCGACGTCGTGGCTCAGCTGCAGGACGACGGCGAGGATCTCGCGCAGGTCGTCCGTGTCGTAGGAGAAGGTGTGCTCGGCGCCCATGGACTTCTCGAGCCGCTCGACCACCACGGGCCGGTCGTCGATGCCCCGCACGATCTGGTGCAGGTGCGTCCCGGCGGCCTGGCCGAGCCGGCGCCTGAGGTACTCGAGCCCGGCGCCCCGCACGTCCGCCGAGGTGCGCAGGCCGGCGTCGTCGAGGCTCGCGGCGGTCTTCTCCCCCACCCCCCACAGGCGGCGGACCGGCAGCGGGTCCAGGAACTCGAGGATCCGGCGGTCCGGCACGAGCCACAGGCCGTCCGGCTTGGAACCGGTCGAGGCCATCTTGGCGATGAACTTGTTGCCGGCCACCCCGATCGAGGCCACGAGCCCGGTGGACTCGAGGATCTCCCGCCGGATCCCCCGGGCGATGGCGACCGGGCCGCCGAGCCGGCGCCGGGCCCCCGTGACGTCCAGGAACGCCTCGTCCACGCTCACCTGCTCCACGAGGTCGGTGACCGAGCGCAGGATCTCCATGACCCGGCGGGAGTACTCGCGGTAGCCGCCGTGGGAGGGCTCGAGGTACACCGCGTGGGGCGCGAGGCTCCGGGCGCGGGCGGTCGGCATCGCCGAGCCCACCCCCAGGGCGCGCGCCTCGTACGAGGCCGAGAGCACGACCGAGCGCGGCCCCGAGCCGGCGACGACGACCTGCCGCCCCCGGAGCTCCGGCCGCTGCAGCAGCTCCACGTTGACGAAGAACGCGTCCATGTCCACGTGCAGGATCACCCGATCCCTGAAGTCCGGCTCCGCGTCCGCCACGGTCCGCTCACCCCCTCGCCTCTCGCTCGTCGCCTACACTGAAGAGCAGTGCTCAAGCCACAACTATTCCCCGGGGCCGCGTGCGGGCGGCCACGGGAGGACAGGACCGCGCCCGTGAACTCCCCCGCCCACAGCCTCGCCCCCGAGACCGCCCTCAGCGCGCAGGAGCAGCGCTACGTCGAAGCCGTGGAGCGGGTCCTGCTGGACCACACCACGCGGCAGCGCCTGCTGCTCACCGAGGTCTCCCTGGACGCGCTGCCCCTGATCGACGCCATCGAGGACCTGTGCCGGGGCGGCAAGCGCCTGCGCGCGCTCTTCGCCTACTGGGGATGGCGCTGCGCCGGCGGGGACCCCGAGGCCCCGGAGATCGTCCGGGCCGGTGCGGCCATCGAGCTGTTCCAGGCGGCCGCCCTCATCCACGACGACATCATCGACCACTCGGACACCCGCCGGGGCCGCCCCTCGGTGCACCGCCGCTTCCAGGGCGCGCACGAGGCCGAGGGCTGGCGGGGCAGCGCGGCCGGCTTCGGCGAGATGGCCGGGATCATCGCCGGGGACCTGTGCCTGTCCTTCTCCGAGGCGGTCTTCGCCTCGATCGGCACCCAGCCGGCCGCGAGCGGCAAGGCCCGGCGGATCTTCGACACGATGCGCACCGAGGTCATGGCCGGGCAGTACCTCGACGGGCTGTCGGAGGCCATCGGGGGCGAGGACCCGGAGGTCGCCCTCGAGCGAGCCAGCACCGTGATCCGCTTCAAGTCGGCGAAGTACTCGTGCGAGCACCCGCTGGCGATCGGCGCCGCCCTGGCCGGGGCCGCCGAGCCGCTGCTGAGCCAGCTGCGCGGCTTCGGGCTGCCGCTGGGCGAGGCCTTCCAGCTGCGCGACGACGTCCTCGGCGTCTTCGGCGAGCCCGAGCGGACCGGCAAGCCGGCCGGCGACGACCTCCGGGAGGGCAAGCGCACCGTCCTGATCGCCCTGACCGAGCAGCGCGGCGGACCCGACGACGCCGCGCTCCTCGACGAGGCGCTGGGCGACCCGGAGCTCGACGCCGCCGGCATCGAGCGGCTGCGCGAGGTCATCCGGGCGACGGGGGCGCTGACCGAGCTCGAGGGCATCATCGACGCCACCGAGCGCCAGGTGCGGGCGGCCCTGCGGCGCATCGAGGCGGACCCGGAGAGCAAGCGCGCCCTGGAGGTCATGGCCTCCAGGGCGCTGCACCGGGCCTCCTGAGGCCGGGCGGCCGGGGCACCGGCCGGGCGGGGACGGGTCCTACCAGGCCAGGGCCTGGGCCCGGCGTCGGACCTCGGTCTTGCGGCCGTCGTGCAGGGCGTCGATGGGCCGGCCCGGCAGCGACTCGTCCTGGGTGAACAGCCAGGCGATGGCCTCCTCGTCGGAGAACCCGGAGTCGGCCAGCACCACCAGGGTCCCCTTGAGGGACTCCAGCACGCGGTCCTCGCGCATGAACAGCGCGGGGACGCGCCGGACGCCGTCGGCGTCGCGCACGGCCAGCAGCTGGCGCTCCGAGATCAGCGTGTGGACCCGGGTGACCTTGAGGTCGAGGGTCTCGGCGATGTCGGGGATGGTGATCCAGTCCTGCACCAGATCGAAGAGCTCTGTGGAATTTTCTGTTGCACTCACGCTCCCAGCGTAGACCAGGCCCGGGCCGTTCCGGCACGCGCCGCGACATCGCCTAGAATCGGTGGTCATGAAACCAACGGCACCGGGACCCCACACGGGTCGGACCCTCGACGGCCGCTACCTCCTGGGCGACCTCATCGCCCGGGGCGGCATGGGCGCGGTGTACCGGGGGCTGGACGAGCGGCTGAACCGCGCCGTCGCGGTCAAGCTGCTCAAGGAGTCGCTCAGCACCGACGCCGTCACCGTCCGGAGGTTCGCCGAGGAGGCGCGCGCCGCCGCGGCGATCGCCGACCCGCACGTGGTCTCGGTGTGGGACCAGGGTCTGGACGAGAGCGGGGAGACCCCGCTGGCGTTCCTGGTCATGGAGCTGGTCGACGGCGCCACGCTGCGGGACCTGGTCAAGCGCCGCTCCCCCATGACCGTGCGCGAGATGCTGCGGGTGGCGATCCCGCTCGCCCGCGGGCTGGCCGCGGCCCACCGCTCGGGGCTGGTGCACCGGGACGTCAAGCCCGAGAACGTGCTGGTCTCCCCGCGGGGATCCGTCAAGGTCACCGACTTCGGGCTGACCCGCCAGGTCCAGGCCGAGTCCGCGACCGTGACGCTGGTCGGCTCGGCCAACTACATCGCACCGGAGCTGGTCAAGCGGGAGCCGGCCGGGACCGCGGCGGACACCTACTCGGTCGGCATCGTGCTCTACGAGATGCTGACCGGCGTGCCACCGTTCCGCGGCGCGACCCCGTACGCCGTCTCGATGGCCCACGTCAACGACCCGATGCCGGACATCGGCCGCCGCTTCCCGGGCCTCGACCCCGAGATCGCGGAGGTCATCGCCTGGTGCTGCGCCAAGGACCCGGACAACCGGCCCCAGCACGCCGAGGACCTCCTGGGCGAGCTGCTGCACATCCAGGAGGACCTGGGCGACGAGGCGCTGGACCGGCAGCCGCCGGGGTACCGGGTGGACGCGCGGGACCTGTTCAGCGTGCTCAGCACCGACTCGCACACCGCCGCCGTGGACCTGGTGGGAGCGGAGGGGCCGGTCACCGGTCCCACGGTCGCCGTGCCCTCACGGGAGGAGCCCGACGCCGCCGCGGACCCGGGCGGGGAGGACGCCACCCGGGTCTTCTCCCCCGGGCAGCTCCCGGTCGGCCGCGGGGGGCGTGATCCGGTCCCGGAGCGGCCCGAGGAGCCGGGCGATCCGGCCGTCCCGCTGCACACGCTCGGCCGGAGCGGCCAGCACCGCGGGTGGGTGTGGCTGCTGGTCTTCGTCCTGGCGGCGTGCACCGCCGGGTACCTCGGGTGGCTGCTCGGCGTCGAGATCCTGTCCCACCAGCAGATCGGCGCCGCCGTGCCGGCATCGGCGGCCGGGCTCGCCACGGGGATCGCGGCGGGGGTCGGGTGAGGGGCGCGACCTGACCCCCCCATCGGCGGCGCCGGTGTGGCGCGGTCCTGGGCTCCGTCCCGGCACGCACAACGCCCCGGACATCGACCCCGCAGGGTCGGCGTCCGGGGCGTCGTGCTCACCGGAGGGGGCGGTGTGGCCCCTCTCGATCAGCGCCGGGCCAGGAACTCCGCGACCAGGAACGCGACCTCGAGCGACTGCATGTGGTTCAGGCGCGGGTCGCACAGCGTCTCGTAGCGGTCGGCGAACGCGGCCTCGTCCACCGCGTCCGAGCCGCCGAGGCACTCCGCGACGTCGTCGCCGGTCATCTCCACGTGGATGCCGCCCGGGAAGGTCCCGAGCGCCTCGTGGACCTCGAAGAAGCCGCGGACCTCGTCGATCACGTCGTTGAAGCGGCGGGTCTTGAAGCCGGAGGGCACCGAGATGGTGTTGCCGTGCATCGGGTCGGTCACCCACACGACCTTCGCGCCCGAGTCGCGCACGCCCTGGACCAGGCCGGGCAGGTTCTCCCGGATCTTGGAGGCGCCCATGCGGGTGATGAAGGTCAGGCGGCCGGGCTCGCGCTCCGGGTCCAGCTTGTCGATCAGGCGCAGCGTGTCGTCGACCTGGGTGTTCGGCCCGAGCTTGACGCCGATCGGGTTGCGCACCTTGGACAGGAAGTCCACGTGGGCGTCCTCGAGCCCGCGGGTGCGCTCACCGATCCAGAGGAAGTGCGCGCTCGTGTCGTACGGGAGGTGGGTGCGGGAGTCGATGCGGGTCAGGGCGCGCTCGTAGTCCAGCAGCAGGGCCTCGTGGCCGGCGTAGAACTCGGTGCTCTTCAGCGCCTCGAAGTCCGCGCCGCAGGCGTCCATGAACATGATCGCGCGGTCGATCTCCCGCGCCATCGTCTCGTAGCGGGCGTGCGCCGGGTTGGAGATGAAGCCCTTGTTCCAGGCGTGCACCAGGCGCAGGTCGGCGAAGCCGCCGGTGGTGAACGCGCGGATGAGGTTCAGGGTCGAGGCGGAGGTGTGGTAGCCCTGCACCATGCGGTTGGGGTCGTGGACGCGGGAGGCCTCGGTGAAGTCGAAGCCGTTGACCATCTCTCCGCGGAAGGAGGGCAGGGTCACGCCGTCGCGGGTCTCCATGTTGGAGGAGCGCGGCTTGGAGAACTGGCCCGCCATGCGGCCCATCTTGACCACGGGCATCGAGGCGCCGTAGGTCAGCACCACGGCCATCTGGAGCAGGGTGCGCACGCGGCCGCTGATGCGGTCGGCGGTGGCGCCCTCGAAGGTCTCGGCGCAGTCGCCGCCGGTCAGGAAGAAGGCCTTGCCCTCGGCGACGTCGGCCAGGCGCTGGCGCATCCGGTCCGTCTCCCCGGCGAAGACCAGGGGCGGGACCGCCTCGAGCTCGCCGACGACGCGGCGGAAGTCCGGGTGCTCGGCCCAGGTCGGCTGCTGGTCCACGGCACGCTCGCGCCACTCGTCGAGGCCCGGATAGTCCTTGGCCGAGGGAGCGGGTTCGGTGGGCATGCTGTGCAGCGCGGTCTGGGTCTGATTCACCATGGTCACCAGTGTACGAAACCCTGGCGCGTGCGGACTATGACGACCGCCATTCTGCTCACAGAGTGAGCTACCGGCCCCGTTCCGGCCCCGTGCCGCCGTCCTCGCGCCCGGGATGGCGCAGCTCCCGGACCCGCTCCTTGGCGTTCTCGACCGTGGCCTGGGTCCGCTCGCGCGCGTTCTCGACGGTCGCCTGGGTGCGCTCCCGGGCGTTCTCGACGGTCGCCTGGGTCCGCTCGCGCGCGTTCTCAACGGTGGCCTGGGTCCGTTCCCGGGCCCGTTCGAGCAGCTGCGCCACGGCCAGCTTGGCGTCGGCGACGCGCTGCTTCTCCATCAGCGACTTCACGGAGGAGGCGTAGACGTCCACGTACTCCTGACCGGAGAGCTCGCGGATGGCGGCGGCGATGTCGTCGGCCGCGGCCCGCTGCACGGCGCGGCCCAGGCCGCGGTCCCGGTACGCCGAGAGGTCGACCGGCGGGCCGAGCACGGTGCGCACGGGCTCGATCCGGCGCCCGTCCTGCGCCCTCCGGCGGGGCAGCCGGGCGCCGATCGGCTGGACGCCGTCGGTGTTGACCATCGCCACGGGGATCACCGGGACGCCCGACTCCAGGGCCAGGCGCGCGACGCCGAGCTTGGGGCGGTAGAGCCGCCCGTCCGGGGACCGCGTGCCCTCCGGGTAGATCCCGAGCACCCGCCCCTGCCGCAGGGCCTCGGCGGCCGCGCTCAGCGAGGCCTGGCTGCCGCTGCCGCCCGAGCGGTCCATGGGGATCTGCTGGATCCCGCGGAAGAACGCCGCGGTGGCCCGCCCCCGCAGCCCCCGCCCGGTGAAGTAGTCCGACTTCGCCAGGAAGAACACCTGCCGCGGGACCGAGACGGGCAGGAAGACCGAGTCGGAGAAGGACAGATGGTTGGAGGCGAGGATGACGCCGCCGCCGGCGGGCAGGTGCTCCAGGCCCTCGACCTCGGGGCGGAACACGCGCTCGACGACCGGGCCGACCACGAATCTCTTGAGGAACATGTACAGCACGGCGGCTCCCTTTCGGGGTGGGACGGGACGGACCGGCGTCGGGACCGCGCTCGGCGGTGCGCCCGACGCCCTTCCGCCCCAGCCTATCCGCCTCCTCACCCCGCGCTCCGCTAGGAGCGAAGGGGCACGCCACGGGATGTCCGCGAAGCCGCGACGCCCCATGACAGAATGGCTTTATGGGATACCTCACAGCAGCGGCCGGTCCGGCGTCGACGGACGTCGCGGCGCGCTCGGGGGATCCCGCGACGCTGATCGACACGAGCCCGGGCGCCTGGGAGGGCGGGCCGGACGGGATCCTGGTCCTGCACGGCTTCACCGGCTCCCCGCACAGCGTGCGCCCCTGGGCCGAGAGCCTCGCCGCCGCCGGATACGCCGTCGAGCTCCCCCTCCTGCCCGGCCACGGCACGAGCGCCGAGGATCTCGCCGGGCGCGGCTGGCGGGAGTGGACCGAGGCGGTCGACGCCGCCTACTGGCGCCTGCGGGGCCGGGCGGACCGAGTCGGCGTGGCCGGACTGTCGATGGGAGGCGCCCTCGCCCTGCATCTCGCCGCGCGGCGCCCCGTCGCGGCGGTGTCGCTGGTCAACCCCGGCGTCGTCTCCCCCACGCCGCTGCTCTCGGTGGCGCGCCTGCTGGCGGCGGCCGTGCCCACGGTCGGCGGGGTGGGCGACGACATCTCCCTCCCCGGGCGGCGCGAGGGCGCCTACGAGCGCACCCCGGTCCGCGCCGCCGGGGAGCTGCACCGCCTGTTCCGCGCCGCCCGCCGCACCCTGCCGGCCGTGACGGCGCCGGTCCAGATCTTCAAGTCCCTCGTCGACCACGTGGTGCCGCAGGACAGCCTGGACCACCTGGTCCGGCGCCTCGGCCGGACCCCGGAAGTGCTCGAGCTGCACAAGAGCTTCCACGTCGCCACGCTGGACCGGGACGCTCCCCTCATCTTCGAGAATTCACTCAGGTTCTTCTCCCACGAAGGCCTGCGGGCCGGCGACCCCGAATCCCCCGGCCGGTGAACCCAACGCCGCTCCACGGCAGATCAGGAGGCACTCATGCAAGAGACCGCGATGGAGCTCGACCTGAGCTTCGACCCGGACGGCAACGTCACCGACCTGCTCGAGCGGAAGATCCGTGACGGCCGGGACCCCGTGCTGTTCGAGATCCAGGCCTCCCCTGGCCAGTGGCGGCACGTCACCGCGGCCCAGTTCCACGCGGAGGTCACCGCGCTCGCCAAGGGCCTGATCGCCGACGGCCTGCGGGTGGGCGAGGCGGTCGCGATCATGTCGCGGACCCGCTACGAGTGGGCCGTGATGGACTTCGCCATCATGTACGCGGGCGGCGTCGTCGTGCCGGTCTACGAGACCTCCTCGCCCTCCCAGGTCGCCTGGAACCTCACCGACTCGGGGGCGCGGCGGATCGTGGTCGAGTCCGAGCGGCACGCCGGGGTGGTCCGGCGCGCCGTCGAGGAGCAGGACGCGGCCGAGCAGTCGGTGTGGCGGATCGAGGCCGAGGACGACGCCGGGGACTCGCTGGCCGCGCTGAAGCGGGCGGGCGAGGGCGTCGCCGACGAGCAGCTGGAGCGGGCCCGCACGGCCGCCGGCCTCGAGGACGTGGCGACCATCATCTACACCTCGGGGACCACGGGCCGGCCCAAGGGGTGCGAGCTCAGCCACGGCAACTTCGTCCGGCTCTCGGGCTCGGCGCGCGTGGCGATCCCGGAGGTGGCCAACAGCGACAACTCGACGCTGCTGTTCCTGCCCCTCGCCCACGTCTTCGCGCGCTACATCCACGTGCTGTGCATCGACGCCGAGGTCACGGTGGGGCACAGCCCGGACATCACGCACCTGGTCGAGGACATCGCCTCCTTCTCCCCGGACTTCCTGCTCGTGGTGCCGCGCCTGTTCGAGAAGATCTACAACGGGGCCCGGTCCAAGGCCCACGAGGCCGGCGCCCTGAAGGGGAGGATCTTCGACCTCGCCGAGCAGACCGGCGTCGAGTGGTCGAAGGCCGTGATGTCCGGCGGCCGCGTCCCCCCGCTGCTCGCGGCGCGCTACCGGCTCTTCGACCGGCTCGTGTTCAGCAAGCTGCGGGCGGCCATGGGCGGCCGGGCGAAGTACGCGGTCTCGGGCGGCAGCCCGCTGTCCCCGCGGCTCGGCCACTTCTTCCACTCGGTGGGCATCAAGATCCTCGAGGGCTACGGCCTGACCGAGACCACGGCCCCCGCGACCGTGGGCACCGTCAAGGACTTCCAGATCGGCACGGTGGGGCCGCCCCTGCCCGGCATGGCGCTCAAGATCGAGGATGACGGCGAGGTGCTGGTCCGCGGCGTCGGCGTCTTCCACCACTACCACCGCAACGCGGGCGCCGACGCGGAGTCATTCACCGAGGACGGCTGGTTCCGCACCGGCGACCTGGGCGAGCTCACGGACGGCGGCATGCTCCGGATCACGGGGCGCAAGAAGGAGATGATCGTGACGGCGGGCGGCAAGAACGTCAGCCCCTCCACCTACGAGGACGTCATCCGCTCCTCGCCCCTGGTCTCCCAGTGCGTGGTGGTGGGCGACAACCGCCCGTTCATCGCGGCCCTGATCACGCTGGACGAGGAGACGCTGCCGAAGCAGCTCTCCGGCCTGGGCCTGGACCCGGGGCTCGACGCCGCGGCGGCCGCCGAGCGCCCCGAGGTGCGGGAGGCGGTCCAGCGGCTCGTCGACCGGGCCAACGACACCGTCTCGAAGGCCGAGTCGGTCCGGGCATTCCGGATCATCCCGCGGGACTTCACGGAGGAGTCGGGGCACCTGACGCCGTCGATGAAGATCCGCCGGCCGCGGATCGTGAAGGACTACGCGGACGTCATCGAGGAGATCTACGCGGCGGGCAAGCCCGCGGCCCACGGCTGAGGCCGGGGCCGCGGCCCGCGGGCTCAGTTCCCCGGGACCTCGAGCCCGAGCAGCGCGTTCTCCACGACCTCGGCCAGCGCGGGATGGATCCAGTACTGGCCCCGCGCCATCCGGTGCGCGGGCAGGCCGAAGCTCATGGCCTGGATCAGCGGCTGGATGAGGTTGGAGGCCTCCGTGCCGATGATGTGCGCGCCCAGCAGCTCGCCGGTGTCCCGGCGCGCGATGAGCTTGACCAGGCCCTGCTTGTCCTCCATCGCCCAGCCGTAGGCGACGTCGCCGTAGTCCTGGACCTTGACCGCGACCTCGTACCCCTCGCGGGCGGCAGCCTCCTCGGCCTGCTCCTGCGTCTGGCCCACGGCCGCGATCTGCGGGGTGGTGAACACGGCGTGCGGGACGTAGCGCTCGTCCGTGGCGGCGAGCTCGTCCGGGTGCAGCAGGTTGTGGGAGACCGTGCGGGCCTGCGCGTTGGCGAGGTGCTTGAGCTGCGTCGTCGAGCTGACGTCGCCCAGGCCCCAGAGGCCCGGCACCGGCTCGCCGCCGGAGAGCACGCGCTGGTGCTCGTCCACCGCGAGGACGCCGTCGACGACGTCGAGCCCCGCCTCCTCCGCGCCCAGCAGGTCCACGTTGGAGCGGCGGCCCGTGGCGACCAGGACGACGTCGGCCCCCACGGTCTCCTCGCCGTCCTCGCCGCTCAGGGTCACGGCCAGCCGCTCCCCGTCCCGCTCGATCCGGGCGATCTCCGTGTTCAGCCGCAGGTCCCACTGGCGGCCGGCCTCGCGGACGTAGCGCTCCGCGATCTCCGCGTCGTGCTCGCGCAGGACCCGCTCGGAGCGGTTGGCCTGGATGACGCGGGAGCCCAGCCCGGTGAAGATGCCGGCGAACTCCGCGGCGATGAACCCTCCGCCCAGGATCACGACGTCGCGCGGGAGCTCCTCGAGCCGCATGACCGTGTCCGAGGTGTGGACCCCCGGCAGGTCGGCGCCGGGGATCTCGGGGACGACGCTGCGGGAGCCGGAGGCGAACACGATCTGCTCGCCGCGCAGCCGCGCGCCGGAGGCGGTCTCCAGGACGTGCGGCTCCACGAGCCGGGCGTACTCGGTGTAGACGTCGACGTTCTCGAGGCCCTCGCGGTACTCCAGGCCGCCCTGGGAGATCGCGTCGATCCGGCCGAAGACGCGGTCGCGGATCGCGGGCCAGCTGACGCCGGTGCGCTCCATCCCGACGCCGAGGCGGTCCAGCTCCAACCCGTGCAGCGCGGTCGCCGAGGGGTAGACGTACATCTTGGTGGGGATGCACCCGACGTTCAGGCAGGTGCCGCCGAAGACGCCGCCGTCGACGATGGCAACCCTCCGCTCGTCCCACGCGTCGGTGATCAGGCTGTTGCCCGACCCCGACCCGACGATGATCAGGTCGTAGTCCTCGGTCTCCCGCTGGGTCTGCTGGGTCATTGCTCTCCTTCGCGTGGTGGCTCTGGGCGGTCCCCACGCGAGGACCGCCCAGTCAGGCCAACCTCCCGGCGGGGCGGTTCATTCCCGGCGGGCGCCCGGGCCCCTAGGCGGGATCCAGCTCCACCACGAGGTCCCCACCGGCGACCTGCTGCACCCCGCCCAGCACCACGCGCTTGACGGTGCCCCCGGCCGGGGCCGTGATGGAGGCCTCCATCTTCATCGCCTCGATCGTGGCGACCTGCCCGCCGGGCTCCACGGTCTCGCCCTCCTCGACGGTGACCGTGACGGCCCCGGCGAAGGGCGCCGCGACGTGCCCGGCCCGGTTCGGATCGGCCTTCTCGGCCGCGGCGACCGAGCTCTCCACCGACTCGTCGCGCACGTCGATCGAGCGCTGCTGGCCGTTGAGCGTGCACAGCACCGTCCGGTAGCCCTTCTCATTCGGCTCCGAGATCGCCTGCAGCGTGGCCAGCAGGCGCACGCCCTTGCCCAGCGAGATCACGTGCTCGCGCTTCTCGACCAGCCCGTAGAGGTAATCGCGGGTGTGCAGCATCGACACGTCGCCGAACTCCGAGCGGATCCGCTCGAACTCCGCGGTCGGGGCCGGGAAGAGCAGGCGGTTGAGCACCGACCGGCGGGTCTGCGAGTCGGCGGTCAGGGCCCGCCGGTCCTCCTCGCTGATCTCGGTCACCCGCGGCGTGGACTTGCGCCCGGCCAGCGCCTTGGACCTGAACGGCTCCGGCCAGCCGGCCGGCGGGGTGCCCAGCTCGCCGTTGAGGAACCCGATCACCGAGTCCGGGATGTCGAAGCTGCCCGGGTCCGCCTCGAACTCCGAGGGGTCGACCTTCATGCCCACCAGCTGCAGCGCCAGGTCGCCCACGACCTTCGAGGACGGGGTGACCTTGACGATGTCGCCCAGCATCCGGTTCGCGGCGGTGTACATGTCCTCGATGGCCTCGAAGTGCTCGGCCAGGCCCAGGGCCGTGGCCTGCGCGCGCAGGTTCGACAGCTGCCCGCCCGGGATCTCGTGGGTGTAGACCCGCCCGGTCGGCGAGGACAGTCCCATCTCGAAGGGCTTGTAGATCGAGCGCACCGACTCCCAGTAGGGCTCCAGGGCGCACACCGCCTCCAGGGACAGCTCGGTCTCCCGACCGGTGTCGTCGGTGGCCGCGACCAGCGCCGAGGCCGCGACCTGGCTGGTCGTGCCGGCCAGCGAGGCGCTGGCGGTGTCCACGGCGTCGACCCCGGCCTCCGAGGCGGCCAGCAGCGTCGCCAGCTGCCCGCCCGCGGTGTCGTGGGTGTGCAGGTGCACCGGCAGGTCGAAGCGCTCGCGCAGGGCGGTGACCAGGCGGCGGGCCGCCTCCGGGCGCAGCAGCCCGGCCATGTCCTTGATCGCCAGGATGTGCGCGCCGGCGTCGACGATCCGCTGGGCCAGCTCCAGGTAGTACTCGAGGGTGTAGATCTTCTCCTCGGGGTCCAGCAGGTTGCCGGTGTAGCACATCGCGACCTCGGCGACCGCGGTGCCGGTGTCCCGGACCGCGGCGATGGCCGGGGCCATCTGCGAGACGTCGTTCAGGGCGTCGAAGATCCGGAAGATGTCCACCCCGGCCTCGGCGGCCTCGGCGACGAACGCGTCGGTGACCTCGGTGGGGTACGGGGTGTAGCCGACCGTGTTCCGGCCGCGCAGCAGCATCTGGATCGGGACGTTGGGCAGCGCCGCGCGCAGCAGCTCCAGGCGGCGCCAGGGGTCCTCGCCGAGGAAGCGCAGCGCGACGTCGTAGGTCGCACCGCCCCAGGCCTCGACCGAGAACAGCTGCGGCAGGGTGTGCGCCACCGCCGGGGCCGCGGCGAGCAGGTCGCGGGTGCGGATGCGGGTGGCCAGCAGCGACTGGTGGGCATCGCGGAAGGTGGTGTCGGTGACCGCCAGCGGGCCGTGCTCGCGCAGGGCCTGCGCGAAGCCCTCGGGGCCCCGCTCGAGCAGGGTCTGACGCCAGCCGGCCGGCGGCTGGTGCTCGGTGGGCCCGTCGAAGGGGCTGCGGAAGGGCTCGGCGACCTTGTCCCCGGGGAAGCGGGGCAGCTTCTCGCGAGGGTCGATGCCGTCGATGCGCGGGCCGTTGGGCCGGTTGACCGTGACCCCGGCCAGGTAGGTCAGGGCCTTGGTGGCCCGGTCCGAGGAGTGCTTCTTGGTCAGCAGCTCCGGGTGCTCGTCGATGAACGGCGTCGAGACGTCACCGGCGCGGAAGGTCGGGTCCTCCAGGACCGCCTGGATGAACGGGATGTTGGTGGCCACGCCGCGGATGCGGAACTCGGCCAGCGCGCGCTGGGCCCGCTGGACGGCGGTGGTGAAGTCCTTGCCGCGGCAGGTGACCTTGCACAGCATCGAGTCGAAGTGCGGGGAGATCTCCGCGCCGGCGTAGACGGTGCCCCCGTCCAGGCGGACCCCGGCGCCGCCGGCCGAGCGGTAGGCGCTGATCTTGCCGACGTCGGGCCGGAAGCCGTTGGTCGGGTCCTCCGTGGTGATGCGGCACTGCAGAGCCGCGCCGCGCACGCGCAGGCCCTCCTGGCGGATGCCGAGGTCCGCGAGGGTCTCGCCGGCCGCGATGCGCATCTGGGACTGGACGAGGTCGACGTCGGTGATCTCCTCGGTGACCGTGTGCTCGACCTGGATGCGCGGGTTCATCTCGATGAACACGTGCTGACCGGCCCGCTCCCCGGCGGTGTCGACCAGGAACTCCACGGTGCCGGCGTTGACGTAGCCGAGCTCGCGGGCGAACTTCACGGCGTCGCGGTGCAGGGCCTGGCGGATCTCCTCGTCCAGGTGCGGGGCCGGGGCGATCTCCACGACCTTCTGGTGCCGGCGCTGCAGCGAGCAGTCGCGCTCGAACAGGTGCACGGTCTCGCCCGTGGAGTCCGCGAGGATCTGGACCTCGATGTGGCGCGGGCGCAGCACGGCCTGCTCGAGGAACACGGTGGGGTCGCCGAAGGCGGTCTCTGCCTCGCGCATGGCCGCGGCCAGCGCGTCGGGCAGCTCGGCGGCGGTGTTGACCCGGCGCATGCCGCGCCCGCCGCCGCCGGCGACGGCCTTGACGAAGATCGGGAACCCGACCTCCTCGGCCTGCTCGATCAGCGTCTGCGGGTCGGCCGAGGGCTCGGTGGAGTCCAGCACCGGGATCCCGGCCTTGCGCGCGGCCTTCAGCGCGGCGACCTTGTTACCGGCCAGGTCCAGGACCTCCGGGGGCGGGCCGATGAAGGTGATGCCGTTCTGGGCGGCGGCCACCGCCAGGCGGGGGTTCTCCGAGAGGAAGCCGTAGCCGGGGTAGATGGCGTCCGCCCCCGACTCCTTCGCGACCCGGATGATCTCGTCCACGTCCAGGTAGGCCCGGACCGGGTGACCCTCCTCCCCGATCGGGTAGGCCTCGTCGGCCTGCTGGCGGTGGATGGAGTTCCTATCCTCGTAGGGGAAGACGCCGACGGTCTTCGCGCCGAGCTCGTAGGCGGCGCGGTAGGCGCGGATCGCGATCTCGCCTCGATTGGCGACCAGGATCTTGGAGAACATGCACAGTCCATTTCCTGCCCCGGCGCCCCGTCAGGGGGCGCGGGAGGGCACGTCGAATCACAATGACATGGGAGTGTCCTGACCCATAGTAGGGGCGATCACACCCGCTCGTCGCGATTGACCATGCCGCACGTCACAGAACGAGACGCGGACCGGGGCGCGGGCCGGGCGCGGGCCGGGCGCGGGCGGCGCCTCCGCCGCCGGTCCCCGAGGTGAACGGCGCGCGCCGGGCGGATAGGATGGGTGACCGTCCCCCGTCGAATCGTCATCGTGAGGTATACGTGACCCAGGTCGTCAGCATGAGCTCCCTCAAGGGCGGGGTCGGCAAGACCTCCGTGACCCTGGGCCTGGCCTCGGCGGCGCTGCGGCGCGGCGTCGACACCCTCGTGGTGGACCTGGACCCGCACGGCGACGCCAGCACCGGCTTGGGGCTCTCCGCCGCCGCGACGAAGGAGGCCGACGCCGCCGCCGTCCTGGCCGCCCCGAAGAAGGTCTCCTTCGACCGCAACGCGGTTCCCTCCGGCTGGGCGCGCGTGCCCGGCCTCGGGGACCGGGCCAGGCTCGACGTCGTCGCCGGCTCCGCCCGCGCGCTCCCCTACGACCGCCTGCCCGGAACGGCGAAGAACCTCGGCCTGCTCCGGCGGGCGCTGGCGCGCACCGACCGCTACGACCTGGTGCTCATCGACTGCCCGCCCACCGTGAACTCGCTGACCCGCATCGGCTGGGCGGCCTCGGACAAGGTGCTCTCCGTCGCGGAGCCCAGCCTCTTCTCGGTGGCCGGCACCGAGCGGACCATGCGCGCGATCGCCCGCTTCGAGACCGAGAGCGAGTTCAAGGTGCGCGCCGCGAGCGTGGTGCTGAACAAGGTGCAGCGGCACTCGGAGGAGCACCGGTACCGCACCGAGGAGCTGCGCGGCATGTTCGGGCGGCTGGTGGTCTCGCCCAGCATCGCCGAGTCGGGCGTGTGGCAGCAGGTGCAGGGCGCCGCCTACCCCGTGCACGGGTGGCCGGGCGCCGAGGCCGCGGAGGCGGCCCGTGGGTTCGACGCGATCCTGGAGGGGCTGCTGGGCTAGCCGGCGTCGCGCTTGGACTGGCGGCGGGCCGAGAGCTCGTCCGCGGGGAAGGCAGCGCCCTCCGCCTCCTCGGCCGCGCGCAGGTCCTCGCCGGGCATGCTGGCCAGGTTGTTCTCGAGCTCCCGCCAGACGCGCCCGACGGCGATGCCGAAGACGCCCTGGCCGGCCTGCACCAGGTCGATGACCTCGTCCGGCGAGGTGCACTCGTACACGCTCGCCCCGTCCGACATCAGCGTGATCTGGGCGAGGTCCTCGACCCCGCGGGTGCGCAGGTGCTCCACCGAGGAGCGGATCTGCTGGAGGGAGACGCCCGTGTCGAGCAGGCGCTTGACGATCTTCAGGACCAGGACGTCGCGGAACGAGTAGAGCCGCTGCGTGCCGGAACCGCGGGCCCCGCGCACGGTCGGCTCGACGAGCTTGGTGCGGGCCCAGTAGTCCAGCTGGCGGTAGGTGATGCCGGCGGCCTTGCAGGCCACCGGACCCCGGTAGCCGATGTTCTCGTCCAGGGCGACCAGGTCCTCGTCGAAGAGCATTCCCTGGCGGCCGGTGGGCGGCGCCGGCTGACCCTCGGCTTCCAGGCCGGGCAGCTGCTGCTCGTCGAAGGCCGGGGCGGGGGTGACGCGGAGGTCGGCTCGGGAGCGACCGGCCCGGGGGTCGTCGTGTGATCCTTCGTGGCCCACCCGGGTCCTCCTCGGCTGATCAGTCATGGTCTCGCGGGAAACATCGTGCTGTCGTACGTACTGACGTTAGAGCCATGACCCGTGCTGGTCAAAGACATCCGCCCGTGTCCCCCGGCGGCGGGGCGGGGCAGCGCCCGTCACCAGCTCTTGGCGACCTGCTCGCGCACCAGCGCGGTGTGGAGGTCGGTGCACAGGCCCGAGATCTCGCGCGCCGCGGCCGCGGCGCGCTCCCGGGAGGGCTCGTCCCGCCGGCTCGCCCACGGCGCCACCGCCTGCTGGACCAGGCCCACCTCGCGGTCGGCGGCGGCCCGGAAGAACCGCAGGTGCCGCGGCTCGAAGCCGTGGGAGGTCAGCCGGGCGCACAGCGAGGCCACGCGGGCCGCGTGCTCGTCGAACTGCCCCTGCTCCCCCTCGGCGATCAGGCCGTAGTCGATGAGCTCCCGCACCGTCGGAAGCGGGACCCCGGTGTGGTTCGCCAGGTCGCGCATCGAGTAGGTCCGCCCCGTCCCGCTGCGCTCGAAGCCGGGCGGGACCTCCTCCGGGTCCGACGCCGCCGCGGGCCCGGCCGAGGAGCCGGCGCCCTCCAGCTCGTCCACCTTCTGCTTGATCACGCGCAGCGGCAGGTAGTGGTCCCGCTGCAGCGTCAGGATGTAGCGCAGCCGCTCGACGTCGGCGCTCGAGTACTTGCGGTACCCGGTGCTGGTCCGCTGCGGGTACACCAGGCCCCGGTCCTCCAGGAACCTGATCTTCGAGGCGCTGAGACCCGGGAAGTCGCCGTCCAGGTGGCTCAGCACCTGCCCGATCGTCTTGTCCTTGCGGTCCCGGCCCTCCGCGTCCGCCGCGGCGGGGACGACGTCGGGCCCGGCCGGGCTCGGAGCGCTGCGATCGGGCGTGGTCATGGATCCTGGGGTCCCTTCCTGCGGCCCTGCGGCGCGCTGACCCTCCGGGCGGTGCCGCCCGGAGCGGCTAGTGGGCGGTGCTGGCGTAGTAGACGAAGACGAACTTGCCGATGCGGACCTCGTCGCCGTTGGTGAGGGTCACGTGGTCCACGCGGTCGCCGTTGACGTAGGTGCCGTTGAGCGAGCCGATGTCCGTGAGGTCGAAGGTGCCGGCGTTGAACTGGAACAGGGCGTGCTTGCGGGAGACGGTGACGTCGTCGAGGAAGATGTCCGCCTCGGGGTGACGCCCGGCGACGATGCCCTCCTCCGTGCGGGAGGACTGGGACAGGTCCGCGTCCAGCAGGAACCGGGCGCTGTTGTTGGGACCGCCCTGGGCGATCAGCAGCGCGGACTCGGCGGGCAGCGCGTTGATCGCGGCGACCTCCTCCTCGGCCAGCTGGCGCTTGCCCCCGACGGAGGCCGCGGAGTGCGTGACCCCGATGGCGGTGGTCTCCGGACCCGTTTCGTGCTTGTCAGACATGTGTTCCCCTCGTTCAGGCCCTCACGCCCGGTGGCGCTCGGGTGGATGCCGCACTCGGACGGAGTCGGTTCACCCCGCCCGGTGGCCGCCGGTGCCGCCCCGAGGCGCCGACCGCCGCCCCATCGTGATGACTCGCGGGCTTGGTAGCCAATTCTAGCCGGAGACCGGCGCCGTGACGGCTAGCCCACAGTGAAATTCGCGGGCGCGCCCTAGGCGATCTCCGCCGCGTAGCCCTCCGCGTCGAGCAGGTGGTTCAGGGCGTCCGCGCTCGCCGGGCGGATCTTCACCAGCCAACCGGCTCCGTACGGGTCCTCGTTGAGGCTGCCCGGCTCGTCGGCCACGGCGTCGTTGGTCTCCACGATCTCGCCCTCGACCGGCATGTACAGGTCCGAGACCGACTTGGTCGACTCGACCTCGCCGAAGGTCTCCCCCGCCGCGACGCTCGTGCCGGCGTCGGGCAGGTCCACGTAGACCACGTCCCCCAGCTCCTGCTGGGCGTGGTCGGTGATGCCCACGGTCACCACGCCCTGGTCGTCGGGCGCGGAGACCCACTCGTGCTCGGCGGTGTAGGACAACTCTGGGGGGATGCTGCTCATCATGGCCTCTCAAGCGGTCGACGGCGACGAAGGTGACCGGCGCCCGCCCGCGCGGGGCGACGCCGGTCACCAGTATTTCACACCGGGTCGCGAGTGGGCGTCAGCTCACACCCCGACCCGCTCCCGCGGCCCGCGGACGCCCCTCAGATGACCCCTTCCGAGAACCGGTCCGGGTTGCCGTACCGGTGCGCCGTGATGGAGACCGCCTGCTCCTTCAGGAACGGCAGCATCTCCACGCGCCCGGCCTCGGTCACCTCGCCGTCGTAGACCCCGACGTCGGGGCGCCCGCCGAGCGCCTCGTAGACCGAGGAGGCGTCCCCGCCCACGTAGCGGATCCGCGCGCCCTCGAAGCGACTGCCGGCGAGGTCCGCCAGCGGGGTCCGCGCGATCGCCCGGAGCTCCGTCCGCCACGCGGCGTCGTCCTCCTCCCGGACCTCGACGCCGGCCTCGGCCAGCGCCCCGCCGATCGCGACCGGCAGCGGCCGCGCCGTCGACAGGCTCACGGGGGCCCCGGCGGTCAGCCCGGCCGCGACGACCCGCAGCGCCTCCGCGAGCGACCCGTCCGCGTCGAGGCGCACCTGCGCCTGGTGCGGCACGTAGCGCAGGATGTTGCGCTCGACGCCCAGCCGCGAGGGATCGTGGCGCACGCCGAACTCCGCGGCCCAGGCGGCCGCGTCCGAGGAGGCGGAGCGGGTCACGAACTCGATGTCGTCCCGCCCGAGGGCGTGCGGCTCGCGGATGCGCTTGAGCAGGTTCCGCACGTGCTCGCCGGACGGGGAGGCGATCGAGCGGGAGGGGCGGCGCGTCCAGTTCCCCAGCGCGACGAGGTAGTTGGGCCCGCCGGCCTTGGTCCCGGTGCCGACCGCCGACTTCTTCCAGCCGCCGAAGGACTGCCGCCGCACGATCGCCCCGGTGATGCCGCGGTTGACGTAGACGTTGCCCGCCTCGACCCGGTCGATCCACCGGGCGAGCTCGTCGGAGCTCAGCGAGTGCAGCCCCGCGGTCAGGCCGTACTCGGGCGCGTTCTGGAGCTCGATGGCCTCCTCCAGGGTCTCGGCGGTCATGACGCCGAGGATGGGCCCGAAGTACTCCGTCAGGTGGTACTCGCTGCCCGGCCGCACCCCGGCCCGGACGCCCGGGGACCACAGGCGCCCGGTCTCGTCGAGCTGGCGGGGCTCCAGGATCCAGCGCTCTCCCTCGCCCAGCGTCGTCAGGCCGCGGGCGAGCTTGCCCTCGGGCGGGGCGATGACCGGCCCCATCTCCGCGCGGACGTCCGTGGGGTGCGCGACGTGCAGGCTGCGCACCCCGTCGACGATCTGGCGGTGGAAGCGCTTCGAGGTGGCCACCGAGCCGACCAGGATCACGGTCGAGGCGGCCGAGCACTTCTGGCCCGCGTGGCCGAAGGCCGAGTTCACGACGTCGCGCGCGGCCAGGTCCAGGTCCGCGTTGGGCGTGACGATGATCGAGTTCTTGCCCGAGGTCTCCCCCAGCAGCGGCAGGTCCTGCCGGAAGGAGCGGAACAGCTCCGCCGTCTCGTAGCCGCCGGTGAGGATGACCCGCTCGACGTCGGGGTGGGAGATCAGCCGCCGGCCGTGCTCCTTCTCCCCGACCTGGATCAGCTGCAGCACGTCCTCCGGGACGCCTGCCTCCCACAGCGCCTCGGCGATCACGGCGCCGCACCGGCGGGACTCCCCCGCCGGCTTGAACAGCACCGCGGAGCCGGCCGCGAGCGCGGCGAGCGTGGACCCGGTGGGGATCGCGACCGGGAAGTTCCACGGCGGCGTCACCACCGTGACGGCCACCGGGTGGTACTCGGCGCCGTCGACGTCCTCCAGGCCCTCGGCCAGCTCGGCGTAGTAGTTCGCGAAGTCGATGGCCTCGGAGACCTCCGGGTCGCCCTGGTCCAGCACCTTGCCGGCCTCGGAGGCCATGACCTCCAGCAGCTCGGCGCGGCGCAGGCCCAGCCGGCCACCGGCCCGGCGCAGGATCTCGGCGCGCTCGGAGGCCGGGCGGGCGCCCCAGCGGCGGCCGGCCTCGCGGGCCCGCTCGACCGCGGCGTCGACCTCCTCCTCCGTCTCCAGGCGGGAGGCCTCGATGCGCTCCTCGCCCAGGTGGGAGTCCCGGGCCCGCTCGAGGATCTCCCGGCCCCACGCGCGGTTGTGGGCCAGCGTGGTGTCGGTGTCCGGGGCGTTGTCGAAGCCGTGCTCGGGGCGGAACACGGTCTCCTCGGTCTCCTCCGCCCGGTTCTGGGTCCGGTTGGGGCCGGGGACCTCGTCGGTGACGTCCTCGAGGGAGCGGCGGAAGCGCTCGCGCTCGCGGTCGAAGAGGAAGCGGCTGTCCGCGATGTCGAAGACCGCGGACATGAAGTTCTCGCTCGAGGCGTTCTCCTCGAGCCGGCGGACCAGGTAGGAGATCGCGACGTCGAACTCCTGCGGGCGCACCGCGGGGGTGTAGAGCAGCAGCTGCCCGACGTCGCGCCGGACCACCTCGGCCTGCTGGGCGGCCATGCCGATCAGCATCTCGAAGTCGATCCGGTCCTCGACGCCGCGCTCCCGCGCCAGCAGCAGGGCGAAGGCGATGTCGAAGAGGTTGTGGCCCGCGACGCCGATCTTGACGAACTCGGCGCTCTCCGGCCGCAGCGCGTCGTCGAGGATGCGCTTGTAGTTGGCGTCCGTGGCCTCCTTGGAGGGGCAGGTGGTCAGGGGCCAGCGGTGCACCGCGGCCTCCACGAGCTCCATCGAGAGGTTGGCGCCCTTGACCAGGCGCACCTTGATGGGCGCCCCGCCATCCTCGACCCGCCGCTTCGCCCACTCGCGCAGCTCCCGCAGGACGCCGAGCGTGTCCGGCAGGTAGGCCTGCAGCACGATCCCGGCCTCCAGGCCCTTGAGCTGCGGCTGCTCGAGGATGCGGCGGAAGACCGCGGTGGTGAGGTCGAGGTCCTTGTACTCCTCCATGTCCAGGTTGATGAACTTGGGCGTCTCGGAGCGGGCCGCGTACTCGTAGAGGGGCGTGAGGCGCTCGACGGCGTGCTCGACCACCTCGTCGAAGGCCCACGGCGAGTGGGGGCCGGTCACGGAGGAGACCTTGATCGAGACGTAGTCGACGTCGTCCCGGCGCAGCAGGCGCTCCGTCTCGGCCAGGCGGCGCTCGGCCTCGTCGTCGCCGAGGACGGCCTCGCCGAGCAGGTTGATGTTCAGGCGGTTGCCGCCCGCGGTCAGGTGCTCGATCACCGCGCCGAGCTTGTCCTCCCGCGCGTCGACGATCAGGTGACCGACCATCCGGCGCATCGCGGTCCGGGCGATCGGGATGATGGGCCACGGGAGCCGAGGGGCGACCAGGCCGCCGCCGCGCACGGCACCCAGCAGGTGGGCGGGGAGGAACTTCGGCACGATCGGGGCGAGCTCGCCGAGGTTGCGGCCCGCCGCGGCGTCGTCCTCGGGGCGGATGACGCCGTCCACGAAGCCCACCGTGAACTCCAGGCCGTGCGGGTCCTTCAGGACTCCCGCGAGGTGGGCCGCGGCCGGGTCCTCGGGGACGGCCCGGGACTCCTCGACCCAGCGGCGGACCAGCTCCACGGCCTCCTCGGCCATCGCGCGGTGTCGCTCGTCGGTGAACTGGTGGGTGGTCATGCGGCCTCCTCGGGCGTCCGTTCAGCTGCGGTTCGGCGCCTGCCCGGCGAGGTCCATCGGATGTGATGCGGATCGCCGCGGCACTCTCCTCCCAGTATGGGAGCTCGCGCCGAGCGGCGGTAATCGCTCCCCGCGGGCCCGCGGCGTGTTCGCCGAGGGCACAGGGGCCGCGATGCGGGCTCAGAGCCCCTCGGCCCGGTCCAGCAGGAGCTTGGCGGTGAGCTCGTCGACCACCAGGTCCGTCACGGCGCGGGCCCGCAGCGCGCCGAGCAGGGCGGGGGTCCGGTGCGCGCCGGCCACCACGCACAGGCGGTGCTCGATCCGGGACAGCTCGTGCGGCGTCGGGCCCGTGGCGCGGCTGTTCATCTCGACGTCGGCCCACGTGCCGTCCTCGCGCAGCAGGACCGTGCAGACGTCGCCCACCACGTTGTCCCGGGCGAGGCGGGCGTAGTCCTCCTCGTCGAAGTAGCCCGAGCTGTAGACGTGGGAGGGCACGGTGCCGTAGAGGGCCCCGACGCCGAAGACCGCGACCGTCGCCTGGGCCTGCAGCGCGAGCACGCCGCGGATGCTGCGCTCGCGCCACATGGCCCGCTTGGTCTCCGCGTAGTCGAAGAACGCCGGGACCGGGAAGTGCACCACCTGCGAGCCGAAGGCCTCCGCGGCCGAGTTGAGGATCGCCCCGGTGTACGGGATCCCGGAGCGGCGCGCGCTGCCCGCGCCGTTGAGCTGGACGACCACCGACTCGGGGACCCGCCGGGGGGTGAGGTGACGCGCGAGCTCGGTCATCGTGGACCCCCACGCGAAGCCCAGGATGGTGCCGGGCTCCAGGAGGGTGTCCAGCACGGAGGCGGCCACCTTGGAGACCTGCTCGAGCCGCGCCGCCTCCGAGGCCGCCCCGCGCACCTGCACGACGTGGGCCGTGATGCCGAAGGTCCGCTCCAGCTGCCGGCCGAGCACGTCGGTTCCCCGCGAGACCTCTGCGACCGTGATCCGCACGAGGCCGGAGTCGCGGGCGTGCTTGAGCAGCCGGGAGACCGTGGCCCGGGAGACCCCGAACTCCTTGGCGATGGCGTCCATCGTCTGGTCCTGGACGTAGTACATGACGGCGGCGGAGTGAGCCAGGTCATCACGTTTGTGCAAGAGACGTCACACCTTTCTGCACGTTCGTGCAAGGGTCGTGCTCATTCTTTCACGATTCGGTAAGAATGGAACCAGTTCCGCACCCGGAAAAGATCACACGCCATGCGACGTACCGCCTAGCGGGCGCCGAGTATCAGGAGGAACCCATGAAGATCTCCGCGAGCCATCTCACGGCCGAGAACCGGTCCCGCGCCCTCGAGGCCATGTCCGACGACGAGGGGGTGGACATCCTCGTCATCGGCGGCGGCATCACCGGGGCGGGCATTGCGCTCGACGCCGCGACGCGCGGGCTGCGCACCGCCGTCGTCGAGGCCGGCGACTGGGCCTCCGGCACCTCGTCGTGGTCCTCCAAGCTCGTCCACGGCGGGCTGCGCTACCTCTACAACCTGGACTTCCACCTCGTCTCGGAGGCGCTGACCGAGCGCGGGCTGCTGCTGAGCCGGATCGCGCCGCACCTGGTCAAGGCGCAGCCCTTCCTGTGGCCGCTCAAGATGCCCGTGATCGAGCGGACCTACTCCGCGGTGGGCATCGGGATGTACGACGCGCTGGCCCGGATCGGCGCCCGTGGCCGGAAGATCCTGCCGAACCAGCGCCACTACACCAAGAAGGGCGCGCGGCAGCTGTTCCCGGACATCAAGTCCGACGCGCTGACCGGCGCCATCCGCTTCTTCGACGCCCGGGTCGACGACGCGCGCCTCGTCGTCGACGTCGTGCGCACCGCCGCCGGCTACGGCGCCCTGGCCGCCAACCGCACCCAGGTCACCGAGCTGCTGAAGTCCTCGACCGGCCGCGTCGTCGGCGCCCGGATCACCGACCTGGAGACCGGGACCGAGCGGACGGTCACGGCCCGCCACGTGGTCAATGCGACCGGCGTGTGGACCGAGCAGACCGAGCGGCTCGGCGGCACCGAGGCCGGGCTGAAGGTGCTGGCCTCGAAGGGCATCCACATCGTGGTGCCCCGCGACCGGATCAACGCCGAGACCGGGATCTTCCTGCGCACCGAGAAGTCGGTCCTGTTCATCATCCCGTGGCAGCGCTACTGGGTCATCGGCACCACCGACACCCCGTACGAGCAGAACTACTCCCGCCCCGTGGCGACCCGGGAGGACATCGACTACGTCCTGGAGCACGCCAACGCGATCCTCGACACCCCCCTGACCCGCGACGACATCCTCAGCACCTACGCCGGGCTGCGGCCGCTGCTGCAGCCGGTGGTCGAGAAGGAGGACGAGACCCAGTCCACCAAGGTCTCCCGCGAGCACACGGTCACCGAGGTCGCCCCGGGGCTCTCGGCGATCGCGGGCGGCAAGCTCACGACCTACCGCGTGATGGGCCGCGACGCCGTCGACTTCGCCCTCGGCGCCACCGCCAAGGCCCGCCCCTCGGTCACCCAGGACATCCCCCTGGTCGGCGCCGAGGGCTTCGAGGCCGCCCGCAACCGCGCCGACGCGATCGCCCGGGAGCGCGGCTGGACCGCGGCTCGGGTCGACAGCCTGCTGGAGCGCTACGGCTCCGAGATCGACGACGTCCTGGAGCTCATCGACGAGGACCCGACCTGGGGGCGCCCGCTCGAGCACGCGCCGGCCTTCCTGCGGGCCGAGGTCCTGCTGGCGGTCCGCTACGAGGGCGCCCTGCACCTCGAGGACATCCTGATCCGCCGCGTCCGCCTGGACATGGAGCAGCGGGACCGCGGGCTCGCCGCGGCCGAGGAGATCATCGAGATCGCCGCCGCCGAGCTGGGCTGGAGCCAGGAGACCCGCACCAAGGAGCTGGAGACCTACCGCCGCCGCGTCGAGAGCATGGCCGCGGCCGAGACCCACGACGACGACGCGAGCGCCGCCGCCGAGGTCACCGCCGACACCGAGATCGCACCCAAGATCGCGCTGCACTCCTGAGGCGGCCGGGGCTGCACCGCCCCCGCCCGCCGGGCCCACCGGCCCGAGGAGCCGCCCGGTCCCGCCGGACCCCGTCCGGCGGGGCTGGGCACCCGCCCAGACCACCCGTCCGAACGACCCATCAATCCTCCCGGGACCCGCGACCGCGGACGCCGGGGCACCTATGAAGAATGGCACGACGTCGTGTCAGGAAAGTGAGTGGCCATGTCGCTTCCGCTCCTCGCCTCAGACGCGGTGGGGATCCTCGGGATCTCCCCCGCCTTCGTCCAGGACGGCGTGCCGACGCCGCTGGGGATGTTCACCTCGGAGTTCCTCGGGACCGCGATCCTGATCCTCCTCGGCGCGGGCGTCGTCGCGGGGCAGCTGCTGCCCCGGACGAAGAACCACGCCGGCGGCTGGCTGATGATCGCGTTCGGCTGGGGCCTCGGCGTCTACGCCGGCGTGTACGCGGCCTACCTCACGGGCGGGCACCTCAACCCCGCGGTGACCCTGGGCCTCGCGGTCTCCGGCCAGGACCTCACGACCGGGGTCCCGGCCACCTTCGTCAACATCGTCATCTACATCGCCGGCCAGATGGTCGGGGCGTTCGTGGGCGCGGTCCTGTGCTGGCTCGCCTACAAGCAGCACTTCGACCAGGACGAGGAGCCCGCGCTGAAGCTCGGCGTGTTCTCGACCGGCCCGGAGATCCGCTCCTACGGGTGGAACCTGGTGACCGAGGTCCTGGCCACCTTCGTGCTCATCGCCTTCGTCCTCTACTCGGGCATGACGCCGGCCGAGCTGGGGCCGCTGCCGGTCGCGCTGGTCGTCGTCGCCATCGGCGTCTCGCTCGGCGGGCCCACGGGCTACGCCATCAACCCCGCCCGCGACCTCGGTCCCCGCATCGCCCACGCGGTGCTGCCGATCCGGGGCAAGGGCGGCTCCGACTGGTCCTACGCCTGGGTCCCCGTGCTGGGACCGATCCTGGGCGCCATGCTGGCGGCGCTGGTCGTGCCGCTCCTCGTCGCCCTCTGACCCGATCCGGCGACGACGCCGGTACACAGCCACGGCCTCCCCGCGAGGGAGGCACCACCGAAAGGAAGCCACCATGGCGCAACAGGAAGAAGCGGGCGGCCCCGCCCTGTACTCCGAGACCCTCGGCACCGACAAGAAGTACGTGCTCGCGATCGACCAGGGGACCACGAGCTCCCGCGCGATCCTTTTCAACAAGAAGGGCGAGATCGTCTCGGTCTCCCAGTACGAGCACGAGCAGATCTTCCCCAAGGCGGGGTGGGTCGAGCACGATCCGCAGGAGATCTGGCGCAACGTCCGCCGCGCGGTCGCGCAGTGCCTGACCGACGCCGACGTCAACCACCACAGCATCGCGTCGGTGGGCATCACCAACCAGCGCGAGACCGCCGTGGTGTGGGACAAGAACACCGGCGAGCCGGTCTACAACGCGATCGTGTGGCAGGACACCCGGACCCAGAAGATCTGCGACGAGCTGGCGGGCGACGAGGGGTACGACAAGTACCGCGACCGCGTCGGCCTCGCCCTGACCACCTACTTCGCGGGCCCGAAGGTCAAGTGGATCCTCGACAACGTCGACGGCGCCCGCGAGCGCGCCGAGAAGGGCGACCTGCTCTTCGGCACCACCGACTCGTGGGTCATGTGGCAGCTGACGGGCGGCACCGACAACGGCATCCACATCACCGACGTCACCAACGCCTCGCGGACCATGCTGATGAACATCCGCACCCTGGAGTGGGAGGAGGACATCGCGAAGGACTTCGGCATCCCGATGTCGATGCTCCCGGAGATCCGCTCCTCCTCCGAGGTCTACGCCAAGGGCCGGGTGGGCGGCATGCTGCGCGGGACGCCCATCGCGGGCATCCTGGGCGACCAGCAGGCGGCCACGTTCGGGCAGGCCTGCTTCGAGAAGGGCATGTCCAAGAACACCTACGGCACGGGCAACTTCATGCTCATGAACACCGGCGAGGAGCCGGTGATCTCGGAGAACGGGCTGCTCACGACCGTCGCGTACAAGCTGGGCGACCAGAAGCCGGTCTACGCGCTGGAGGGCTCGGTGGCCGTCTCGGGCTCGCTGATCCAGTGGCTGCGGGACAATCTGGGCCTGATCGCGAGCGCGGGCGAGACGGAGGCGCTGGCGACCTCAGTCGAGGACTCCGGCGGCTGCTACTTCGTGCCCGCCTTCTCCGGGCTCTTCGCGCCCTACTGGCGGCCTGACGCCCGTGGCGCCCTGGTGGGCCTGACCCGGTACTCCCGCAAGGAGCACATCGTCCGGGCGGCGCTGGAGGCCACGGCCTTCCAGTCCCGCGAGGTGCTGGACGCGATGAACGCCGACTCCGGGGTGAACCTGACCGAGCTGCGCGTGGACGGCGGCATGACCGCCAACGAGTTCCTCATGCAGTTCCAGGCCGACGTGCTGCGGGTGCCGGTCATCCGGCCCAAGGTCATCGAGACCACGGCGCTGGGCGCAGCGTACGCGGCCGGCATCGCGGTGGGCTTCTGGAGCGGGGAGTCCGACGTCACCGAGAACTGGCAGGAGGACAAGCGCTGGCAGCCCGAGGCCGACGAGGCCGACGTCGAGCGCCAGTACCGGCTGTGGAAGAAGGCCGTGCAGCGGACCTTCGACTGGGTCGACGACGACGTCCGCGAGGGCTGACGCCGACGACGCCGCCTCAGGGCCCGTCTCGCCGGTGCCGCCGCGCCGGAGAGACGGGCCCTCGGACGCGACCGCGCCGGGCCGCCGCCCCGCACCCCACGCAGGGGCCGCGGGGCGGCGGCCCGGCGTCGTCGTCTCCGGGGGCGACATTGAGTCGTCGCATCCGGGGGTGACGTGGAGTCGTCGTCCCCGGGGGCTACGATGGCGAGCATCCGGTGGCGCGCTCGTGCGCTCACCGCCTGGGGGGAGGAGGCCGCCGTGGAGGAGGCGCTGTTCGGGGACGGGGATCTCGAGCGCCGGCCGCGGGAGGTGCTGCCGGGGGTCGTGCACGTCCCGGCCTGGCTGAGCCTGCGGCAGCAGCGGTGGATCGTGGACCGGTTCGGCGAGTGGGGCAGGGGGCCGATCGCGCCGCACTCCCCGCTGGTCGGCGGGCACCCGATGTCGGTGCGGATGGTCTCGCTGGGGCTCGCGTGGGGCCCGGGCGGCTGGGGCGAGCGGTTCGGCGCGGAGGGCGTGGCGCCGCTCCCCCTGCCGGGGTGGCTCGTGCGGCTCTCGCGCGACGCCCTGCGCCGCGCGTTCGACCGCCGGATCGCGCCCACCTGGCCGGGGCTCGAGGCCGAGCGGCTGGAGGCCTGGGCCGGTGCGTACGCGCCCGACGTCGCCCTGGTGAACTACTACCCGCCCGGCGCGCGGATGGGGATGCACCAGGACCGTGACGAGTCCTCCTCGGACCCGGTCGTGAGCCTCAGCATTGGGGATACCGCCCTCTTCCGCGCCGGGAACACACAGACCCGCTCCCGGCCGTACACGGACCTGCGGCTGGCCTCCGGGGACCTGATAGTTTTCGGAGGACCGAGCCGCTACATGTTCCACGGGGTCCCCAAGATCCTGGCGGACAGCGCCCCGCCCGAGTGCGGGGTGCGCGGCGGTCGGGTCAACATCACGGTGAGGTGCACCGGACGGGCGACGGGAGGCGGGAATGGCTGAGGCACGGGACGACGTCGAGAGGTCGGCGTGGGCCGGGGGCAGCGCGATGATGCGCGAGTACTACGACCGGGAGTGGGGCCGGCCGGTGACCGGCGAGGCGGAGCTCTTCGAGCGGGTGAGCCTCGAGGGCTTCCAGGCCGGGCTCTCGTGGGCCACCATCCTGGCCCGGCGGGAGGGGTTCCGAGCCGCGTTCTCCGGCTTCGACCCCGAGGCCGTGGCGCGCTACGGCGAGGACGACGTCGAGCGGCTGGTGGGCGATGCCCGCATCATCCGCAACCGGCCCAAGATCGAGGCGACCGTCGGCAACGCGCGCGCGACCCTCGCCCTGCGGGAGGCCGCCGCCGGGGAGGAGTGCCTGGCCGGCTTCGGCCTCCCCCTGCGCGGCGGGGGCGAGCTGCGGATCCCCCCGGGGCTGCCCGCGCTGATCTGGCGGCACTGCCCCGCGCGGACCCCTGTGCCCGCGGCGGCCGAGGAGGTGCCCACGGTCTCGGCGGAGTCGCGGGCGCTGGCGGCGGAGCTCAAGCGCCGGGGCTTCCGCTTCGTGGGGCCCACCACCGTCTACGCGCTGATGGAGGCGTGCGGGCTGGTGGACACCCACTGGCTCCGCAGCCACCTGCGCGGCGCCTCGGGGGTGTTCCTCGAGGACGGGCGGCGGGCCGGTGCGCTGCCCGGGGAGGCCGCCGAGTCCCGCTGAGTCGAGGGGGGCGCGGCGTCGAGGGGGCGGCGCCGAGTTCAAGGGTGGGGGGATGGCCCCTCGGGCCGATGCGAAGAGCCGGGCGTCCGTCCGGTGAGGACGGGCGCCCGGCTCGGCGGGGCGGCGTCGGCCGCGGGGTCAGGTCCCCCGGGGCGGCGCCATGCGCGGGGTCAGGTCCCGCGGGGCGACGGCGGCGGGGAGGTTCCCGCGGGTGCCGCGCGGCGGGTCACTCGGACCCGACGGCGATGGCCTCCGCCTCGGCCTCCGCGGACTCGTGGGGGCGGGCCGGGCCGGAGAGGTGCCGGCCGCCGATCGCGAGCACGAGGACCGCGATCGCGATCGTCACCACCGCCAGCCAGTAGGGCACCTCGGCGCCCAGCGCCTCGGAGAGCGGGCCCGCGACGGCCGGGGCCACCGCGCCGCCGAGGAAGCGCACGCCGGAGTAGGTCGAGGAGGCGATGGAGCGGGGCAGCTCGGTGGCCTCCATGACGGTCTCCGTCAGGGCGGTGTTCATGACGCCCTGGAACAGCCCGGAGAGCACGATCATGACGATCAGGGTGGGCAGCGAGTCGATGGCGAGCGCGGCCACCGCCATGCACGCCGCCAGCAGGACCAGCATCGTGTACAGCACGGGGCGCAGGCCGAAACGGCGCGTCAGCATCGGCGCGAGGAACACGGAGGCGATGGCCAGGGCCAGGCCCCAGCCGAAGAACACCAGGCCGAGCTCGTGGGCGCCGAACTCGGCACCGTGGGCGGCGGCCGCGGACTCCAGCGGGTAGGGGCTGTAGGCCAGCAGGATGAAGAACGCGAAGTTGTAGAACAGGGCGGTGAGGGCGAGGACGCGCAGGGCCGGGTCCTTCAGGGCGCTGAAGCCCGCGGTCAGGGAGACCCTGCCACCGGTGGTCGGGGCGTTCTGCGGCCCGCGCAACAGGGCCATGACGGCGATGAAGCCGACGGCCATGAGCGCGGCGGTGCCGAAGAAGGGCCCGCGCCAGGACAGGGAGCCGAGCAGCCCGCCGAGCAGCGGGCCGACCGCCATGCCGACGCCGAGGGCGGCCTCGTAGAGCATGACCGCCTGGCTGCTGCCGCCGGCGGCCGCGCCGACGATGGCCGACAGCGCGGTCGAGATGAACAGCGCGTTGCCCAGGCCCCAGCCGGCGCGGAAGCCGATAATCTCGCCGACGCTGCCGGAGGCACCGGCGAGCGCCGCGAAGGCGACGATCAGCACGAGCCCGATCATCAGGGTCTTCTTGATCCCGATCCGGCTCGAGACCCAGCCGGTGAAGAACATCGCGATGCCGGTGATGAAGAGGTAGCTGGTGAACAGCAGCATCGTCTGGCCGGGCGTCGCGTCGAGCTCCTGGCTGATGGCCGGCAGGATCGGGTCGACCAGCCCGATGCCCATGAAGGACACCATGCAGGCGAAGGCGATGGCCCACACGGCGATCGGCTGCTTGAGGATCGAGGGCTTCCGGGGCGGCGCGGCGTCGGCCTGCTGCGCGGCCGTCCCCTGCTGCGGGGTGGACGAGGTGCTGAGTGACATCTGTCGAGCGTTCCTTCGAATCTGCGTTTTGGTTTGCAATGCTATATATCGGCCCGAAAAAGAGCCGCCGGCCGAGGGGGGTCGACCGGCGGCGGGCCGGGCGGCTACTCGCTGTCGAGCTCCGCGGTGACCTTGGTCAGGATGCGGGCGGCGCTCCACAGCACCGACCGCTCCTCCTCGCTCAGGTGGGTGAGGGCCGGCTCGACCCGCGCCGCGGCGCGGGAGCGGAACTCCTCGAGGACGCCGAGGCCGGCGGGGGTGATGGCCATGAGCCAGGCCCGGCCGTCGTCGGGGTCGCTCTCGCGGGCCACCAGGCCCTCGAGCTCCATGCGCTTGACGACGCCGGTCATGGTCGGCTGGGTGATGTGCTCGGCGACGGCGAGGTCGCCGATGCGCATCGGGCCGCTGGCCTTGAGGTTGGACAGCGTGCGCAGCACGATGGGCGAGCGGTCCATCCCGCGGTGGCGGGACGCGGCGCGGACGAACCGGCTGGCCGCCACGATCAGCTCGCTGGCGCGGCGCTCGGTCTCCTCGCTGGGCCGGGAGGTCTCCTGCTGTGTCTGCATGTCATCCATCCTAGCGCTTTTTACATAGCTTGGCTATCTTAATCCCGCATAACCCGAGCCACATCCCCCTGAATCGGGGGTCGCGTGACCCTCGCTCCCCCATTCTATCGCCTCACGACAACCTCGAGAGATTGTTAAGGCGATCTCCCAGGCGGCGCCCCGGTGCGCTTGCTACGGTGGGCGGGACCCCGACCCCGCGCCGCCGACCCGTGAGGACCACGTGCCCGAGAGCGACCAGCTGCAACAGACCCTGATCCGCATGGACGGCTCGGGATACGGATCGTACAAGCGCCTCGTCGGGCGCTACGACCTCGGCCCGTGCGACCTCGTGATCGACCACGTGCAGAGCGACCCCTACGCCCCGCCGTCGTCGATCCGCGCGGTGGTCTCGCTGGCCGAGTCCGCGGTCCCGGACGACGTCGTGGCCACGCGGGCGCAGCGCACCGCGGTGGCGGACTTCCTGGCCCGCGACGTCAGCCAGCGGCTGCGCGCGGCCTCCCGCGACCTGCGGATCACCGAGCCCGGGCAGGAGGTCCTGGAGCGCAGCAGCGTCGTCGTGGTCGGCGACGCCGTGGAGGTGCGGCTGACGGCCGCGCTGCCCGCCGCCGGACGGCGCGTCAAGGGGCGCGCCGCGGCCCGGCTGCTCACCGAGGAGCTGCCCGGGATCGTCGAGGGCTCGGCCCTGCTGGGCGGGATGGACGAGGAGCGCCTGCGGGACCACGTCCGCCTGCACCTGGACCAGCTGGAGCTCCGCGAGCTGATCGCCGAGCGCGGCCTGGTGGCCTTCGTCGGCGACGGCGCGGTGCTCCCCCGCCGCTCGGGCGTCTCGGACCTGCCGCTCGAGGACGGCGTCCCGTTCGCCTCCCCGGAGACGCTGCGCACCGGCTTCACCCTGGCCAGCGGGCGCACCGTGACCGGGATGGGGATCCCGCGCGGCGTCACGGTCGTCGTGGGCGGGGGCTACCACGGGAAGTCGACGCTGCTGCGGGCGATCGAGCGCGGCGTCTACCCCCACCTCGCGGGAGACGGCCGGGAGTGGGTGCTCACCGTCCCCGACGCCGCGAGCATCCGCGCCGAGGACGGCCGCTCGGCCGCCGGCGTCGACATCTCCCCCTTCATCTCCGGCCTGCCCTCCGGGGCCGACACCACCGCGTTCACCACGGCCAACGCCTCCGGCTCGACGTCGCAGGCCACCAACCTCGCCGAGGCCCTGGAGGCCGGGGCCTCGGCCCTGCTGATCGACGAGGACACCTCCGCGACCAACTTCATGATCCGGGACCGGGCCATGCGGGAGCTGATCCCGGACGGCGCCGAGCCGATCACCCCCTTCGTGGACCGGGTGCGGGCCCTCTTCGACGAGCGCGGGGTCTCCACGATCCTGGTCGCCGGCGGCTCGGGGGCGTTCTTCCCGGTCGCGGACCACGTCGTCGCGATGAGCGCCTACGTCCCCGAGGAGGTCACCGGCCGGGCCCGCGAGATCGCCGCCCGGCACGCGGCCGACCTGCCCGAGCCCGACGACGCCGAGCGCTTCGGCCGTCCGTTCCGCCGCGTCCCGGCCCGCGGCTGCCTCGACGTCTCGGGCCACCGCAAGCCGCCGCGCTCCCGGGGGCGCGAGACCATCCAGGTCGACCGGGACGACATCGACCTGGCCTACCTGTCCCAGCTGGTCGACGCCGCGCAGACCGCCGCGATCGCCCTGCTCCTGGGCCGCGTGGGCCGGGCCCTCGACGGCGGCACGGCGCTGGACCGGGCGGTCGACGAGGCGCTCGAGTCCGCCCGCGCCGAGGGCCTCGACGGCCTCACCGGGCCGCGCCGGATCCGCGGCGACCTGGCGATGCCGCGGCGGCACGAGCTGCACGCGGCGGTCAGCAGGTACCGGCGACTCGCGATGCGCTGAAGCCGCCTCTCCCCCGCCGTCCACCCCCCCGCCCCCGACATCCGGCCCCGCGTCACGGCCCGCCCCGACATCCGGCCCCGCCGCCCTCCCCGACATCCGCCCCTCAGCCCCTTCCCCGAGAAAGCGAGCACCACCCCCATGAAGCACCCCGTCAGCCCCCTGGGCCGCACCTACGCCACGATCGCCGTCATCGAGGCCCTGACCTGGGCGGGACTGCTGGTCGGCATGTTCCTGAAGTACGTCACGCAGACCACCGAGATGGGGGTGACCATCTTCGGGTACGCCCACGGCTTCGCGTTCATCGCCTACGTCCTGATCACGGTGGCGGCGGCCGTGCGCCTGCGCTGGGGCCTGCTCACGGCCTTCGTCGCGCTCGCGGCCTCGGTGCCCCCGCTGTGCACTATCCCCATGGAGATGTGGCTGCGCCGCCGCGGCCGCCTCGCCCGCCCGGAGGCCGCCGCCCGCCGGGAGCCGGTGGGGGCCGACGCCGCGTAGTCGCGTCCGCGCCCGGGTCTTGTCCGCCGCGCGCGGGTTTTGCCCGCCGAGCGCGGGTCTTGTCCCCGCACCCGCCGGGTCCTAGCGTGGAGGCACATCGTCTCGCGAGGAGGGCGGCGCCGTGCGCACACTGGTCTACGGCATGAACGTGTCCCTGGACGGCTTCGTGGCCGCGCCCGGCGGCGACCTCGACTGGAGCGCTCCGAGCGACGAGCTGTTCCGGTGGTGGCTGGAGCAGGAGCAAGCGATGGACCTGCTGCTCTACGGTCGCCGGCTGTGGGAGGCCATGAGCTCCTACTGGCCGACCGGCGACCGGCGGCCGGGCGCCACCCCCGACGAGGTGGCGTTCGCCCGGAACTGGCGGGACACCCCCAAGGCGGTGTTCTCCTCGACGCTCGGCTCCGTCGGTTGGAACGCCCGGCTGGTCACCGGCGACGCCGTCGCGGAGATCGCCCGGCTCAAGGAGGGCGAGGGCGGCCCGATGCGGGTCGGGGGCGCCACGCTCGCGGCGGCGGCCCTACGGGCCGGGCTGGTCGACGAGTACACGGTGGTCACCCATCCCGTGCTGCTGGGGGCCGGGGCTCCGTTCCTCGCCCCGCTCGAGCGGCGCGCACCCCTGCGCCTGACCGAGACGCGGACCTTCCCCGGCGGCGTCGTCATGACCCGGTACGAGACCAGGCCCTGACGCGGTACGAGACCACGTCCTGGCGCAATGCGGGACCCGGCCGTGAGCCGGCGGGCCGAGGCCGAGGAACCGCCTCAACGCCGCCGCGGGTCTGCCGACCCGGCGGCACGGACCGCCCCTCGCCCGCCAGGGTTTCAGCCGTTGCGCCCCCGGGCCGCCACGCGCCAGGTCAGCAGGCCCTCCGCGCCCGCGTCCACGAGCACCTCGTCCACCAGGTTGGGGACCAGGCACACGTGGTTGGGGATGACCCGCAGGCGGGTGCCCAGGGTGGGGAGCTCCTCCCCCTCCGGCCACAGGACCGTGGCGTGGTGCTCGGAGAGCGCGCTGATCCGGGCCCCCGGATGCTCCGCGAGCCGGCCGTAGCCGCTCGCCCAGGCCGGGCGGTCGCCGCCCAGCGTCTTGGTCCCGGCGTCCAGGACCACCCGCCGCGACCCCTCGGGTCCCTCGGGATCCTCGTGGCGGCTGACGACCGTGGACCACACCGTCAGCGCGACGTCCTCCGGGGCGCACCGGCCCAGCTCCACCTGCTGGGCGTCGCCGAAGACGTACACGCCGGGGCGGATCTCGGTGGCACCGCAGGGCTCGGTGAGGAGGGCGCTCGGCGTCGAGCCCCCGCTGCGGCGCGCGACGTCGAACCCCGCCGCCTCGAGCCTCTCCGCGGCGTCGTTCAGGGCCTCGCGCTCCTGCCGGGCCACCTCTGCGGCCGCGCCCGGGGCGTAGCTGTGGCCCGGGAAGGTGAAGACCCCGGCGATCCGCAGGCCGCCCGCGCGGGCGGCCTCGGCCACGTCCGGCGCGGCGGCGGGAGCGACGCCACTGCGGTGGTGCCCGCTGTCGACCTCGACCAGCACCTCCAGACCGGGCGCCCCGCCTCGGCCAGCCGGCGGGCGGCGTTGCGGGCGCCCTCGACGGAGTCGACGCCGAAGCTGATCCGCGCGCGCCCGGCCACGGCCGCCAGCCGGCGGGCCGTGCGCTCGGTGAGCCACAGCGGGTAGGCGATGAACAGCTCCCCGATCCCGTGCTCGGCGAAGACCTCGGCCTCGCCGACGGTGGCCACGGTCAGCCCGCGGGAGCCCGCCTCGACCTGCAGGCGCGCGATCTCCGGGATCTTGTGGGTCTTGGCGTGCGGCCGCAGCTCCAGCCCGGCGGCCGCGACCGCCTCGGCCATGCGCCGGACGTTGCGCTCCAGGACGTCCCGGTCGATGACGACGACGGGCGTGTCGGGTCCCTCGAGACCGCGGCCCGCGCGCTGCGGCACCCCCTGATCCGTCACGCGGCGGCCCCGGGCCCGCTCCGGTCGAAGACGTCGCGGAGGCGCTCGACGGTGCGGGCGACCTTCTCGGCGTCGACGATCGGGAACCCCTTCTCGGCGCGGACCTCCGAGGAGGTGCGGGACCAGTCGCAGTAGTTGGTGACCCGCGACCCGGCCCCGGAGGGCTCCACGATCCACCCCCATCGCCAGCCCTGGGGCTCCTCGCCGTAGTCGGCGACCTCCCACTCGATGCGGTCGGGGCCCAGCGCCGTCACGGTGTTCTCGACCCGGTACCGCGTGGCGCCGTCCGTCCAGAGCATCTCCATGACGAAGAGCTGGCCCTCGGCGCTCAGCGGGCCGCCGTGGGCCTCACCGCGCGAGCCGGCGTCGTCGCTCGCGGCCCGGATCATCCCGGACCCGTCGACCTCCGCCTGGCGGGCGGGGTCCCGCAGCAGCGCCAGGACCTCCGCGGGGGAGGCGGGGACCTCGGCCGTCACGGAGACCGAATCCTCGGTCGTGTGCTTCTCGATGCTCTGTCGTGTCATGTCATCATGTTGTCAGCAGCGCTTCATCCGGTCCAGGAGGCCTCCCCGATTGCTAGTGTGACGTTGTGACTAGCAGAAAAGTAGGGCGGCCCTTCCAGACCGGCATCAGCGAGGCGCTGATGCAGGCGGCCGAGCGCATCATGGCCGACGAGGGCTACTCCCACCTGTCCGTGGACCGGCTGGTCACCGAGATCGGCACGACGCGGCCGACGTTCTACCGCCGCTACCCCAACCTCGCCCACCTGGTGCTGGACGTCATGCGCAGCCGCTATCCCGTGGGCGAGTACCAGACCTCCGGGGACCTGCGGGAGGACCTGCTGCGCTTCCAGCGCGACGAGATCACGGTCTTCTCCGCCCCGCTGTTCCGCAACAACCTGGCGGGCCTGATGGAGCCGCTGCGCCTCGATCCCGAGACCCGCGACCTGTTCACCGAGTACTTCACGGTGCCCCGCCGCGCCCGGCTCGAGGCCATCCTGGCCGCGGCCGTGGGGCGGGAGGAGATCGTGCGCGACGCCGTCCCGGTCGACACGGTGCGCGACCTGCTGATGGGCCCCATCCTGGCCCGGCTGGTGCTGCCCCTGGGGGCCCCGATCGACGACGCCCTGGCCCGCAACACGGTCCTGGCGGTGTGCGAGCTGCTCGAGGCCCCGCGGGAGGCCGACCGCGGGTGAGCCGGCCCTGCTGCGGGCGAGCCCGCCCTGTTGCGGGTGAGCCGGCCCGGCTACGGGTGAGCCGGCCCGGCCGCTGGGTGAGCCCGCCGCCCCGGGCCGCCTAGGCGCCCGCGTCCGCCCTGACCCAGCCCTCCGCGGTGCGTCGCACCGCGCCGGCCTCGGCGAAGGCCCGCAGCCAGCCCTCCATCGGCCAGGCGCCCCAGCGCCGGGCGAAGACCTCGCCGTTGCGCAGGATGTCGTCGAGGTGGCGCCACGGGGGCTTCGACGTCGGGTGCCACTGGTGGTAGGCCTGGGCGCCGCCGACCCACGCCATCGGGACCCCGCGCGCCCGCGCCCGCCAGCCGAAGTCGGTGTCCTCCGCGCCGTAGCCCTCGAAGGCCTCGTCGAAGCCGCCGATGCGCTCCCAGGTGCCCGCGGTGAGCGCGAAGGACAGCGACCAGAACAGGTCGTACTCCTCGGCCGCGGCGTCGAGCTCGACGCCGTCCGCGGGCGCCGGACGCGCCGGGTGCGGGCGGGTGAGGCCGGGCAGCTCGGCCACGGTCCCGGGCCGCACGCCCTCGTCCAGGTAGGTGACCGGGCCGCTGAGGATCGCCTCCGGGCGCCGGGCGGCCGCCTCGCGGTAGCGGTCCAGCAGCTGGGGGCCGGCCAGGCAGTCGACGTCGAGGAAGACCAGCAGATCCGCGCCGCGGCGCAGCGCCTCCTCCGCGCCGCGGTTGCGGCCGGCCGCGACGCTGAGCCCGTGCGCGCCCGGTGGGACGTGGAGCGGCGTCGTGCCGGGGCCGCGGCCCGGAGCCCGCGGCCGGCTCCTCGGCGTCGAGCCAGACCACCACCCGCTCGCAGGCGGGGTCCCAGACCTCGGCGAGCAGGGTCTGCTGGCGGGCCAGGTGCTCGCGCCGGGCCGCCGACGCCGTGGTGATCACCGCCGTCCTCATCGGCCCGTCCCTCCGGGTCGGCTTCTGCGGACTCGCCCGGGGCGCCGGTCCCCGCCCGCCGCGCACCGCGCCGGCGATGATCCGCGCGGCCGGGCGGCGGCGCCCTCGGTGCGCCACACGGACCAGTCGGGGCGGTGGCCGCCGCGCGCTCGAGCGTGGCGACCAGCTCGCCGTCGGCGGGCCACTCGTCGAGGACCACGGCGTCGACGGCCGCGCGCACGGCGTCCCCCATGGCGCGCTGCTCCGCGAACGGGCGCTCCTGCGGGATCAGCACCACGCGGGCGCCGGCCGCGGCGAGGTCGGCGACGCTGTTCTGGCCCGAGGCGCTCACGACCACGGCGCTGCCCGTGATCGAGCGCCACGGGTCCGGGTCCCAGGTGCTCGGCGAGCTGCCCGCGAAGCGCAGCCGCCAGCCGCCGCGGGCGGCCTCGGCGATGCGGAGGTGCTCCTCCTCGGGCGGCATGGTCCGGCCCAGCACCAGCGCGGTGCGCTCCTCGGGCGCGGCCGGGCGCTCGCGGCCGTCGAAGCGCGAGATGCCGCCGGACCAGAGGACGGGCGCCGCGGCGGCGTCGAGGGCGGCCGAGGGCACCGCCTCCCGGTCCCAGGGGGCCAGGATCCGGTCCGCGACGCGGTAGGCCAGGCGGTGCGGCGCGTCGGTGCGCTCCCCGGGCTGGGAGACCACCACCACGGGCACGCCCAGCAGCCGCACGAAGAGCGCGACCTCCACGGAGACGTCGACCACGAAGGCGTCCAGGAACTCCGCGTGCGCGATGCGGGCGATCTCCGCCAGGCGCTCCCGGTGGCCCCGGTGGCCGAGCGGCGCCCAGTGGAGGGCGCCGAGGGCCTCCGGGTCCTGCTCCCGCGGGTCGAGGAGGGCGCCGCCGGGGCCCTCCTCCACCGCGGCGTCGGGGGCCAGGCGCACCCACGCGGTGCGGTCCGGGAGGGCCGCGGGCGGGGCGAGGGAGGAGAACACCGTCACCTCCGCGTCGAGGTGCGGGCGGACGGCGAGGAAGCGGGTCAGGTGCCCGTTGCCGTGGTGGTGGACGTACCAGCCGATGCGGGGGCGGGGGCTCATCGGGCGGCCCCCGCGCGGACGACGCCGGCGTAGAGCTCCGCGTGCTCGGCGCGGACCGCGCGCAGCTGCTCGGCGCGCTCGAC
>NZ_JANAFB010000028.1 GCF_024199905.1 Rothia santali
GTCGGGCACCACCGTCTCGACCAAATTCGGTGACGTGGACGTGCCCGAAGACCCGCAGCGCGTGGTGGCCCTGGGCTGGGGCGACGCCGAGACGGCGCTCGCCCTGGGCGTGCAGCCGGTCGGGGCCGCCCTGGCCGTCTCCGGGGCGCTGTTCCAGTCCCTCACGGACAACCCCCTCGGCTCGCCGGACATCATCGGCTTCACCAGCGGCTCCTACACCGGGGCGATCCTCGCGCTGACCGTCCTGGGGGCGGGGCTCGACGGCGCGGCGGTCGGGGCGCTGGTCGGCGGCCTGGCCACGGCCGCGGTCGTGCTCGCGCTGACCTATCGACGGGGCATCGAGGGGTTCCGGCTGGTGATCGTCGGCATCGGCGTCACGGCCATGCTGACGGCCGTGAACCAGTGGCTGCTGCTGCGGGCCCAGGCCGAGGTCGCGATGAGCGCCTCGATCTGGGGCGCCGGCTCCCTGGCCGGGTCGACGCGGGAGGCGATGCTGCTCGCGGCCGCCGGCGTCGTGCTCCTGCTGGTGCTGGTCGCGATGGCGAGCGCCGCGCTGCGCCAGCTCGAGCTCGGCGACGACATCGCCCGATCCCACGGGGTGCGGGCCGGGGGCGCCCGGCTCGCGGTGGTGGTGCTCGGCGTCGCGCTCGTCGCGCTCGCGGTGGCGACCTCCGGGCCCATCGCCTTCGTGGCCCTGACCGCGCCGCAGATCGCGGCGCGGCTGCTGCGGTCTCCCGGCCTCCCGCTGGCGGGATCGGCGCTGACCGGCGCGTTCCTGCTGCTCGGCGCCGACCTCGTGGCCCAGTACGCCGTGCCGGGCGGGGTGCCGGTGGGCACGGTCACGATCGTGCTCGGCGGCGCCTACCTGGTGGTCCTCCTGATCCGAGAGGCGAGGAAGAAGTCATGGTGAACGAACGTCCACAGGCCCCCGGGCGCGCCGCCCGGTACGCGATCGAGGGGATCCGCCTCGGCTACGGGGACCGCCCCGTGATCGAGGGGCTCAGCACCGAGATCCCCGACGGCTCCTTCACGGCGGTCATCGGGGCCAACGGCTGCGGCAAGTCGACGCTGCTGCGCGGGCTCGCGCGGCTGCTGCGGCCCACCGCCGGGCGGATCCTACTGGACGGCGAGCCGCTCGAGGGGCTGGCGCCGAAGCAGATCGCGCGCCGGGTCGGGCTGCTCCCCCAGTCGGCCACGGCCCCCGAGGGCATCGCGGTGCGGGAGCTGGTCGGGCGCGGCCGCTTCCCGCACCAGAACGCGTGGCACGTGAACAGCCGGGCGGACGAGGCCGCGATCGAGGCGGCCCTGCGGCGCACGGACACGCTCGAGCTCGCCGGGCGCCGGGTCGCGGAGCTCTCGGGCGGCCAGCGCCAGCGCGTCTGGGCGGCGATGCTGTTGGCCCAGGAGACCGAGGTGCTGCTCCTGGACGAGCCGACCACCTACCTGGACATGGCGCACCAGATCGAGTTCCTGGACCTTTTCGCGCGGCTGAACGCAGCGGGCACGACGATCGTCGCGGTGCTCCACGACCTCAATCAAGCGGCCCGGTACGCCGGGCACCTGATCGCGCTGCGCGAGGGGGCGATCGTCGCCGAGGGCTCCCCGCGCGAGGTGATCACGCCGGAGAACCTGCGGGAGATCTTCGGGCTGCGCGCCGTCGTCGTCGAGGACCCGGAGACGGGAGGGCCGCTCGTGGTCCCCGCGGCCTCCCGGGCGGGCTGAGCCCGACGCCGGAGACGGGCGAGGGGGCGGCACGCGCTCGGCGTGCCGCCCCCTCGCCCGTCTTTCGCCTCCCGGACGCGCGGGTCAGCCGCGCAGCCGGTGCACGGCGTCGCGGATGTCCCCGTCCTGGACCACGCGGCCCTTCTCGAGCACGACGCCGCGCTCGCACAGCCGCGCGACCATGTCCAGGTCGTGGCTGACCACCACGAGGGTCTTGCCCTTCTCGGAGAGCTCCTTGATCTTGCGGATGCACTTCTTCTGGAACGGCTCGTCGCCCACGGCGAGGATCTCGTCCACGAGGAAGATCTCCGGGTCCGTGTGCACCGCGACGGCGAAGGCCAGGCGCAGGTACATGCCGGAGGAGTAGAACTTCACCTCGGTGTCGATGAACTGCTCGATCTCCGAGAAGTCGACGATCGACTGGAAGCTGGCGTCGATCTCGGCCTTGGTCATGCCGAGGATCGCTCCGTTGAGGTACACGTTGTCCCGGCCGGTCAGGTCGGGGTGGAAGCCCGCGCCGACCTCGATCAGCCCGGCGATGCGCCCGCGGGTCTTGATCTCCCCGCCGTCAGGGTGCATGACGCCGGAGATGAGCTTGAGCAGCGTCGACTTGCCCGAGCCGTTGAGGCCGAGCAGCGCGACCCGCTCCCCCTCGCGGATCTCGAGGTCGACGCCGTCGAGCGCGTTGAACTTCTCGGACAGGTCCCCCTTGCGGCCCTTGATGAGCCACACGAAGGCCTCCTTCATGGACCGGGTGTGCCGCAGCACGAAGCGCTTGGCCACGCCGCCGATGCGGATCACCACGGGCTCGGTCGACGGCACGTAGGGCCGCGGTTCCCCGCCGAGTTCGGGGTCGTCGTCAATCCACGACACGGGTATCAGAGCTCCTGGGCGAAAGTGCCCTCGAATTTGCGGAAGAGCAGGTCGCCGACCAGCATGAACAGCAGCGCGACCACGACCGCCACCGGCGTCCACAGGGTCAGCAGGTGCGGCGGCACGTGCCACTCCCCCTCCAGCGTGGGCGCCCAGAACGCGAAGTGGAACAGCTCCACCGCGACCGTGATCGGATTGCTCAGGTACAGGTGCAGCCCCCACGCCGGGACGGCCGCCGCGACCCGCTCCCACGAGTACATGACCGGCGAGAGCCAGGTCAGCACCATGACCAGCAGGTCGACGATGTTCTCCGCGTCCCGGAAGAAGACGTTGGCGACGCCGAAGATCAGGCCGAGGCCGAAGGAGAAGATGACCATGATGATCATCGCCACCACGGCCGCCCCGAGCTGCATCGGCCCGGGCCGCCACCCGACGACGAAGCACGCGATCAGCAGGACCAGCAGCTGCGGGAGGAAGTGCACGAGCGCGACCCAGATGGTCGAGACCGAGAACAGCTCCCGCGGGAGGTAGATCTTCTTGATCAGCGCCCCGTTGCCCACCATGCAGCGGGCCCCGTTGCCGAAGGCCTCGCCGAAGAAGTTCAGCAGGATGATCCCCGAGAACAGGTAGACGGCGTAGTTGTCCAGGCCCTTGTTCAGCTCCAGGAACACGCCCAGCGCGATGTAGAACACGATGAACTGCACACCGGGCTTGACGTAGGACCAGAGGATGCCGAGGACCGAGCCCCGGTATCTGACCTGCAGCTCCTTGTCCACGAGCAGCCGCAGGAGGTATCGGTTCTTGAGGGCGTCCACCAGGCCCCGGCCGCGGCCGGGGCTATGGAACGCGCGTTCGCTGATTTCGGTCATCGCGTGAGTTGTGAGTCCGTATGCTTCTCGAAGGTCTTCTGCCACGCCTCGAAGGACGTGATCCGCTGGGCCGCCTCGCGGTACTGTTCGCGCAGCTTGGGCCAGTCGCGGAGGATGCGCGCGTGCAGGCGGGTCGCCTCCACGAGCTTGTTCCGCAGCTGCTCCGGCTCGCGCTGGTACCAGGACACGGCGGTGCCCTCGGCGTTGGAGACCAGCGCCGAGTCGAACTGGGACATACGCCACCAGCGGTTGTCCTGGTGGGCGATGTGGGCCTGCGGGTGCTCCTTGACGGCAGGGTCCACGGGGCGGACCAGCTGCTTGGTCACGGTCTTCAGGGCCCACGGCACCAGCGAGCGGTACGACGGCGCACTGAACCCGCGGCCGTTGCGCGGCGGCTTGTCCATGCGCGGCTCGGGGAAGGACTCGATGTCCTCCGCGAACTGCGCGTCCGGGTACTGCTTCATCAGCCCGCGGATCTCCGGCAGCCGCTGCGGCTGGATCTCGTGCAGCTGGTCCGGGCCGGCGAGCACGTCGCGCAGCGCCATGATGCGCCCGGCCTCGGTGAAGTACTGCATCGAGATCAGGTGCTTGACGTCCGCGTAGGAGGACTCGCGCAGGAGGCGGCCGCCGCGGTCGTAGGGCGAGTGCAGCAGGGCCGCGATGATCCGGTTGCGGATGTGGAAGTAGGCCTGCCAGCCCACGAGGTCGTCCTTGTCGATCCAGGACACGTGCCACACGGCCGCGCCCGGCAGGGACACCGTGTGGTAGCCGGCCCGCTTGGCGCGCAGGCCGTACTCGGCGTCGTCCCACTTGATGAAGACGGGCAGGGACAGCCCGATGTCCTTGATGACCCGGGTGGGGATGAGGTCCATCCACCAGCCGTTGTAGTCGACGTCGACCCGGCGGTGCAGCCACGGGGTGCTGCGCAGGTTCGAGGACAGGAAGTCGTGCCCGAGCACCTGCTCCTGGTGCGGCTGGTCCGGCTGGAACCGGTAGGTGTTCACGATCTCGCCGAAGGTGTGCAGGACGGAGCGGTTGTACAGGTCGAACATGTGCCCGCCCACGATGGTGGGCTTGCGGCACCGGTCCGCGAAGGTCAGCAGCCGGACGATGGACTCCGGCTCCACGACGACGTCGTCGTCCAGCAGCAGCGCGTAGTCGCTGCCGTTCTCCACGGCCTCGTACATGCCGCGGGCGAAACCGCCGGAGCCGCCCAGGTTGGCCTGGTTGATGATCCGCAGCTTGCCGCCCAGGCGCGCCGCGACCTCCTCGAAGTCCTCCTGGTCCTGGACCTTCTGGGTGCCCTGGTCCACGATGAGGATCTCCTGCAGGTGCTCCAGCACCTCGGGGTTGTCCGCGAAGGAGCGCAGGTTGTTGAGGCAGAAGTCCGGCTTGTTCAGCGTCGTGATCTCGAGCGTGATGCGCCCGGGCTCGCTGCCGTCGTCGGCGGCCTGCCACTCGGCCTCCTCGAGGACCAGCGACTCGGTGCCCGCGACGAGCTCGAACCAGTACCAGCCGCCGTCGCCGAAGGGCTTGAGCGGCAGGTCGAAGTCGGTGGCCTGGCGGCCGGAGACCTGCCGGGAGTCCACGCGCTGCAGCGAGCCGCGCGGGTTGGACTTGTAGACGATGACGGTGCCCTCGCCCTGGGTGCGGATGGCCAGGCGGACCTCGTCCACGGTGGTCCAGCGCTTCCAGTAGGAGGCCGGGAAGGCGTTGAAGTAGGTCGCGAACGAGAGCCTGGAGCCGGGGCGGATCAGGGTCGAGCGGCGGCCGATGAAGTCTTCGGCGTGCGCCTCAGACGCGGCCGAGGACGCGGCGGAGCCGGAGCCGGAGCCCTGCGGCTCGCCGCGCTTCTCGCCGGACAGCGAGTCGTTGCTGCCGAGCGAGCCGTTCATCGTGGACAGCTGCACGCCCGCGGCCTGGCCGGAGTCGACGTAGAGCGGGATGGTGTCCATCTGCTGGACCTCGGGGAGGATGACCCGCTGGAGGGTCTGCATGCGCGCGGGCGCGGTGGTGTCCTGGGCCTTGCTCACGCGTCGACTCCCCCGCTCACGAGCTTCTCGCCGCGCTCGAAGTGCGGGCGCAGCTTGTTGTCGAACATGGACAGCGCCGAGCCGATCGCCATGTGCATGTCCAGGTACTTGTAGGTGCCGAGGCGGCCGCCGAACAGCACCGACTCCTCGCCGCGGGCGAGGTCGCGGTACTTGCGCAGCTTGTCGCGGTCGACCTCGGTGTTCACCGGGTAGTAGGGCTCGTCGCCCTTCTCGGCGAAGCGGGAGAACTCGCGCATGATGACGGTCGCGTCCTTGGTGTAGTCCCGCTCCGGGTGGAAGTGGCGGAACTCATGGATGCGGGTGAAGCGGACGTCGTCGTCCGGGTAGTTCATGACCGAGCAGCCCTGGAAGTCCTCGATCGGCAGGACCTCCTCCTCGAGGTCGATCGTGCGCCAGGACAGGTCGCCCTCGGCGAAGTCGAAGTAGCGGTCCACCGGCCCGGTGTAGACCACCGGGACCTGGCCCATGACGGCCGAGCGGGACAGGGCGTGCTCGCCGTCGAAGAAGTCGGTGTCCAGGTGGACCTCGATGTTCGGGTGGTCCGCCATGCGCTCGAGCCACGCGGTGTAGCCGTCCACGGGCAGGCCCTCGTGGGTGTCGTTGAAGTACCGGTTGTCGTAGGTGTAGCGGACCGGGAGGCGGCTGATGATCGAGGCCGGCAGGTCCTTGGGGTCGGTCTGCCACTGCTTGCCGGTGTAGTGCTTGATGAACGCCTCGTAGAGGGGGCGGCCGATCAGCTGGATGCCCTTGTCGTTCAGGTTCTCCGGGTCGGTGCCGGCGAGCTCGCCCGCCTGCTCCTGGATCAGGGCCTTCGCCTCGGCGGGGCCGTGGGCGGAGCGGAAGAACTGGTTGATCGTGCCGAGGTTGATCGGCATCGGGTAGACCTCGTCCTGGTGGCGCGTGTAGACGCGGTGGACGTAGTTGGTGAAGGCGGTGAAGCGGTTGACGTACTCCCACACGCGCTCGTTGGAGGTGTGGAACAGGTGGGCGCCGTAGCGGTGCACCTCGATGCCCGTGCGCTCCTCCCGCTCGCTGTACGCGTTGCCGCCGATGTGGCGGCGCCGGTCGATCAGGGCGACCTTCAGCCCCAGCTCGGTGGCAGCTCGTTCGGCGATGGTCAGCCCGAAGAGGCCCGATCCGACGACCACTAGATCCGCGTTCACGCAAACTCCTGTGTGTTGTTGCGCCCGCCCGCGTCCGTGCGGCCGAGCTGTCTTCTCCCGCGCCGGCTCTGGAGGCCGGCCCGGGTCTTCTCTTCGAGAATCCTAATCGACGCGCCCTGTGTGAAGCCTGAACGGGGTCCAGGCGCGCTGGGGTCGTGATGCTCGACCCCCAACCTACCGCATGACCGTGTCCGGGCCGCGGGCGCAGGGCGTCGGATCGCGGGCGCGGGGACGCCGTCTCAGCCCTCGACGCGCCGGGCCTCCCGCAGCAGGTGGGCCTGGACGGGGCGGCTGAACAGGATCAGGGCCACGAGCAGTCCGTAGAGGATCGGCAGGATCGCGATCGGCCAGCCCCAGACCGGGGCCGACTGGACGGAGATGATGACCAGGAAGACCTGGGCGAGGATGATCAGCGCCCGCGGCCACATCCGCCCGCGGTGCGCGGCCCGCGCCGCGAGGCCCAGCCAGAGCCCGAACCCGATGTAGATGAGGCTCATCAGCACGATGGCCCCGACGGGCATGGTCCGCTCGAGGAAGAACGTCTCGGCGATCTGGATAAGCCCCAGCAGCACCAGGGCCGCGGCCTCGAGGCCCACCAGCACGCTCAGGAGCACCACGGCCCGCGGGGCGCGGACGACGTCGTGGTCCGCCGGGGAGGGCACGGCGCCGTCGGGCGTCGCGTCGTCGGGTCGTGGCTCGTCGGGCGTCGCGGAGGAGGTCATGGTGACCATTCTAAGGAGGGCCGAGGGGCGGCGTCGCGCGGCGTGCAGGCCCCTTGCGGCCGGGTCCTTCATATCGGAGCGAAACCTCGTGTCAAGCACGCGGGCGTGTGATAAGAAACAACCGCCCGTGCGCGCTCGCCTCGGCGGAAAACCCTTGTTCACAGGTTGTTTACATGGGAACCTAATAAAAGTTCACAAGGAGGCCCCCGCACCGTCATCGAGGGGGCCGTTTGCTTGTCCTCGCGGATGAACCGTTGAGCCCGCGGGATGAAATCACACAAGGAGCGTGCAACGATGGATTGGCGCAGTCGCGCAGCCTGCCTCGAAAAGGACCCCGAACTCTTCTTCCCCGTCGGCAACACGGGCCCTGCCCTGCTGCAGATCGAAGAGGCCAAGACCGTCTGCCGCAGCTGCACCGTCATGGAGACGTGCCTGCAGTGGGCCCTCGAGACCGGACAGGATTCGGGCGTCTGGGGCGGCATGAGCGAGGACGAGCGCCGCGCCATGAAACGCCGCGCAGCCCGCGCCCGCCGCGCCTCCTAGACCGGGCCCGTCCGCCGGGCCGCTCGGGACCGTCTCCGGTTCCCGCGTCCCCGACTCCGATCGGTCAGCCTCCGAAGGCCGCCATCTCGCGTGGCGGCCTTCGTCGCGTCTCGGGCCTTCGCCGCGTCCCGGGCCTTCACCGCATCCCGAGGCCGGCCCCGGGTGTCCCCGGCCCGCGCTCAGCCCGCGGAGTCCTCGGGGATGAACGCCGTGATAACCACCTCGGTGCCCCCGCCGGGCCGCGGCTGCCAGCGGATCGAGCCCTTCAGCTCGCTCGCGACCAGCGTCCGCACGATCTGCATGCCCAGCCCCTCGCCCTCCGACGGCGGCCGGTAGGCCGAGACCCCCGACTCCTCGACGTAGCTGTCCCCCATCCCGACGCCGTCGTCGGAGATCGTGACCACCAGCATCGGCTCGCCGTCCTCGGACTCGGTGCGGCACCCGTCCAGGCCCACGGTCCCGGAGGACCCGTTCAGCCCGTGCTCGACGGCGTTGGCGACGATCTCGTTGACGATCAGCGCCAGCGGCGTCGCCAGCTCGCTCGGCAGTTGCCCGAAGTGGCCGGTGAACTCGGTGCTGACCGCCTGGCCCGGCGAGGCGACCTCGGCGGCCAGGCGGAACTGGCGGCCGATGAGGTCGTCGAAGTCGACGCTCTGCGTCAGCCCCTGGGAGAGCGCCTCGTGGACCATCGCGATGGTCGCCACGCGGCGCATCGCCTGCTCCAGCCCCTCGCGCGCCTCCTGCGAGGTCATCCGGCGGGCCTGCAGCCGCAGCAGCGCCGAGACGGTCTGCAGGTTGTTCTTGACCCGGTGGTGGATCTCCCGGATGGTCGCGTCCTTGGTCATGAGCTCGAGCTCCCGGCGGCGCAGCTCGGTGACGTCCCGGCAGAGCAGGATCGCGCCGAAGCGCTCCTCGCCGCGGCGGGTCTGGCGGCGCAGGGGGATCGCCCGGAAGGTCACGCTGGCCCGCGAGGTGCCGATCTCGCTGCGCCACGGCATCCGGCCGGTGAGCACCAGCGGCAGCGTCTCGTCCGCCTTGCCGGTGGAGGGCAGCAGGTCGCGGGTCAGCTCCGCCAGGAACTGGCCCGTGAGCGAGCCCTGGAACCCCAGGCGGCGGTAGACCGAGACCGCGTTGGGGCTGGCGAAGGTGACCCGCCCCTCGGCGTCGAGCCGGATCACGCCGTCGCTGACGCGCGGGTTGCCGCGCGAAGTGCCTGTGGGCGCGGAGAAGTCCGGCCACGCGCCCCGGGCGACCATGCTGAGCAGCTCGCGGGCGGTCTCGCGGAACACGGTGTCCAGGCGGCCCTGCATCCGGGCGGAGAGGAGGCCGTGGTGCACGGTCAGCAGGGCGATCGTGCGCCCGTTGCGCACCAGCGGGTAGACGACCACCCGCATGCTCGACTCGCTGTTCCAGTCGACCCGGTCCAGCGGGTGGACCGTCTGCTCGTACCAACAGTCCCGGGCGCCGGCGACGACGTCGGAGGCCATCGGCTGGCCGACCATGTCCCGGTGGAAGACGGTCTGCGCGGTGGAGGGCCGCACGTGGGCCAGGCCGACGAAGCCCGTCCCCTCGGCCGGCCCGCCCTGGAGGCGGTCGGCGGCCTGGGCCCCCACGAACTCCTGCGGGAACCACAGCACCAGGTCGCCCTGCGCGAGGTCCGAGACCAGCTGCCAGTCGCCGACGAGCAGGTGCAGCCATTCCGAGTCCCCGGGGCCGAACTCCCCGGTCTTCAGCAGCGGGTCGGCGAGCGTCATGGGGCTCCTCGGGGTCGACGGCGGGTACCGACTCCATCCTATGCCGAGCCGGGGGAACCGGTGCCGGGTGACTGCTCGAGACGCCGTGTGGGCGGCGTCGGGGGTGTGTCCCTTTACCGCCGCGGCGCGCTGGGGGTATTCATGGTGGGGTATCGACCGCCAGGCCGGTGCGCGCGGGGAGATCGCGCGTCGGCGGCGGGCGGGGAGCGGTGCTGGGGGATCCGACGCGGCGTCTGCCGCCCGCCGCCGCGCGCTCCCGCCGGACCGCACGCCGCGAGGGCTCGACGACGAGCCGAAGGAGGAGGACCAGAGTATGAGCGCCGTTCCCGGAGACCGCCGAGCCCGGCTCAGGCGGGGCACCGTCCTGTCCATCGAGAGCGTCCCGGCCTCGCCCGGGGGCCACCCGGCGGGGCCGCCGGCCTTCTACCGGTGGCGGCGGCGCGCCGCGGACCCCGAGGAGCAGCTGCGCCGGGTCCACGCCATCGCGGCCACCATGGGGGTGGCGCTGGTGGAGGCGGTCACGGGCGGGCGCCCGGTCGAGCAGCTCGCCCGGTGGGTGCACCCCCGCGTGCTGGAGAGGCTGCGGCTGCGGGCCGGGATCGAGTCCCGGGCGGCGTCGGCGGCCCCGGGGGCCACGGGCCGCTCCACCGCGCGGGTGGTGGTCCCGGGCCGCCGCTCGGGCACCGGCCCCTCGCCGCGGCGCCAGGCCGGGGGCGGGGCCGGAGGAGGCTCCGCCGGGCCGACCGAGGCCGACGACGCCGCGCGCGCCCCGCGCAGGTACGGCCCACGCGAGACCCGCCTGCGCAGGGTCCGGGCGATCCGCGTGGCGCCCGAGGAGTACGAGGCGAGCGTGGTGGTCGACGACGGCGAGCGCACCCGCGCCCTGGCCCTGCGCATCCACAAGCCGCGGGGGCAGTGGCAGATCGTCGAGGCGGAGATCGGCTGAGAGGCCGCGCCCGCGGCCGGTTCGACCGGCCGCCGGGCCACCCGGTCGCCCGCGCGGCGCACGGCCGGCGCGAGCACCGGGATCAGCGCTTGCGGGAGTTCTTCTGCGCCGCGCGCTTGGCCTTGCGGTTGGCGGGGGCCGGTGCGGCGTCGTCCTCGGCCGTCCGCGTGGCCACGGTCCCGCGGTCCGCGGCGGGCTCCCCGCTCACGGCGGAGCCCGCCGAGGCTGCCGCGGGGGCGGCTGTCCGGGAAGCGCCGGAGGCACCGGCCGACGCGGTCTCCGCGGCCCCGCGGCCGCTCCTCGACCGGGCCGGGCGGCCCTCCCCCGCGGGGACCTCGACCCGGCTCTCCTCTCCCCCGTCCTCGCTCGGCGCGGTGTAGCGCAGGAACGAGGGCTGCTCGGGGACCTTGAGGGCCTGGGAGGACATCTGGGTCCGCTGCTTGGACAGGTCCAGCTTGAACAGGTAGGACACGGTCTCCTCGCGGATGGTGCCCATCATGGACTGGAACATCGCGTAGCCCTCGCGCTGGTACTCGATGAGCGGGTCGCGCTGGGCCATCGCCCGCAGGCCGATGCCCTCCTTGAGGTAGTCCATCTCGTACAGGTGCTCGGGCCAGTGCCGCCCGATCACCGAGAGGATCACGCGCCGCTCGATGTTGCGCATGGCCTCGGAGCCGACCTCCTCCTCGCGCGCCTCGTAGACCAGGCGCGCGTCGGAGAGGATCTCCTCGGTGATCTTCTCCTGGGTGAGCTTGGACGACCCGCCGGCCGCCTCCTCGAGATCCTCGATGGAGACGCTGACCGGGTAGATGGTCTCCAGCACGCTCCACAGCTTGGGCAGGTCCCAGTCCTCGGCGTGGCCCTGGCTCGTCTTGTCCGCGATCGCGGAGGTGATGACGTCGGTGATGAACCGCTGGATGTGCTCGGCGATCTCGTCGCCCTCGAGGATCTTGGCGCGGTCGGCGTACATCGCCTCGCGCTGGCGGTTGAGGACGTCGTCGTACTTCAGGATGTTCTTGCGCTGCTCCGCGTTGCGCGACTCGACCTGGTTCTGCGCCGAGGCGATCACGCGGGTCACGATGCGGTGCTCGAGGGCGGCGTCGTCGGGGGCGCCGGCCATGAGGCGGGCGGCCGCGGCGCCGTTGAACAGGCGCATGAGGTCGTCCGAGAGGGAGAGGTAGAAGCGCGACTCGCCGGGGTCGCCCTGGCGGCCGGAGCGGCCGCGCAGCTGGTTGTCGATGCGGCGGGACTCGTGGCGCTCGGTGCCGAGCACGTACAGGCCGCCGAGCTCCTTGACCTCGTCGTGGGCCTTCTTGACGGCCTCGCCCTCGGCCTTGAGGACCTCGGGCCAGCGGGCCTCGTACTCCTCCGGGCTCTCCGCCGGGTCCAGCCCGAGCTCGCGCATGCGCTCGATCGCGTTGAACTCGGCGTTGCCGCCCAGCATGATGTCGGTGCCGCGGCCGGCCATGTTGGTCGCGACCGTGACCGAGCCCTTGCGCCCGGCCTGGGCGACGATGGCGGCCTCGCGGGCGTGGTTCTTGGCGTTGAGCACCTCGTGCCGCACCCCGGCCTTGGCCAGCAGCTTCGACAGGTACTCGCTCTTCTCGACGCTGGTCGTGCCCACGAGCACCGGCTGCCCGGTCTCGTAGCGCTTGGCGATGTCCTTGACGACGGCGGCGAACTTCGCGACCTCGTTCTTGTAGACCAGGTCGGGCTTGTCCATGCGCTGCATGGGCTTGTTGGGCTCGATGACCGCGATGCCGAGGTCGTAGGTGTTGACGAACTCGGCGGCCTCGGTCTCGGCGGTGCCGGTCATGCCCGAGAGCTTGTCGTAGAGGCGGAAGTAGTTCTGCAGGGTCACGGTGGCCATGGTCTGGTTCTCGGCCTTGACCTCCACGCCCTCCTTCGCCTCGATCGACTGGTGGACGCCCTCGTTGTAGCGGCGGCCGGGCAGGATGCGGCCGGTGTGCTCGTCCACGATGAGCACCTCGCCCTTGAGGACCACGTAGTCCTTGTTGCTGGTGAACAGCTCCTTGGCCTTGATCGAGTTGTTGAGGAACCCGATCAGCGGGGTGTTCGACGACTCGTACAGGTTCTCGATGCCCAGGTGGTCCTCGACCTTCTCGATGCCGGGCTCCAGCACCCCCACGGTCTTCTTCTTCTCGTCGACCTCGTAGTCGTTCTCCCGCTTCAGGTTCTTGGCGATCCGGGCGAACTCGCCGTACCAGCGGTTGGCCTGCCCCGAGGCCGGCCCGGAGATGATCAGGGGCGTCCTGGCCTCGTCGATCAGGATCGAGTCGACCTCGTCCACGATCGCGAAGTGGTGGCCGCGCTGCACGCGATCCTCGATCGACCAGGCCATGTTGTCGCGCAGGTAGTCGAAGCCGAACTCGTTGTTCGTCCCGTAGGTGATGTCCGCCTCGTACTGCTTGCGGCGCACCTCCGGGGTCTGCTGGGACAGGATGACGCCGACCTCCATGCCGAGGAAGCGGAACACGCGGCCCATGAGGTTGGCCTGGTACTCGGCGAGGTAGTCGTTGACGGTCACCACGTGCACGCCGTTGCCGGTCAGCGCGTTGAGGTAGGCGGGCGCGGTCGCGACCAGCGTCTTGCCCTCACCGGTCTTCATCTCGGCGATGTTGCCCAGGTGCAGCGCCGCGCCGCCCATGAGCTGGACGTCGTAGTGGCGCTGGCCGAGCGTGCGGGCGGAGGCCTCGCGCACCACGGCGAAGGCCTCGGGCAGGATCACGTCGAGGCTCTCGCCGTCGGCCACGCGCTGCTTGAACGCCTCGGTCTCTGCCTTCAGCTCGGCGTCGGAGTACTGCTTGAAGTCCTCCTCGAGCGAATTGATCGCCTCGGCGTAGACCCTCAACCGCTTGAGCAGCCGCTTGTCCCCGGTGCGAAGGATCTTTTCCAGGAAGGATGCCACGGGCGCTTACTCCTAGTAGTTCACGAGATTCGGTGGTGGCCCGCTGGCGGCGGGTCGATGCGCGGTCGGTACGGCCTCGCCCAACGGGTCATTCTACGCGACTGTAGTCGCGTGCCCTGGGCGTTCGCTAGAGATTCACCCTACGCAACCGGCTGAGCCCGGTCACGTGCCGTGGCGCGCGGCGGGGCCCGCCCCGCGCCGCGGGACGGGCCCCTCACGCTCCGGCCGGCCGTCGGAGCCGGCGGGCGGCCGACCTACAGGGCCTTGTAGACCCGGGTCTCGCTCTTGCCCCCGGCGGGCGCGTCGTCGCCGAGGGTGATCACGCCGTAGGTCCAGCCCTTGCGCCGGTACACGGCGGCGGGGCGGTCCACCTCGGAGTCGACGAAGAGGTAGAAGTCGTGGCCGACCAGCTCCATGCGGTCCACGGCCTCGTCCACCGTCAGCTTCTCGGTGGGGAAGGTCTTGCGTCGGATCTCGACGGGGGTGGTGTCGTCCGACAGCGGGTAGTCGTCATTGAAGGCCAGCTCCTCGACGGGCAGGTCCTCGTGGGTTCCCTCCACGACGATCCTGCCCTGCTCCCCCGGGGCGTCGATGACCGGCAGCGCGCCGGTGGCCTCAGAGACGGAGATGGGCCGGTGGTTGCCCCGGTGGATCTTCCGGCGGTCGCGGGCGCGGCGGAGACGCTCGAGCAGCTTGCCGTAGGCGTCGTCGAAGACCGCGAACTTGTCCGGTCCGCTGGCCTCGGCCCGCAGGATGGGGCCGGGGCTGTTGACGGTGATCTCCACCGTGATGGCGTTGGGGCCGGTGCCCACCTTGGTGACCTTGACCTCGATCAGGTCGACGCGGTCGTTGAGCTTCTCGAACTTTTCGACCTTCTCCTCGATGTAATCCCGCATGCGAGAAGGCACCTTGATGTTCCGGCCGTAGACGTTGAGTTCCACGATGACCTCACCTTGTTGTGGGTGGGTGCGGTTACCGATCCGGTCTTCGGCGACCTCGTCGATCACCAGCACGGGGAGAGGGTCTGACCGTCTCCTTACCCCCACGCTAGTTGACCGCGCGGCATTCGTCACCGACGTTTCGTCGCGACACACCGGCGTCCTCGGGGTGTTCACTCACAGCATGGCGGCCCCCTCTCCGCCGGGCGGGGCCACCGTGGCGAGGACGACGGCGCCCGCCACCGCCGCTCCCCCGGCCTCCAACGCGCGGCGGGCCTCGCAGAGGCTCGCCCCGGTGGTCAACACGTCGTCCACGATCACGATCCGCGGCATCGCCGCCCCGGCGGCCCGCGCCGGGAGCGGCCGGCGCATCCGCAGGGATCCCCGGATCCGCCGGGCCCGCTGGCGCGCGCCGAGGCCTTCTGGGCCGCACTCCGGCCGGGCGCAGGGCCGCGGGCAGGAGGACCACGGATCGGGCCGCGGGGCCAGCAGGCGCACGACCCGCGCACCCGGCGCGACGGCCCGCACCGACCGCAGGGCGCGCCGCGCCAGCAGCTCGGCCGGGACGAACCCGCGCCGCCTGAACGCCGCGGAGGCCGAGGGAACCGGCACCAGCCAGACGGGGCCCGGCTCGCGCAGGCCGGGCTCGCCTCGAGCGCACGGGCCAGCGCCGCGGCGAGCACGGGCACGACGTCGAGCCGCTGGCCCTCCTTGAACGCCAGCAGCAGCCGCGCCACCTCGTGGCGGTAGACGCCGGCGGCCGCGCACACGAGGTCCTCGGGCCACAGCGGCGCGGCGGCGCCCGCCGAGGGGCCGCGCCGTCGCCCGGTGCACCAGTCGGCGGCAGGTCCAGCACACGGCGGACCCGCCCGCACCGCAGGAGGCGCAGACCTGGGGCAGGACGAGCTCGACGGCGGCCGCGATCCCGTCCCAGCAGGCCGCGGCGAGCCGGTCCGCGCCGCGCGTCAGGCCAGCGGGGCCCCTGGGCAGCGCGCGCCGGCCCGAGGCCCGCGGCGTCGTCGGTCCGCTCGCCGTGCCCGGCGGCATGGGTGGTCTGGTCTCCCGGGGCGTGCCCGGCCGGATCGTCGCGTTCATGCCGCCATCATGGACCGCATCCGGTGTGCGCCCGGCGGCCCGGGCACCACGAGGCCCCCGATGGTGGATCGGGGGCCGACGAGGGGCCTTCCGACGGCGGCTGTGGACGACGTCCGGCCCGAGCCCGGGCGGAACCGCCCCGAGGGCGTCCCGCCCCGGCGAGACCCGGGATCACCCGGCGAAGGCGAGGAGGTGCCCCGAGTCACCGCGCGTCGGCGACGACGAGCTCCCGAGCCACCCGCCGAACGCGAGGACCGACCTCCCGATCACCCGGCGAAGGCGAGGTCCCGCACGTCGGTGGTCACCCGCGTCCAGGAGGTGCCCTCCAGCTTGAACGTGCCCGTGTCGGTCTGGGCGAAGATCGACTCCCGCCCGTCGCCCGCCGAGAGGTGCTCGATGCCGGAGAGCCCGTTGAGGCCCGTGACCTCGCCCGAGAGGGAGACGATCTGGGTCGAGTCGCCCTGGGTGTCGGCGGCCAGGACCGAGGAGTCCGAGATCCAGTGCGCCTCCGTGGCCTGGATGTCGGTGCCCACGCGCAGCGGCTCGCCGAGGCGCAGGGGCGTGCCGTCGGCGTCGCGCTCGACGCCGGCGACCCAGACCCGGGCCGAGTCGCCCTCGCCCGTGACCACCAGGGCCCGGGTGCCGTCGCGGGCCACCCGCAGCGACTGGATGGTCTGCCCCTCCAGCCAGGCGGCGTCGACACGCCGGGGCTCCTCCTGCGAGCCTTCGCCGAGCGCGTCGGGGCTCAGCGCCAGCACCTCCCCGGCGCTCGTCCCGGTCCACACCCAGCCGGTCCGGTCGAGGCTCGGGGCCGTCAGCTCGACGTCGAACTCGGCGTCGTACTCCCCGCCCGAGGTGGAGCGCACACCCAGGGCGCGCCGCTCCTCGTCCAGGTAGGCGAAGGTGTCCCGGTCCGCGTTCATGGCCGGCAGGGTGGGCGGGAAGGCCGGATCCCGCAGCCCCTGGACGGGCGAGCTGCGCCCGTCGAGGTAGGACACGAGCCCGCCGTCGAGGACGCCCACCTGCTGGCTGGGGACCGTGGGGTCGATGACGGGCGGGGTGTACTCGTTGAGCCGGCCGCCCTCGACCCGGCGGTCCTCGATCGTGACGGTGATGTCCGAGACCGCGCTCACCGACTGCAGGGTCTGCTGGAACTGCGTGTACATCCGCTCGATCCCGGTCTGGTTGACGTCGGCGAGCTGCGGCCCGGACAGGGAGATCTCGGCCGTCTGCCCGCTCAGCGGGACCGAGGAACGCTGCAGCCCGGTCCCCTCCGGCACGGCCGTGGTGACGGCGCCCTCGAGGTACGGGGCGGGGCCGCGCAGCAGGGTGCCGATCAGCGAGGTGACGACGGCGGGGCGGTTGGCGAACCAGCGGACGTCCGGGACGGCGTAGCTGAAGGTGGGGTCGTAGAAGTACAGCGAGTAGCTCTGGAAGAGCTGCTCGAACTCGGTGCGGGTGAGCATCGTGCCGTCCGGGATCGAGGAGATCCGCCACTGGCCCTCGACCTGCTCGAACTCGACCTGCATCGACTGCTGGTCGGGGACCTGGAAGGACGTCGCGATCCCGCGGTCGTCGATCGCGGTGCCGACGCTGAGGTCAAGCGTCGCCGCGCCCTCGGCGTCCCCGGGCTGGATGCTCGCCTCGTCCCGGTACACCCACGTGTGCTCCTCGGGGCTCCAGGTGGAGGCGAGCTCGGGCGTCAGGTAGTCCCGGGCCACGGAGTAGTCGTCCGCGACGCCGGTCCCCGCCTCGATGAACCCGCGCAGCAGCTCCTCGGGCTCCGCGCCGTCGGCGGGGCCGGCCGGGGAGTAGCGCGGCTCGGGGCTCTCGGTCCCGCCGCCCTCCTCGGAGTAGTGGTAGACCGGGCCCCCGGTGGGGATCTGGCCGCAGCCGGTCAGGACCGCGAGCGCGGCAGAGCCGATCGCCGCGGCCCGGAGCCAGGCGCGACGGGCCCGGCGGGCACGCGCCGCCTTCCCGGCGCGGGCGCCGAGCGGCTCGAGACCCGCCGGCGTGGCCCGCGGGACGGCGAGGGTCTCGGGGCAGCTGGTCCGCCGTCATGCCTCGCCTCCTTCGTCCCGGCCGGGTCCGTCCGGCGACGCCGTCCGGGTCCCGGCGCCCCCGCGCCGGCTCGCGCTCGGGTCGGCGCCGTCGGCCGCGACCCCGCTCCCGTCGCCGACGCTTGACAGCGAGGCCGGCGTGTCCGGCACGCCCTCGGGCGGCAGGCCAAGCGGCGAGTCCCCCGAGCTCCGGCCCTGCTCGCGCGGCAGGGTGAGGCGGAAGCAGGCCCCGTGGCCCGGCTCGCCCCAGGCGTCCAGCCGGCCGGCGTGCAGCCTGACGTCCTCGGCCGCGATGGACAGCCCGAGCCCGGTGCCGCCCAGCGTGCGCTTGCGGGAGGGGTCGGCGCGCCAGAAGCGGTCGAAGACCCGCCGGGACTCCTCCGCGGTCATGCCGACGCCGTGGTCCCGCACGGCGACCGCGACGTCGGTCTCGTTGCTGCCGAGGTAGACATCGATCGGCCGGCCCTCAGAGTGCTCGATGGCGTTGACCAGCAGGTTGCGCACCACGCGGTCGATGCGCCGCGGGTCCATCTGCACCGTGCATCGCTCGAGTCCCTCGTGTACCCGGATCTCCAGACCGCGCTTGTCCAGGTGCGGGCGGACCGCCTCGATGGCGTCCTCCACGAAGTCGGAGACGTCGACCGTGCTGAGGTTCAGCGTGGCCGAGCCGGCGTCGAAGCGGGAAATCTCCAGCAGGTCCGAGAGCATCGACTCGAACCGGTCGACCTGGTGGTACATCAGCTCGGTCGAGCGCTGGAAGGACGAGTCCATCTTCTCGCGCCCGCTGTAGAGCAGCTCCGCGGCCATCTTGACGGTGGTTAGCGGCGTGCGCAGCTCGTGCGAGACGTCGGAGACGAAGCGCTGCTGCATCTTGGACAGGGTCTCCAGCTGCACGATCTGGCGCTGGATGCTGTCGGCCATGTCGTTGAAGGACGAGCCCAGGACCGCCGCCTCGTTCTCCCCGCGCACGACGACGCGCTCGTCGAGGTCACCGCCCGCGAGCCGCACGGCCGTGCGCGCGGTCTGCGAGATCGGGCGGATGACGCTGCGGGTCACCCACCACACGATGGTCGCCACGAAGATGAGGAGGATGACGAAGCCCACGGTGATGACGAACTGGATGTAGTTCAGCGTCTGCTGCGAGGAGGAGAAGTCGTAGACCAGGTACAGGCCGAACTCGCTGCCCTGGTTCAGGTGCACCTTGGAGCCGACGATCAGCACCGGGACGTCGTCGCCCGAGCCGTCCACCGGCATCGAGGAGGACTGCCAGTAGACGCCGTCCTGCCCGGCCACCTCCGCTTGGAGCTCGCGCGGGACCGAGGAGGCGGTCATCCGCTCGTTCTGGCTCTGCGGCCCGACGTACCCCTGCCCGCCCTGGTAGGTCACCGGGATCAGGATCCACTGGCGCTTGGCGTCGGCGCCGTGGGTCTCGAGGATGGTCAGCGTCTCGCGCACCAGCGACTGCACCTCGGTCTGGTCCGAGGCCACCGCGTTGTCGAAGATCCGCTGGACGTCGACGAAGCCGCTGGAGGACTCCTCGAGCGCCTGCTCCTGGCGCTCGCGGAACAGGCTGTTGGCGATCTGCGTGGACAGGAAGTTGCCCGCGACCAGGAAGCCCACGAGCGACAGGGCGGTGGCCACCACCACGGCCGAGAACTGCAGGGAGCGCCGCCACTTCTCGCGCAGGGCGCGGAAGGCGGCCGGCACGACGCCGAGGACGCGCCGGACCACCCCTCCTGACCTGTGCGTCACCATCCGGGCGTCAGCGCCGCACCTGAAGCGCGTTGGCCTTGTACCCGACGCCGCGGACCGTCTGGATCAGCTGCGGCTTCTCCGGGTCCTTCTCGATCTTGGCGCGCAGGCGCTGGACGTGGACGTTGACCAGGCGGCGGTCGGCGTCGGTGTCGTAGCCCCAGATCCGTTGGAGCAGCGTGTCCCGGGACAGGACCTGGCCCGGCTCCTGGGCGAGGTTGACCAGCAGGTCGTACTCCAGCGGAGTCAGGCGCACCGCCTGGCCCTCGCGGGTCACCGCGCGCCCGGCGAGGTCGACGACGAGGTCGCCCACCTCCAGGCGCTCGGCGGGACGGCTGTCGCCCGTGCGCAGGCGGGTGCGGATGCGCGCGAGCAGCTCGGCGGGCTTGAAGGGCTTGGCGATGTAGTCGTCGGCGCCGGCCTCGAGGCCGCGGACCACGTCCTCCGTGTCCGACTTGGCCGTGAGCATGATGACCGGCACATCGGAGGACTCGCGGATGCGCTCACAGACCTCGATGCCGTTGATGCCCGGGAGCATGAGGTCCAGGAGGACGAGGTCCGGGTCGTAGCTCTCGAAGGCGGCCAGGGCGCGGTCGCCCGTCTCGCAGAACGTCGGCTCGAAGCCCTCGTTGGACAGGACGATCCCCACCATCTCGGCCAGGGCGTCGTCGTCGTCCACCACCAGTATGCGCGCTTTCACTCGCCCTCCCCTCGGGTCGCCCGCGCCGGACGGCGGGCCCGCGGGGGCGCCGAGCCTGCGCAGGTGCGTTGTCTGTGCTCTTCCAGCCAAGAATACGCGAAAAGCGGGTGCGGCGTGGCGGGACGACGCGGGAGCCGGGCGACCGACCGGTCGGCGCCGGAGGCCCGGGGGCTCGCGCCCGGGCTCATTCCCGGGACAGCTCGTGCAGTCCCTCCGCCAGCTCGGCCGTGCGTCGCAGCACGCCCACGGCGCGCTCCGGGGACAGCCCGGCCAGCGGCCGCGACTCCTCGACGCGGATCAGCCCCAGGCCCTCCGCCCCGAGGCCCAGCTCCCTCCACGCGCGCCAGGCGCGGCGGGCGGCGGGCACCGCCGAGTCCCTCTCCCCGACCGGCGTCAGCCCCAGCCAGACCTGGGTCCCGCGCTCGACGGCGGCCGCGACCGGCTCCCACGCGGAGGTGCGCTCCCCCGGGTCGCGCACCGCGATCCCGTCGAATCCACGGCTCAGGCCCGGCTCCGGCACCGCTCCCGCGGCGTCGAGCACCGACCCCGCGCCGAGGTCCCGGGTCGCCTGCGCGACGCGGGCCAGCGCCGCCTCCGCCTCCCCGCGGGGCAGGGCCCGCAGGGTGCGGTACCCGCTCGAGGTGGGCACCTCCGCGCGCAGCGCCGCCTCCAGCGCGGGCTCGCACCAGCGGATCAGCAGCTCCTCGCCGTCCAGGGCCTCGCGCAGGCGGGCGGCCGTGCGCGCCAGGCCCGTGGCCAGCGACTCGGTCAGCTCCCGGCGCGCCCCGTGGTCGCTCAGCAGCGCCTCGCCGTTGGCCAGGTGCAGCGCGACGGCGAGGCTCACCGGCCCCGTCAGCGACAGCACCAGCCCGCCCCGGTGCCCGGAGCCCTCCTCCCCCACGACGTCGGCGAGCGCGTTGACGTCGCTGGCGAAGGCCGACGCCGCGGCCCGGGACTCGACGGACTCGGCCTCGCGGACGCGCCAGCCGAAGGCCTGGCCGTCGGCGGTCAGGCCCTCGAGGGTCGTGATCGTGCGGGCCAGGCGGGTCGAGGCGTAGCCCCGGTCGAGCTCGGGCAGGGCGCCCAGGTGCGGGTGTCCCAGCTCCCCGCGCACCGCGGTCAGGCTCTCGCGCAGGTCGGTCCCGGGCAGGCGCCCGAGGGTCGTGGCCAGCACCCGGCCGGGCTCGCGCTCCGCTTCGGCGGAGCCGGCGGCGCGGGCGTTCGCGCCGCGAGTGTTCGCGCGACCGGCATTCGCGCCACGGGTGTTCGCACCGCCGACGTCCGCGCCGCGGGCCTCCGTGCTCCTGCCTCCGGGACGATTCACGGTGCGTCCGCTCCCGGGACCGGTCTCAGGCACGGGTCTCGGGGGCCTCGGTCCGGTGGTCCTCGGCGATGCGCTCGTGGTGGCGGATGACCTCGCTGATGATGAAGTTGAGGATCTTCTCCGCGAACTCGGGGTCGAGGTGGGCGGCCTCGGCGAGCCCCCGCAGCCGCTGGATCTGGGCGGCCTCGCGGCCGGCGTCGCCCGCGGGGAGGTGGTGCTGCGCCTTGAGATAGCCCACGCGCTTCGTCGCGCGGAAGCGCTCGGCCAGCATGTGCACCAGCGCGGCGTCGATGTTGTCGATGGTCTGCCGAATGCCCAGCAGCTCCTCGAAGATCGCGGGGTCGACGTCGCTGAGCGAGGTCGCGCTCGCGTCGAACTCGAGGTGGGCCGAGGTCTCGGGCTCGAGGCCCTGGGGCGGGGTCGCGTGGGGGTGTTCCGTCATGATGGGCCTATTCTACCGATCCGCGGAGAGCGCCCGCGGACCGACCCCGCTCCGCCGCCCGAGGCGCGGTGGGAAGCGGGTGGTCGCGTGGCGGGCCGCGAGGGATCGAGCGGAGCGACGCGGATGGTCGGGCGGCGCCACGCGGGTCGTGGAGCCGGGCGGCGGGAGGCGGGTCGTCACGCAGTAGCACGCCGCGCGCGGCGCGCCGGCTCAGGCGTGGACGTCGGGCCGGTCCAGCGAGTAGGCGCGGTGGATCGTGGCCTGGCCCAGCACGCGCGTGCCCTGGTAGATCACCAGGGTCTGGCCGGGCGCGACGCCGCTCAGCGACTCCCGCAGCTGGACCACCAGCTCCAGCGCGGGCGCGCCGTCGACCTCCCCGTGCTCGAGGTGCGCCGTGGCGGGCACCGGGTCCGCGTGAGCCCTGACCTGCGCCATGACCTCGAAGGGCTCAGAGCGGGCGCCGGGGGCGGCGTCGGCGGCGTAGAACGCGCGGGCCTGCTCGACGGGCTCCCCCGCCCAGCTCTCGCGCGTGCCGCGGATCTCGTCGACCGCCAGCAGCTCGCGCGGGCCCACCACGACCTCGTTGGTCTTGGGCCGGATCTCGAGGACGAAGCGGGGCTTGCCGTCCGCGGCCGGGCGGCCGATCGACAGGCCCTTGCGCTGGCCCACCGTGAACGCCCGGGCGCCGCGGTGGGTGCCCAGGACCTCGCCCTCGGTGTCCCGGATCTGGCCCTCCTCGAGCTCGATCCGCTCCTCGAGCCAGCCGCGGGTGTCCCCGTCGGGGATGAAGCAGATGTCGTGGGAGTCGGGCTTCTGGGAGATCGCGAGGCCGCGCTCGGCGGCCTCGGCCCGGACCTCGGCCTTGGTGGGGGTCTCGGCCAGCGGGAACAGCGAGTGGCGCAGCTGCTCGTGGGTCAGCACGCCCAGCACGTAGGACTGGTCCTTGGCCCAGTCGGCGGCGCGGTGCAGCTCGCGGTTGCCCTCCGCGTCCTCGACGACCTTCGCGTAGTGGCCGGTGCACACGGCGTCGAAGCCGAGCGCCACGGCCTTCTCCAGCAGCGCGGCGAACTTGATCTTCTCGTTGCAGCGCATGCAGGGGTTGGGGGTGCGGCCGTTGGCGTACTCCTCGATGAAGTCGTCGACCACGTCCTCCTTGAAGCGGTCGGAGAAGTCCCAGACGTAGAAGGGGATGCCCAGGGCGTCGCACACACGCCGGGCGTCCATCGAGTCCTCGATGGTGCAGCACCCACGGGAGCCGGTGCGCAGGGTCCCGGGCATGCGGGACAGGGCGAGGTGCACGCCGACGACGTCGTGCCCGGCGTCCACGGCGCGTGCGGCCGCGACGGCCGAGTCGACGCCGCCGCTCATCGCTGCCAGTACCTTCATGTCCGCCCCTCGCCTCGCTCTCGAGCCCGGGCCGTTCGACCCGGGCGATCAGCCCGCGACTCTACAACGCGCCCGGCGGGCGCACAATTCCCCCGGTCACACCGGGGCGGTGCATGCGGCACGGCGCCGTCGGGTCCCGCCGGCCCGGCTCACCCGCGGTCGCGGGGTGGCCGCTCAGGCCCAGCGCGCGCTCGGCGCGTGGTCCGCCATCCCCGCGCCGCGGGCCTGGGCGTAGGCGGCCGGGATGACCTCGAGCAGGCGCTCGACGTCGGCGGCCGTGCTCGCGTGCCCCAGGGTGAAGCGCTGCGCGCCGCGGGCCTCGGCCTCCCCCACCCCCATCGCGAGCAGGACATCGGAGGGGCGCGGCACCCCGGCGTTGCAGGCGGATCCGGTGGAGCTCTGCACGCCGGCCATGTCCAGCAGGAACAGCAGCGAGTCGCCCTCGCAGCCGGGGAACGTGAAGTGGGCGTTGCCGGGCAGCCGGGACGCGGGCCCCAGGTCGGCGGGGCCGCGCAGGACGGCGTCGGGAACGGCCTCGGCCATGCCGGCGACGAGGCGGTCCCGCAGGAGGCGAATGCGCTCCGACTCCGCGGCCAGGTCCCCCGCGGCCTCGCGGATCGCGGCGCCGAAGCCCGCGATCGCCGGGGCATCGATGGTCCCCGAGCGGACCTCGCGCTCCTGCCCGCCGCCGTGGATCAGCGCCTCGAGCGGAGCCGTGCGGGTCGCGACGAGCACCCCCACCCCCATCGGGGCGCCGATCTTGTGGCCCGAGAGCGCCATCGTGGTCGCCCCCGAGCCGCGGAAGTCCAGCGGGACCGCTCCGAGGGACTGGACGGCGTCGGTGTGGAACGGCACCCCGGCCGCGGCCGCGATCGCCGCGAGCTCCGGGACGGGCTGGACCGTGCCCACCTCGTTGTTGGCCCACATGACGGAGACGAGCGCGACGTCGTCCGCGCCGCCCGCGAGCAGCCGCGCCAGGTCCGCGGGGTCCACCCGCCCGGCGTCGTCCACCGGCAGGCGCTCGAGGCGCGCGCCCTGGCGCCGGGCGAGCCACTCGGCGGGGTCGGCCACGGCGTGGTGCTCGACCGCGGAGACGATCACCCGGGGGCGGTCGGCCTCGGCGTTGCGGCTCCAGAACATGCCCTTGATGGCGAGGTTGTCCGCCTCCGTGCCGCCGGAGGTGAAGATCACCTCGGCCGGGTCCGCTCCCACGGCCGCCGCGACCCGCTCGCGGGCCTCCTCGACGACGCTGCGGGCGGACCGCCCGGCGGAGTGCAGGGAGGAGGGGTTGCCGCCGCGGCGCAGCTGCTCGGTGGTCGCTTCCAGGGCGGCCCGGCTCACCGGAGCCGTGGCCGCGTGGTCGAGGTACACGCGCTGCACGAGAAGTCGTCCTCCTGGTCTGGTGGGTCTGGTGGCGGGAGCACGGACCGTGTGACGGGCCCGGGCTCGGGCGATGCGTCCAGTGTAGTCCGGCCCCGGCGGGAGCGGACCGCCGGGGCGGGCGGCCCCGTCCTCCGGCCGGGCGGGCGAGGGCCTAGACTGGCTCGGGTGTTCCATCTGCTCTTCTACACCCCGGAAATCCCCGGCAACACCGGCAACGCGATCCGACTCGCGGCCGTGACCGGAGCCCACCTGCACCTGGTCGAGCCGCTCGGCTTCGACTTCGCCGACGCGAACCTGCGCCGCGCGGGCCTGGACTACCACGACCTCGCGGTCGTGACCGTCCACCCTTCGCTCGAGGCCGCGTGGGAGGCCCTCGGCCCGGCCCGCGTGCTCGCCTTCAGCACGACCGGCACGCGGGGCTACGCCGACGTGCGGTACCGCGACGGCGACGTCCTGATGTTCGGCCCCGAGTCGGTGGGCCTGCCCGAGGAGGTCCAGGCCGACCCGCACGTGAGCGAGCGGGTCCGCATCCCCATGCTGCCGGGCCGTCGCTCCCTGAACCTCGCCAACTCCGCCTCGATCGCTCTCTACGAGGCGTGGCGGCAGAACGGCTTCGACGGGGTGAGCTGACGCGCAGGACGGCCGGCCCCCGCGAGGGGACCGGCCGTCCTCAGGTGGCCGACCCCGTCAGGGGACCGGCCGTGTCCGCGCCGCGAGCCGGTGGGTGCCTCAAGGCCCCCGAAGCCTCAAGGCCCCCGAAGCCTGGAGAGCCCCGACACCTCGGCGCCGCCCGGGCCGGACGCCGTCGCCTACTGGCCGGCGTCGTCCGAGTTGCCGAGCGTGACCTCCGCGGTCTTCTGGGCCCCGCCCCGGGTGTAGGCGATCGAGATCTTGTCCCCCGGGGAGCTCTCGCGGATCGTGGCGGTCATGCCCTCGGCGTCGGTGACCCGGCGGCCGTTCACCGACGTCACGACGTCACCCGACTTCAGGCCGGCGTCCGAGGCCGGGGAGCCCCCGACCACCGAGCGCACCTCGGCCCCGTCGCTGAAGGACTGGCTGTCCCCCGCCGCGTGGCTGGAGACCGTGGCCCCCAGGTACCCGTGCTGCGCCGAGCCGTCGTCGATGATGTCCTGCGCGATGCGCTGGGCGTAGTCGATGGGGATCGCGAAGCCGACGCCGATGTTGCCCGACGCCGAGGACGTGCTGGACTCCGAGCCCGCCGAGGCAATGGCCACGTTGATGCCGATGACCTCGCCGTCCGCGTTGACCAGCGCGCCGCCCGAGTTGCCCGGGTTGATCGCCGCGTCGGTCTGCAGCACGTTCAGCGCGATGGTCGACTGGCTCTGCGCGCCGCCGGTCCCGCCGTCCTGGTCCGGGAACTGGAAGCGGAAGGGCGAGTTGCCCTCGGCGCCCTGGGAACCCTGCGAGGAGTCCGTGGAGTCCCCCTCGGGGGCGGCCGAGGAGGCCACCGAGATGGTCCGGGACAGGTTCGACACGATCCCGTCGGTCACGGTGCCGGACAGCCCGAGCGGCGCGCCGATCGCCACCGCGATGTCGCCCACGTTGAGCTTGGAGGAGTCGCCCAGCGTGGCCGGGGTCAGGCTCAGCCCCGAGGGGTCCACCTTGATCACGGCGAGGTCCGAGGTCGGATCCGTCCCCACGACCTGCGCGGTGCGGGCCGTGCCGTCGGAGAACTGGACCTCCACGGTCGCGCTGCTCGTCGCGCCGTCGAGGGTCACGACGTGCGTGTTGGTCAGGATGTGCCCCTGGTCGTCGAGCACGACGCCGGAGCCCGTCCCGCTCTCGCTGGACCCGTTGACCGAGATGGTCACCGTGGACGGCGAGGCCTTCTCGGCGGCGGCGGTCACCGCGTTGACGGAGTCGGTGTTGTTGACGATGGTCGTGGCCGAGGTGGCGCCCTGCGACGTCGACTGGGACGCCGTCGGGGTCATCAGCGCCGAGGTGCCGGCCGCCGCCCCGCCGCCCACGAGGGCCGCGAGGACCATGCCGGCGACCAGGGTGCCCGCGCCGAAGCGGCGGCGGCCGCTCTCCGCCCGCTCCCGGTCGTACGGGCTGCCGGCCGCCGGGCTCCCGAACGAGGCGCCGGGCTGGTACTGGTAGCCCGGCGCGGGCCCGTAGGCGCCGCCGGGCTCGGTCCCGGCCCGGCGCCGTAGCCGGGTCGGAGCCGTGCGCCGTCCCCGGCGCGCCGCCGGAGCCCGCGTCACGGGCCCCTCCGGGCTCGCCGGACGGGCCGTGGCCCGCCGGCTGGTGACCCGCCCCGGGGGCGGGCTCGCGACCCGGCTCCTGGGACCAGGGCCGGTCGTTTCTGGGGTACTCGCTCATCGCAGACCTTCTTCCACAATGTCTCTGCCGTTGTCTCCGATCATCGCGGAGACGGCTGTGGCCGTGTTGGGCGTTGTCTGGAAGTTGACTGGTGCTTCCCGCCCAAGCTCCTGCACATGCCCGGCCCCGACGGCCCGGGCCCCGCCCGGTGCGCGGGCGGGAATGCCTAGACTGTCGGTAGGCACATGAAATCATGGTGCACCGAGAGGGGCACCCGTGCCCCGGAAGCGAGGAGGCACCGTGTCACCAGCCCTGTCGTTCGTCGCCGCCCCGGTGGTGGGCGCCTCCGGGGGGAGCCTGCTGCTCCTCGCCGGGGCCCTGCTGCTGGGCGGCGTGGCCCTCCTCGGCGGCGGCGCGCTGTGGCTGCTGCAGCGGCGTCGCGAGCCGTGGCGGCGGCGTGCGGCCGCGGCGGGCAGCCCCCCGCCCGGAGCCGGGGGCGCGCCCGATCGCCGGGGCGCGGCGCCCGAACCGCTGGAGAGCCTCCGCGAGCGGGCCGGCTCCCTCCTGGTCGGCACCGACGACGCGATCGCGCACAGCGAGCAGGAGCTCGCCTTCGCCCAGGCCCAGTACGGCGAGGAGCAGACGGTCCCGTTCCGCGAGGCGATCGACCGCGCCGCGGGCCATCTGCGCCACAGCTTCCAGCTCCAGCGGCAGCTGGAGGACGACATCCCCGACGCCGAGAGCGACCGCCGCGCGTGGCTCGAGGAGATCGTGCGCGGCTGCGAGGACGCCCAGCGCTCCCTCCGCGAGCAGGAGCGCGGCTTCGCCGAGCTGCGCCGGCTCGAGGGCGACGCCGACCAGGCCGTGAGCCGCCTCGCCGAGGCCATCGAGGCGGCCCGGGGTCGCCTGCCCGAGGCCGAGCGCCAGCTGGCCGAGCTGCGTTCCCGCTACGCCGACTCCGCGACCGAGACCGTGGTCGAGAACGTCGCCGAGGCCGGCGAGCGGCTCGCCTTCGCCGAGCGCGCCGCGGCCGAGGCACGCGAGGCCCTCGCGGCGGGCGAGACCTCCGAGGGCGTGCTGGACGTGCGCGCGGGCGAGGAGGCGGTGGGCCAGGTGGACGGGCTGACCCGCGCGATCGCCCGCACCGGGGCCGAGATGCAGTCGGCGGCCCGCTCGCTCGAGGACTCCTCGCCCGGGCCCGGGCCGACCTCGCGGAGGCGCACGGGCTGCTGGAACGCGGCGGGTTCGGCGACCTCGCCGGCGCGACGGCGGGCGTCGAGAGCGTCGTGGAGGCGATCGAGCGCGAGCGGGCCGCGGGGCCGAGCGACCCGCTGGCCCACGCCCGCCGCCTGTCCGAGGCGCGCGCCGAGCTCGACCGCGGGCTGCGCAGCGTGCGCGACCAGAACCAGCAGGACCGCGCGGCCCGTGAGACGCTCGCCCACACCCTCGTCTCGGCCCAGGCGCGGCTCTCCTCCGCCTCCGACTTCCTGTGGTCCCGCCGCGGCGCCGTCGGTGCGGAGGCCCGCACCCGGCTGCACGAGGCCGAGCGCCACCTGGCGGAGGCCCAGCGGCTGCGGGCCAGCGACCCCTCCGAGGCGCTGACCAACGCCAACGAGGCGATCCGCCTGGCCGAGGACGCCCAGCGCCGGGCCATGGGCGAGGCCCGCGACTTCTCCTCCGGCCACGACCGGCGCGAGGGCGGGGGCATGGACTCCGCCGCCCTGGGCGGCATTGTGCTGGGGACGCTGCTCGGCGGCGGCCGGGGGCGCCGGATCGGCGGCTCCTTCGGGGGCGGGTTCGGCGGAGGGCCCTTCGGCAGTGGGCGGAACGAGCCTCCGGGCGGCTTCGGCGGCGGGTTCGGCGGCGGCATCGCCGGGCGGGACTGAGGGCCGGGCGCGGCGGGCGAGGTCGTCCACCCGCCGCGGCGGACGGCGTCGCGCTCCCGGTCCGGGGGCGGATCTGAGACGATGACAGCAGCGGGGCGCACCGCCACCGCGTATCGGCAAGAGAGGCAACCATGGTTAAGCAGTCCATCTTCGGGCGCATCGCCCAGCTCGCGAAGGCCAACATCAACTCCATGATCGATGCGGCGGAGGACCCGCAGAAGATGCTGGATCAGATGGTCCGCGACTACAAGAACAACATCGTGGAGGCCGAGCAGGCGGTGGCCCAGACGATCGGCAACCTCCGCATGCTGGAGGAGGACCACGCCGAGGACACCCGCGAGGCCGCCGAGTGGGGCCAGAAGGCCCTGGCCGCCTCCCAGAACGCCGACCGCCTCCGGGGCGAGGGCGACGCCGGCGGCGCGGACAAGTTCGACAACCTCGCCAAGGTCGCCCTCCAGCGGCAGATGACGGCTGAGAAGGAGGCCCGCGACGCCGAGCCGCAGATCGCCTCCCAGACCGAGACCGTCGCCAAGCTCAAGGACGGCCTGAACCGCATGCGGTCCAAGCTGGACGAGCTCGCCCGCAAGCGCGACGAGCTCAACGCCCGGCAGAAGAACGCCAGCGCGCAGAACCAGGTCAACGACGCGCTCCGGGCCTTCGACGTCATGGACCCCACCAGCGAGGTCAGCCGGTTCGAGGAGAAGGTGCGCCGCGAGGAGGCCCGCGTGCGCGGCGCCGAGGAGCTCGCGTCCTCGTCCCTGGATGCGCAGTTCGAGGCGCTCGAGGACCTGACGCAGCAGTCCGAGGTCGACGCCCGGCTCGCCGCGCTCAAGCGCCAGCAGTCCTGACCCCGTCGACGCCGACCCGGCGGCCGGCCCCGCGGGGTCGGTCGCCGGGTCGGCGTGGAGACGCCGACCGGTCGACCCCGTGGCCGACGACGCCGACCGCGACCGCGACCGAGGGAAGGAGCGCTCGTCCCTCGCGTCGCCCGACCACTCTGCCATCCCCTCCTGCCCGAAAGGACTCCCGTGCCCGACGACGCCGTGGACCTCGCGAGCTACCGAGACGTGTGCGGCCTCTTCGCCGCGCTCTCCTCCCCCGCCCGCGCCGCGACCATTCACCTGCTCAGCGACGGGGAGAAGACGGTGGGCGAACTCCACGACGCGCTCGGCATCTCCCAGCCCCTGCTCTCGCAGCACCTGCGGAGCCTGCGCGAGGCGCGGCTGGTGACCGGGCGCCGAGCGGGGCGCTCGATCTACTACAGCCTGGCCGACGAGCATGTGGCGCATATCTTCCTGGACGCGCTGACGCACATCCGGCACGAGGATGAGCCCTCGGGTGGGCGGGCAGCCGACGACGCGCCGCGGGACCGCTGACCTGCGACCGCCTTCGGACGGCTTCACGGCGGCCCTGAGCGCCCCCAACGGAGCCTGAGGCCCGCGTTGCCCGCCGCGATCGCGGCGAGCTCGTGGCACACCGCCCCCAGGCTTCGTCAGATGGCCCGGCCGGTCGGCGCGGTCGGGCGGCCCGACCGAGAGGCCGGGCCGCTTCGAGACCGGCGGCGTCCGAGCACGAAGAAGCCCCCCGACTTGGCTGATGCCTAGTCGGGGGGCTTCCCGTGTCTACCGTGAGACCTGCGTTGCGGGGACAGGATTTGAACCTGTGACCTCCGGGTTATGAGCCCGGCGAGCTACCGAACTGCTCCACCCCGCGGCGACTCATATAACTATACGGGCGACCTCGGGGGTCTGCAAGTCGAGAGGGCCATAAGTGGCCCATCTCACGATGAAGGCCGTCGAGGGCCTTCTTCGAGGTGCAGCGCTCCCCCGGTGGGCGGGACAGTCCCCCCCCGGATGGGCGGGACAGTCCTCCCCCGCTGGGCCGGGGGCAGCCCTCCGCGAGACGGGCCAGCCCGCCTCCCCGACCCCGGCAGTCCGCCATCGACTCGGTATCGGCCTTCCGGCCCGATGCCGTCCACCCGGCTCGGTCTCGGCCGCTCGCCCGGACCCGGCCCCCGCTGCTCTCGCGCCGGCTCGACGTCGCCGGTGGGCCAGGCGGTCCCCCGGGGCCGTACGCCGAAGGCCCGGCGGCCGGATCGCGATGATCCGGCCTCCGGGCCTCCTGGCGTCCCGCTGGGGGCTGAGCGCTACTCGCTCGGCGAGGGAGCCGGCGAGGCCGACTCGGAGACGCCGTCGGCCTCCAGCGCCCGGTCCAGGGCGTCCGCGAGGCGGTCCTGCGCCTCGCCGTAGGCCGTCCAGTCGCCGTTCTGCAGGGCCCGGTCCGAGTCCTGCAGCGCCTGGTTGGCGTCCTGCAGCGCGCCGTCGAGGCCCGCGCCCCCGCCACCGGCCGCGCCGTCGCCCTGGGCACCGGTGCCGCCCTGGGTGTCCGCCTCGCTGACGTCCACCCCGGCGTCGGCCGCGGTGTTGGCGCCGGAGTTGCCCTGGAAGACCTCGTCGAGGGCCTCCTCCAGGGTCGGCGCGAAGCCGACCTGCTCGCCGAAGCCGACCAGCACGCGGCGCAGCGTCGGGTAGGACGCGTCACCGCTGGACTGGACGTAGACCGGCTGGACGTAGAGGATGCCGTCGCCCACGGGCAGCGTCAGCAGGTTGCCGTTGACCACCTCGGAGGCGCCCTGGCGCAGCAGGTTCAGCTCCGTGGAGACGTCCGTGTCCGAGTTGAACAGGTTCTGCGCCTGGCCCGGCCCCGGGACCACCGAGGATCGCGGCAGCTCGAGCAGGTCCAGGTTGCCGTAGGTGTCCGCCTTGACCCCGTCCTCGCCGGTGCCCGCGTCGCCGTTGGCGGCCAGGAAGCCGTACATCACGTTGCGCGAGTTGCCGCCCGACTGCTGCGGGATGAAGGAGCTGGTCAGCGAGAAGGCCGCCTGGTCCTGACCCGGCATCTGCAGCGACTGGTAGTACGGCGGCAGGTCCGTGGCGGTGTCCTGCGTCGGGTCGTTGGGGATCTCCCAGACGTCGTCGCTGGCGTAGAAGCTGTTGGCGTCGGTCACGTGGTACCGGTTCAGCAGCTCGCGCTGGACCTTGAAGAGGTCCTCCGGGTACCGCACGTGGTCCATGAGCGCGGAGCTCATCTCCGAGTACGGCTTGATCGTGTCCGGGAAGACCTTCTGCCAGGCCTTGAGGACCGGGTCCTCATCGTCCCAGGCGTAGAGTTCGACCGAGCCGTCGTAGGCGTTGACGGTGGCCTTGACGGAGTTGCGGATGTAGTTGACCTGCTCGTTGGGCAGGGCCTGGGTCACGCCCGCCTGGGTCTGGCTGTCCGCCGTGGCGTCGCCGAGCTCGGTGGGCGTGGAGTAGGGGTAGTCCTGCGAGGTCGTGTACGCGTCCACGATCCACTTGACCTGGCCGTCCACGATCGCCGGGTACGGGTTGCCGTCCACGGTGAGGTAGGGGGCCACCTGCTCGACGCGGGTCGAGGGGTCGCGGTCGTAGAGGATCTGGGATTCGGGCCGCACGGCCTCGGAGAGCAGCAGGTCGGAGGACTGGTACTTGATGGCGTAGGCCAGGCGGTTGAACCAGTTGCCGATCCGGGGGCCGCCGTCGCCGCTGAACGTCGTGGTGGCGTCGCTCGCCTCGTCGTCGTCCGTGGTCTGCGGGCGGTCCAGCTCGAGGTCGGTGTCGCCCTCGGCGCCGCCCACGATCGAGTACTGCGGCGAGGACTCGCCGAAGTAGATGCGCGGCTCGTAGTCCTGGGAGATGTCGCCGGTCGCGGCGATGCCGGACTGGATGAACATCGGGCGGCCGTCGGCCTCCACCTGGTTGCCGTAGGCGGCCACGACGCCGAAGCCGTGCGTGTAGACCACGTGCTGGTTGTACCAGCCCTGGTTCTGGTTGGGGTTGAGCTCGCGGGCCGCGATGACGGTGTCCACGGTGTTGCCGTCGACGTCGTAGCGGTCCACGGACAGCGTCTGGCCGAACTGGTAGTACGGCCGGAACTGCTGCAGCTGCGCGAACGCGCTGGAGACCACGTTGGGGTCCAGCAGGCGGATGTTGGAGATCGACGGGGTGTCCCCGCCCAGCGCGCCCTGGCCGGCCTCGACCGTGGCGTCGTAGTCCTGGGTCTCCATGCCGGTCAGCCCGTAGGCGTCCCGGGTCATATCGATGTTGCGCTGGATGTACTGGTTCTCCAGGGTCTGCTCGGTCGGGTTGACCTGGAAGCGCTGGACGATCCACGGGTACAGGCCGCCGGCCACCAGCGAGATCACCAGCAGCATCGCGGTGCCGATGAGCGGGATGCGCCAGCGCCCGGCGATGGTGGAGTAGATGAACATCAGCGCGACGAGCAGGGCCGCGACGGCCAGGATCGCGTTGGTCGGGATGACCGCGTTGACGTCGGTGTAGAGGGCGCCGGTCCAGTCCCCGGAGTTCGACTGCAGGGTCGCGTAGCGGCCCAGCCAGAAGTTCACGGCCAGCGCGATCAGCAGCACCGCGGCGATGACGCCCAGGTGCAGCTTGAACGCCTTGGTGGTCTTGATCCCGCGCTCCTGGACGACGACGCCGCCGTACAGGTAGTGCATGATCAGCCCGGCGATGCCGGCGAAGATCAGCGCGGTGATGAGGAATCCGAGGACCATGCGCAGGAACGGCAGGGTGAACATGTAGAACCCGAGGTCCAACCCGAACTCGGGGTCGGTCTGGCCGAACGGCTCCTGGAAGATGAACAGCATGATGGTGTCCCACTGCGTCAGGATCGTCGACGCGGAGAACAGCCCGATGACCACCGGGATGGCGATCATCAGCAGGCGGCGCATCGGCTCGACGGCGCGCTGGTAGCGCTCCATGTTCTGGTTGAACACGGCCTGCAGGTCGGCCATGGGGTCCTGCCCGCCCTCGCGGGCGACGCGGGGCCGGGGCGCGGGGCGCTCCGCCGGCCGGAAGGACCAGGCGACGCGGAGGCTGACGTAGATGAACAGCGCCATCACGACGCCGGCCACGATGAACGCGGCGGCCTTGATGAGGTTCTCGCGCACGTAGACGCTGAGGAATCCGAGCTGGTCGTACCACATGACGTTGGTGTAGACCTGGGTCGCGAAGACGAAGGCGATGATCAGGGCGACGACGATGACCGCCGTCGTGATCAGGGGGCGGCGGCTCAGGGCGCGGCCCCGGGAGCCGCCGGAACTGCCTCTGGATGGACGGGAAGCTGATGGTCCTGTGGTCACGGTTTCCTCAAGGAGCGGTAATGGAAAAGGTCCCACCGGTCGGCGACGGTAACGGCGACGCGCCGGTCACAGCCATCGGCCGCTGCCCGGCGCACAGGCTGTGTCATCCTATTCTGCCTGGTTCGGCGGCCGAACGTGGAATCGGGCCGGGGGCGGCGGGTCGCCGGGCCGCCCGGCCGCGGACCGCCCCGTCAGTCGGAGGAGCCGGGCTCGCGGTTCAGTTCGAGGAGCCGGGCTCGCAGTGGGGGAACGACGCCGGGTCCTCGCCCGCCCCGATGCGCTCCACGGCGTCGGCCGCCTCGTCGAGGGTGCTCACCTCGACGACGGAGAGACCGTCCGGGACGTGACCGGCGACCTCGTCGCAGTTGTCGGTCGGGGCGAGGAAGACGGTGGCGCCGGCGTCGTGGGCGCCGATCAGCTTCTGGCGGATGCCGCCGATCGAGCCGACCTCGCCCTCCGCGTCGATGGTCCCCGTGCCGGCGAAGTGCCTGCCGCCGGTCATGCTGCCCTCGGTGAGCTCGTCGATGATGCCGAGGGCGAACATCGTGCCGGCGCTCGGCCCGCCCACCTGCTCGAGGCCGTAGGAGACCTCGAAGGGGAAGTCGAAGTCCCGCTGCAGGTAGAGGCCGATCAGGTAGCGGCCCGAGGAATCGTCGCGGCGGGGGGTGACCTCCGTGCTCCGCTCCTCGCCGTCCGAGGTGCGGTAGGTCAGCGTGGCCGGCGCACCGTCCCCCTCGTTCAGGAGGCGGCCGAGCTGGTCGTACCCCGTGATGGGCTCCCCGTCCAGCGCGAGCAGGACGTCGCCCTCCCCCAGCGCGGAGGCCGGGGCGTCGGGCGCGACGCCGGTGACCCGCAGCGTCTCGGTGTAGTCGATGCCGAGGTAGCCCGCGGCCGCGGCCTGGGCCGAGCTCTGCGAGTCGGTCATGTCGGCGACGTTCTGGGAGGCGACGTCCTCGGTGGTGAGGTCCGGCGAGTACACCGCGTCGGAGGGGAAGGCCGTGGACCCCGGGTCGAGCCACGCGCCGAGCACCGAGAGGGCGCTGGTGGGGCCGTTGGGCCCGCCCGAGACGTAGACCGTGGTCAGGTCCAGGTTGCCCTCGGTGGGGTAGGTCGGCAGGCCCTCGATGCCGATCAGCTGCGTGCCGTCGTGCTCCCCGATGGTGTTGAAGGTCGGGCCGGCGGCGTCGGTCACGAAGGCCGGGCGGGCGACGGCGCCCGCGGCGAGGAGGACGAAGGTCACGATCCCGGCCGTGGCCCCCAGGCTGGGCCGCCGGCGGCGGGCCCTCAGGGTGCGGGTGCGGCGCTGGGGCATGGCCGGTCCTTTTCGTCGTCGCTGCGGGGTCCACGCCATGCTAGCGCACCGGACCGCGCGCAGAATCTGTGCCAACAGCTGAAATTCCGCCCGCCCGCGTGCCGCGCCCCGCCGCGGTGATCTTTAATGGTGGGAGAGCAAGGACGTCAGCACGCCGGGGCCTCCGCTGCCCCGGCCCGACGAGGACCGTGAGGAATCATGACTTCGAACAACCCGAACGGCGGCCACGACGATCACGGGGAGAACCCGTTCGAGGAGATCATGCGCAAGCTCTCCTCGGGCCAGGGACTGAGCCCGGAGGACCTGCAGGGCATGGGCATGTCCATGGACCCGGCGATGATGTCGGGCCTGTTCGCCCAGATCCAGTCCATGATGTCGGGGATGAACTCCGACGGGTCGGTCAACTGGGACCAGGCCCGGCAGCACGCCCGGCAGCTGGCCAGCGGCGACTCGGACCCCGCCGTGACCGCGCAGCAGAAGTCGGCCGTCAAGGACGCGATGCAGCTCGCGCAGCTGTGGCTTGACCCGGTGACCGACTTCGGCCGGCCGCGCTTCGCTGAGGAGGCCTGGTCCCGGGCCGAGTGGGTCGAGAACAGCTTCGCCACGGTGCGCCAGATCTCGGAGCCGGTGGCCGCCTCGATCACCGAGGCCATGGGCGAGGCCCTGAACAAGCAGATGCCCGAGGAGCTGAAGTCGATGCTCGGCCAGGGCGCGTGGATGCTGACGGGCATGAGCGGCATGATGTTCGCGATGCAGCTCGGCCAGGCCCTCGGCGGCCTCTCCCAGGAGATCGTCTCCTCGACCGACATCGGCATCCCGCTGGCGCCCGACCGCAGCGCGCTGCTGCCCCGCAACATCTCCGAGTTCGGCGAGGGCCTGGACCTGCCGCCGCAGGAGATCATGCTGTTCCTCGCCGTCCGCGAGGCGGCGCACGTGCGGCTCTACCACTCGACCCCGTGGCTGCGGGAGAACATCATGGAGCTGATCGAGCGATACTCGCGCGGGATCCACGTGGACATGGACCGCATCGAGGAGGCCAGCCGCGACATCGATCCCTCCAACCCCGAGTCGATGCGCGAGGCGCTGGCCGGCGACCTCTTCCAGCCGCAGCTCACGGAGGACCAGGAGGTCACCCTGGCCCGGCTCGAGACGCTGCTGGCGCTCGTGGAGGGCTGGGTCGACCACGTCAGCACCGAGGCGACCAAGAACCTGCCCAGCGGGCCGGCCCTGACCGAGACCCTGCGGCGGCGCCGCGCCGGCGGCGGACCCGCGGAGAAGACCTTCGGGTCGCTGATCGGCCTCGAGCTGCGGCCCCGCCGCCTCCGCGAGGCCTCGCAGTTCTGGGCCGGCTACGCCGAGGAGCACGGCGTCGAGCAGCGCGACGCGCTGTGGAGTGCGCCCGAGAACCTGCCGACCGGAGAGGACCTCGACGAGCCGGAGCGCTTCGGCGAGACTCGTGGGCTGCTCAACGCCAGCGACGAGGAGATGGACGCCGCGCTGGAGAAGCTGCTCTCGGGCGGGTACGACGAGGACCAGGACGGCCAGGGTCAGGGCGACGGCTCGCAGGAGCCCAAGGACTCCTGACCCGGCTCCGCGGGCCCCAGCCCGCTCTGGTGCATCATCCCCTCTAGGAAGGCCTGCGCCCGCTCGACGTGCGGGTAGCGGGCCTCCAGTCGTTTGAAGCGCGCGTTGTGCGAGCCCTCGAGCAGGTGGCACAGCTCGTGGTGGATGACGTAGTCCAGCACGTACCCGGGGGCGCCGCGCAGGCGGTGGGTGATGCGGATGCTGCCCCGGGCCGGCGTCGCCGAGCCCCAGCGGGTGTTCTGGTTGGTGACCCAGCGGATGGACCGGGGGCGGACCTCCGGCCCCAGGTGGGCCTCCGCGACGGCCCGCGCCCGCTCGGCGAGCTCGGCGTCCGTGCCGGGGCCGCGGCCGGGCGAGCCGGCGACCCGCAGCCGCGGCAGCCAGCCGCTCCAGGTGCTCCAGCGCCTCGGCACGGCCCACGGACGCCGGCACCATGAGCGACGCCGCTCCCTCCCGCCGCGCCGAGACGGTCTTGCGCCGCCTCGGCGAGCGGCGGATCTCCACGGCGGGGCGGGCGGCGGTGGCGGCGAGGAGCTCCCGCGTCGGCAGTGAGGGCATGAGAGCATCCTAGCCCCGCGAGTCGCGCGGGCCCGCGCCTGTGGAGAAGGCCCGGACCGGCCGGCGTCGTGCCATGGTGGGATCATGCACGCCTCTGCCGCCGCCGCTCCCCGCCCGCCGGGCCCGGCCGGGTCCTGTTCATCGGGCTCGACGGACCCGCGCTGCGGGTGCTGTGCGCCCTGGCGGAGGCCCCGGGACCGCTGCCCTGCGTCCTGGAGCGCCGGAGCGTCACCGCGGGCGACGTCGCGGCGGGGCACTACCCGCGGCGGCTGCTGGGCCGGCCGCGGCTCGTCCACGCCTTCGCGCGGCTGGCGGGCCGGCGCCCGGACGCGGTGCCGCCGCCCGGGACGCGCGCGGAGGACGCCGTGCTCGCCGGGGCGGTGCGCCGGCGCCGGGCGGGCGGGCCGGGCGGCCACGTCGCGGAGGGGCTCGTGGCGCGGTTCGACCGGGTGGTGCAGACCCTCGCCCCGTGGCATCGCTACGAGTGGAACCCTCCACTGGAGCCGGACGTCCCGGTCCTGCAGCTCGTCGTGGGCGAGGACGGGCGGCTCCGGCGCTGCGGGACCTCGCGCTGGGCCGAGCGGGGCTGCCTCGACTGCGCGCTGCGGCGGGCCGAGGCGGCGCCTGCCGTGGGCTGGGAGGCGGTGGTCCGGGAGCTCACGACGCCGTCCGCCCCGCGCCCCGAGGCAACCGGCCTCTGGCCGGGCGACTGCCGGTGCCGCCTCGGCGCCGACCCGACCGCGTGAGCGGCAGGCTCAGCCCAGGTGGGCCGCGTTCGGCGCCAGGTCCTTGAGGAAGCGCGAGCGGCGCCGGTTGCCCCGCCCGCCCGGCGTCCGGGACAGCGACCACGAGAGCGAGAGCCGCTCCCGGGCGCGGGTGACGCCGACGTAGAGCAGGCGCCGCTCCTCGTCGATCTCGTCGCCCGTCTCGGCGAAGCCGATGGGCATCAGCCCGTCGCTCAGCCCGCACAGGAACACCGCGTCCCACTCCAGACCCTTGGCCGAGTGCAGGGAGGCCAGGGTGACCCCGTCCATGACCGGCGCGTCCTGGTGGGCCACGCGCCGCGCGAGGTCCTCCACGAGCATGGGCACGGTGAACTCGCCCTCGTGCGCCGCGGCCAGCCGGTCCGTGAGCGAGACGAGCGCGGCCAGCGACTCCCACTTGGCGCGCACCGCCCCTCCGCTGGCCGGCGGTCGGTCCTTGTAGCCCAGGGAGGCGAGGCAGTCGCGCACGATCTTGGTCGCGGGCTCCTCGCTCGCCGCCCGGGCCGCCGAGCGGATCTGCAGGATGCCCTGCTTGACCTCGGGCCGGTTGAAGAACTTCTCGGTCCCGCGCACCTGGAATCCGACGCCGGCGTCGGCCAGCGCCTGCTCGATCGCCTGCGACTGGCCGTTGGTGCGGAACAGCACCGCGATCTCCGAGGCGGGGACCCCGTCCCGGTGGATCAGGTCCTTGACGTCCTCCGCGATGCCGGCGGCCTCCTGCTCGTCGTCGGCGTACTCGAACCACTCGGGCTCGGGGCCGGCGGGGCGCTGGGCGCGCAGCTCCAGCGGGGGCGCCCAGGAGCCCGGCGTCGAGTCCTTGGCCGGGCGGCGGTCCGCGAGCAGCCGGTTGGCCAGCCCCACGACCTGCGGCGTCGAGCGGTAGTCCCGCACCAGCCGGATGACCTTGCCCTCCGGGTGCTGGGACGGGAAGTCCAGCAGGTGCCGGGAGGTCGCGCCGGTGAAGGAGTAGATGGTCTGCGAGGCGTCGCCGACGACGCACAGCTCCTCCCGCTTGCCCAGCCAGCAGCGCAGCAGCCGCTCCTGCAGCGGCGAGACGTCCTGGTACTCGTCCACCACGAAGTGGCGGTACTGCTGGCGGACGGCGGCCGCGACGGCGTCGTCCTCCTCCAGGATCGCGACCGTGGCCAGCAGGACGTCCTCGAAGTCGATCGCGTTGCGCTCGGTCTTGAGGTCCTCGTACCCGCGCATGACCCGGGCGAGGCTCTGCGGGGTGAAGCCCGCCGGGAGGTCGCGGTAGGCCAGGTGCTCCTCGACCGTCTCCGGGGTCAGCATCGAGACCTTGGCCCACTCGATCTCCGAGGCCAGGTCCCGGATCACGGCGCGGTCGGTGCTGAAGCGCAGCCGCGAGGCCGCCTCGGAGATGAACTGCGCCTTGTGCGCCATCAGCTGCGGCGGCGTGCCGCCGACCGCCTGGGGCCAGAAGTACTGCAGCTGACGCAGCGCGGCGGCGTGGAACGTGCGGGCCTGCACCCCGGGCGCGCCCAGCTGGCGCAGGCGGTTGCGCATCTCGTTGGCGGCGCGGGCCGTGAAGGTCAGGGCGAGCACGCGCTGCGGGACGTAGACCCCGGAGGCGATCCCGTAGGCGATCCGGTGGGTGATCGCGCGGGTCTTGCCGGTCCCGGCGCCCGCCAGCACGCACACCGGGCCGGTGATGCTCGTGGCGACCTCGCGCTGCTCCGGGTCGAGGCCCTCGAGGATCTGGTCCGGGCTGGGCGGGGCCTCGCCCTCGGCGACGGATTCCATGGCGTTCAGAATGTCCGGTCCTCCTCCGGTTCGGGCAGGGGCTCACCGTACCAGTCGGCGATGAGGTGGTGGGCGATCGAGACGGCGCCGGGCAGGATCAGGCGGCCCGCGCGCACCTCGGCGTCGAGCTCCTCGCGGGTGAACCAGCGGACGCGGGAGATCTCCCGGCCGTCGGGGCGGGCGGCGTCGAGGTCCGTCGCGCGGGCCCGGAAGCCGAGCATGAGCGAGCGCGGGAAGGGCCACGGCTGGGAGCCGCGGTACTCGACCCGGTCCACCGTGATGCCGGCCTCCTCCCAGATCTCCCGGGCCACGGCGGCCTCGAGGGACTCGCCGGCCTCCACGAAGCCGGCGAAGGTCGAGAACCGGCCCTCGGGCCAGCGGGTCGAGTGGCCGAGCAGGAGGCGCTCGACGCCGTCGTCGTCGGTGTGCGTGACCGCGGCGATGATCGCGGGGTCGGTGCGCGGGAAGATCTCCCGGTCCTCGGCCAGGCACAGCCGCGCCCAGCCGCCGTGGGAGATCCGCGTGGCCGAGCCGCAGGCGGGGCAGTGCGGGCTCTCGGAGTGCCAGGTGGCCAGCGCGACGGCGATGGTCGCCCAGGTGGACTCCTCGGCGTCGAGCCGGGGGGCCGCCTCGCGCAGGCCCTCCCACGTCTCGTCGGGCCGGCCGGGGAGGTCGCCGGGCCAGGGGTCGCCGGCCTCCATCTGCTCGGGCGGGGACTCAGGGCGGAAGTCGAGGACCACCGGGGAGCCGTCGGAGTGGGTGCCGAGATGGGCGAGCTCCTGATCCCCGCGCCGCTCCGCGCCCTCGCCGGCCAGCGCCTCGGCACCGCGCCAAGCCAGCCGGGCCGCGCCGTCCGCCTCGCGCACGGGCAGCGTGCCGTCCCGCAGCTCGAGGACGAGCACCCGCGCGTCGCCCAGGGCCGCCGCCACCGGGTCGTCCGTCTCCCGCTCCGCGTCGCTCCTGGTCACCGGGTAGGTGCCCAGGAGCACCGTCCCGAGCGGGGAGGCGGGGAAGACGTGTCGCGTGGGTCTCATGTTGCTCAGCCGGCTTTCATCTGTCTCTAGTAGTCTGAAGGACGTGACTTTGACACCGTTAACGTTAGCCGCTCTGGCCTCGGCGGGAGTCCCGGGGCTCTTCCCCGTGGCCGCGTACCCGCACGAGCCGGACAACCCCGAGTACAGCAGCGCGCTCGTGGTCGACTCGGCGCGCCAGCGGTGGATCGTGCGGGCGCCGGAGAACATCGAGGCGAGCGTGCGGCTGGAGACCGAGCACGTGATCCTGCACTCGTTCTCGCCGGGGCTGCGCGCCCGGCTGCCCTTCCAGCTGCCCACGGTGGTCGGATCGGCGGACCGCCACGGGCTGAAGTCCTTCGTCTACCCGGAGATCCCCGGCCAGATCGTGGAGATCGACGAGCTGGTGCGCCGCTCGCGGGTCGTCTCCCCCGAGCGCGAGCCGCTGGCCACCCAGATCGGCACGGCCCTGGCGACCATCCACACGCTGCCGGTGGAGCTGGTCCAGGAGGCCGACCTCCCGTTCTACTCGTGGGACCAGTGCCGGCAGCGGATGCTCGCGGAGCTGGACCACGCGGCCGGGACCGGCAAGATCCCCTCGGAGCTGCTGCGCCGGTGGGAGGGCTGGCTCGAGGACGAGTCGATGTGGCGGTTCAACCCGTCGGTGATCCACGGCGACCTCTCCGAGGAGAACATCGTGCTCGACGGCGACCGCATGACCGCGATCCGCGGCTGGCAGGACATGCAGGTGGCCGACCCCGCGAGCGACTTCGCGTGGCTCATGAGCTGCCCCGACCAGGACCTCGCCGACACGATCCTCGAGGTCTACTCGATGCAGCTGCCGCACGCCCCCGACCCGCACCTGCTGCGCCGGTCCTACCTGCACGCCGAGTTCGCGCTGGCCCAGTGGCTGGTCCGGGCCGTGGAGCAGGACGACCGCGCCACGATCAGCGAGGCCGTGTCGCTGCTGGAGACCCTCGCGGAGGACCTGCGGGAGTCCGGGGCGCTCAGCTCCTAGCCGCCCCGGCGGCGCCTACAGCAGCCCCAGCAGCCGCGCCAGCTCGCCCTCGTCCGCGATCCGCGCCGGCCTGACCGTCCGGTTCTCGGCCACGTAGTGGAAGGCCGCCCCGACGTCCTCGAGCGGGACCCCCATGAGCCGCGCGAAGCCGAGCCGGTAGACCGCGAGCTGCACCGCCCGGTGCTCGAGCCGCGCCCCCGTGGGCACGCGGCCGGTCTTCCAGTCGACCAGCTCCCACTCCGCTCCCCCGGCGGCGGGGTCGTTGCGGAAGACCGCGTCGATGCGCCCGCGCACCGTGAAGCCGGCGACCGGGGTCTCCAGCGGGAACTCCACGGCCCACGGCTGCCGCTGGTACCACGGGCTGGCCCGGAAGGCCTCCTGGAGCCGGCCGAGCTCGGGCTCCGCGCCCTCCTCCGGGTCCGTCAGGGCCTCGCCGAGGTCCAGCATGGCGGGGCTGCCGAAGTGCTCCTCGACCCACTCGTGGAACCGGGTCCCGGCGCGCGCCTGCGGGGCGGGACGGCGCGGCATCGGCCTCCGGAGCCCGGATCTGACCTGCTCGGGGTCCTCCGCGAGGCCCACGAGCAGGGACGCGCTGACGTGGGTGGGCGGGGCGGCCTCGGCCGGCGCCGCGGCGCGCTCCCGGCGCAGGGCCAGCAGCAGCTCGGTCTCCTCCGTCCAGGCCCGGGCCGTCCGGGCGTCGTCGTCCTCCTCGGGGTCCGCGGTCCGGGCGGGGGCCGACGC
>NZ_JANAFB010000029.1 GCF_024199905.1 Rothia santali
CTCCAGCGCCACGCGGACCAGCGCGCCGCTCTCGAGCTCCGCGGCCACGGTGCGCAGGCTCATGACGGCGGGCGCGACGCCGGCCAGGACGCTGGCGCGGACCACCGCCGTCGTGCCCAGCACCGCCGCCGGCTCCGCGAGGCCGAGACCCTGTTCCGCGAGCCAGGCCTCCAGCGTCCCCCGCGTCCCGGAGCCCTCCTCCCGGACCAGCAGCGCCTCCTCGGCGAGGGCCCGCGCGTCGATGCTCCCGCGGCACGCCCACGGGTGCTCGGGTGCGGCGACGACCGCGAGCTCGTCCGGCTCCAGCGGCCGCGCGGAGACGCCGGCCGGGATCGAGGGGCCCTCCACGAAGCCCAGGTCCGCCGAGCCGTCCGCGATCCGGGCCAGCACGTCCGCCGAGTTCCCCGCCAGGAGCCGGACGGCGGCGTCGGGCCGGTGCCGCCGCAGGCGCAGTAGCCAGCGCGGCAGGAAGAGCTCCGCGACGGTCTGCGAGGCCGCTACCGTGAGGGCGCCGGCCGGCTGCCGCAGCGACTCGAGGCTGACCTCCAGGCGGCGCAGCCCGCCGAGCACGGGCTCGGCCAGCTCCAGGACGGTCGCGCCCGTCGGGGTCAGCGCGGAGCCCGAGGGGGAGCGGCGCAGCAGGGAGAGCCCGGTGGCTCGTTCGGCCGCGGCCAGGCGCGCGGAGGCGGCCTGCTGGCTCATCCCGAGTCGCTCCGCCGCGCGGGAGAGGGAGCCCAGCTCGGCCACGCCCTCGAGGATCTCCAGGGTGTCGACGTCCAGCGCGCGGTCGGTCAGGCGATGCTTGGTCACAACCCCACATTGTGCCACGCCAACCAAGAGCGCGTGGCGCGGCCGTCCGGGCGGGCCGCAGACTGGAGGCATGCTCGTGCAGACCCCCTCCTCCGACTCCCAGGCGTCAGTGCGCCGTTCCCCCTCGCCTCCGCGGGAGGGGGCGAGGCGCCCGGGCCTCACCGTCGCGCACGTCCCGCCCAACTGGTTCGCCGCGGTGATGGGCACGGGCATCGTGGCCACGGCCGGCGCGAGCCTGCCCCTGCAGCTGCCCGGGCAGCGGACGGCGGCCACGGCGGTCTGGGCCCTCGCCGCGGTCCTGCTGGCCGGCGTCGTCCTCGCGACGGCGCTGCACTGGGCCCGGCACCCGGGGCCGCGCGCGGGCACCACCGGCACCCGGTCACGGCGCACTTCACGGCGCGCCGCCCATGGCGCTGCTGACGGTCGCGGCGGGGCGCTCCTGCTGGGCCGGGACTGGGTGGGGAGCGCGCCGCCGTCGACCTCGCCTGGGCGCTGTGGGGAGCCGGCACGGTGCTGGGGCTGATCGGGGCGGTCGCGATCCCGTGCCTGGTCGCCGCGCGCGGTCGGTACCGGCCCGAGGAGGCCTTCGGCGGGTGGCTCATGCCCGTGGTCCCGCCGATGGTCTCGGCCTCCGCGGGCGCCCTCCTGCTGCCCCACGCCCCGGCGGGCCTGCCGCGCGAGGCGCTGCTGTGGGGGTGCTACGCCCTCTTCGCCCTGAGCCTGGCGGCCTCGCTGCTCGTCACCTCCCTGATCGTGCGGCGGCTGGTCCGGCACGGGGTCGGGGCGCCGGGGGCGGTGCCGACGCTGTGGATCGTCCTGGGCTTCGCGGGTCAGTCGGCCACGGCCGTCAACCTCCTGGCCGACCGCGCCCCGCTCGCGGCGGACGACGCCGTCGCAGGGTCCCTGCTCCGCTTCGCGGTGGCCTACGGCGCCCTCGCTCTGGGATTCGCGCTGCTGTGGACGGCGCTGGCGTTGGTCCTCACCCTCCGGGCGGTCCGGCGCGGGCTGCCGTTCTCGCTGACCTGGTGGTCCTTCACCTTCCCGGTGGGCACCTGCGCGACCGGCCTCAGCGCCCTCGCCGGGCACACCGGCCTGACCGCGGTGACGGTCCTCGCCGTGGCCTACTGCGCGGGGCTGGTCGCCGCCTGGTGCGTGGTCGGGGCGCGGACCCTCCACGGCGTCGCGATCCGGGGGGATCTGCTGTTGCCCCCGCGCTGAGCGGGGAGGGGCGGGCGCCCGTGACCCGTGCCATACTCGTGGCATGGAGACCAGGACGGCAGTGATCCACCTCTTCGACGGCGTCGAGGAGCTCGACGCCGTGGGCCCCTGGGAGGTGCTGGCCTCCTGGGCCAGGGGCCACCCGGAGGACGGGTGGCGGGTCGTCACGGCGTCGTCCTCGGGCGGGTCCGTGACCGCGGCCAAGGGCCTGCGGATCCAGCCGGACGGGGTCCTCGCGGAGCACCCCGCGCCGGACCTCTTCCTCGAGCCGGGCGGCCGGGGCTCCCGGCCCCTGTGCGCAGACGCCGCGCACCTGGCTTACCTGCGCGAGGCCGCGGCGTCGGGGGCCCTGATGACCAGCGTATGCACCGGCTCGCTCGTCTACGCGGCCGCCGGGCTGCTGCGCGGCCGGCCCGCCACCACGCACCACCTCGCCTACGACGAGCTGGCGGCCCAGGACGAGACCGTGGTCGTGCGCAGCGGGGAGCGCTGGGTCGACGACGGCGACGTCGTCACCTCCGCGGGGGTCTCCGCCGGGATCGACATGGCGCTGCACCTGGTGGGCCGGCTCGCCGGCGCGGAGCGCGCGCTCGAGGTCCAGCGCCAGATCCAGTACGACCCGGAGCCGCCCTCCTGGGACTGAGGCGCCGAGCGTCCGGGACCGAGGCGCCGGACGCCCGGGACTGACGCGTCGGATGCCCGGGACTGACGCGTCGGGCACCCGGAATCGAGGCGTCGGATGCCGCGGCGCTTCCGGTCTCGCGCACGGGAAAGGGGGCGGCGCCGCTCACCGCGGCGCCGCCCCCTGCACCTCCACGCGGCTCAGCGCAGGATGATCGTGCGGTTCCCGTCCACGAACACCCGCGACTCGCAGTGCAGCTTGACCGCGTCCGCGAGCGCCTTGCACTCGGAGTCGCGCCCGGCCGCGGCCAGGTCCTCCGGCCCGAAGGCGTGGTCGACCTGCATGACCTGCTGGCTGATGATCGGGCCCTCGTCCAGCTCCTCGTTGACGTAGTGGGCCGTGGCGCCGATGGTCTTGACCCCGCGCTCGAAGGCCTGGTGGTACGGCTTCGAGCCCTTGAACGAGGGCAGGAACGAGTGGTGGATGTTGATCGCTTTGCCCGAGAGCTCGGCGGTCAGCGCGTCCGAGAGGATCTGCATGTAGCGGGCCAGGATGACCAGCTCGACGTCGTACTCCTCCACCAGCTCCAGCAGCCGGCCCTCGGCCACCTGCTTGTTCTGCGGGTCCACCGGGACGTGGAAGTACGGGATGCCGTGCCACTCGATGAGCTCGCGGTGGTCCGGGTGGTTGGAGACCACGGCCGCGATCTCGATCGGCAGCGAGCCAACGCGGGAGCGGTAGAGCAGGTCGTTGAGGCAGTGGTCCGACTTCGAGGCCATGATGAGCACCCGGCGTCGTGCGGCGTGGGGGTTCAGGGACCACTCGGCGCCGAGGTCCGTCTCGAGGCGGGTCAGGCGCTCGCGCAGGCCCGCGTCCACGGTCTCCGGGGAGTCGCCCGGCACCGAGAAGTGCATGCGCAGGAAGTAGCGGTCGCTGCGGGGGTCGTCGAACTGCTTGAGCTCGATGATGTTGCCCTCGAACTCCACGAGGAGTCCGGTGAGGGCGTGGAGGAGGCCGGGGCGCTGGGCGCAGGCGAAGTTGAGCACGTACTCGTACGTGGTGGCGTTCGGGGTCTCCGGGGTCGTCGAAAGTGTTGCGGTCATGGTCTGATTCTCCCTCATCTTGAACGGGGGCTCGACGCCGGGGCGGCGAGGTGCTGCTGGCGGGCCGGCTCGGACGTCAGTCGATCGGCGGGGACGCGAACTCCCGCATGCCGTCGATCAGCCAGTGCACCGTGTACTCGGCGAAGGACGAGCGCGGATAGACCCGGAACGTCCCCTCGTCGCTGCGGTGCAGGATCACCTGGACCGGGCCCAGCGCCGTCGAGGCCACCGCGCCCACCGGGAACTCCCGCGGGTGCAGGTCCACGTGGCAGCCCTTCTCTAGGACCGCCCGCGCCCGGGGGCCGCTGAGCTCCAGGATGGTGCGGTTGCCCGAGAGGTCGATGACCTGGCCCGGGAGTCCCTCGAGGGCCTCCTCGGCCCGCCGGGCCTCGCCGGGGACCTGGCGGCGCGAGGCGTCGACCACGAGGAACTCGTCCGGCGAGAGCCACAGGGAGTGCAGGCCCGCGGCGTCGCCGGTGGACTCGCCGCAGCGGGTCGGCATGGGGAGTCCCAGCGCGGCCTCGACGACGTCGCAGCTCGGCGTGCCGGGCCAGCTGCGCACGCCGATCTGGGGGCGGAACGGCAGCTCCGCGAGGCGCACCCCGCGCTCGCCGTCCGTGCCGGCCTCCCGCATCTGCTCGGCGAGGTGGCCGGCGGGGGAGCGGCGCAGGGCGTCCAGGGCGCCGGGCTCCTGGGCGACGCCGGGTGCGGCGTCCCCGCCCGGACCGGTCTCGCTTCGGCCGGTCTCGGCGCGGCCGGTCTCGGCGCGGTCAATCTCGGTGCGCTCGGGTGTGGTGCTGTGCTCAGCCATCGCGGCGGGCCCCTTCCGGGTCGTAGAAGACGGGTGAGGTGATCTCGACGTCGACGACGTCGTCCCCCGCGAGGGTCTTGACCACCTCGCCCATGCGGTTGCGCCCGTCCTTGATCAGGGCCAGCCCGAAGGGGCGGCCCAGGGCGGCCGAGAGGTAGGAGGAGGTGACGTGCCCCAGCATGGGCACCGGCCCCTGCTCCGGGGTGACCGGGGTGTCCCGGGACATCAGCTGCGCCCCCTCGTCCAGGCGGGTCCGGCCGTCCACGGGCAGGACGCCGACCAGGTGCTTCCGGTCCGTCCGGGAGGTGTCCGCCCGCTGGAACGAGCGCTTCCCGATGCAGTCCTTGAGCTTGGACACCGCCCACTCCATGCCCGCGTCCTGTGGGGTCACGGTGCCGTCGGTGTCCTGTCCGATGATGATCAGGCCCTTCTCCGCGCGCAGCACGTGCATGGTCTCGGTGCCGTAGGGGGTGATGTCGAACTCCGCGCCGGCCTCGGCCACCAGCTCCCAGGTCGAGAGCCCGTAGAAGTTCTCCACGTTGATCTCGAAGGCGAGCTCGCCGGAGAACGAGACCCGGCAGACCCGGGCGGGGACCCCGTTGGACAGGACCGTCTCGCGGAAGGCCATGAACGGGAACGCCTCGTTGGAGACATCGAGCTCGGGCAGGATCTTGGCGACCACGGCGCGGGACCTCGGCCCGACCACGGCCACCGTGTTCCACTGCTCGGTGATCGAGGTGAACACGACGTCGAGGTCCGGCCACTCCGTCTGGTGCCACTCCTCGAGCCAGTCGAGGACCTTGGGCGCGCCGCCGGTGGTGGTGGTCATGTAGAACCGGTCCTCGGCGATGCGCAGGGTCACGCCGTCGTCGAAGAGCATGCCGTCCGGGGTGCACATCAGGCCGTAGCGGCCCTTGCCCACCGCGAGCTTGGCGAAGCCGTTGGTGTAGATCCGGTTGAGGAACTGGGCGGCGTCGGCCCCGCGGATCTCGATCTTGCCCAGCGTGGAGACGTCCTGCATCCCCACGGACCCCCGCACGGCCGCGCACTCGCGCAGCACCGCGGCGTCCAGGTCCTCGCCCCCGCGGGGGTAGTACCAGGGCCGCTTCCACTCCCCGACGTCCTCGAACATCGCGCCGTGCGCCACGTGCCACGGGTGCATGTTGGTGGTCCGGGCCGGGGCGAACAGGTGACCCCGACGCCGCCCCGCGAGCGCCGCGAAGGGCACCGGCGCGAAGGGGGCCCGGAAGGTGGTGGGCCCGATCGCCGAAGGATCCTCGGCCCCGAAGACCTCGGCGAGCACGCCCAGGGCCAGCACGCCGGAGGTCTTGCCCTGGTCCTGCGCGGTGGAGATCGAGGTGTAGCGCTTGACGTGCTCGGCCGAGCGCATCCCGGCGCCCACGGCCCGCATCACGTCCGCGACCGTCTGGTCCCGCTGCAGGTCCACGAAGTGGGTGTCCCACTCGCCCGGCACGCCGGAGGGCCCCGGGACCAGCCACAGGGGCCGGGGTGCCGCGGTCGGGACGCCCTCCCGGGACTCGGCGCCGGCGGCCGGGACCATGAGCGGGGCGCTCAGCCCGCAGTCGGCGGCCGCGCGGTGCCCGGCCGGCGCGCCCTCGGCGAGCGCCTCGGCCAGCGAGAGCGAGCCGTTGAGCGCGCCCGCGGTGTCCTGGCCCCGCACGGGGGCCTCGGGGACGAAGCCGGCGATGGACGGCTCCCAGCGCAGGGCGCCCTGCCGCTGCGAGTGCAGGTGCACCACGGGGGAGTGGCCCCCGGAGACGGCGAGCAGGTCGGTCTCCAGGGTCTCGGGCTCTCCGGTCAGGCCGCCGTTGGCGTCGAGGCGGCTGACGGTCGCCCGGGCCACCCGCGGTGAGCCCTCGCCCGCCTCGGTGCCGATCACGGCCGCGCCGAAGATCCCCCGGGCGCCCGCGTCCGCGAGCTCGCGGGCGGCACGCTCGGAGGGCTCGGGCCGGGAGTCCACCACCGCGGCGATGCCGACGCCGGCCCGGCGCAGGTCCTGCACCAGGTCGTAGGCGGAGTCGTCGGTGGTGGCCACCAGGACGCGCTGCCCGGCGGCGACGCCGTAGCGGTTGAGGTAGGTGCGCACCGCGGAGGAGAGCATGACGCCGGGGCGGTCGTTGTCCGCGAAGACGATCGGCCGCTCGTGGGACCCGGTGGCCAGCACGACCCGGCGGGCCCGCAGATGCCAGGTCCGCTGCCGGGAGACCCCGGGCCGCTCCTCGACCGGCAGGTGGTCGGTGCGGTTCTGCACCGCCACGACGTAGTTGGAGTCGTAGGAGCCGATCGCCGTGGTGCGCGGCAGGTAGGTGAAGTCCTCCAGGGCGCCCAGCCGCTCGACGGCGCGGCGGCACCAGGCCACGGCGTCCTCGCCGTCGATCTCCTCGTCTCGAGTTGAGAGGAGGAAGCCGCCCGGCTGGGGCTGGTCGTCGATCAGGTAGGTGCGGGCGCCGGTCTTGGCGGCTTCCCGGGCCGCGGCGACGCCGGCCGGCCCCGCGCCGACCACCACGACGTCGGCGTGGACGTACATGCGGTCGTACTCGGCCGCGTCACCGGCCGGGTCCAGCTGCCCGCGCCCCTGCAGCCAGCGGCCCGCCAGGCCCTCGGTCAGCCCGATCACCGGCGCGGCCAGCATCGACTCCTCGGCGTGCCCGGGCCCGCGGGCGGCGAGGTGCATCAGGGCGTTGGGCTCCTCGACGCCGGCGGCGAGGATGCCGCGGGGCCGGGAGAGGTACAGCGAGGGCCCGCACTCCAGGGCGTCGCCGGCGAGCAGGGCGCTCGCCACCGTGTCGCCCCGCAGGCCGGTGCGCGCGGCGCCCTCGAACGTGAAGGACAGGGGCGCGGCGCGGTCGATGCCGTGCCCGGGGGTGCGGTCGGCGCTCAGGCGCGAGGCGGTCATCGGGTGTTCCCTTCGACGAGGCGGCCGGTGGTCGGGACGGGGTCGGCGGCGGGTGCCCGGCCCAGGGGGTAGGTGCTCGAGAACTCGTAGGTGCGGGTGTCCCGCACGGCGTTGAACCACTTCCGGCAGCCCATCGAGTGCATCCACCGCTCGGTGAACGCGCCCTTCGGGTTGCCCCGGTAGAAGAGGAACTCGGCCCACTCGGCGTCGGAGAGCTCGTAGGGGTCGACCGGGTACTCGACGTCGGCCTCGCCGCCGTAGTGGAACTCGATCTCGTCGCGCGGCCCGCAGTGCGGGCAGTCGATCTGCAGCATGGTGTGTGTGCGCTCCTTGCCTTCTAGTGGGCGACGGCGGCCGCGCCGTGCTCGTCGATCAGGTGGCCGGTCTCGAAGCGGTCCAGCACGAACGGCGCGCTCAGCGGGTGCGGGGCGCCGGTGGCGATGGTGTGGGCGAAGGTCAGCCCGGCGGCCGGGGTCCCCTTGAACCCGCCGGTGCCCCAGCCGCAGTTGACGTACAGTCCCTCGACCGGGGTCGGGGAGATGATGGGCGAGGCGTCGAGGGTCGTGTCCACGATCCCGCCCCAGGTCCGCAGCAGGTGCGCCCGGGCGAAGATCGGGAACAGCTCGACCGCGGCCGCCATCTGGTCCTCGATGATGTGGAACCCGCCCCGTTGGCCGTAGCCGTTGAACGAGTCGACGCCCGCGCCCATGACCAGCTCGCCCTTGTGGGCCTGCGAGACGTAGACGTGGATGTGGTTGGACATGACCACCGTGGGGTGGACCGGCTCGAAGAGCTCCGAGACCAGCGCCTGCAGCGGCCGCGACTGGATGGGCAGCCGCACCCCGGCCATCTCGGCCAGGATCGAGGAGTGCCCGGCGGCGGCCAGGCCGACCTTGCCGCAGGCGATCCTCCCGCGGGTCGTCTCGACCCCGACGACGCGCTCGCCGTCCTTGAGGAACCCGGTCACCTCGCAGTTCTGGATGATGTCCACGCCCATCCGGTCGCAGGCGCGGGCGAAGGCCCAGGCCACGTGGTCGTGCTTGGCGATGCCGCCGCGCGGCTGGTAGGTCGCGCCCATCACGGGGTAGCGGATCTCGTCCGAGACGTTGATGATCGGACAGACCTCCTTGACCTGCTGCGGGTCGAGGTACTCGGCGTCGACGCCGTTGAGCCGGTTGGCGTTGACCCGCCGCTGGGCGTCGCGGACCTCCTGCATCGTGTGGGCCACGTTCAGGACGCCGCGCTGGGAGAAGAGGAAGTCGTAGTCGAGCTCCTCGGGCAGCTGCTCCCACAGCTGCAGCGACTTCTCGTAGATCCCCGCCGACTCGTCCCACAGGTAGTTGGAGCGGATGATCGTGGTGTTGCGCGCCATGTTCCCGCCGGCCAGCCAGCCGCGCTCGAGGATGGCGATGTTGGTCATGCCGTGTTCCTTGGCCAGGTAGTAGGCCGTGGCCAGACCGTGCCCGCCGCCGCCGACGATCACGGCGTCGTAGCTGGACTGGGGGTCCGGGTTGCGCCAGAGGAAGTCCGGGTGCTCCGGCAGCTTCTCCGCCATGGTCACGCTCCGATCGGGGTGGTCGCGGGGGTCAGGCTGGGGTAGAGGGGGTGGGCGTCCGCCAGGGCGCGCACCCGCTCGCGGAGGGACTCGAGGGGCCCGGGGTCGACGTCGTCGGCCGCGGTGCCCGCGATGAGCAGCTCGGCGACGACGTCGGCGACCTCCTCGAAGGCCGCCTCCCCGAAGCCGCGCGTGGCGAGCGCCGGGGTGCCGATGCGCAGGCCCGAGGTGACCATGGGCGGGCGAGGGTCGAAGGGCACGGCGTTGCGGTTCACGGTGATCTCGACCTGGGCGAGCAGGTCCTCGCCGCGCTTGCCGTCCAGCGGGGAGTCGCGCAGGTCCACGAGCACCAGGTGCACGTCGGTCCCGCCGGAGACGACCGTGATGCCGCGCTCGGCGACGTCGGGCCGGGTCAGCCGCCGGGCGAGGATCCGGGCGCCCTCGACGGTGCGCCGCTGCCGCTCCGCGAACTCGGGCGAGGCGGCGATCTTGAACGCCACGGCCTTGCCGGCGATCACGTGCTCGAGCGGGCCGCCCTGCTGGCCGGGGAAGACGGCCGAGTTGACCTTCTTGGCCACGGCGGCGTCGTTGGTGAGGATCAGGCCGCCGCGCGGGCCGGCCAGGGTCTTGTGGGTCGTGGTGGTCACGACGTGGGCGTGGGGCACGGGGCTCGGGTGCAGCCCGGCCGCCACCAGCCCGGCGAAGTGGGCCATGTCCACCATGAGGTAGGCGCCGACCTCGTCGGCGATCGCGCGGAACCGGGCGAAGTCCAGCACGCGCGGGTAGGCGGACCAGCCGGCGATGATGAGCTTGGGCCGGTACTTCACGGCCAGGGCCTCCACCTCGTCCATGTCCACGGTGTGGGTCTTCTCGTCCACCCCGTAGTCGATGACGTGGTAGAGCTTCCCGGAGAAGTTCAGCTTCATCCCGTGGGTCAGGTGGCCGCCGTGGGCCAGGTTCAGCCCGAGGATGGTGTCCCCCGGGGTGATGAGCGCGTGCATCACCGAGGCGTTGGCCTGGGCGCCCGAGTGCGGCTGGACGTTGGCGTACTCGGCGCCGAAGATCCCCTTGGCGCGCTCGATCGCGACCTGCTCGATGACGTCGACGTGCTCGCAGCCCCCGTAGTAGCGCCGGCCCGGGTAGCCCTCCGCGTACTTGTTGGTCAGCACCGAGCCCTGGGCCGCCATCACCGCCTGCGCGGTGTGGTTCTCCGAGGCGATCATCTCCAGGCCGGTGCGCTGGCGGGCCAGCTCCCGGTCGATCTGCTCGGCCACCAGGGGGTCCAGCTCCGCCAGGTCGGCGGTCAGCGAGGCGTCGGCGAGGGGCGTGTAGTCGGTCATGGGCTGTCCCGCTTCCATCCGTGTGATCGTCAACTGATATATCAGTTGTCGCTTAGCCTAGAATGAGTGGTGGAACACACGCAATAGTGTGAAGCGACCGATTTTCCCAGCGTCCCGAAGGAGTGACCCCGTGACCGCCGAACTCGTCACCGCCGCCCCGGCGCCGTCGGCCTCGATGGCCGAGCGCACCTACCACACCCTGCGCGACCGGCTCACGCTGCTGGACATCGCACCGGGCGCTCCCCTGAGCGAGGCCGCGCTGAGCCGGGAGCTCGACGTCGGGCGCACGCCGCTGCGCGAGGCCCTCAAGCGGCTGGAGGCGGACCACCTCGTGGTCACCTTCGCCCGGCGCGGCACCTTCGCCGCCAACGTGGACCTCACCGAGATCACCCCGATCTCCGAGATGCGCCGGGTGCTGGTGCCGCTGGCCGCCCACCGCGCCGCCTCCTTCACCGGCGGCGAGGTCCGGGGCGAGCTCGCGGAGGCCCTGGACGCCATCCGGGAGACGGCCTCCGACGCCGACCGCCGGCACCTCATGGAGCTGGACCTCCGCGTCCACCGGCTGATCAGCCAGGCGGCCAGGAGCCCGCACCTGGAGGAGGCCCTGGTGCGCCTGGACAACCTGGTGACCCGGATGTGGTGCCTGATCATGGACCGGCTCCCGCCGATGGAGGGGCACATCGGGGAGCACCTGGCGCTCGTGGAGCGCATCCTGGCCGGTGACGAGGAGCGCGCCGAGCGGCTGGCCCGCGAGCACGTGGCGCACTTCGACGACGCCGCCCGGTCGGTGCTGTAGCAACGCGGCCCGGTCGGTGCCGTGGCGAAGGGCCCCGCCGGTGCCGTGGTGGGGCCGGGCGGCCGACGGTGCGGGGTGGAGACGGCCCCGGGTGCACGGCGGGTCCCGGACACGGAAAAGTGGTGCACGAACCGCTTGTGTGATGTGTGATCACAGAGTTAGTGTGTTCTAGACAACAGATGGACGGCCGGGGTGGCCGAGGACGACCCCGCCCGGTTCGTCCTCCCCGCGGGTCGTGGGCCGGGTTCGCCCGGGCCGGCTCGGCGGTGGTCCTGCTGTCGCCCGCAGGCATTCTCGCCGTCCGGGGGAGCGCTCTCGAGGCTCACCGGCGGCCGTTTCGTGAAAGGGATGATCCCGTGAAGGACGCAGTCATCATCGGAGGAGGGCTCGCCGGCCTGTCGGCCGCCTGGCGGCTCAGGCACTGGGACACCCTCGTCCTGGAGTCCGGGGACCGCATCGGCGGGCGCATCCGCTCGGAGAAGCGCGGCCAGTACTTCCTCAACTGGGGAGGCCACGTCTTCGGCGGCCCCAACACCTCGACCCACGAGCTGCTCACCGAGACCGGGACCCGCGCCATCGACGTCCCCGGCTCCCTGGCCGGCGTCTCGATGAACGGCAAGCTGCTGCTCAAGGGCCCCGTCCAGACCTACCCGTTCCGCATCCCCATGGCGCTGTCCGACCGGGTCGCGATGCTGAAGTCGGGCATGAAGGTCAGCGCCGACGTCTTCCGCTACGCCAAGGCCACCCGGCGCCGCCCGGGCGAGAGCGGCGAGCAGCGGCAGCAGCGGATCTACGACTTCGAGAACGACCGGTCCTTCGCCGACCACCTCGGGGACATCCCGGAGGACGCCGAGGCGCTGTTCCGGCCGACCGTGACCCGCTCCGCGGGCGACCCCGAGCAGATCTCGGCCGGCGCGGGCATCGGGTACTTCAGCCTGGTGTGGAACATCGGGCAGGGTCTGAGCCGCAGCATCCTGGGCGGCCCCTCGACGCTGACCGAGACCATCGCGGCCTCGCAGCACGAGCGGATCGAGCTCGGCGCCCAGGTCCAGGAGGTCGTGCAGCACAAGGATCACGTGGTGGTGCGCTACCGCCGGGACGGCGAGGACCGCGAGGTCACCGCGCGCACGGCCATCCTGGCCACCCCCGCCACGGTGAGCCACCGGATCGGCGTCGACCTCCCGGCGGACACCCGCGAGGCGCTGGCGCAGGTCAAGTACGGCTCCTACGTCAGCGCGGCCTTCCTCACCAACGAGCAGGGCCCGCAGCCGTGGGACGGCGCCTACGGCATCGCGACGCCCAAGCGGTCCTTCAACGTGGCCCTGAACATGGGCAACATCGTCCGCGGGACCGAGAGCCACCGGCAGCCCGGCGGCAGCATCATGACCTTCTCCCCGGCGAGCCTGGCGGAGCGGCTGCTGCCGAAGACCGACGAGGAGATCGTCGACACCTACGTCTCCGACCTGGACCAGGTGCTGCCCGGCTTCGCCGGGATCGTCGAGGAGGCGCACGTGCAGCGCTGGGAGACGGGCGCGCCCTACTGCTTCCCCGGCCGCGGGAAGCTCCAGGACGTCCTGATGCGCCCCGCCGACCGGGTCTTCCTCGCCGGGGACTACCTGGGCACGCTCTACACCGAGACCGCCATCACCTCGGCGTTCACCGCCGCCCAGAACGCGGCGAGCCTGCTGGCCACGGAGCGGCAGACCCACGCCGCCCCGTCCACGGCCGGGCACCCCCTCACCGAAGCCGCCTGAGCCCCGGGCGCAGACCACCACCACCCCTCACGAACGCGCAAAGGAGCATCATGCCCCAGGAGATCCGCGGTGTCCTCACCGCACTGACCACCCCCTTCGACGCCGACGAGAACATCGACGTCCCCGCCCTGCGGCGCGTCGTCGACCGGTCCGTGGAGGCCGGCGTGAACGGCGTCGTCGCCGGCGGCTCCACCGGGGAGTTCGCCTCCCTCACCCCCGACGAGCGGCGCCGGCTGGTCGACGCCGTCACCGAGCACGTGGGCGGCCGGGTCCCCGTCATCGCCCAGACCGGCGCGACGACAACCCAGGAGGCGCTCCGCCACTCCGAGGCGGCCCGCGCGGCCGGCGCCGACGTCCTCATGCTGGTCACCCCCTACTACGAGCCGCTCTCGCTCGAGGAGACCGTGGCCTACATCGAGGAGGTCTCCTCCTCGGTCGAGCTCCCGGTCATGCTGTACAACATCCCCGGCGCCACGGGCGTGAACCTCGACCCCGACACCGTGGGCCGCCTCGCCCGGAAGCACGAGAACATCCGCTACATCAAGGACTCGAGCGTCGACTGGGAGCAGGCCCTGCGCCTGATCCACCACCACGGCGACGTGATCGACACCTTCATCGGGTGGGACACGTTCATCTACAGCGCCCTGCTGGAGGGCGCGGCCGGCGTCATGGCCGGGGCCGCCAACGTGGTGCCCGGGGAGATCGTCTCGGTCTACCGCGCCGTGACCGAGGGCCGCCTTGACGAGGCACGCGCCGAGTGGGCCCGCCTGTACCCCGTCATCGACGCGATGATCTCGGAGCCGTTCATCGCCGCCGTCAAGGCCGGCCTGCGGATCCAGGGGGAGCCGGTGGGCGCGCCCCGCAGCCCCATGGGCGAGATCTCGCCCGCAGCCAACGCACGCATCGAGGAGGCCCTGGCCTCGCTGGAGAAGGTGAGCAAGTGATGACCGCAGCACCCACCAATATCAAGGTCCGCCGCGAGGCCCGCGCCGCGCTGGTCGAGACCTCCGAGCTTCCGCCGCTGAAGAACTACATCGACGGCGCGTTCCGGGACGAGGTCTCCGGGAACGTCACGACCCTGGTGAACCCCGCGACCGGCGAGGCCATCGCCGACGTGCCGCGGGGCACCGTGGATCAGGTCGACCAGGCCGTGGACGCGGCGTCGGCGGCCTTCCCCGCCTGGCGCGGCATCACGCCCAAGGAGCGCTCCGAGCTGCTGCTGAAGATCGCGGACCGCATCGAGGAGCACGCGGACGTGCTGGCCCGCCTGGAGGCCTTCAACGCCGGCAAGCCCCGCGAGGTGGCCGACGACGACGTCGCCGGCACCGTGGACATCTTCCGCTTCTGCGCCGGCGCCTGCCGGGCCTTCACCGAGCTCGGCTCGGCCCAGTACGTCAAGGACCACACCTCGATCGTCCTGCGCGAGCCGGTGGGCGTGGTCGGGGCGATCGTGCCCTGGAACTACCCCCTGCTCATGGGCGCCTGGAAGATCGCGCCGATCCTGGCCGCGGGCAACACCCTGGTGCTCAAGCCGGCGGAGCAGACGCCGCTGACCACGCTCAAGCTGCTCGAGATCGTCGGGGACCTGCTGCCCGACGGCGTGTTCAACGTCGTCACGGGGCAGGGCCGCGAGGTCGGGGCCCGGCTCTCCGAGCACCCGGACATCGCGCTGGTGGCCGTGACCGGCAGCGTCGGCAGCGGTCAGGCGGTCGCGGCCGGCGCCAGCGAGTCGCTCAAGCGCGTGCACCTCGAGCTGGGCGGCAAGGCGCCGGTGGTGATCTTCGAGGACGCGGACCTGCCGCAGGCCGCCGAGGCCCTGCGCGCGGCCGGGTACTGGAACTCCGGTCAGGAGTGCGGGGCCGGCACGCGCGTCCTGGTCCACGAGTCGGTCGCGGAGCGCTTCGTCGAGCTGCTGGTGGAGCAGGTCTCCTCCCTCGTGGTGGGGGACCCGGCGGCCGGGGACGACGTCGAGATCGGCCCGCTGGTCTCGAAGGACCACTACGAGCGCGTGCTCGGCTTCCTCGAGCGCGCCCAGGCCGACGGGGCCACGGCGGCGATCGGCGGCGGGGCCGCGGAGGGCGCGGGCTTCTTCGTCGCTCCGACCGTCCTGACCGGCGTCGCGCCCGGCTCCGAGGCCTCGCAGGAGGAGATCTTCGGACCCGTGGTCACTGTGGAGACCTTCTCCGACGAGGAGGAGGCCATCCGGCGCGCCAACGAGGTGCCCTACGGCCTCGCGGCCTCGGTGTTCACCCGCGACGCCGCGCGCTCGCTCGAGGTGCCCCAGCGCATCGACGCCGGCACGGTGTGGGTCAACTCCCACCTGGTCCTGGCCAACGAGGTCCCCTGGGGCGGGTTCAAGGGCTCCGGCTACGGCCGCGACCTCTCGATCTACGCGCTCCAGGACTACTCCCGGACCAAGCACGTGCAGATCAACCACGGACGCTGACGCCGCGCACGCGCCGGTGAACCGCGCCGGGAGGCCGGGCCCGCCATCCCTCGGGGTGGCGGGCCCGGCCTCTGCGATGGGGCGGGTTCGGCTCATCTCGCGGGGCGGTCCCGGAGCCTTCTTGCGATCTCGGCTTCCCCGGCCCGACGCCGCAGGTCGGCCAGCAGGGCGGCGTCGAGCTCCACGCGGTCCAGGCGCGCGCGGCGCCGGCCCGGGACGGCGACGCCGTGCTCCCGCTCCAGGCGCGCGACGTGCCGTCCGAGCCGGTCCAGGAAGCCCGGGCCGGCCAGCTCGGGGTCGAGGGCCAGGAGGAAGAGGCCGACGCGCGGGCTCTCGGCCCCGCCGTCGAAGGGCGGGGCGTCGACCGACCAGGACCCGCCGGCCAGGCCCGCGAGGATCTCCACGACCAGGCCGAGGTTGGCGGCCTTGAGGCCGTCGGGCAGCAGCGAGCCCTCGAGCGCCGCGCCGGCGTCGGAGGTCTCGCGGCCGTCCCGGTCCAGGGCCCAGCCCGGGGGCAGGCTCTCGCCGCGCTGCGCGGCCTCCCGGATGGACACGTAGGCCACCCGGCCGATGCCCTGGTCCACGAGCACGGGGGCCTCGGGGGCCGGGGCCGCGAGGGAGAAGGGGTTGGTGCCCAGCACCGCGCCGCCCGCGGCGCCGAGGGCCACCAGGGCGGGCGAGTTCGCGGCGGCCAGCGCCACGAGGCCCTCCTCGGCCACGGCCGAGGTGAAGTGGCCGAGCTCGCCGCAGGTGTAGGCCTCGCGCACGGCCAGGACCGCGACGCCGCTGCGCCGGGCCTCGGCGGTCAGCTCCGGCAGCAGCCGCTCGAAGGCGACGTGCGGGATGTTCCGGCGGGCGTCGGCCCGGAGGACGACGCCGCGGCGGTCCGTGAGCGGCTCGGCATCGCCGCGGATGGCGCCCGCCTCGAGCGCCGCGAGGTAGTCGAGCAGGTGTGTGACGCCCACTTGGGGGCGGCCGCGCCGTTCGGCGAGGACGATCGAGCGGGCCAGGGCCTCCGCGGTCTCGCGGTCCGCGCCCGAGCGGCGCGCCGCCGCGACGCAGAGCCGCCGCAGCGCCTCCGGCTCGACGCTCATGGGGCGCCGGAGGGCGGCGTCGTCGGCGGTCATCGGTCTCCTGGCGTCGCGTGAGGGGGGGTGAGGGGCATCAGCGGCCCCGGGGCGAGCCGCGGACCTCGTCATGGGTGTCAGTGAATGATGGGACAGCGGGGCGCCGCGGGGCTGCTGATGCCGTGATATGTGATCACAATGACATTATTGTTGGGGACCCGGAGGGAGATGTCAATGCCCCGCGACCACTTCGCTTCCCCGGGGGCGGGCCTCTGCCGGCCTGTTGGAGGCGGCGGGGGTCTCGTGTAGCATGGCGGCATCTTCGTGATGGGTGTCACCACACATCGGAGAGTAACGATGGAAGCACTGACGACCATCAGCGGCTGGATCTGGGATCCCCTGGCGTACTTCGCGCTCGCCGTGGGCGCGTTCTTCACCTTCGTGACCAAAGGCGTGCAGTTCCGCAGGCTGCCGGACATGATCAGTCAGCTGCGGCACAGCAAGAGCGGCGAGGGCGGGCTGTCCTCGTTCCAGACGCTCGCGCTCACCATGTCGAGCCGCGTCGGCGTCGGCAGCATCGCGGGCGTCGCGACGGCGATCGCCATGGGCGGGCCCGGCTCCCTCCTCTGGATGGTGATCACGGGACTCCTGGGGTCGACGTGCGCCTACGCCGAGGCCGTGCTGGCCCAGGTCTACAAGCGGCACCTCCACGACGAGGACCGCGGCGGGATGCCGTACTACATCAGGTTCGGGCTCAAGCTCCCCTGGCTCGCGATGATCGTCGCCCTGACCGCGATGCTCGGCTACGGCTTCGTCTTCCCCGGCATCCAGGCCAACAACATCGCCTCGAGCGCCGAGCTCGCCTTCGGCCTGCCGACCTGGGGCACCGGCCTGATCGTCACCGGTCTCCTCGCCCTGGTCATCATCGGCGGGACCAAGCGCATCGTCCACGTCGCGCAGGCCGTGGTGCCCTTCATGGCGATCGGCTACCTGCTGACCGCGCTGGTCGTCATCTGCTTCAACCTCGAGCGGGTCCCGGAGGCGCTGAGCGTCATCGTGCTCTCGGGCCTGGGCATCGACCAGGTCTTCGGCGGCATCGTGGGCTACGCCGTCGCCTGGGGCGTGCGGCGGGCCGTGTTCGCCTCGGCGACCGGGTTCGGCGAGGGCACCTTCTCCGCGGCCGCCGCCCGGGCGAGCCACCCCGGGAAGCAGGGCGTCATCCAGGCGTTCAGCATCTACATCGACCTGCTGCTGATCTGCATGGCCACGGGACTCATGATCGTCATCACCGGCAGGTACCACGTCGTGGACAGCGTCGGCGGCGGCTTCATCGTCGACAACGTGCCGGGCGTGGTGGCCGGGCCGAACTTCGTGCAGGAGGCCATCGACACCTCCCTGACGGGGTGGGGTAGCGTCTTCGTGGCCGTCGCGGTGCTCCTGTTCGCGTTCACCTCCCAGGTGTTCTTCTACTACGTCGCCACGACCAACCTGGTCTTCATCCTCGGGGAGCGGCGCAACCGGCTCCTGGAGAACATCCTCAAGGCGGGGGCGCTCGCGATCTCCTTCTTCGGGGCGGTCGTCAGCGCCGATGCGATGTGGGCGGCCGGCGACATCGGGTACGGGCTGCTGGCGTGGCTGAACATGATCAGCGTCCTGCTGCTGACGCCGGTGGTCTGGAAGGTGGTCAAGGACTACGACCGGCAGCGGCGCGCCGGGGTGGACCCGACCTTCGACCCGGAGGCCCTGGGCATCCAGGGCGCGGAATGGTGGAAGACCGCGATCGAGACCGGGGCCCTGGACCGGATCAAGCAGGGCTGACGGCGGTGCCGTCTGGCTATAGTGGAGGACATGGTGTTATCGAAGCTCGAGACGGGTGCCCGCGTCGGCGACCAGGCCTTCGAGGCCGTCCACGCGGCGATCGTGAGCGGCGAGTACGCCGCCGGCCGCCGGCTCCAGATCCGCGACCTCGCGGCCGAGCTGGGCATCAGCGTCATGCCGGTCCGCGAGGCCATCAAGCGCCTCGAGGAGGCCGGCCTGGTCGAGACCAAGCCCTACCGGGGCGCGGTGGTCAAGGACTTCACGCCCGAGGAGCTGCTGCACGTCTACGAGGTGCGGCGGCTGCTCGAGGTGGGCGCGGCGGAGCGCGGGGCCTTCCGGGTCACGGCGGACGACGTCGAGCGGCTGGCCCAGCTGGACCGGGCCGTGCGCGAGGCCCTGGAGCGCCGCAGCGTCATCGACTACCTGGACCGCGACGAGGAGATCCTCTCGGTCGTCTACGCAGCCACCGGCAACCCCGTGCTGGTGGACTCGATCCGCTCGCTCTGGGGGCGCTGCCGGCACTTCAAGATCGTCGGGGTCCGGGAGGAGCTGGACCGGGGGGAGCCCTCCTCCCTCCTGGCCTACCACGAGCGCTTCCTGGAGGCCGTGACCTCCGGCGACGCGCGGGCGGCCGCCGGGGTGGTCACCGACTCCCTCGACGCCGCCACCGACCGGATCCGGCGGGCGCTGCCGGAGGCCGCGGTCCCCGAGGCACCCCGCGCGCGGTAACGGCGCGGGGCCCGGCCGGGCGACGTCGGTCCGCCGCCCTCCTGTGCCAAGATGGTCCCCATGAGCAAGCCAGCAGGCGCCGCCCCGCGGGCCACCATCCGCGACGTCGCCGCGCAGGCGGGGGTCTCCAAGTCCCTGGTCTCCCTGGCGTTCAAGGACCCCGCGCGGGTCAGCGAGTCGCGCCTGCGCCGGATCCGCGACGCCGCGGAGGAGCTCGGCTACCAGCCCAACTTCCTGGCCCGCTCGCTCGCGGCCGAGGGCTCGCCCTTCATCGGCGTCGTGGTGGTGGACCTGCGCAACCCGCTGTTCGCCGACATCGCCGACGCCGCCCGCGCCGTCCTCGACGCCCACGGCCAGTACGGCCTCATCACCAGCGCGAGCGTGCCCGGCGTCGCGGGGGCGGGCGAGCGGTACGGGATCGTGGACGACCGCGTCATGGCCATGCTCCAGGACCTGCGCCCCCGCGCGCTGATGGTCATCGGCACGGTGGCCGACGCCTCGGCCCTGCCGCGGGGCATCCCCCTGGTCTACGCGAGCGCCGCGCCGGAGGCCGACGCCGGGCAGACCTCCGTCCGCGTCGACGACCGGGCGGGCATGGAGCTGCTCTTCGACCACCTCGTGGAGCGGGGCCACCGCCGCATCGCCTTCGTGGGCGGGGAGGGCGGCGGCGTCTCCCGCCTGCGGCTCGACGCCTACCTCGAGGCGTGCCGGACCCGGGGGCTCGAGGAGATCGTCCACCCCGCCTCCTACGGCGAGCGCGAGGGCGCCGACGCCGGCGCGCGGCTGCTCGCGAGCGACCCCCGGCCCACCGCCGTTATCGCCGTCAACGACCTGGCCGCGATCGGCGTGCAGGCCGCCGCGGAGGAGGCGGGGCTGACCCTGCCGCGGGATCTCGCGGTCGCGGGCTTCGACAACACCTACCTCGCGGGCCTGCCCCGCATCTCGCTGACCTCGGTGGACCCGCGCAACGCGGAGATCGGGCGGCTCGCGGCCGAGCGGGTCCTCGCCGCGCTCGAGGACCCGGACGCTCCCGGTGACGAGGAGCTGGTACGGCCCGGGCTGGTGATGCGCGCCTCGACGCTGGGGTGAGGCGAGGGGTCGGCGGGTGGCAGCTCACCGGATCGTCGCCCGGCTCGCGGTTGGCGACTCAGGCCGCGCCCCGGCTCGCGGTTGGCGACTCAGCCGCGCCCCGGTGCTCCGCCGACTCAGGCCGCGCCGCGCAGCACCGGCAGCGCCGAGTCTCGGGCGGCCGTCAGCGCCTCGCGCAGGGGCAGCCGCCGGTGCTCGCGCGAAAGGATCTCCACGCCCCACGGCCCCTCGAACCCCACCCGGCGCATCGTGGCGACGAACCCTGCCACGTCCTGGTCGCCCGCGCCGATCAGCCGCCGGTGGTCGCGGGTGTCCTCGAAGAGGGTCGCGCCCGCGGCGGGTTCGGCGTCGGCGTCGCACAGCTCGACGCCGAACACGTCCCCCGGCGCGAGGCAGCGCTCCAGCTCGGCCAGCGTCGTGCCGGCCCGGAAGACGTGCCAGAAGTCGACGACGAGCCCGCCCGCCGGATGCCCCGCCCGGCGCACCAGCTCGGCGCCCTGCGGGACCGAGGCGACCATCGCGAAGGGCAGCGGCTCCAGCGCCACGCGCGTCCCTCGGGCAGCCGCCTCCTCCGCGAGCCGTCGGAACGGCCCCACCAGGGGTCCGACGTCGGCCACCGGCTCCCCGAAGGCCGTGCCCGCCTTGACGAACGCGGCGCCGAGGGCCTCCGCGGCGTCGAGCAGCAGCTCCCAGGTCTCCCGCCAGGTGGCGTCCTCCTCCCACCACCCGGAGCACAGCTCGACCTCCACGTGCTCCAGGCCGGCCGCCTCGATGCGCTCCCGCAGGGCGGGGAAGCCGATGGTCTCGCGGACCCGGCGCAGGTCGTCCTGGCCGAAGCCGACGCCCGCCCAGCCCTCCTCGGCCGCGACGCGGACCCGCTCGAGCGCGTCGAAGGGGCTCAGCTCGGGGGAGGCCCCCGGCATGGCGGTCCCCGCGCTGGTCCAGCAGGTGGCGACCAGGCGCGGTGCGGCGGCGGGCGGCGTCGGGCTCGCGGAGCGCGGGGTGCTCACGAGGCCGGTCCCGCCGCGGCGCCGCGCCCGGCCGATGCCGAGAGCCCCTCGCGCCCCTCGCCCCCCGCGAGGCCGCTCGGGTCCACCGCCACCGCGACGCCGCTCTCCGCGGACTCCTGGGCGGCGTCGGCCAGCACCAGGGCCGCGCGGCCGTCCTCGAAGCCCGGATTGCGCACCGTCCCCGAGCGGACGCCCTCGGCGAACTCGCGCAGCTCGGCGCGGTAGGCCTCGGCGTACCGGTCGACGAAGGAGGAGTAGTACGGCGCGGTGGTGCCCTCCGCGGCGTCGGCCCCGAAGCGACGAGTCGTCAGCGGGAGCAGGTTCTCGACCCGCGCCGCGCCCGCGTCGCCGAAGGCCTCCAGCCGCTGGTCGTAGCCGTAGCTGCAGTGCCGCGAGTTGACGATCGTGACGATCTCGCCCCCGGCCCCGCGCAGCACCACGGTCGCGGTGTCGTAGTCGTTGGCCGCGGCCACCTCCGGGCTGAAGCTCTGCTCCGCCCGGGCCGTGACCTCGACGATCTCGGGGATGAAGAAGCGCGCGACGTCGAGGTCGTGGATGGTCATGTCGCGGAAGATCCCGCCCGAGGCGGCGAGGTAGGCCGCGCCCGGCGGCTCGGGGTCCCGGCTGACGATGGTCAGCTGCTCCAGGCGCCCGACGCCGCCCTCCCGCACCGTCCGGTGCAGGTCCGCGATGCTGGGGTCGAAGCGGCGGTTGAAGCCGATGGCGATCGGCGTGCTCGCCGCGCGGGCCTTCTCCCGCAGCGCGTCGACCCGCCGGATGTCCAGGTGGATGGGCTTCTCGCAGAGGACCGGCAGGCCGCGATCGATGCAGGCCTCGATCAGTCCTACGTGGGTGGGCGTGGGGGAGGCGACGACGACGGCGTCGAGGTCCCCGGCTGCGAGCAGCTCCTCGGGGCTGCCCGTGACGCCGGGGCAGCCGTACCGCTCGGCGGTCTCCCGCCCGCGGTCCAGGGCTGGGTCGCAGATCCAGCGCAGCGTGGTCCCGGGCAGCGAGGCGGCGTTGGCCGCGTGCACCTGGCCGATCCGGCCGGTGCCGAAGAGGCCGATCCTGAGAGGGTTCGTCATGCGTGTGGTCCTTTCGAGAGGCGGTGAATCCGCGGGCAGCGCGTGCCGTCGTTGACAGCGTGCCCTGCATCACTCTAGATTACTTGGACCGGTTCAATTTTCCGAACATCGCGTAGGTCGGAAAATTGGACCGGTCCAAAACTTCTCACGACGCGAAGGAGCGCCATGACCCGCAGCGAACTGCTCATCGGCGGCAGCTGGCAGGCCGCCGCCGGGACCTCCAGCGAGACCCGGCAGGTCACCTCCCCCTACGACGGGCGGGTGGTCGGCGAGGTCGCCGCGGCCGGCCCCGACGACGTCGAGCGGGCGATCCGCGCGGCCGAGGCCGGTGCCGCCCGCTGGCGCCGCACCCCGGCCCACGAGCGCTCCGACGTCCTCCTCCGCGCCGCCGCCCTGGCCGACGAGCGCGCCGAGCGCATCGGCGAGATCCTGAGCGCCGAGAACGGCAAGACCCTCGCCGAGGCGCAGGGCGAGGCCCGCCGCTCGGGCGACATCATCCGCCTCGCGGCCTTCGAGGGCACCCAGCTCTACGGCCAGACCCTCCCGCTGGACGCCAACCGCGGCACGGGCCAGGAGAAGCTCGGCTTCACGCTGCGCCAGCCGGTCGGCATCGTCGCCGCGATCACGCCCTTCAACTACCCGGCGCTGCTGGTCAACCACAAGGTCGCCCCGGCGCTGGCCGCGGGCAACGCGGTGATCCTCAAGCCGGCCGGGACCACCCCGCTCACCGCGCTCGCGCTCGCCGAGTGCTTCGTGGATGCCGGCCTGCCCGAGGGCGTGCTCTCGGTGCTCACCGGCGCGGGCGCCCAGCTGGGCGACGCGATCGTCGCCGACCCCCGGGTCCGTAAGATCTCCTTCACCGGATCCACCGGGGTGGGGGAGCACATCGCGTCGATCGCGGGCGTCAAGAAGCTCTCGCTCGAGCTCGGCTCCTCGGCGCCGGTCGTGGTGCTGCCCGACGCCGACCTCGAGCTGGCCGCCGACGCCGTCGCCGCCGGCGGGTACATCAACGCCGGCCAGGTCTGCATCTCGGTCCAGCGCGTCGTCGCGCACGAGGCCGTGGCCGCGGACTTCGCCGAGGCGCTGACCGCCCGGGTCGCGCGGCTGCGCACGGGCGACCCGTCCTCGCCCGACACGACCGTCGGCACCCTGATCACCGAGAAGGAGGCCCGGCGCGTCGAGCAGTCGATCCGCCGCGCGGTCGACGACGGCGCCCGCCTCGCCCTCGGTGGCGAGCGGGACGGCGCGATGGTCCAGCCCGCGGTCCTGACCGGCGTCGACCCCGACTCCGCCATCGCCCAGGAGGAGCTCTTCGGCCCCGCGGTCGCGATCTCCACCGCGCCCGACGCCGCGGCCGCCCTGCGCACCGCCAACAACTCCGCCTACGGCCTGGCCGCGGGCGTGTTCACCCGCGACGTCGACGCCGCCGTGCGCGCGGCGCGGGAGATCGACGCCGGCGTCGTGCACGTCAACTGGACCCCGCTATGGCGGGCCGACCTCATGCCCTACGGCGGCCTCAAGGCCAGCGGCATCGGCAAGGAGGGGCCGCGCGCCGCGGTTGAGGAGATGACCGAGAGCAAGACCGTGATCCTCCACGGCCGCCCCTGGAGCTGACGACGACGAGTCGTCACCGGCCGCGGCACACGGTGACGACTCGCCGCCCGGCCCGACGACCCGCGCCCACCCGAGACACCGACACGCCCGCCCGCCCCGCACCCGAAGGAAGACCATGACCCACCCCGAGAAGACCGTCCGCCTGACCGTGGCGCAGGCGGTGGTCAAGTTCATCACCGCCCAGCACTCCGTGGCCGACGGGAAGCGGCAGCGCTTCGTCCCCGCCGCGGCCGGCATCTTCGGCCACGGCAACGTCGCCAGGTTCAGCCAGGCGTTCTCGCAGTACTCGGACGAGCTGCCCTTCATCCAGGGCCGCAACGAGCAGGCCCTGGGCCACGCCGGCTCGGCGCTGGCCAAGGCCACCCGGCGTCGCCAGACCCTCGCGGTCAGCGCCTCGATCGGCCCCGGCGCGATGAACCTGGTCACCGCCGCCGCGCTCGCGACCGTCAACCGCCTGCCCCTGCTGCTCCTGCCCGGGGACACCTACGCGACCCGCCGCCAGGGCCCGGTCCTGCAGCAGCTCGAGGACCCCGCCGACCCCGGGCTCACCGTCAACGACGCCTTCCGCCCGGTCTCCCGGTTCTTCGACCGGATCACCCGCCCGGAGCAGCTGGTCACCGCCCTGCCCCAGGCCTTCCGGGTGCTCGCCAACCCGGTCGAGACCGGCGCGGTGGTGCTCTCCCTGCCCCAGGACATCCAGTCCCACGCCTACGACTTCCCGGCCGCGCTCTTCGAGCCGCGCGACTGGGTCATCCGCCGCCCCATCCCGGCCCCCGACGAGCTGGACGGGGTCGCCGCGCTGATCCGCGCGGCCGAGCGCCCCCTGCTGATCGCCGGCGGCGGCGTCCACTACTCCGACGCGACCGCCGCCCTGGAGGGCCTCGCCGAGGCCACCGGCATCCCGGTCGCCGAGACCTTCGGCGGCAAGGGCGCGGTCCAGCACGACGCCGGGTGGTTCCTCGGCGGCATCGGCCTGGAGGGCAACCCGGCCACCAACCGGCTGGTCGCGCAGGCCGACCTCGTGCTCAGCGTCGGCACCCGGCTGACCGACTTCTCGACCGGGTCCCAGACGATGTTCCGGAACCCCGAGGTGCGCTTCGCCTCGGTCAACGTCGCCGAGCTGGACGCCCTCAAGCAGGGCGCCGCGGCCGTGGTGGGCGATGCCCGCCTGGGGCTCGAGGGCCTGGTCGAGCGCCTGGCCGGCCACCGCGTCCCCACCGCGTGGAGCGAGGAGATCGCGGATCGGAAGGCCGAGTGGGCCCCCGAGCGGGCCCGCGCGCTGGACCCCGGCACGCCGTTCGACCGCGCGGCCGCCGAGGCGGACGGCGTCGAGATCCCCGAGACCGACGCCGAGATCACCCAGGGCCAGCTCATCGGCCTGCTCCAGGAGCACGCCCGGCCGGGCGACACGGTGATCGCCGCGGCGGGAGGCCCCCCGGGCGACCTCCTCAAGGTCTGGGACGCCACCGGAGAGCGCGCGTGCCACCTCGAGTTCGGCTTCTCCTGCATGGGCTACGAGATCCCGGCCGGGATCGGCGTCCGGCTGGCGAACCCCGAGCCGGAGAAGCGGGTGACCGTGTTCATCGGCGACGGCACCTTCCTGCTCAACCCCACCGAGATCCTCACCGCGGCCCAGGAGCGGCTGGACGTCACCTACGTCGTCTCCGAGAACCACGGGTACCAGGTCATCCGCCGCCTGCAGATGATGAAGTACGGCGAGCAGTTCGGCAACGACTTCCGCTACCGCGAGGAGGGCGAGGGCGGCCGCCTCGAGGGCGACTACCTCGAAGTGGACCTGGAGGGCATCGGCGGCGGCCTCGGCGCCCGGGCCATCCGGGCCATCAGCGCCGAGCAGGTGCGCCGCGCGCTGGACGAGACCCGCGGGGCCCGCGGCCCGGTCGTCATCGTGGTGCCGACCGTCCCCCTGGTGGACCTGCCGGGCTCCGGCGTCTTCTGGGACGTCGCGCCGGCCGAGGTCAGCGACCAGGAGTGGGTCCGGCCCCTCCGCGCGGAGTACGAGGAAGGGCTCGCGGGACAGAGGTGGCACGTATGATCACGCCGCTGAACCGAGGGGCGCTCGCCCGCCGGATCCGGGAGGGCCACCGGACCGTGGGCTCGTTCTCCGGGCTGGGCACGCCCGCCGCCGCGGAGGTCATGGCCGCCGCCGGCGCTGAGTGGGTCCTGCTGGACCTGGAGCACGGCGGCGGGACCGAGGAGCACGTCGGCCCGACCGCCGTGGCCACCGGGGCCTACGGCGCCGCGACGCTGGTCCGGGTGGAGCAGGCCGACCGCACCCGGATCGGCCGGGCGCTCGACGCCGGTGCGGCCGGCGTCATGCTGCCCCGCCTCAGCAGCGCGGAGGAGGTCCGCGAGGCGGTCCGCCACCTGCGCTACCCGCCCGAGGGCGACCGCGGCGTCGCGACCTACAACCGCTCGGTGCGCTGGGGCCTGGACCGCGAGGCCCTGCGCCGGAGCAACCGGGAGGCGATCGCGATCGTGCAGATCGAGACGATCGGGGCGCTCGAGGAGGTCGAGGAGATCGCCGCGATCGACGGCGTCGACGCCCTCTTCGTCGGCCCGCTCGACCTCTCCTACGCGCTCGGCACGCCGCTGGACTTCGACTCGGAGGCCTTCCGCGCCGCCGTCGAGCGCGTGCTGGCCGCGGCCTCCTCGGCCGGGATCTGCGCGGGTACGCTGAGCCCCACGGCCGAGGCCGCGCAGGAGCGGGCCGAGCAGGGCTTCCGCTTCCTCGCCGTCGGCTCCGACTCGACCCTCCTGGCCGCCGCCACGAGCTCGCTCGTGCAGCGGCTGGCACCGGACCACACCTAGACCCCCCAAGGAGCATCATGAACGAGATCCGCGAGATCGGCGTCGGCCTCATCAGCGTCGGCTGGATGGGCAAGCTGCACAGCCGCGCCTACGCGAGCCTGCCCGTCGTCTACCCGGAGCTGGGCATCCGGCCGCGGCTGGTCCAGGCCGCGGACACCTCCGAGGAGCGCGCGCAGTACGCCGTCGACGTCCTCGGCTACGAGTCGGGCACCACCGACTACCACGAGGTGCTGGCCAACCCGGAGATCGAGGTCGTCTCGATCTGCGCGCCCAACTTTCTGCACGCCGAGATGGGGCGGGCCGCCGCGGCCGCCGGCAAGGCGTTCTGGATCGAGAAGCCGGTGGGCCGCTCCGCCGAGGAGACCGCCTCGGTGGCCGCGGCCGCCGACGACGCCGGGGTGCCCACCGCGGTGGGCTTCAACTACCGCAACGCCCCAGCGATCGAGTACGCCCGCGAGCTGGTCGCGACCGGCAAGCTCGGGCGGATCACCAACGTGCGCGGCGCGTTCTTCGCCGACTACTCGGCCGAGCCCAACGGCGCCCTGTCCTGGCGGTTCATTCGGAACCTGGCCGGCTCCGGGGTGCTGGGGGACCTCATGGGCCACCTCGCGGACCTCTCCCACTACGTGGTGGGGCCGATCTCCGAGGTCACGGCCGCGACCTCGACCGTGTACACCGAGCGCCCCAAGCTGCCGATGGGCAGCGGCACCCACTTCGCGGTCATCGAGGACGGGGAGATGCTCCCGGTCGAGAACGAGGACTACGCGGCGATGCTCGTGCGCTTCGGGGACGACGCCGTGGGCGCCGGGGCGATCGGCACGCTGGAGGCCTCCCGGGTGACGGTGGGCCCGCGGGCCAGCTACGGGATCGAGGTCTATGGCACGGAGGGCTCGCTGCGCTGGGACTTCGAGCGGATGAACGAGCTGCAGCTGGCCCTGGGCCACACCGGCCCGCACGTGGGGTACACCCGCGTGATGGCGGCCGCCGGCTTCGGCGACTTCGAGAAGTTCCAGCCCGGGGCCGGGACGAGCATGGGCTACGACGACCTCAAGGTCATCGAGGCCAAGAAGTTCCTGCAGGCCTACCTCGGCGGGGACTCGGCCCACGCCGACGTCCACGACGCCCTGGCGGCCAACCGCGTGGTCTACGCGGCCGAGGCCTCCGCGGCGAGCGGCGGCTGGGAGTCCGTAGAGCAGGTGCCGGGCACCAGCGCGGCGCGGCGCCGGGAGGAGGCGCGGCATGGGTGAGCGGCGACTCGTCGTCGGACTCGGCCCGGTGCCCCCGGCCAGCGTCGAGCCGACGCTGGGGGACGGCGTCGAGTTCCGCCCCGAGCCGACGCCGGAGGACCTCGCCCGGGCCGAGGGCGCGATCGTCCGTGCCGCGGTCCCGGTGGGCGAGGAGCAGCTGGCCGCGATGCCGCGCCTGCGGGTCCTGGCCCGCACCGGCGTCGGCACCGACCTGGTGGACCTCGACGCCGCCGCCCGCCGCGGGATCCCCGTGGCCGTGACGCCCGGCAGCAACACCCACGCGGTCGCCGAGGGCGCCTTCGCGCACCTGCTGCACCTGGTCAAGCGGCTCGCCCCGCTCACCGAGCTGGTCCGCGGCGGGGGCTGGGCCGAGCGGGCCTCCATCCCGGTCGGGGACCTGGAGGGCGCGACGCTGGGGATCGTGGGGTACGGCCGGATCGGCCGGCGGGTCCGCGAGCTGGCGGCCGCGTTCGGCATGGACGTGCTGGCCTACGACCCGGTCGCGGAGGTCCCGGACGAGATCCGGACCGAGCGCCTCGAGGACCTCCTGGGGGCTGCCGACGCCGTGACGCTGCACCTGCCGCTCCTCGAGCGGACCCGGCACCTGATCGACGCCGCGGCGCTGGGCCGGATGCGCGAGGGCGCGTTCCTGGTCAACGTCAGCCGGGGCGGCCTGGTGGACGAGGACGCCGCGCTCGCGGCGCTGGAGTCGGGGCGGCTGGCCGGGCTCGGCCTGGACGCCTTCGACCCGGAGCCGGCCCGGCCGCACCCGCTCTACCGGCATCCGGCCACCGTGCTCACCCCGCACGTGATGGGGCTGAGCGCGCGGGCCGCGGAGGCCACGTTCGTCCAGGCAGCCGAGGCGGTCCGGGCAGTGTTCGACGGCGGCGCCCCGGCGGCCACGGCCCGCTGACGCGGCCGCGGTCCGTCTGTGCACTGCCGGGTCCGCCGCCGGCCCGCCGCCGGGCCCGCCCTCGACCCACCTTCGCCATCGAACCACCACCCCGACTGCCTAGCCGCCCGGCGCCGTCGAACGCCGGCCCCACCCCACACCCGACATCCCGAGGAGGAACCATGACCCACCACAAGATTGCCGCCGCCCCCATCTCCTGGGGCGTGTGCGAGGTCCCCGGCTGGGGGCACCAGATCGACTCCGAGCGCGTGCTCGCCGAGATGGGCGAGCTGGGCTTCACGGCCACCGAGTTCGGCCCCGAGGGCTTCCTGCCCGAGGACCCGGCGCGCAAGGCCGAGGTGCTCTCCGCGCACGGGCTGCGCGCCGTCGGCGGCTTCGTCCCCGTCGTGCTCCACGACCCGGGGACGGACCCCGCGCCCGCGATTGAGCGGGAGCTCGCCGGATACCGCTCCGCGGGCGCCGGGACCCTGGTCCTCGCGGCGGCCACCGGCGTCGACGGGTACGACGCCGCCCGCCCCGTCCTGGACGACGCCGGCTGGCAGACGCTGTTCGGCAACGTCGACCGGATCGTCGCGCTCGCGGAGGCCGCCGGCGTCGCCGTCGCGCTGCACCCGCACGTGGGCACCATGGTCGAGACGCGGGAGGACCTGGAACGGGTCCTCGCCGGCTCCTCGGTGCCGATCTGCTTCGACACCGGCCACCTCTTCATCGGCGGGGGGGGCCCCGGGGGCCTCGCGCGCGAGCACCCCCCCCCCGCCTCCCCGGCGGGCAGGCGCCCCCGCGCCCCCCCCCTCCCCCCCCGAGGCGTTGGCGGCCCCGGCGTTGCCTTTGCCGCCCCCGCCGTAGTCCTTGGTCTGGAAAAGCCCGAACCGCGGGCCGATGATGGCCCCGGACACGATCAGCGCGACGGCGAAGACCGCGATCGCGGTCAGCAGCGAGTTGCGGCGCCGGACGTGCCGCCGCTTGGCCTCCTCCGGGGAGACCTCCTCGTGCTCGACCGGGAGGCCGCGGAAGCCCGCCCGCTCCTCGGCCTCGGTGGGCGCGAGGAGACCGTGCAGGGTCTCGCCCTCGTCGCGGCGTCGGCGGCGGCGCCATGAGGATTCGTGGTTCACGAAGGGTCTCCCATCTGGTCGGGCGCGGAGGGCGGGGCGCCAGGCCCCGCGGTCTCCTCGTCCTGCGGCCGCACGCGATGCCCGGCCAGCGATTGGTCGTTCTTCAGCGCGTCGAGGCACTGCTGGAGGATGTTGACGGCGGCCACCTGGTCCACCACGGAGCGGAAGTCGCGCGAGGACCTGCCGGCCTCGTGGAGCGAGCGGTGCGCGGAGACGGTCGAGAGGCGCTCGTCCACCAGCCACACGGGGATCGACGCGCCGTCCTCGGCGAGCTCGGCGACCAGCCCGGCCGCGTACTCCTCGGCCATGGCCGTGGACGCGCTCGAGCCGCCCCGCATGGTCCGGGGCCAGCCCACGTAGACCTCGGTGACCCCGTGGACCGCCAGGAGCTTGCGCAGCACCCGGCGGTCCGAGTCGGTGTTCAGGTTGCGCTTGAGGGTCTTCAGCGGGGTCGCGAGGATCCCGTCCGGGTCGCTCAGGGCCAGGCCGACGCGGGCGTTGCCCACGTCGACCCCCATCCACACTCCTCGCTCGAACACGCGCCGCCTCCCCCGATCCGTCGCTTCTACTTGGCGTCCGCCGAGACCTGGGCCTTGACGGCGTCGAAGGCCGCCCCGATCTTGGCCGGGTCCTGACCGCCGCCCTGGGCGAGGTCGTCCTTGCCGCCGCCGCCGCCGCCGAGCACGCCGGCCGCGGTGCGGACCAGGGCGCCGGCCTTGATCCCGGCCTCGCGGGCGGCCTCGTTGGTGGCCACGACGACCACCGGGCGGCCCTTCTGGGCGCCGGCCACGGCCACGGCGGCCGCGTCGCCGCCGAGGCGGTGGCGCAGGTCCGTGGCGAGCGAGCGGACCTCGTCCGGGGCGACCTCGCCGGCGTCGTGCACCAGCAGGCGGACCCCGCCCACGAGCTCGGCCTTCTCGGTGAGCCGCCCGGCCTCGGCCTGCAGCTTCTCCCGGCGCAGCTTCTCGAGCTCCTTCTCCGCGCTCTTGAGCCGGTCGAGGGTCGAGGAGACCTTCTCCGGGAGGTCCGCGGAGGACTGCACCTTCAGCAGCGAGGTGAGCTGGCTGACCAGCGTGCGCTCGGCCGCGAGGTGGTTGAAGGAGTCGAGGCCCACGAGCGCCTCGACGCGCCGGTTGCCGGAGCCGACCGACGCCTCGGAGATCAGCGAGAGCGAGCCGATCTCGGCCGAGGAGCCGACGTGCGTCCCGCCGCACAGCTCCCGGGAGAACTCGCCGTTGATCTCGACGACGCGCACGACGTCGCCGTACTTCTCGCCGAACAGGCTGGTCGCGCCCATGGCCTTGGCCTCGGCCAGCGGCATCTCGCGGGTGACCACCTCGTGGTTGTCCCGGATGGCCGTGTTGGAGACCTCCTCGACCTCCTGGCGCGCGGACTCGGAGAGCCCCTCGGCCCACGAGAAGTCGAAGCGCAGGTAGCCCTCCTTGTTGAAGGAGCCGCGCTGCAGCGCCTCGGGCCCGAGCACCGTGTGCAGGGCCGCGTGGATCACGTGGGTGCCGGAGTGGGCCTTCTCGCCGTCGCGGCGGCGCTGGACGTCCACCTGGGCGACGACGTCGCTGCCCACAACGACCTCGCCCTCGGTGACCTTGGCGCGGTGCACGGAGAGGCCCTTGACCGGCTGCTGGACGTCCGAGACACGCAGGGTGAACCCGTGGCCGGTGATCAGGCCCGTGTCGGCCGCCTGGCCGCCGGCCTCGGCGTAGAACGGGGTCTCGTCCAGCACGACCTCGACCTCCTGGCCCACGCCGGCCGCCGGCGCGGGCACGCCGTCGACCAGCAGGGCCCGGAGCGTGGTCTCGGTGCGCAGCTGGGTGTAGCCGGTGAACAGCGAGGCGCGCTCGTCGGCGAGCTCGCGGAAGGCCGAGAGGTCGGCGTGCGCGCCCTTCTTGGCCTTGGCGTCGGCCTGGGCCCGGCGGCGCTGCTCGTCCATGAGGGAGCGGAAGGCGCCCTCGTCCACGGAGACGCCGGCCTCGGCCGCCATCTCCAGCGTCAGGTCGATCGGGAAGCCGTAGGTGTCGTGCAGGGCGAAGGCGTCCTCGCCGGAGACGACCGAGCCGCCGGACTTCGCCTGGGTCACGGCCTCGCCGAGGCGCGCGGTGCCGGACTCGATGGTGTGCAGGAAGGCCCGCTCCTCGGCGTAGGCGATCCGGCTGATCCGCTCGTAGTCGGTCGCGACCTCGGGGTAGGTGCCCTTCATCGCGTCCCGGGAGACGGGCAGCAGCTCGGGCAGGCAGGGCTCGGTGACGCCGAGCAGGCGCATCGCGCGGATCGCGCGGCGCAGCAGGCGGCGCAGGATGTAACCGCGGCCCTCGTTGGAGGGGGTCACGCCGTCGGTGATGAGCATGAGCGAGGAGCGGACGTGGTCCGCCACGACGCGCATGCGCACGTCGTCCTCGTAGCCCTCGTCCGCGGAGGACTCGGAGCCGCTGTAGGGCTTGCCGGACAGCTCGGAGGCCCGGTCCAGGACGGGGCGGACCTGGTCGGTCTCGTAGAAGTTCTCCGCGCCCTGCAGCAGCATGGCCAGGCGCTCGACGCCGAGGCCGGTGTCGATGTTCTTCTTCGGCAGCTCGCCGAGGATCTCGAAGTCGTTCTTGCCGGTCCCCTCGCCGCGCTGGAACTGCATGAACACGAGGTTCCAGATCTCGATGTAGCGCTCGTCGTCGACGGCGGGACCGCCCTCGCGGCCGTGCTCGGGGCCACGGTCGTAGAAGATCTCGGAGTCGGGGCCAGCGGGGCCGGGCTGACCCGTGGACCAGTAGTTCTCGTCCATGTTCATCCGCTGCACGCGCTCGGCGGGGAAGCCGACGTCGCGGGTCCAGATGTCGTAGGCCTCCTGGTCGCCCTCGTACACGGTGACCCACAGGCGCTCGGGGTCCAGCCCGTAGCCGCCGTCCTCGAGCGAGGAGGTCAGCAGGTTGTACGCGAAGGGGATGACCTCCTTCTTGAAGTAGTCGCCGAAGGAGAAGTTGCCGGCCATCTGGAAGAAGGTGCCGTGGCGGGCGGTCTTGCCGACCTCGTCGATGTCCAGGGTGCGGATGCACTTCTGAACCGAGACGGCGCGCGAGTAGGGGGCTGCCTCCCGGCCCAGGAAGTACGGGATGAAGGGGACCATGCCGGCGATGGTGAACATCGAGCCGGGCTCGTGGGAGATCAGCGAGGAGGAGGGCACGACGGTGTGGCCGCGCTCCTCGAAGTAGGTGATCCAGCGCTGGGTGATGTCCTGGGAGAGCATGGTGGCGTGAGTCGTCTTTCGTCCGATGGGATCTGGGCAGGGGTGGAGGCCGGGGACCGTCAGGCGCCGCGCCCCGTGAAGAAGTCGCCGGGGAGGTCGTCGTCGCGGCGGGGGGCGGCGTCGTCGCGGCCGGAACCGGGGCGGGGGCCGGGAGCGGGCGGCGGACCCGGCTCGACGGCGTCGGGCCCGGGGCGCAGGGGCCGGAACGACGTCGTCGAGTCGTCCCGCCACGCGTGGGCTCGCTGGCGGTCCACCGGCTGGGCGTAGCGGCCGTTGAGCTCGGCCTCGCGCTCCTGCATCCCCTGCTTGACGGTGGCGGCGAAGCGCAGGGCCCCGAGCGCGCCGCGGCGCAGCGGCTCGGCGGCGGGGCCGACCAGAGCCGCCCCAGCGTCGTCCCCTCGCCGGAGCGGTGGGCGGGCGTGCCTCCGCGGGCCCCGGCTCGCCGAGGGCCAGGAGCTCGCCCGCGGCCCCGCCCGCCCGGCGGCCTCGCTTGGCCGCGACGTAGCCGACGGCCGCGCCCGCCAGGAGCATGCCGACGCGTCCCCAGGCGCTCATCGAGGCTCACCGCCCTCAGCCGGGCCGGCGGCGCCGGGTCCCCCGGCGCCGTCCTGCGGCTTGAAGGCCTTGCGCACCCCGTAGGAGAATGCGGCCATCTTGATCAGCGGCTGCCCCACGGTGGAGGCGACCAGGCTCGAGAGCGCGGAGACGTTGGCCGAGGCGTCCGAGACGTTGTCGGTGATGCCGTCGACCTTCTCCAGCTGCGAGTTGGTCGTGGCCACGGTCCGGGTGAACTCCTCGATCAGCGGCCCCGTGCCCTCGTTGAGCTGCCGGACCATCTCGCGGGTCTCGTCGAAGACCCTGCCCAGCTTGATGATGGGCATCGCCAGCAGTGCCACGAGCACGGCGAACACCGCCGCCGCGATGAGCCCTGCGATCTCTCCGCCCGTCATAGATGAACCGTCCCCTCGGTGGCTGATGTGGTGGCTGGCGCGCCCTCCGGGTCGTCCCCGGGCGGGCACCGTCCCCCAGTTTACGTCATGCCGCTTTTAACGTGCCGACGGCCCGTGGCAGGTGCCCCGGGCCGTCGGTCCGCATCGAGTGGCTACGCCATGCGGGCGTAGTACTCGACCACGAGCTGCTCTTCGCAGGTCACGGGAACCTCGGCGCGCTTGGGGGCGTGCTCGAGCTTCGCGTGCAGCTTGTCGATCTCGACGTTCAGGTAGGCCGGGGTGTCCGGGAGGACATCCTGGTGCGCGCCGGTGGCGGCGACCTGGAACGGCTCCATCTTCTCCGAGCGCGGGTGCACGTGGATGAGCTGACCGGCCTTCACGCGGAAGGACGGGCGGTCCACGCGGACGCCGTCGACCATGATGTGACGGTGCACCACGAGCTGGCGGGCCTGGGCGATGGTCCGGGCGAAGCCCGAACGCAGCACCAGGGCGTCGAGGCGCGACTCGAGGATCTCGACCAGGTTCTCACCGGTCTGGCCCTCGACGCGCTTGGCCTCGGCGTAGGCCCGGCGCATCTGCGCCTCGCGGATGTTGTACTGGGCGCGAAGACGCTGCTTCTCGCGCAGACGGACAGCGTAGTCCGAGTCCGCCTTCTTGCGGGCGCGGCCGTGCTGGCCGGGACCGTAGGGGCGACGCTCGAAGTACTTCTCGGCCTTCGGGGTCAGGGCGATCCCGAGGGCGCGGGACTTGCGCACCAGGTTGCGTGCGCGCTTGCTGTTAGTAGCCACGTATGTGCCTTTCATGCGGGTGATCCCGGGCGCGGTAGCCCGGCATCATTTGTTCTGGCGGACTGGCCTCCGTGGGAGTCCGCGCACGGTTTTGCGCGGTGGAGAGCTCGGGTCAGCCGCAACCCTTGCTACAACCGCCCGGTGATCACCCGCGAGGGGCGCGTTTTGGGCGGCTTGCCAGCCAACCATCCACCCTAGACGAACCGGCGGGGAATGTCAGTGCCGCGCGGCACCCGCCTGACGTGTCCTGCGTCTCGACGGGCGGCCCCGCGTCGGCCGGCCGTCCCGGCGTCCGGCCGGCGGGTCTCATGCCCCTCGGCTCCCCCGGCGTCCGCGCATCGGGTCCCGCGCCCCTCAGCCCCCGCGGCGCCCGCGCAGCAGGTCCCGCAGGATCTCGAGGCGGCGCTTAAGGCCCTTCTCGGCGCCGTACTCGGTGGGCCGGTAGTACTCGCGGCCCACGAGCTTGTCCGGCGCGTACTGCTGGGCGGCGACGGCGTGCGGCGCGTCGTGGGCGTAGACGTAGCCGCGGCCGTGGCCGAGCCGGGCGGCCTCGCCGTAGTGGGCGTCCCGCAGGTGGACGGGGACCGGGCCCGCTCCCCCGGCGCGCACGTCGGCCAGGGCGGCGTCGATCGCGGTGATGACGGCGTTGGACTTCGGGGCCGTGGCCAGGTGGATGACCGCCTGGGCCAGGTTGATCCGCGCCTCGGGCATGCCGATCAGCTGGACCGCCTGGGCCGCGGCCACCGCGGCCTGCAGGGCCGTGGGGTCGGCCATCCCGACGTCCTCGCTCGCGTGGACCACCAGGCGGCGGGCGATGAACCGCGCGTCCTCGCCGGCCTCGATCATGCGGGCGAGGTAGTGCAGGGCGGCGTCGGCGTCGGAGCCGCGGATGGACTTGATGAACGCGGAGACGACGTCGTAGTGCTGGTCCCCGGCGCGGTCGTAGCGCAGGGCGGCCCGGTCCAGGGCCTCCTCCGTGTGCTTCTGGGTGATCTCGACGGGGCCCTCCGCGCCGTCCTCGGCGCCGTCCTCGCCCTCGGCGCCGTCCCCGCCCTCCGCCTCGGCCTCGCCGTAGGCCACGGCCGCGGCGGCCTCCAGGCTGGTCAGGGCGCGGCGGGCGTCGCCGCTGCACAGCTCGATCAGGTGCCGGCGTGCGGCGTCGTCGAGCTCCACGGAGCCGCCCAGGCCCCGGGGGTCCTCGACGGCGCGGTCCAGCAGCGCGCCCAGGTCGGCGTCCTCGAGGGGCTTCAGGGTCACGAGGATCGAGCGCGAGAGCAGGGGCGAGATGACCGAGAAGGAGGGGTTCTCGGTGGTCGCGGCGACCAGGACCACCCAGCGGTTCTCGACGCCGGGCAGCAGCGCGTCCTGCTGCGCCTTGGTGAACCGGTGGATCTCGTCGAGGAACAGCACGGTGGTCATGCCGTGCAGGTCCCGGTCCGTCAGCGCCTGGTCCATCACGGCGCGGACGTCCTTGACGCCGGCGGTGATGGCCGAGAGCTCGACGAACTTCCGGCCGGTGCCGCGCGCGATGACGTGGGCGATGGTCGTCTTGCCGGTCCCGGGCGGGCCCCAGAGGATGACCGAGGAGGGGCCCGCGGGCCCGGAGTCCTCGCCCGCCAGGACCCGCAGCGGGGAGCCGGGGGTCAGCGCATGCTGCTGGCCGACGATCTCCTCGACGGTGCGCGGGCGCATGCGGACCGCCAGCGGAGCGCGGGCGCGGCGGAGCGGGCGCCGCCGGTGGCCCGGGCGGGCTCCGGGGAGGGGGTGCCGGGGCCCGCCGCCGGGTGGGCGGCTCCCGCCGCGGCGGGCCGCTCGTCGTCGTCGGCCTGGTCGAACAGGGACCGGGTCACGCGTCCCCCCGCCCCGCGGGCATCAGCTCCGCGCTGTCCAGGACGAGGGTGAACGGCCCGTCGTTGACGAGGTCGACCTCCATGCGGGCGCCGAAGCGGCCGGTCTCCACGCGCGCGCCCAGCTCCCGCAGCCGGGCGACGTAGGCGTCGAAGAGCGGCTCCGAGACCGGGCCCGGCGCGGCCGCGGACCAGGAGGGTCGCCGGCCCTTCCGGGCGTCGCCGTAGAGGGTGAACTGGCTGACCGCCAGGATGGGAGCGCCCTCGTCGGAGCAAGAGCGCTCCCCGGGCAGCACGCGCAGGCCCCACGTCTTCTCGGCGAGCTTGGCGACCTCGGCGGGGCCGTCGTCGTGCGTGATGCCCACTAGGGCGAGCAGTCCGGGGCCCTGGATTTCCCCCACGACCTCCTCCTCGGAGGTCACGCGGGCACGGGAGACGGTCTGGAGCACGATGCGCATGCGGCCCACTCTACCGGCCGGGCCCGCCCCGGTCGCGGCGGTTCGCCGAGGCCGAAGCGGGCCCCGAAGGGACGCGGAAGGGCTCGCGGGACGGGAGCCGCAGGAAGGAGGGAGCGCAAGGAGCGGGCCCCGCGGGGAAGCGAAGGGGCGCACAGAGCGGGCCCCGCCGCCACGCGAAGGGGCGCACGGTACGGGACCACCAGGCCCCGTCCCGTGCGCCCCCGAGCGGCACGCGTCGGACTACTTCTCCGAGGCCTCCGCGGCCTTCTTCGGCTTGGCGTCCACGCCGGTCTCCTTGCGCTGCTCCGGCGTGATGGGCGCCGGGGCGGAGGTCAGCGGGTCGTAGCCGTTGCCGGTCTTGGGGAACGCGATGACCTCGCGGATCGAGTCGGTCCCGGCCAGCAGGGCGACGACGCGGTCCCAACCGAACGCGATCCCACCGTGCGGGGGCGCGCCGTACTGGAAGGCGTCGAGCAGGAAGCCGAACTTCTCCTGCGCCTCGGCCTCCCCGATGCCCATGACGCCGAAGACGCGCTCCTGGACGTCCTGGCGGTGGATGCGGATCGAGCCGCCGCCGATCTCGTTGCCGTTGCACACGATGTCGTAGGCGTAGGCCAGGGCCTCGCCCGGGTCGGTGTCGAAGGTCTCGGCGAACTCCGGCTTGGGCGCGGTGAACGCGTGGTGCACCGCGGTCCACGCGGAGCTGCCCAGCGCGACGTCGCCTGACTCCACGGCGTCGGAGGCGGACTCGAACATGGGCGCGTCCACGACCCACACGAAGGCCCAGTCGCCGTCCTTGATCAGGCCGGTGCGGTGGCCGATCTCCACGCGCGCGGCGCCCAGCAGGGCCCGCGAGGCCCGCCGCTCGCCGGCGCCGAAGAAGATGCAGTCCCCCGGCTGCGCGCCGGTCGCGGCCGCGAGCCCCTCGCGCTCGGCCTCGGTAATGTTCTTGGCCACCGGGCCGGTCAGCGAGCCGTCCTCCTGGACCAGCACGTAGGCAAGCCCCTTGGCGCCGCGCTGCTTGGCCCACTCCTGCCACGCGTCGAGCGTGCGGCGGGCCTGGGAGGCGCCGCCGGGCATCACGACGGCACCCACGTAGGGGGCCTTGAACACGCGGAAGGTGGTGTCCCGGAAGTACTCGGTCAGCTCGGTCAGCTCGAGCCCGAAGCGCAGGTCCGGCTTGTCCGTGCCGTACTTCTCCATGGCCTCGGCGTAGGTCATCCGGCGGATCGGGCGCGGGATCTCGACGTCGATCAGCGACCACAGCGCGGCGACGATCCGCTCGCCGAGGTCGATGACGTCGTCCTGCTCCACGAAGGAGGCCTCGATGTCCAGCTGGGTGAACTCGGGCTGGCGGTCGGCGCGGAAGTCCTCGTCGCGGTAGCAGCGCGCGATCTGGTAGTACTTCTCGACGCCACCGACCTGCAGCAGCTGCTTGAACAGCTGCGGCGACTGCGGCAGCGCGTACCAGGAGCCGGGGGCCAGGCGGGCCGGGACCACGAAGTCGCGGGCGCCCTCGGGGGTCGAGCGGGTCATGGTCGGCGTCTCGACCTCGAGGTAGCCGTCCTCGTGCAGCAGCTCGCGGGCCACGCGGTTGGCTTCGGAGCGCAGGCGCATGATGGACGCCGGGGCGGGCCGGCGCAGGTCCAGGTAGCGGTGGCGCAGGCGCGCCTCCTCGCCGACCTCGACGTGCTCGTCGATCTGGAACGGCAGCGGCGCGGCGGTGTTCAGCACCTGGGTCGAGGCGACCTCGACCTCGATCTCGCCGGTCACCAGGTTGGCGTTCTCGTTGCCCTCGGGGCGGCGCCGGACCTCGCCGGTCACCTGCAGGACGTACTCGTTGCGCAGCGCCTCGAAGTCCGCCTCGTCGTGGAAGACGCACTGGGTGACGCCCTCGCGGTCGCGGAGGTCCACGAAGGCGACGCCGCCGTGGTCGCGGCGGCGGGCGACCCAGCCGGCGAGGGTGACGGTCTCTCCGATGTTGGCGGCGGTCAGTTCGCCGAGTGTATGCGTGCGTAGCACTGGGGTGACGTCCTTTCGACGGTGGGCGGTGCGACCGCCGGGGTGTGGATTCGAACCGAGTTTACGCCGGGCCCCGGCGGAGGGCCCCGGACCGGCGGGGCGGGGGGCTGGAGGTCACCGGCCGCGTGGGCGCCCCGGCGGCGCCGCCCCGGGGTCCCGCGCGCGCGCCCCCCGCCTCTTCGGCACCTCGCCCGCCCGGATCTCGATCACCCTGTTCCTGCTGGTCATCATCGTCTGCTCGATGCTGCTGATGCTGCCGATCTCGCACCGCGGCGGCACCGCGCCGAGCGTCGCCGA
>NZ_JANAFB010000002.1 GCF_024199905.1 Rothia santali
CGCCAGGGCGGGGCCGGCGCGGCGGCGGCGCGGTGCGGCGTCGCGGACGAGGGGGTGCGGGGCGCGGCGGTGTTCTGGGGCATAGGCACATCGTAGGGCGCGCCTGTTAGTTTGGGGGCATGAAGCTCGCTGTGTGTCCCGGATCCTTCGACCCCATCCACAACGGTCACGTCGAGGTGATCGCGCGGGCCGCCAAGATCTTCGCGGACGGGGTCATCGTGGCCGTGTCCAACAACCCCGCCAAGACCTACCGCTTCGGGCTGGAGGAGCGGCTGGAGATGGTCCGGGAGGTCTTCAGCCTGCTCGACGGCGTGCGCGTCGAGGCGATGGGCGGGGGGCTGCTCGCCGAGTACGCCCGCAGCCGGGGCGCCGCGACCGTCCTGAAGGGCCTGCGCAACTCCCGCGACTTCGACTTCGAGGCGCCCATGGCCGCGATGAACCGCAGTCTCACCGGCGTCGAGACCATCTTCCTGGCGGGGGACCCGCGGTACTCGCAGCTGTCCTCCTCGCTCATCAAGGAGGTCGAGTCCCTGGGCGGGGACGTCTCCGACTACGTGCCGCGCAGCGTGGCGCGGCGGCTCTCGGGCGGCTGAGCGGCGTCGGGGGTGTGCCGGGCCGCGGCGCACCGGCGCGACGCCCCAGGCGCACCAGTGCGAGACCCGCCGCGCACCGGCGCGAGGCCCGACGCGCCGAAGCGCGCCGCGGAGCCCGGTGATCTTGGGCACTTACGGCCCCGGGGGAGAGCCGGAGGGTTGCCCCCGCGCCGGGAATCGCAGTAGCCTGATATGTCGGTCACGATTTCGTACAGGAGTTCATCATCAAGAAGGACAATGCTTCGCCCCTCGCGGTCTCCGTGAGGGAACTGGCCAAGCGGCCGGGAACCATGGACACCCTGAACGAGACCAGGCCCGCCCCCGAGAAGTTCGGCAACGCCCTGATCGGCGTGCCCGAGGGCTCCGACATCGACCTGGACCTCCGTCTTGAATCCGTTCATGATGGTATCCTGGTCAGCGGTGTCGCCTCCGCGGAAGCCCGCGGGGAGTGCAGCCGTTGCCTCGACCCGATCGACTTCCCGGTGACGGCCGACGTTCAGGAGCTCTACGCTTTTGAGCCGGCACCCGCAAGCCAGTCGCACGACGACGCAGACGAGCAGTACGTTGTCGAGAACGATGTCATCGATCTCGAACCCGTCCTGCGCGATGCGGTCATCACGCAGCTGCCGTTCCAGCCCGTGTGCCGGGAGGACTGCCAGGGCCTGTGCTCCCAGTGCGGGGCGCGCCTGGAGGACGACCCGGACCACCATCACGAGGTGCTCGACCCCCGTTGGTCGGCCCTCTCCGGGCTGCTCGGCTCCGAGGCCGCAACCGAGACAACCGAGAGAGAAGAGAGATAGCCGTGGCTGTTCCCAAGCGGAAAATGTCCCGTGCCAACACCCGCGCGCGCCGCTCCCAGTGGAAGGCGACCGCGCCCCAGTTGGTCAAGACCGTCGAGAACGGCAAGGTCACCTACAGCCTGCCGCACCAGGCCAAGGTCGTCACCGACTCCACCGGCACGCCCCTGTACTTCGAGTACAAGGGCCGCAAGGTGGCCGACGCCTAAGAGGTGTCCGCATGACGTCCGTACCTTACGGAGAGCTTCTGGAGCGTCTCGGTGTCGATCTCGACGCCGGGACGCTTCAGCTTGCCCTCACGCACCGCTCGTACGCCCACGAGCACCCCGGCACCCCGCACAATGAGCGCCTCGAGTTCCTCGGCGACTCGGTGCTGGGCCTCGCCGTCACGCACGAGCTCTACGTGCGCTTCCCCGAGGAGACCGAGGGGAGCCTCGCCAAGCGGCGGGCCGCCGTCGTCTCCGAGCGCTCGCTCGCGCGCATCGCCCGCTCGCTCGACGTCGGGCGCCACATCCGGCTGGGCCACGGCGAGGAGCTGAACCGCGGGGCGGAGAAGGACTCGATCCTCTCCGACACCATGGAGGCCCTCTTCGGCGCGACCTTCATGGTCTGCGGGCCGGATATCGCCCGGGACCTGGTCCTGCGCTTCACCGCGGACCTGCTCGACGACGCCTACGTCCTCGGCGCCGGCCGCGACTGGAAGACCGAGATCCAGGAGCTCGCCGCCTCGCTGGGCATCGGCGAGGTCCGCTACGAGGTCACCGCGACCGGGCCCGCGCACGCCCGCGAGTACGAGTCCACGATCCTCATCGGCGGGGCCGTGCGCGGCGTCGGCCTCGGCACGGCCAAGAAGCAGGCCGAGCGCGCCGCCGCCGAGCAGGCCTTCCACCGCCTCGCGGAGGCGGCGGAGACCGCGCGGGCCGCCGGTGCCTGAGCTGCCCGAGGTCGAGGTGGTGCGCTCCGGACTGGAGCGGCACCTGCGCGGCTCGCTGATCGAGTCCGTCGAGGTCCTCGACCCCCGTTCCCTCCGGCGCGACCCGGAGGGCCCCGAGCGCTTCGCCGCCGCCCTGTCCGGACGGGTGCTGGCCGACGTCGCCCGCCGCGGCAAGTACGTGTGGCTGATCCTCGCCGACCCCTCGGCCCCGGCCTCCGCGCTGGCCGCGGGCGAGGTGGGGGAGCGCGGCGTCGTCGTGCACCTGGGCATGAGCGGCCAGGCCCTGATCAAGGAGCCCGACGCCGCCCGGGAGCGCCACCTGCGCATCCGCATGCGCCTGCTGACCCCCGACGGCGCGGTGCGGGACCTGCGCTTCGTGGACCAGCGGATCTTCGGCGGCATGTTCCTGGACCCGCTGGTGCCCGCGGCCGACGGCGCCCCGGGCGCCTCCCTCAGCGCGCTGGCGTTGCCGCTGCTGCCCGCGAGCGTCTCCCACATCGGGCGGGACCCGCTGGACGCCCACTTCGACGCCGCGGCCTTCCGCCGGCGGCTGCGGCGCACCTCCAGTGGGATCAAGCGGGTGCTGCTGGACCAGACGGTGCTCTCGGGCATCGGCAACATCTATGCCGACGAGTCGCTGTGGCGCGCCCGCCTGCACTACGCCAAGCCCGCCGACTCGCTGACCGCAGCTCAGGCCGACGCGATCCTGCACGCGAGCACCGAGGTCATGACCGAGGCGCTGGCCGCCGGCGGGACCAGCTTCGACGCGCTGTACATCAACGTCAACGGGGAGTCGGGGTATTTCGAGCGGGGGCTGAACGTCTACGGCCGCGCCGGGAAGCAGTGCCCGCGGTGCGCCGAGCTGCCGGTCCCGGGCGTGATCGTGCGGGAGCCGTTCATGAACCGGTCCTCGTACCGCTGCCCGCGGTGCCAGCGGGCGCCGCGGGGGTTCCGGGCGGGCTGAGGCCTCGGGCTCGACGGCCGGAGCCCGTGCCGCGGCGACGGCGTCGTCCGGATCCTGAGATCTGCGCGGCGGCACGCCGGGCAAAAAACTGTATGTGTAAAGCTTTCGTCGTCAAGTGATGCTAATCTCCACCTCTAAGGACTACGACTTTAGGTGGATGCTCCCATGATCGACACCGACCTGCACCTCTCACCGCAGCACGATTCGCCCATCGAGTACCTGCGCATCTCGCGGGAGATCGCCCTGGAGATCCATCGGGCGGGGCTTCCGCTGAGGGAGCGCATGAGCGTCGCCATCGGCGAGGAGTACGCGGCGATCCTGATCGAGCCCGACGGCGAGGGGATCCTCGTGACCGCCGGCAGCTGGGGCATCGGCGGCTTCGAGGCCTTCGAGAACAAGGAGCCCCTCCGGATCGACGGGGTGGACCTGAGCGAGGTCGACCGGCTCGCCGTCGAGGTCTCGGAGAAGGTCTTCTACGCGATCCTGGGGCAGTGATCGCCGGATCCCGGCCGTGATGGCCGGCGGCCGGTCACGCCCGCCGGGGTGCCGGCGGCGCAGGCGGGCGCCGCGTGCGGAGGGGCCGGCTCGCGGTCGTGACTCACGTGCCGCCGCCGATGCGCATGAGATGCTCGAGGCAGGCTGTCGGGCCCCGTAGCGGCCCAGTCTTCGGGCGTCCTCATCGTCGAGGGCGCGTCGACCACATCCAGGAGGAGCCCACGATGACCACTCGCCCCGGCGACGCGCCGCCCCTCGTCCTGTGGCTCTTCGAGCTCCCCGGGACGCGCTGGGGTCCCGGGGAGGCGAGACGGGCCAGGTCCGCGGCGCCGGGCCTCGACGTCGACGTCCTGACCGCCGTCGACGAGGACGAGACGTGGATCTACGTGGGCGGCCTCCGGCAGGGCGAGGAGCCCGGGCCGGCCGACGTGCCGCGGCCGCCGACCGGCGAGCTTCGGCTGCCGGCCGACGGGCCGCGGCTGCTGGCCGCCCTGCTCGGCGTCGACGCCTCCGCCTTCCCGAGCACCGGATCCGCCGCCTGGAGGGGCTGCTGACGCTGGGCGACGCGGACGACGGCGCGCGGCGGCCCTGGCACTACGTCTTGTAGGCGGACATCCCCGCCGAGACCGAGGGCGAGTTCAACCGCTGGTTCGACGACGAGCACCTGCCGCGGATCGCGGGCGTGCCCGGGACCGTCCGCGCGCGGCGCTTCCGCACGGACGGCTCGCCGCGCTACCTCGCCGCCTACGACCTGGAGGCGCGCGAGGTCCAGGGCGGCGCGACCTGGCGGGCCGCGATCGCCAGCCCGTGGCGGGATCGGATCCACCCCGAATTCCTGCGCCCGCGGCGGCTGATGCTCGAGAGGCTCGTCTAGCCCCCGGGCGCCCGTGGACTGCGAGGCGCCCCGCGAACTCGTGGATCGCGAGCCCCCGCGCACCCCTGAACGGCGGGGCCCGTGTATCCCTCAACCGCAGCGCGCCCCGGGTACCCTGGCCCCATGCGCATCGACGAACTCGCCACCGAAGACTACGGCGCGGCCATCGAGCTGTGGCACGTCTGCGGGCTGACCCGCCCCTGGAACGACCCCGCCGCCGACCTCGGGCGCGCGCTGACCGGCGCCTCCTCGACGGTCCTGGCAGCGTCCACCGACGACGGCGCCCTGGCGGGGACGGCCATGGTCGGCCACGACGGCCACCGGGGATGGCTGTACTACCTCGCGGTGGACCCCGCGCGCCGCCGGGAGGGCGTCGGCCGGGCGCTGGTCCGCGCCGCCGAGCGGTGGCTGGCCGATCGCGGAATCCCGAAGGTGCAGCTCATGCTGCGCGCCGGCAACACCGGATCCGCGGCCTTCTACGAGGCGCTGGGCTACCGGGACCAGGAGGTCCGCGTCATGGGCCGCTTCTTCGACGAGGCCCTCGAGGCGCGCCGGGGCTCGGCGACGTAGCACCGGTCCGAGCAGTCGCCGCGATCGAAGACCGCTCCGCGTCCGCAGCCGGGGCTGCCTACCCCCGGTAGTACTCCCGCAGCCGCTCCATCCCGGCGTCGATCGAGACCTCCGGGGTCCAGTCCAGGACCTCGCGGGTCTGGCGCTGGTCGAACCAGTGGGCCGTGGAGAGCTGCTCGGCGAGGAACTCCGTCATGGGCGGCTCGTCCTCGCCCGGGCGGCGCTCCCAGACCTTCTCGATGACCCTGCCCGCCAGCCTGGCCAGCGAGGAGGGGACCCGGCGGGTCGGCTCGGGAACGCCCGCGGCCCGGCACATGCCGCCCAGCAGCTCGCCCACGGTCCGCGGCTCGCCGTTGGTCACCACCAGCGGCCGCCCGTGGGCCTGCTCGATCCGCTCGAGGCAGCGCACGATCGCGTCGGCCGCGTTGGTCACGTAGGTCGAGTCGATCAGGGCCGCGCCCTGGTCCAGCAGCGGCAGCCCGCCGCGGGCGGCGCGCTCCAGGATCCGCTCGACCAGCTGCGTGTCGCCCGGCCCCCACACCAGGTGCGGGCGCACGACGCCGACCCGGAAGTCCTCGCCGTCGGCCTCCAGGGCCAGCCGCTCGCCGTACGCCTTGGAGCGGGCGTAGCTGCCCCGGGCGGCGTCGGGCTCGGCGGGCTCGTTGCCCTGGCCCATGAACGCGGAGCCGGCGTGGGAGACCGAGGGGGAGGAGACGTAGACGACGTCGCGCACGCCCGCGCGCCGGGCCAGCTGCAGCAGCACGCGGGTGCCGCGCACGTTGGCCTGCTCGTACTCCTCCCACGGGCCGGAGACGGAGACCTTGGCGGCCAGGTGGACCACGGCGTCGGCGTCCTCGAGGGCGCGGCGGACGGCGTCGGGGTCGGTCAGGTCGCCGCGGTGCTGGTGCAGGCGCTCGCGGCCCTGCTCGCCGAGGGATGCCTTGAGGGCCTTCGCATCGCTGCGCTGGAAGGCGGTGACCCGGTGACCGCGGCGGATCAGCCCCAGCGCGACCTCGCGGCCCAGCATCCCAGAGGCGCCCGTGACCAGGACGGTGCGGCCCGTGGCGGGGGCGAGCCCGGCGTCGGCGAGGACGCGGCGGCGCTCGGCGGGGTCGGGGGCGCGCCACGTCCCGCGGGCGTCGTGCTCCGCTCCGGCGTCGTGCTCGGCTCCGGAGACGGGCGGCGTCGTCGGCCCCGCGGCTCCTCCCGGTGGCCCCGGTTCCACGGCATGCTGTGCTTGGCTGCGCTGTTCACGGCGTGCGCACCTTCCCTCCGGAGAGCACCCCGGCGGCCCATGCGGCGAGCCGGGGTCGGTCGATCTTCGAGTTGTGGCGGATGTCGGTCGGGTGCTCGGGAACCTGGAGGACCGCGGCGAGCTCGACGCCGGCGGCCTCCCGACCGCGGCCCGCACCCGCCGCAGCAGCTCGTGGGGCACGACGCCGGGCCGGCCCGCGCCCTCCGTCCCCTCGGCGAGCTCCACCACGGCCACCGGGACCTGCGCGCCCTCGGGCCCGACGCCCACGACGGCGGCCCGGCGGACCTCGGCGACGGTCTCCGCCGCGCTCTCCGGGGCGACCGGGGAGAGCACGCCCTCGGCGGTCAGGATCACGTGCGCGAGCCGCCCCTCGACCCAGAGCCGCCCCGAGGCGTCGAAGTGGCCGATGTCCCCGGTCCGGTGCCAGCCGGGCACGCTCACCGAGGTCCGCTCGGTCCACCACAGCCGGTCGTAGTGGTCCTTCATGTGGGGGGCCTTGACCAGGATCTCGCCCGTCACGCCGGCCCGCTGGGTCGGCTCCTCGGCCGGGCGCCCGCGCTCGTCCAGCGGGGCGAGGGCCAGGTGCGCGCCGTAGACCGGGGTCCCGACGCACACGCCGTTGCCCGCGCCCTGGACGCCGTGGACGGCGTCGTCGGCGGCCTCGAGGATCTGCTGCAGGCTGATGTCCGAGACGGGCAGCGCCTCGGTCATGCCGTAGGGGGTGTGCACCGAGGCGGCCGGGACCAGCCCGGCCACCGCGCGCAGCAGCGGCTCGGTGAGCGGCGCGCCGGCGGAGAGGAGGCGGCGCACGCGCCCGAGGGCGGCGCGCTCCTCCGCCGTCAGCTCGCCGGCGGTCTCGGTCACGTTGACCAGGGCGGCGGGGGAGGCGAAGACCACGGTCGCCTCGATCGCGCCGGCCGCCTGGGCCAGGGCCCGGGCGCTCAGGGTCTTGGGCTGGGTGACGTCCATGGCCGGGGTCACCGACGTCGCGCCCAGGGCCGGGCCCAGCAGCGCGAAGGGCGCGAAGCCGGCGACCAGCGCCGAGCCGCTCTCGATCCGGTAGGTCCGCTGGATCGCGTCGCGCATCGCGGCGAGCTGCCGGTGCGTGTACGCCACGCCCTTGGCCGGGCCCGTGGAGCCCGAGGTGTAGAGGATCGCGGCCGGGTCGTTGGAGGCCAGCGGCGGGAGCGGGGGCAGCGGGGCGGCCGGGCGATTCGACACGCGCTCTCGGGTGCTGTTAGATGTGGACATAAATGAGAATGATACTCATTAGCACTCTCTGACTCCACCGGCCGAAAGAGGTCCCCGTGCCGCACCGCCCCGCCACGCCATCCCCGGCCGTCCGCCAGCAGGTCACGGCGGTCCTGGGCTCAGACGCGTACGCCGAGCGCGACGACCTCTTCGAGCGCGGCCTCGACTCCCTGGGCCTGATCCGGCTGGTGGGCCGATGGCGCGAGGACGGCCACGAGGTGACCTTCGAGGACCTCGCGACCGAGCCGACCCTCGAGGCCTGGCGGCGCCTGCTGGGCCCGGCGGACGGCGCGGCCCCGGGCGGCGCGACCTCGGATCTCACCGCACCGAGCGAAACCGCGCCGGGTGGGATCGCGCCGGGCGGGACCGCGGACGACGCCCCCGTCCCGCCGCCCGCGCCAACCCCGCAGGCCACCGACGCGCCCTTCCCGCTGGCCACGATGCAGCACGCCTACTGGGTCGGCCGCGGGGACGAGCAGCCCCTGGGCGGCGTCGCGGCCCACTTCTACACCGAGTTCGACGGCGCCGGCCTCGTCCCCGAGCGGCTCGGCGCGGCGCTGGCGCACGTCGTCGGCTGCCATCCGATGCTGCGCGTGCGGATCGACCCGAACGGCAGCCAGCGGTGCGACGGCCCCGGGCCCGCCCTGCGCGTCGAGGACCTCCGCGCGGCCGGGGCGAACGACGTCGAGCACCGCCTCGCCGCGCTGCGCGAGGAGGGCACCCACCGGCGCGTGGACCTGGAGTCCGACGGCGTCCTGGACGTCCTCCTGACCCTTCTGCCCGGCGGCCGCACCCGGGTCCACGTGGACCTGGACATGGTGGCGGCCGACGCGCTGAGCCTCCGCGTGCTCCTCGAGGACCTCGCCGCGGCCTACGCCGGAACGCCCCGCCCGGCCCCCGCCTACGACTTCGCGACCGCGCTGCGGGACCGCGCCTCCCGCCGCCCCCGGGAGATCGAGCGCGCCCGCGCCTGGTGGGCCGGACGCCTGACGGAGATCGCCCCCGCCCCGGCCCTGCCCGCGGTCCTCGACGCCGCGGCGCCCACTCCCGCCGGGACCCCCGCGGCCCGCTCCACCCGCCTGCACCACGCCCTGACGCCCGAGCGCACGGCGCTGCTCGGCGAGCGCGCCCGAGCCGCGGGGATCACCCCGGCCGCCGCCCTGGCCACGGTCTTCGCGGAGACCATGGCCCGGTGGAGCGCCGAACCGCGGTTCAGCCTCAACCTGCCGCTCTTCGACCGGGCGCCGCTGCACCCCGACGTCGAACGCGTCGTCGGGGACTTCAGCAGCTCGGTCCTGCTGACCGTGGACGCCGCCGGCCCGCTCACCGTCGCGGAACGGGCCCGCTCCCTCCAGCGGGACCTGCACGCCGCGGTGGACCACGGCGCGTACGGCGGGGTCGAGGTCCTCCGCGACCTCGCCCGTCTGCGGGGCGGCCCCACCGTGCCCTCGCCCGTGGTCTACACCAGCGCGATCGGCCTGGGACCGCTGTTCGGCGCGGAGGTGCAGCGGGTCCTCGGCGCGCCGTCGCACATCATCTCCCAGGGCCCGCAGGTCTGGCTCGACGCGCAGGTGACCGAGCTCGACGGCGGCCTGCTCCTCAACTGGGACCTGCGCGAGCACGCCTTCGCCCCGGGCACGGCCCGCGCGGCCTTCGACGCCTACCGCGACCTCGTGGACGCCCTCGTGGACGACCCGGAGGCCTGGCACCGGCCCGCGCCCGACGCCGTCCCGGCCGCCGCGCTGCGACAGCGCGCCCGCCCCGCGCTGGGGACCCCGCCCCCGCCCCGCGGACGCTGCACGCCGCCGTCCTCGACCGGGCACGCAGCGCACCGGAGGCCCTCGCCGTCGTCGGACCCGACGGCGCCTCCCTCACCTACCGCGAGCTGGCCGAGCGCGCGCTGGGTCGCGGGCGCGGTCTCGGCCGCCGCGCCGGCCGGTGCGCTCGTGGCGGTCTCGGCGGAGGTCGGCACGGACCGGGTCGCGGCGATCCTCGGCGTGCTGGCCGCGGGCTGCGCCTACCTGCCTCTGGGCTGGCACCAGCCCGCCGAGCGCCGCCGCCGGATCCTGCGGGAGGCGGCCCCGGCCCTGGTGCTCACCGACCGGGACGACGCCGGCACCGGCGCCCGCACGACCCCGCCGGGGGACGGACCCTCCGTCCCCGTCCTCCCCCTGGTCGAGGCCCTGGCCCACGCGGCCGGCACCCCGCGCGCCGCCGACCCCGCCGAGCTCGCCTACGTCCTGTTCACCTCGGGCTCCACCGGCTCCCCCAAGGGCGTCGAGGTCCCCCACGCGGCCGCCGCCCACACGGTCGACATCCTCGCCCGGGAGCTCGCCCTCGGCCCCGCCGATCGCATGCTCGGCCTCGCCGAGGCCGACTTCGACATGTCGGTGCTGGACCTCTTCGCACCGCTGTCCGTCGGCGGAGCCGTCGTGCTCGTCGCCGCGGCGGACCGGCCCGACGCCGCGCGGTGGGCCCGCTCGGCCACGGAGCACGGCGTCACCGTCGTCAACTGCGTGCCGACGCTGCTGGACCTGTGGCTCAGCGTCGTCGAGTCGGGCGAGGCCCCGGCCCCGGCGTTGCGCGCCGCCCTGCTCGGCGGGGACCGCGTCGACCCGGGCCTGGTCGCGAGGCTGGGTGCGGCGGCCCCCGGCGCCCGCTTCCTGGCGCTGGGCGGCACCACCGAGGCCGCCATCCACTCGACCCTGCTCGAGGTCGGGGAGGCGGATCCCGCCTGGGACGCCGTCCCCTGGGGCCGCCCGCTGCCCGGCGTGCGCTGCCGGGTCGTGGACGGAGACGGCCGCGACCGTCCCGACGGCGTGCCCGGCGAGCTGTGGATCGGCGGCGCCGGCCTGGCCCGCGGCTATCGCGGCGCCCCGGCCTGACCGCGGCGCGCTTCGTCGAGGCCCGCGGCGAGCGCTGGTACCGCACCGGCGACCTCGCCCGGTACGACGCCGTCGGCGCCCTCCACTTCGTGGGCCGCGCGGACCACCGGGTCAAGGTCGGCGGCGTCCGGGTCGAGCTGGGCGAGGTCGAGGCGGCGCTCGCCTCCCACCCGCGGGTCCGGACGGCGGTCGTCGTCCTCCTCGAGGACCCCGCCCCCCGCCTGGCCGCGGCGGTGCTCGCCGAGGACGACGTCGACGTCGCGGAGCTGCGCTCCCACGCCGCCGAGCGGCTTCCCGCCTCGATGACCCCGGCCGCGATCCGCACGCTGCGGGACCTCCCGCTGACGCCCAACGCCAAGGCCGACCGCGCGGCCGTCGCCCGCCTGCTCGCCGAGGCCGAGGACCGGCCCGAGGACGACTCCGCCGCCCCCCGCGGCGACCGCGAGCAGGAGCTGGCCGGCCTGTGGAAGGAGCTGCTCGGGGCCTCGGGCGTCTCCCGCGGGGACTCGTTCTTCGCCCGCGGCGGGGACTCCCTGCTCGCGACCCGGCTCGTGGCGGACCTGCGCGCCCGCGGCTGGGACGGCGTCGGGGTGGGGACGGTCTTCCGCCACCCGGTGCTCGCGGACCTGGCCGCTCGCCTGATCGGCGCCGGCCCGGCCGCCGCGGGGCGGGAGGCGGCCCCCGGCATCGTGCACGACGCGGCGGGGCGCCACGAGCCCTTCCCCCTGACCGGCGTCCAACGGGCCTACCTGACCGGCCGGGATCCCGCCTTCGTCCTCGGCGGCGCGGGGACCTCCCACTACACCGAGTTCGACGCGGAGGACCTCGACGTCGCCCGCCTCGCCCGCGCCCTGGACCGCCTCGTGGAACGCCACGACATGCTCCGCGCGGTGCTCGACGCCGACGGCGCCCAGCGCGTCCTGCCCGAGGTCCCGCCCGTCTCGGTGCCGGTGCGCGACGCCGACCCCGCGGACCCGGAGGGCTCGCTCGCCGCCTTCTCCGAGGAGATGTCCCACCGCGTCCTCGACCCGGCCCGGTGGCCCCTGTTCGAGGTCCGCGCGCTGCGTCACCCGCACGCGGGCCGGGAGCGGACGCGGCTGGGGGTGGTCCTGGACTACCTGGTCCTGGACGCCCTGAGCATCATGACCTTCTACCGCGAGCTGCAGGAGCTGTACCTGGACCCCGACGCCGTCCTCCCCCCGCTCGGCATCACCTTCCGCGACTGCGTACTCGCCTCGGCCCCCGACCCCGCTCGCGAGCGCCGCGCCCTGGAGCACTGGCGGCGGAGGGTCGAGGAGCTGCCCCCGGCGCCCGCGCTCCCGCTGGCCGTGGACCCCTCCGCGATCGGCGTGCCGCGCTTCGCCTGCCGCTCCGACCACCTCGGACCCGCCGAGTGGACCGCGCTGGCCGGGGTCGCCCGCGAGGCCGGCCTCACGGCGTCGTCCCTGCTGCTGGCCTGCTACGGCGAGGTCCTCGCGGCGTGGAGCGGGCGGACCGGCGTCGCGATCACGCTGACCCTGTTCAACCGCCCCGGGGGCCACCCGGACCTCGAGCGGGTCCTGGGCGACTTCACGAGCCTCTCCCTCGCCGGGTACGACCGCGCCCCGGGGACCTCCCCGCTCGAGGCCGCGCGCCGGCTGCACGGGCGTCTCGGCGAGGACCTGGACCATCGCGAGGTCTCGGCCGAGCGGGTCCTGCGGGACCTCTCCCGGCGGGAGGGTGCGGCGGAGGCCGGCGTGCCGGTGGTCTTCACCGGCTCGCTGGGCCTGGGCGACGGGCGCGGCCTGGATCCGCTGCGGGGGTTCGCGACCCGCGTCGGCGGGCTCTCCCAGTCCCCGCAGGTGCACCTGGACAACCAGGTGCTCGAGAGCCACGGCGGCCTCGACGTCTCCTGGGACGCCGTCGAGGAGCTCTTCCTCCCCGGCGTGCTCGACGAGATGTTCGCCGCCTACCTGGGGCTGCTGCGCCGCCTGGCCCGCGAGGGCCTCGGGGCGTGGGACCGGGCGGCGGCGGACCTGCTCCCGGCCGGCCAGCGCCGCCGCCGCGAGGAGATCGACGCCGCGGCCGGATCCGGTCCCGCACCGGGCGGGCTGCTGCACGACGCCTTCCTCGACCGCGCGCTCCGCGAGCCGGACGCCCCGGCGCTGATCGGCGACGGCGGCGCGCTCACGCGCGGGAGGTCCGGGACCGGGCGCTGCGGATCGCCGCGGGGCTGATCGCGCGCGGCGTCGAGCCCGGGGACGCCGTCGGCGTCCACCTGCCCAAGGGGCGGACCAGGTGTGCGCCGCGCTCGGCATCGTCGCGGCGGGCGCCGCCTACGTGCCCGTGGGCGTCTCGCAGCCCGCCCGGCGCCGGGAGCGCGTCCACGAGGCGGCCGGCACCGTGCTGAGCATCGGGGCGGACCCGGCCGCGCCCGCCTCCTGCGAGGTCGCGGAGCTGCTGGGCCACGCGCCGCTGCTCGAGCCCGTCCCGGCGGATCCGGCCGGGACCGCGTACGTCGTGTTCACCTCCGGGTCCACGGGCGAGCCGAAGGGCGTCGAGGTCTCCCACGCGGCCGCCCTGAACACGGTGGCCGACGTCGTCGCCCGCTATTCGGTGGGTCCCGGGGACCGGGTCCTGGCCCTGTCCGCGCTGGACTTCGACCTCTCCGTCTTCGACGTCTTCGGCGTCCTCGGCGCGGGGGGCGCGCTCGTGCTCCCCCGCGAGGAGGAGCGCACCGACGCCCACCGCTGGCTGGAGCTGTGCCGCGAGCACCGGGTGACGGTGTGGAACTCCGTGCCCGCCCTGCTGGACCTCCTGCTCGTCGCGGCCGGTGACGGACAGCTGCCGGACGGGCTGTACCTGGCGCTGGTCTCCGGCGACTGGGTCGGCACGGACCTGGCCGGGCGGCTGGAGCGGGCCTCCTCGCGGCGTGCGCGGCTCGTCGCGCTGGGCGGGGCCACCGAGGCCGCGATCTGGTCCAACGCCCACGACGGCGGCCGCGCCCCGGCCGGCTGGTCCTCCGTGCCCTACGGCCTCCCCCTGGCCCGCCAGCGCTTCCGCGTGGTGGACCCGCACGGGCGCGACTGCCCAGACGGGGTCCCCGGGGAGCTGTGGATCGGCGGCGCCGGGCTGGCGCGCGGTTACCGCGGGGACCCGGAGCGCACCTCCGAGCGCTTCGTCGAGGGCCCGGGCGGCCGCTGGTACCGCACGGGCGACCTCGGGCGCTACCGGGAGAACGGCCTCCTGGAGTTCCTCGGCCGGGCGGACCGCCAGGTCAAGGTGGGCGGGCACCGGCTCGAGCCCGGCGAGGTCGAGGCGGCCCTGCGGGAGCACCCCGGGATCGGCCGGGCCGCGGTCCTCGCGGTCGGCGGGCGGGGCGACCGACGCCTCGTCGGCTTCCTGACCCCGGCGGACGAGGCCGCGGGACACGACGACGCGGGAGGTCCCACTGCGGGGCACGCCGCCGCGGGAGGTCCCACTGCGGAGCACGCCGCCGCCGGGCACGCCGCCGCGGGGAGCGCTCCGGCAGACCTCCCCCCGGACCTGGACGCCCACCTGCGTGAGCGCCTGGCCCCGCACGCCGTACCGGGCGTGCTGCGGGTCCTGCCGTCCCTCCCCCTGACCCCCAACGGCAAGGTCGACCGCCCCGCCCTGGAGGCCCTGGCCGCGGACCTGCTCGCCGAGCGCGGCGCCCCGGAGGAGCCCGCCGACGACGTCGAGCGCCGACTCGCGGACCTCTGGTCCCGGGTGCTCGGGGCGCCGGTCGAGGACCGCGCGGCCAACTTCTTCGCGCTGGGCGGCACGAGCCTGCTGGCCCTGCGCATGATCACCGAGGTTCGCGGGGCCCTCCACCCGGGGGTCTCGACCCGCGCGTTCCTCGCCGACCCGACCCTCCGGGCCCTCGCGGACCAGCTCCGTGGCGCCGGGGACGACGCCGTCGTCGTCGGGACCATCTGACCTGCAGCCGCCGCTCCCCCAGGACCGGGGCCCGGCGACCTCCCCGCCCCGCAGCATCCCTCCACCGCCCTCCCCACGACTCGACGCCACCCACGCTCACGCCCCCCAAGACCACGACCACGACCACGACCCAGGAGACCCAGCCCGTGAACTCCTCACCCCTCGCACCCGCCACCGACCGCGCCACCGGGCCGAGCCCCGCGGCCCTGCTCGCAGACCTCGCCCGCGACGGCGTCCACCTCTGGGCCGAGGACGGCGCCCTGCGCTTCCGCGCCCCCGCCGGGACGCTCACCGACGAGCGCCGCGCCGCCCTGGCCGCGCACCGCGCCGAGGTCCTGGACCTGCTCGCCGCCCGGGACAACCCGCGGCTGACCCCCGACCCCGCCGCCCGCCACGAGCCGTTCCCCCTGACCGAGGTCCAGTCCGCGTACCTCGTCGGCCGGGGCTCCGCGTACGACTTCGGCGGCGTCGCATGCCACGCCTACGTCGAGCTCGAGCTGGGCGACCTCGATCCCGCGCGCCTCCGCGAGGCGTGGCGGACCCTGGTCCACCGGCACGACATGCTGCGGGCCGTCGTGCGCCCCGAGGGCTACCAGGAGGTCCTCCCCGAGGCCCCCGGCGAGTCCTTCACCGCGACCGACCTCGGCGACGCCGACCCCGCCCCCCACGTCGAGCGCACCCGCGAGCGGCTGCGCGACCACGTCCCGGACCCGTACTCCTGGCCCCTGGTCCGCCTCCACGCGACACGCGGCCGGGGCACCACGGTCCTGCACCTCTCGGTGGACCTGCTGGCCGCCGACCACGCGAGCGTCCGGCTCCTGCTGGCGGAGCTGCGGGAGGCCTACGAGAACCCCGACGCCCTGTCGCCGGCGCCCGAGGCCGGCTTCCGCGACTACGTCCTGGCCCGCCGCGGCCTGCGCGAGGGCCCCGCCTACCACCGGGATCGCGCCTACTGGGACGCGCGCCTGGACGAGCTGCCGGCCGCCCCGGAGCTGCCCCTGGCCGATCGCGCCGCCGACGCCTCGGCGCGCTTCACCGCCTCGCCGGGCGGCTCGACGCCGCGGAGTGGGAGGGCCTGCGCGGCCGGGCCGCGGCGCACGGGCTGACCCCCTCCGCCGTCGCGCTGGCCGCCTACGCCGAGGTGGTCGCCCGGTGGTCCCGCCACGGCGACCTCACCCTCAACCTACCGGTCTCGCGGCGGCTGCCGCTGCACCCCGACGTGCCGCGCGTCGTCGGGGACTTCACGTCGCTGAGCCTGCTCGCGGTGCGGGCCGACGACGGCGCGAGCTTCGCCGAGCGCGCCCGCGCCCGGCAGGGACGCCTGCTGGAGGACCTGGACCACGGGCTGTACTCCGGCAACGAGGTCCTCGCCGAGCTGTCCCGCCGCCGCGGCGAGGCCGCCGTGCTGATGCCGGTCGTGTTCACCGGCGCGCTGGGCGCCGACGACGCCGACGCGGCCCCGGACCGTTCCTGGTCCCTGCGCGAGGTGCACGGCCTCTCCCAGACCCCGCAGGTCTGGCTCGACTGCCAGGTCTCCCTCGACGCCGACGGCCTCGCGCTGCGCTGGGACGTCCGCGAGGGCGTGCTGGTCGGTGGCGTCGCGGCCGAGGCCTTCGCCGCCTACGAGCGGTTGCTGCGCGCCCTGGCGACCTCCGACGCGCCCTGGGAGGCCGACGACGTCGTGCCCCTCCCCGCCGGGCAGGCCGCGGTGCGCGAGCGCGTCAACGCGACCGCCGCCCCGCTGGCCGAGGGCCTGCTGCACGAGGCCGCTGCGCGCGGCCATCGCGGCCCCGGGCGCCACGGCCGTGGTGCACCCCGAGGGCGAGCTGACCCACGCCGAGCTGTGGGGCCGGGTCGCCGGCGTCGCGGAGGCCCTGCGGGAGGCCGGCGTGCGGCCCGGGAGCGCGTCGGGATCGTGATGGACAAGGGGCCGAGCAGGTCGTGGCCGCGCTGGCCGCCTCGCTCGCGGGAACCGTGTACGTGCCCGTGGACACGACCCAGCCCGAGGCCCGCCGCGCCCGCATCCTCGCGGACGCCGGCGTCCGCGCGGTGCTGACCCAGTCGTGGCTTCCGGCGCCCGCGGACGCCGGGGACGGGGAGGCGCCCGCCCCGGCCGCGATCACCGTCGACGAGGTGCCGGCCGGCCCCGCCCCGAGCGACCCGCTCCCGCGCGCCGTCGAGCCCCGGGATCCCGCCTACGTCATCTACACCTCGGGGTCCACGGGTGCGCCCAAGGGCGTGGTCGTCTCGCATCGCTCGGCGCTGAACACGCTCGACGGCGTGGACGGCCTCCTCGACGTCGGCCCCGGGGACCGGGTGCTGGCGCTCGCCGCGCTCGGCTTCGACCTCTCGGTGTACGACCTCTTCGGCGTCCTCGCCCGCGGCGGCGCCGTGGTCGTGCCCGACGCCGCCCGCCGCGGGGACCCGTCCCACTGGGCCGAGCTGCTCGAGGAGCACGGCGTGACCCTGTGGAACTCCGTCCCGGCGCAGGCGGGCATGCTCGCCGACTACCTGGACTCCGCACCGGACTGTGCACCGTCCGCCCTGCGCGCCCTGCTGCTGTCCGGGGACTGGATTCCCCTGGCCCTGCCGGGCCGCCTCCGCGGGCTGCTTCCCGGCGCCCGGCTCTATAGCCTGGGCGGTGCCACCGAGGGCTCGATCTGGTCCATCCACCATCCCGTGGGGACCGTGGACCCGTCCTGGCCCAGCGTGCCCTACGGCCGTCCCCTGCCCAACCAGACGTTCCACGTCCTCGACGCCGCCGGCCGGGACCGCCCCGACTGGGTCCCGGGCGAGCTGCACATCGGCGGCGAGGGGGTGGCCCTGGGCTACCTCGGGGACCCGGAGCGCACCGCCGAGCGCTTCGTCGATCACCCGCGCACCGGGGAGCGGCTGTACCGCACCGGCGACCTCGGCCGCTACCGCCCCAGCGGGGACCTGGAGTTCCTCGGTCGCGAGGACGACCAGGTGAAGATCCGCGGGCACCGCGTCGAGCTCGCCGAGGTCGAGGCGGCCGTGGCCTCGCATCCGGCCGTGGCCGGCGTCGCCGTCCTCGCCCCCGAGGAGCGGGAGGGCCGCCGGCTCACCGCGTTCGTCGAGACCGCCGCGCGCGCCGCCGACGCCGACCGCTCCGTGCCGGCGCCCGTGGCCGACGCCGCCCGGCGCGCCGCCGCGGCGGAGGTCGGGGAGCTGGACCGCGCCGAGCTCTCCGCCTTCCTGGACCGCATGCGCACCACCGCCCTCGAGGCCATGACCCTGACCCTGACCGGGGCGGGCCTGTTCCCCGCGGCCGGCTCCTCCCACCCCGAGGCCGAGGTCCTCGCCGCCCTCCGCGCCGACCGGCGGCACCACCGCCTGGTGCGCCGCTGGCTCGCCGCGCTCGTCGACGCCGGCCGGCTGCGCCGCGCCGCGGACGGCTCGCTCGCCGGCCTGACCCCCGTCACGGCCGCCGAGCACGCCGCGGGCTGGGACCGCCTGGCGGAGCTGGAGGCCCGGGTCCGCTACGGCACCGACGTGCTGCGCTACCTGCGCGAGTGCGCCGGCCGCCTGCCCGAGCTGCTGACCGCGGAGCTGGACGTGCGCTCCCTGCTCTTCCCCGGCGAGGGGACAGACGCCGCGAGCGGCGCCTACCGGGACAACCTCGCGATCCGGCACCTCAACGCCGCCGTCGCGGCCGCCCTGGCCGCCCTGGCCGGGGAGCGCACCGCGGACCGGCCGCTGCGCGTCCTGGAGGTCGGCGCGGGCACCGGGGGAACCACCGAGGCCGTCGTGGCGGCCCTGGCCGGGCATCCGGTCGAGTACCTGTTCACGGACGTCTCGCCGTTCTTCCTGACCGAGGCCCGGGAGCGCTTCGCGGCCTTCCCGTGGATCTCCTTCGGGCTCTACGACATCGAGCGGACCGCGGCCGAGCAGGGCCGCTCCCCCCACTCCTTCGACGCGGTCGTCGCGGCCAACGTCCTGCACGACGCCGTGGACGCCGACGCCGCGCTGGCCCGCCTGCGCGAGGTCCTCGTCCCCGGCGGCCACCTGCTGGCGATCGAGACGACCCTCGAGCACGACCCGGCGCTCATGGTCTCGATGGAGTTCATGGAGGGCCTCGACGGCGGCCACCACGACGCGCGGACGAGCGCCGACCAGACGTTCCTGACCCGGGCGCAGTGGCTGGAGGCGCTCGCGGGCGCGGGCGCCGTCGGCACCGTGGCGCTGCCCGAGGACGACCCCGGGCTGGAGAGGACCGGGCAGGGCCTGTTCCTCGCCCGGCTCAAGGCCGACCGCCTGCCCGCCGAGCCGCAGGACCTCGCCCGGCACGCCGCCGCGCGCCTGCCGGAGTACATGGTGCCGGCCCGCTGGCAGGTCCTGGACCGGATCCCGCTGACCGGCAACGGCAAGGTGGACCGGAAGCGGCTGCTGGCCGAGCTGCCCGCGGCCGGCGCCGACGCCGGCGTGGGCGCCGTGGCCGCGGCCCCCGCGGACGAGCTCGAGCGCGCGCTCGCCGGGCTGTGGTCGGAGCTGCTGGACCGACCCGGCGTCGGGCGCGAGGACGACTTCTTCGACCTCGGCGGGGACTCCCTCCTGGTGGCCCGCATGGTCGGCCGGCTGGGCGAGGTGCTTCCCGGCACCGGCGAGGACATCGAATGGGAGGTCGTGCTGCGGCATCTGCTGCGCACGCCCACGGTCGCGGGGCTCGCGGCGTACCTGCGGGACCTCTCGGGCCAGGTCGAGGCCGCGGCCGACCGCGCCCGGGACCCGTACGTGCCGCTCAGCGGCCCCGGCGGCGGCGCCGTGACGGCCCTGGTCCATGCCGGGACCGGGACCCTGGTGCCCTACCGCTCCCTCATCACCGAGATCCGGCGCCGGGCCGCCGGGCGCGGGACCGTCGTCGGCCTCGAGCTGCCCGACGTCGCGGCGTTCCTCGACGCGGACCCTTCCTCGGTCATCGTCCGCTGGGCGGCCGACTACGCCCGGGCCCTGCTCGAGCGCGGCGGGGACCGGTTCCACGTCGTCGGGTACTGCCTGGGCGGGCTGGTCGCGACCGAGGTCGCCCGGTCCCTGACCGAGGCCGGCGCCGAGGTGGCGTCCCTGACCGCGATCAGCACCCACCGACCGCCGTTCCGGCTGGAGGACGAGCTGATCTCTGAGTACGCCTTCGCCGTCATGATGGGCATCGACCCGGTGGCGGTCGGCTTCCCGGCGGACGAGGAGCGGGTCTCCGCGGCATCGGACGCCCTGCTCGAGGCGACGCCCGGCGTGCTGCCCGACGGTGCGATCGGCCTCCTGGACGGGGAGTTCGCCGACGTCGCGGAGCGCTTCCGGGTGCTGGCCGCGACCCCGCGGTCCGAGCGCGTCGAGCGGCTGTGCTCGGCGCTGCCGCCCTCGGCCGGGACCTACGCGCCGGAGGCGCTCGAGGAGATGTTCCGCATCTTCCGCCAGAGCGTGTTCTCGATCTCCCGCTACGAGCCGGCGCCCTACGCCGGGGACGTCGCCTTCCTGCGGCACAGCGGGGCCTACCCCTTCCCGGGCAACAAGGAGAGCGTGACCTCCTACTGGGAGCGCCTGGTCCTGGGCGACCTGCGCGTCCGCGACGTGCCGGGAGACCACTTCGGGATGCTCTCCGCACCCTACGCCCCGGGCATCCTCCAGCACCTGGAGGCCATCACGGGCGGGGACGTGGTCGCATGAGGGACCTGCCCCTGATCGGCGTCCTGGGCGCCTCGGGCGCGGTGGGCTCGGCCGCGAGCCGGTTCCTCGCCGCGAGCGGCGGCGCGCGCCTGCGGCTGGGCGGGCGCGGGGAGGAGCCGCTGCGCGCCCTCGCGGCGGAGCTCGCGGGCGCCGCCGGCCGCGGGCGCGCTGCCTCCGGGCACGGCCCCGACTCGCACGGCCGCGGCCCCGACCCGGAGACCGACGCCGCCGAGGTCCGGCCCACGGACCTTGCCGACGACGCCTCGCTGGCCGCGTTCTGCGCCGGCTGCGACGTCGTGCTGTGCTGCGCCGGACCCTCCTACGCCGTGGGCGACCGGGTGGCCCGGGCCGCGCTGGCCGCCGGGGCCGACGTCGTCGACGTCACCGGCGACGAGCCGGTCCGCTCCGCCCTGGCCGACGACCGATGCTCGCCGGGCGGCGGGCCGTGGTCTCGGCGGGGATGCTGCCGGGCCTCTCGGCGCTCCTGCCCCGCTGGGTGGCGCGCCGCCGCGGACTGCGCCGCCTGCGCGGCTACGCGGGCGGGCTCGAGCGCTGCACCCCGGCCGCCGCGGGCGACCTCCTGCTCCGCTGCCCGGCGCGGCCGACGAGGCGGTCGTCTTCGGGACGCCCGGGGCCGTGTGGCGGGCCGGCGCCGGCGTCGTCCGCCGGGCCCGGGCCTCCCGGGACGCCGCGCGCGCCCGCACTTCGCCGAGGACGGCTTCGTCCAGCCCTTCCTGACCCGCGAGGCCGAGCGGCTCGCCGCGGGCCTGGGCCTCGAGGAGCTCGAGTGGTCCACGGTCCACCTCGGGCCGGCGGTCCGCGAGCTGCTGACCGGCCGGGCCGGCCTCTCCGCCGAGGGAGCCCGGGCGGGCCACTCCGCCGAGGGGACGGCGGCCACGGACTTCCCCGCCGCGGTCAGGGACCTGCGCCGCGCCGCCGACCTCGACCTCGCCGGCCGCACCCCCGGCTACCTCCTGGTCCTGGAGGTCCTCGACGGGACGGGGGCCCCGGCCACGCTCGTGCTGCGCACCCCCGACAGCTACGCGCTGACCGGCCGGGTCGGCGCGTGGACCGCCCTCGAGACCGCCGCCGGCCGCGTCCCCGAGGGCGCGCACCACGCCGCCGACGCGCTGGACCCGGACCGCGCCGTCGAGGCCCTGCTGGGCGACGCCGGCCGGCTCCCCCCGGCCGGTGCGGACGGCGCCGCGGCCCTCGAGGACCTGCGGGTCCTGGAGGGACCCTGGGCCGGGGACCGCGCGGCGGGGCGGATCGAGGAGGGGGTCCTGTGAGCCGTCGGCTGCGCACCGTGCTCTGCGGGACCGGCTTCGGCCGCTTCCACCGCGAGGGGATCCGGCTGCTGCCCCGGGACCTCGAGCTCGTCGGCGTGCTCGCCCGCGGGGGCGAGTTCTCCCGCGCCTACGCGGCCGCCGAGGGCGTGCCCCTCTACACCCGCGTCGAGGACCTGCCCGACGACGTCGACCTCGCCTGCGTGGCGATCGGCTCCGCCGTCTCGGGCGGGCCCGGGGCCGAGATCGCCGGCGCGCTGCTCGGGCGCGGGATCCACGTGCTGCAGGAGCACCCCGTGCACCGCGACGAGCTCGCCGGGCTGCTGCGGGCGGCGCGGGCGGCCGGCGTCGTCTACCGCCTCAACCCCTTCTACCGCCACGTCCCGGCCGTCCGCCGGTTCCTCGACGGCGCCCAGCGGATGCGCGAGCTCGGACCGATCCTCTCGGTCGACGGGACCTCCGCGGTCCAGGTCCTGCACCCCCTGCTCGACGTCCTGGCCGAGGCCCTCGGCGGAACCGCGCCGTGGGCCCTGGGCGACCCCCTGCCCGCCGACCCGCGCGTCGAGGCCGCCTGTGCGAGCCCGCAGCCCTACCGCGTGCTCCAGGGCGCGCTGGCAGGGGTCCCGCTCACCCTGCGCGTCCAGCACCAGCTGGACCCCTCCGACGGGGACAACCACGCACTGGTCTGGCACCGGATCGCGATCACCGGCGAAGGCGGCACCCTGACCCTGGCCGACGCCCACGGGCCCGTGCTGTGGCAGCCCCGCCTCCACGCACCCCGCGACCGGCACGGCCGGCTGCGCTCCACCGGCCCGGGCACCGGCCACCTGGCCGAGCCCGCCCTGACGGTCGTCCCCGGCACCGAGCCCCCGTCCTGGCGCGGGATCTTCGCCGAGACCTGGCCGCTGACCATGGCCCGCGCCATCCGGGAGACGGTCGACGCCGTCCGCGCCGGGGCCGACCCCCTCCCCCGCGGGCAGCGCGACCTGTCCGTGACCGCGGTGTGGCACGACCTCCTGGACCGGCTCGGCCGCCCCGAGGTCATCCGTCCCGCCGCCCCCGATTCCTGGTCCCTGGACCGCGTCCTGCCCCCGACCGAGGAGGTCCCCCGATGAGCCGCCATGCGCCGTCCCCCTGGCTGCGCCACCCCCGGCCCCGCCCCGAGGCGGAGCTGCGCCTGATCTGCCTGCCGCACGCCGGCGGGGCCGCCGCGGCCTTCCGCCCGTGGGCGCCGCTGCTGCCCGCGGGCGTGGACCTGCTCTGCGTCCAGCCGCCCGGCCGGGAGGACCGCTTCCACGAGGACCCGGTCGAGGCGATGGCCGACTACGCGGGCCCCGTCGCCGCGGCCCTCGCCCCGCTGCTGGACCGGCCCTACGTGCTGTTCGGCCACTCGATGGGCTCGGCCGTGGCGGTCGAGCTGGCCCACCGCCTGCGCGGGGCCGGGCACGGGGAGCCCGTCCGCCTGTTCGCCTCGGGCCGCCGCGCCCCGCACCGGGCCGCCCCCGGCGCGGTGCACCGCAGCCCCGACGCCTCGATCCTCGCCGAGCTCGACCGGCTGGGCGGCACCGACCCGGAGGTCCTGGCCGAGCCGGGCCTGCGCGAGGCCGTGCTGCGCTGCGTGCGCGCCGACTACCGGCTGATCGAGACCCATGCCCCGGACCCCGGGGCCCGGCTCGAGTGCCCCGTGACCCTGTTCATCGGCGAGGACGACCCCGAGGTCGCCGAGGAGGACGCCGCCGGCTGGGCCGAGACGACCCGCGGCGGCGTCGAGACCCGGGTCTTCCCCGGAGACCACTTCTACCTCGCCCCGCACCGGCGCGACGTCGTCGCCGCCCTGCTCCGCCGGCTCGACCCGGCGCTGGCCGCCGCGGCCGCGCCCTGGCCGAGCACTCCGTGAGAACGCCACCAGCCCAGGAGGACCCCATGACCGCCACCGACTACTACTCGCCCGCCGCCGAGTTCTTCGACCTCGTCGGCCACCGACACCTCGCCTCGAGCGCCCCCGCGCTGCGGACCGCGCTCGCCGGGCTCGACACCTCGCACGGGCCGATCCTCGACATCGGGGCCGGCTCGGGCCTGGTCACCGCGACCATCGCAGGCCTGCTGCCCTCGGCCCGGATCGTCTCGGCCGAGCCCTCGCCCGTGATGCGGGCCGTGCTGACCAGCCGCGTCTTCTCCGACCCGCGGCTGCGCGAGCGGGTGACCGTGGTCCCCGAGCCCGCCCAGGAGCTGCGCCTGCCGGAGTCCCTGTCCGCGGTCGTGATCTTCGGCGTGGCGGGGCACATCCCGCGACCCGAGCGGGTCGCGCTGTGGCGGCGCCTGGCCGCGTGCCTGCCGCCCGGCGCACCGATCCTCGTCGAGCTCATGGGCGTGGACTCCCCGCGGCGCATCCCCTTCGTGCGGATGTGCCGGGAGACCCTCGGCGAGCAGGTCTACGAGTGGTGGATCTCCGGCGAGCCCGCCGGTGAGGGCGTGATGCGCTGGCGCACCGAGTGGCGGGTCTTCCACGACGGGCGCCGCGTGCGCACCGTCGAGGACGAGTACGACTGGGAGACCTTCGGCGTCGAGCGCCTGGCCGAGGAGTCCGGGATGACCGTGCGACGCCTCGAGCAGCCCTCCCGCGAGTCCACCCCGGAGATCGGGGTGCTGATCCGATGACCGCGCGGAAGACGCCCTCGCCCCTGGCCCCGCTCATCGGCCCGATCCGCGGCCGGATCGTCGCGGCGGCCGTCCTGCAGGCCCTGTCCGGCGTCGTCGGGCTGGTGCCGCTGATGCTCCTCGTGGAGGTCGCCCGCGGCCTGCTCGCCCCCGGGCCGGCGCAGGCCGGGCGGCTCTGGACCCTGATCGGACTGTCCCTGCTGGCCGCGCTCCTCTCCCTGGCGCTCGGCGCGGCCTCGACCGTGGTGAGCCACCGCGCGGACGACGACATGCAGCTCTCGGTGCGCCGCCGCCTCGCCGCCCACCTGGCCCGGGTCCCGCTGGGCTGGTTCGCCCGGCACGGCTCCGGCCGGGTGAAGAAGGCCCTGCACGACGACGTGGGCGAGGTCCACGCGCTGGTGGCCCACACCGTCCCGGAGCTGGCCGGGGTGGTCGCCGTGCCCCTCGCCGCGCTCGCCTACCTGCTCGTCGTGGACTGGCAGCTGAGCGTCGTCGCGGTCCTGCTAGTCGCCGCCGGGATCGCCCTGTTCGCCCGGGCCATGGCCGGCGGTATGGCCAAGATGACCGAGTACGCCCGGGCCATGGGCGAGGTCAACGCCGCGACCGTCGAGTTCGTCCGCGGCATCCGGGTGGTCAAGCAGTACGACCGCCAAGACCGGGCCGCCTCCCGGTTCCGCGCCGCGGCCGACGCCTTCGCCGACTTCTTCCTCGCCTGGTCGCGCAGCACCACGCCCGCCACCGTGGCCTCCTTCCTCCTGCTCTCCGCGCCCTTCGTGACCGTCACGGTCGTGTCCGCCGGGGTGCTGTTCTGCGCCCTGGGCTGGAGCGAGCCGCTCGACGTCGTCGCCTTCGCCCTGCTCGCTCCGGCGCTGTGCGCGCCGATGCAGGCCATCGGCTCCCGCATGCAGCAGCTGCAGGCGGCGGGCGGTGCCGCGGGCCGGATCCGGGACCTGCTGGCCGTGCCCGGGCTCGAGACGGGGGACGAGCGGCCCGCGGGCTCCCGCGTCGAGCTCGACGGCGTCCGCTTCGCCTACGAGCCCGAGCCCGGCCGGGAGCCGCACGAGGTGCTGCGCGGTGTCGACCTCGTCCTGGAGCCGGGGACCGTGACCGCGCTGGTGGGCCCGTCCGGCGCCGGGAAGTCCACGCTGGCCACGCTGCCGGCCCGCTTCCAGGACCCCACCGCGGGGACCGTGCGCCTGGGCGGCGTCGACGTCCGGCGGGTCCCCGAGCGGATCCTGTACCGCACCGTCGGCTTCGTCTTCCAGGACGTGCAGCTGCTGCGCGCCTCGATCGCGGAGAACATCGCGCTGGCGGTTCCCGACGCCGGCCCCGAGCGCATCCGCGCCGCGGCCCGGGCCGCCCGCATCGACGAGCGGATCGAGGCCCTGCCGGCCGGGTACGACGCCGTGGTCGGCGAGGACGTCCAGCTCTCCGGCGGCGAGGCCCAACGGGTCGCGATCGCCCGCACCCTGCTCGCCGACCCGCCCGTGCTGATCCTCGACGAGGCCACCGCCGCCGTGGACCCCGCCGCCGAGCGGGAGATCCAGGACGCCGTGAGCGAGCTGGCCCGCGGCCGCACGGTCCTGGTGGTGGCCCATCGGCTGCCGACCGTGACCGGCGCGGACCGGATCGTGGTCCTCGACGACGGCCGGATCGCCGAACAGGGTTCCCACGAGGACCTGCTGGCCCGCGGCGGCCGCTACGCCGCGCTGTGGGCCGCCTGGCGCGAGGGCTCCGAGGCTCCCGCCGCTTCCGCCGCCGACCCCGAGGAGGACCCCCGATGATCCGCACCTTCCTGAGAATCCTCGGCCCGCGCCACGCCCGGGCCGTGCGACTCTCCCTCGCCCTGAGCATCCTCTCGGCCGCGCTGCACGGTGCGGTGATCGCCCTGCTCGTCCCGGTCCTGGCGCGGCTCCTGGGCCCCGGGCCCGCGAGCGCCGCGCCGTGGACCCTGGCCCTGCTCGGGGCGGCCGCGGTGTACGCCGTCGTGCGGGCCGCGAGCCTGACCGTGAGCTTCCGCAGCGGCGGGGCGGTCTCCCGGGCGCTGCACCACCGGCTCGGGGAGCACCTGGTCCGGCTGCCGGTCGGCTGGTACACCGGGCCGCGGCTCGGCGAGCTGACCCACCTGGCCACGGCAGGGGTCTCAGGGACCACCGCGCTGCCGGTGCACGTGCTGCCGCCGCTCATCGAGGCGGTCGTGGCCCCGGCCGTGGCGATCCTCGTGCTCGCCGTCTGGCAGTGGCAGCTCGCGGTCGCGGCCGCCGTGGGGCTGGGCCTGCTCGCCGCGGTGTACGCCGCCTCGGGGCGCGCGGTGTCGCGGGACGACGCCGCCCGGGACGCGATCTCCGCCGAGGCCGCCGACCGCGTCCTCGAGCACGCCCGCGCCCAGCAGGCCCTGCGCGCGGCCGGTCGCGGCGCCGAGTCGGGCTCCGCCCTGGACCGGGCCCTGCAGGAGGAGCACGTGGCCTCGCGGCGGCTGCTGCGCACCGCGGTGCCCGCCCTGTCCGCCTACTCGGCCGCGGCCCGGCTCGTGCTGACCGCCCTGGTGGCGCTGACCGTCCTGCTGTTCCTCGGCGGCTCCCCGGGCGGGCCCGCGGCGGCCGGGCTGCTGGTGCTCGTCGTGCGCTTCGTGCAGCCGGTGGCCGGTGCCGCCGAGCACGGCGCGGCGCTGCGCCTGTCCGGGCGGACGGTCCAGCGGATCGCCGCGGTCCTGGACACGCCACCGCAGCCCGAGCCGGACCGCCCGCGCGTGCCGGCCGACGGCGCCGTCGAGTTCGACCGCGTCGGCTTCTCCTACGCACCCGACGCCGCCCCCGCGCTGCGGGACGTCAGCCTGCGCGCGGAGCCCGGGACCCTGACCGCGGTCGTGGGCCCCTCCGGCTCGGGCAAGTCCACGCTGGTGCAGCTGCTGGCCCGCTTCCACGACGTCGGCTCCGGGGCCGTGCGGGTGGGCGGCGTCGACGTCCGGGAGATCGGCTCGCGCGAGCTGTCCCGGCACGTGGCGCTGGTCCCGCAGGACGTGTACCTCTTCGACGACACGGTCGCGGAGAACCTGCGCGTCGCGGCCCCCGGGGCCACGCTCGAGGACCTGGACCGGGTCGCGGCCCGCTGCGGGCTGGACGCCGTGGTCGCCGAGCTGCCCCGTGGTTGGGAGACCCGCGTCGGCGAGGGCGGGACGAGCCTGTCCGGGGGCCAGCGGCAGCGGGTCGCGATCGCCCGGGCGCTGCTCCAGGACGCCCCGGTGATCGTCCTCGACGAGGCGAGCTCCGCGCTCGACGCCGCCAACGAGGCCCTGCTGACCCGCACCGCCCGCGAGCTGGCCCGGGACCGCACGGTCCTGGTCGTGGCGCACCGGCCGGCGACGATCACCGCGGCCGACGCCGTCGTGGTCCTCGACGCCGGCCGCGTGGTCCAGCGGGGCCGCCCCCACGAGCTCGCGGCCCGCGAAGGGCTCTACGCCGAGCTGCTGCGCGGCCGCGAGGACGCCCGCGGCTGGCGCCTGGTGCCCACCGCCGGGGCCTCCTCCGGGTCCACGGCCCCGGCCGCGCCCTCCCTCCGCCGCCGGGCCCCGCCTCGCCTCCGACCGAGGCATCGGACCCCGCCTCGCAACCGGTCGAGGCATCGGGTCCCGCCGCACCCCGTCCACCGCACGCACCCCGCCAGGAGAACCCATGACCCCTCCGCCACCCCTTCGACCGCCGGCCCCGGGGCCGCCGAGCCGACCGGAGCCGCTGGCCCGCCGCCCCGGGAACGTCCACCGCCCCGACCGGCGCCCGGGATGCCGCCGCCGCGGACGACGCCGCCCCGGACTTCCCGGTCCAGCGCGGCTGTCCCTTCGCCCCGCCCGCCGAGTACGCGGCCCTGCGCCGGGCGCCCGGGCTGACCCGCGTCCGGGTCCACGGCGGCAAGCCCGCGTGGCTGGTCAGCCGGTACGCCGACGTGCGCACCGCGCTCGCCCACCCCGGCGCCAGCTCCGACGCCCGGCACCCCGCCTTCCCCGCCCTGGGCGCCGGGGAGCAGCAGGTGGCGGCCGAGCTGCGCCCCTTCATCCGGATGGACGCGCCCGAGCACACCGCCATCCGCAAGATGCTCGTCGGGGAGTTCACGCTGCGCCGGGTCCGCGCGCTGCGCCCGGAGATCGAGAGGATCTGCGAGGATCAGGCGGAGCATCTGCTGTCCCTGCCGCGGCCCGCCGACCTCGTGGCCGAGTACGCCAACCGGGTCTCGACCACGGTGATCTGCCGCCTGCTCGGCGTCCCGATGGAGGACCTCGCGTTCTTCCGCCGCGTCACCTCGGTCTCCGGCTCGCGCTCGGCCACCGCCGAGGAGGTCGGCGCGGCCCTCCACGAGCTGTTCGGGATGCTGGACCGGCTGATCGACGTCAAGGCCGAGGCGCCCGAGGACGACCTGATCAGCCGGCTCGTCCACGGTCCGCTCGCGCGCGGGGAGATCACCCGCACCTCGCTGCTGTCCCAGCTGGGGATCACCCTCAACGCGGGGCACGAGACCTCCCGCAACCTCATCCCCCTCGCCGCGCTGGACCTGCTGCGCTCGCCGGACCAGCTCGCGCTGCTGCGGGAGGACCCGGGCCGCTGGCCGGCCGCGGCCGAGGAGCTGATGCGCCACCTCTCCGTCGCCGACGCCATCACCCTGCGCGTGGCGCTGCGGGACATCGAGCTGGACGACGGCGTCATCCCGGCCGGGGACGGGTTCATCGCCCTGCTCGGCGCCGCCAACCACGACCCGGGCGCCTTCCCGGACCCCGGGCGGCTCGACGTCCTGCGCACCCGCAACGCCCACGTCGCCTTCGGCCACGGCGCCCATCAGTGCGTCGGCCAGGGCCTCGGGCGGGCCGAGGTGGAGATCGCGCTGCGCGTGCTCTTCGACCGCGTCCCGTCCCTGGCCCTCGCCGTCCCGGAAGGGGACCTGCCGATGCGCGGGGCCTCCGCGATCTTCGGCCTCGAGGAGGTTCCCGTGACCTGGTGAGACCCGCCGCCACGGCGACCCGGCGTGGACCGGTCCGGTCCCCGCACCGGCCCGGCACGGCCCGCACCGCGCGAACAGACCCGCCGCCACCCGGCGGCACCCCCGTGACCCACCGGTCACCCGCACCCCGCGGCGCCCGCCGCGGACCGACACCCGTGAAGGACCCCATGAAGACACGACCCCTCATCGCCGTGGCGAGCCTCGCCGCGCTCACCCTGGCCGGCTGCTCCGCCCAGGGCGGCTCCTCGACCGACGACTCCGCGGCCGCGGAGTCGTCCGGAGCGACCACCCTGCGCTACGCCGCCGTCGGCGCCCCCGCGGCCACGACCGACGACCCGCACGGCCGGGTCTCCAACGAGTCCGACTACCTGCGCTTCGCGATGCTCTACGACGTGCTGACCGTGACCGGCCCGGACGGCACCGCGCAGCCGCGGCTCGCGACGTCGTGGGAGCCCGTGGACGGCGACCTCTCCCGCTGGCGCATCCAGCTGCGCGACGACGCCACGTTCAGCGACGGATCACCGGTGACCGCCGACGACGTCCTGTTCTCCCTGAACCGCATCCAGGGCAAGGGCGCGGAGAACAACGGGCGCCTCTCGATGTTCGACCTCGGCGCCTCCTCGGCGACCTCCGAGCACGAGCTCGAGCTCGTCACCGCCCAGCCCTACGCCGAGGTGGGCGCGGCGCTGTCCTCCCTGACCTTCGTCGTCCCGGAGGGCTCCGAGGACTTCGCGGGCGCCGAGGTCCCGGGCTCCGGACCGTTCGCCCTCGACGCCGCCGACGACACGACCGCGACCCTGCACCGCAATGACGACTGGTGGGGCGGCGAGCCCGGCGTCGCGGAGCTGCAGATCACCGCGATGCCCGACCCCTCGGCCCGCGCCTCGGCCGTGGCCTCGGGGCAGGCCGACGTGGCCGGCAGCATCGCCCCCGCGACGGCGCAGCAGTACGAGGACTCCGACGGCTTCGAGGTCGTCCGCCGCGCCGGCGCGGTCAACTACCCGCTGGTCATGGACACCGCCGCCGAGCCCTTCGAGCACCCCGAGGTGCGCCGCGCGGTCAAGCTGGCCCTCGACCGGCAGGCGCTGGTGGACACGGTCTTCCTCGGCTACGGCGAGACCGAGGCGGACGTGCTCGGCGCGAAGGACCCCTTCGCCCCCGACCTCGCCCCCGTGGAGCGCGACGTCGACGGCGCCCGGCAGCTGCTCGACGACGCCGGCTTCCCGGACGGCGTCGAGCTGACCCTGCACTCGACCGGCTCCTACCCCGGCATGGAGGAGACCGCGACGCTCGCGGCCGCTCAGCTGGAGGAGGCCGGCTTCCGCGTCACCGTGGAGACCGACCCGCCGGACACCTACTGGAAGAAGGTCTGGAACGTCGAGCCCTTCTACCTCAACAGCCTGGGCGGCAACGGCTTCGTCGACTTCGCCCGGATGGCCCTGGTCCCGGACGGGCCGATCAACGAGACCGGGTGGACCGACCCGGCCTTCGCCGAGCGGTTCGACGAGGCCCTGGCCACCGGCGACGAGACCGAGCGCCACGAGATCCTCGCCGGGCTCCAGCGCGAGGTCGCCCAGGACGGCGGCTACGCGGTGTGGGGCCTGGGCGACGGCCTGGACCTCACGAGCGACGCCGTCGAGAACGTGCCCACCGGCACGGGCTTCAGCCGCCTGCAGATCGAGCGGATCGAGGTCGCCGGCGGATGACCCCGTCGACGACGGCGCGTCCCGGCGCCGCCACCCGGACCCGGGGGCCGCTGCGCGCGGCGGCCCCCGGGCTGGGGCGCGCCCTGCTCCTCCTCCTCGCGGTGTCCCTCCTGGTCTTCACCGCGACCGAGGTGCTGCCCGGCGACGCCGCGGACCTCCGCACGACCCCGGGGGCCGACGACGCCGCCGTCGCCGACCTGCGCACCCGGCTCGACCAGGACGGCCCCGTCTGGCAGCGTTACCTGGCCTGGGCCGCCGGCCTGCTGCGCGGGGACCTCGGCGTCTCGCTGGTCAACGACCGGCCGGTCCTCGACGCCCTGCTCCAGCGCCTGCCGGCCACGGGCGCCCTGATCCTCGCGGCCCTGGCCCTCGCCGTTCCCGCGATGCTGCTGTTCGGCTGGTGGGCCGGGTCCTCGCGGCGCCTGCACGGTCCGCTGTCCGCCGCGCTCACCGGCGGGGCGGCCCTGCCCGCGGTCGTCGTGGCCGCGGGGCTGGCGGCCGTCCTCTCGGGAATGCTCGGGCTGGTGCCGGCCGTCTCGGTCCTGCCGCCGGGCCGTCCTCCGCTGGCCGCGCCCGGTCTGCTGGTCCTTCCCGCGCTGTCCCTCGCGATGCCGACCGCGCTGTTCGGCGCGGCCCTGCTGTCCGGGGCCGTCGCCGACGCCCTCGATCGGCCGCACGTCGTGGACGCCCGGCGCCGCGGGCGCGGGCAGGCGGCCGTGGCCGCGGTCGAGGTCCTCCCCTTCGTCCTCGCCCCGCTCGTGCGGGTGCTCGCGGTCAGCGCGGGCGGGCTGCTGGCGGCCACGACCGTCGTCGAGACCCTGTTCGGCTATCCCGGGCTGGGCTCGCTGCTGGTCTCCTCCGTCTCGAGCCGGGACGTCCCGGTCGTGCAGGCGATCGCCCTGCTGGGCGCCGTGGTCGTGCTGCCCGGGCTCGCGGCGGCCGATGCCCTGGCCCGCCGCACCGACCTTCGGGAGGCTCCCGATGAGGCGGGCGCTGCTCCCCGCGCTCCTCGCGGTGGTCGCGGCGGCCGTGCTGCTCGGGCCGCTGCTGGTGCCCTTCGACCCGTCCGCTCAGGTCGCGGCGCCCTGGCGGGCCGCCGACGCCGCGCATCCGCTGGGCACCGACGCCCTGGGCCGCGACGTGCTCTCCCGGGTGCTGTCCGGCGGGGTCCTGCTCCTCGGCGTCGCGGTGCTCGCAGCGCTGCTCACCTCGGCCCTGGGGGTCCTGGGCGGCCTCGCGGCGGGGTGGGTCGGCGGCTGGGCCGAGCGGGCGCTGACCGGCGTGAGCGACCTGCTGCTCGTGGTGCCGTCCCTGCTGATCGCCCTGGTCGTGGCCACGGGGTTCCCGGGACCGGGCGCCGTCGTGGCGGCGACCGTGTGCGGCGGCGCGCCGCTGACGGTCCGGGTGGTCCGCGACGCCGTGCTCTCCGTGCGCTCGAGCGGGCACGTCGAGGCCGCGCGGTGCCGGGGCGAGCGAGGCGCGACGCTGCTGCTGCGCGAGGTCCTGCCCGCCCTGCGCGGCACCGTGACCGCGGACCTCGGGCTGCGGCTCGTGATCGCCCTGCAGGTCACCGCCGCCCTGAACGTGCTGGGCGTGGGCCTGACCGGCGCCGACGCCGACTGGGCCCGCATGGTGCGGGAGAACATGGTCGGCGTCGGCGCCAACCCCTGGGGCGTGCTCGCCCCCGCGCTCGCGCTGGGAGCCGTGACCCTCGTCCTGGCGCTGGGCGCCCAGCTGATCGGCCGCGAGCGGCCCGTCCCGATCCGAGAGGAGCCTCGCCGATGAGCGAGCCACGCACCGCCCCCGCCGTCCCCGCGCCGAGGGCGCGCACCGGTTCGGGCCTGACCGTCACCGGCCTGGGAGTCGCCGACGCCGCGGGCTGCGCCGTGCTCGCCGGGCGGGACCTGTCCGTTCCGGAGGGCACCGTCGTCGCGCTCATGGGCCCTTCCGGGGGCGGCAAGACGAGCCTCGTCCTCGGCGCTCTCGACGCCCTCGGCGAGGGCCTGTCCCGGACCGCGGGCCGGGTCGCGTGGGGCGGCGAGGAGATTCCGCCCGGCCGCGCCGCCCGGCGGTGGCGGCGCGAGCGGCTCGGCCTCCTCTCGCAGGACCCCGCCTCCGACCTCCACCCCCTGCACAGCGTCCGCCGCCTGGTGGGCCCGGAGCCGGGCGCGCCGCGGCCGCTCGGAGGCTCGCGGGGCGGTCTCACCTGGGGTGGCGCGCGGGATCGTGCCGCGCGCGACCGCCGGGCCCTGGCGATGCTGCACCGCGTCGGCCTGGGCTCCGAGCACCTCCGTCGTCGCGCCCACGAGCTGTCCGGGGGCCAGGCCCGGCGGGTCGCCATCGCGCGCGCCTTCGCCAGGGAGCCGTCGCTGCTCGTGCTGGACGAGCCCACCAGCGGCCTGGACGCGGCGGCACTGGACCTGGTGGTCGAGCTCATCGCCGAGCGCCGGGGCGCCGCGGGGCGCGCCACGATCGTGATCACCCACGACCGGGGCTTCGCCGGGAGGGTGGCCGACGCCGTCGTGGAGGTCGGCGGCGGCGCCGGGACCACGCCGCCATCCGCCCTCGCGGGCACGGGGGTGCGGCCGCCATCCGATCTCGCGGCCCCCGGGGTGCGGCCATCGTCCGCCCTCGGAGGCACGGGGCTGCGGCCACCGTCTGCCCTCGCAGTCCCGGAGGTGCGGCCACCGTCCGCCCTCGCCGTGCGGGGGCTGCGCCTGCGCGCCGGGCGGGAGGGCCCGGTGCTCCTGGACGACGTCGGGCTCGACGTCCGTCCCGGCGAGCTGGTGGCACTGGTCGGGCCCTCGGGATCCGGGAAGTCCACGCTGCTGCGCCAGATCGCGGGGCTGGTCCCTCCGGAGGCCGGCAGCGTGCGGCTGGACGGCGAGGAGGCCGCCGCGCGCGTCGAGGATCGCGACCGCTCGATGCTGCGTCGTCTGCAGCTCGTGGCGCAGGACCCCGCCGGGGCGCTCAACCCGGCGCACCGGGTGCGCACGGCCGTCTCGCGCCCCGCCCGGCTCCTGCTCGGCGAGCGGGCCCGCCGCCCGGGCCCGGGCGGCGGCGCTGACGGCCGAGGTGGGGCTCCCCCCGGAGGTCCTCGACCGCGTCCCCGCCCGGCTCTCCGGCGGCCAGCGGCAACGGGTGGCCCTGGCTCGCGCCCTGGCCTGCGAGCCCTCGGTGCTGCTGGCGGACGAGGCGACCTCGGCCCTGGACGCCGCGACGGCGCGGCTGGTCCTCGACCGCCTCGACGCACTCCGGCGCCGGCGCGGTCTCGCCGTGCTGCTGACGACGCACGACCCCGAGGTCGCCGCCCGGGCCGACGTCGTCCTCGAGATCGACCAGGACGCCCGGACGCTCGTCACGAGCAGGCCCCAAGATACTTCCCACTAGTGCGGACGCAATTCCGCACGGAAGGGGACCGGAAGGCGAGTCATCCGTCCCAGCCGGTCCCGTTCACCTACGATGTGACAGACTCCCCCGACCCGACCGACGCGAAGGACCGCCATGACCGCCGACACCCGCACCGCCCTCGTCATCGAGGACGACGACGACATCCGCCGCCTCCTGGAGATCGTGCTGCAGCAGAGCGGCTTCACGGTGACCAGCGCGATCGACGGCGCGACGGGCCTCGAGGCCGCGCGCGGCACCGACGCCGAGATCGTCACGGTCGACGTCGGGCTGCCGGACGTCGACGGCTACGAGGTCGTCCGCCGGATCCGCCCCGACTTCGGCGGCCGGATCGTGATGATCAGCGCGCGCTCGACCGACGCCGACCGCGCGGCCGGCCTCGCCGCGGGCGCGGACGCCTACCTCACCAAGCCGTTCCGCCCCCGCGAGCTGCGAGCCTCACTCGCCGAGATACTCGGCGCGGATCGCGGCGACGGTGCGCTCTCCGACACCCTCCAGCGCGGGCATGAGTGAGCGCGCGGCGTCGTAGTCCTCGGCCTGCAGGAGGTCGGTGACCTCCCGGGCGGCGCCCTCCAGCTGGCGGGCGCCGACCATGGTCGAGGACACCCGGATGCTGGCCACGGCGTCGCGGGCCCGCACCGGGGACTCCGCTGCGACCGTCTCGCGCAGGTTCGCCAGGCGCGCCGGCCAGCGCAGGACGAAGGCCGCCACGACCTCGCGGGCGTAGGTCTCGCTCTCCAGGTCCTCGGCGAGCTCCGCCAGGACCCGGGTGTCCAGGGCCAGCAGGTTCCCCACGGCGAGGGCGGGCACCAGCTCGGGGGCCACCGCGGTCTGCAGGCCGTCGGCGTTCCGCGCCGTCTTGGCCCACGAGGTGCGCTTGGTGATCATGCGGCCGATCGCCCGGGGGTAGTACAGGTAGGTGAAGTACACGTACAGCAGGTACCCCGCCCCGAGCAGCCACGAGGTCGCCCAGCCGACCCGGCGCTCGCGCCCCCAGTGCCGGTACAGCGGGCCCCACAGGGCGTAGGGCAGCACCAGGAAGACCATCCCGGCGGCCGCGACCACGAGGGTGCTGTCCCCGCCGAGGAAGCCCGCCTGCCCGCTGGTGAGCGCGACGTACAGCAGCCACGGGACGAACGCCAGGTTCATGATCATGATCCACGGCAGCGTCATGAAGTAGTGGATCTCCGCGAAGCCCGAGGCCTTGAGCGACCGGCTGCGCCGCAGCGAAGGCAGCAGGGCCGAGCACTGCATGATGCCCTGCGCCCAGCGCGTGCGCTGGGTGATGAGGCGCTTGAAGTACGGCAGGGCCTCCTGGGAGACGTAGGCCTCCCGCACGTAGTGGTTGGTGTGCCCCAGCGAGATGATGTTCAGGCCCAGCTCGTAGTCCTCGCTGAGGCTCTTGCCCCACGGCTCGGAGTGGGCCGCGGTCAGGTCCTCCAGGACGCTCAGCCGGGTGAACTGGCCGTTGCCGCCCATGCCCACCGTCCCGGTCTGGACGCGCAGGAGCTGCATCGCGGAGTTGGAGGTGCGGAACTCCATGTCCTGCATGCGGATGAGGTACCGGCCGAGCGCGTTGAGGTAGGCGCCCGCCTGCGGCCGCGGCCGGCGGTCGTTGCGGTTCTTCATCCACACCTCGATCTGCACCGCCCCGATCCCGCCGTTGCCGAAGGCGTCCGGGCCGGAGAGCAGCTCGAGGGTGTTGTCGGAGAGGTACCCGTCGGCGTCGAGCACCCCGACGACGGCGCGGCGCCGGGCCTCCGGGTCCGGGCCCACGTACTCGGCGACCCTCTTGAACGCCGCGTTCAGCGCGTCGCCCTTGCCGGTGCGCGCGTTCGGCCGGACGCGGGAGATCAGGTGGATGCGGTCGTCGAAGTCCATGAGGTCCCGGACGATCCGCGCGGTCGCGTCCTCGCTGTCGTCGTCGATGACCCACACGTGGCAGTGCGGGAAGCTGGTCCGCGCGGCCGAGACGGTCGCGGCGATCACGCTCTCCTCGTCCCGGCACGGGATCATGAGGTGCCAGCTGAACACGTCCGGGTTGCCCCCGCGCGTGGCGGGGCGCAGCGTGTAGACCCGCAGCAGCAGCGTGATGTAGGTCAGCGCGACGGCGGCGGTGATGGTCACCAGGACCAGCAGCGTGTCGTGCCACGGGTGCTGGCCGTAGGTCCCGAAGGTCCCGGAGAAGCAGAAGATGAACGACGCCGCGACGCCGTAGACCACCGCGAGCGAGAAGGCCAGCGGCCCCACCTTGGGCGGCGGCTGCCTCCTGTGTCTGCCCTTGCTCATGGACTCCCCTCTTCTGCCGGGATCGGGATGCTGACGGAGATGCTGGTGCCCCGGCCGGGGGCCGTCTTCACGGAGATGTGCCCCTCGTGGGCCTCGACGATCGCGCGGCTCAGCGACAGGCCGATGCCCGCCCCCGACGCGCCGCCCTGGGTCGCCGACTGCGTGCGGAAGAAGGGCGAGAAGATCCGCTCGCCGTCCTCAGGCTCCATGCCGGGCCCGTCGTCGGTCACGGTGAACCCGACCGCCCCGGGCGCGACGTCGGTGGAGACCCGGATGCGCCCGCCGGGCGGCGTGTACTTCACGGCGTTGGTGATGAGGTTGTTGAGCACCTGCATGATCCGCGAGCGCTCCAGGGACAGCAGCGGCGCCGGTCCACCGACCGCGGCGGTCAGCGACTGCCCCTTCTCCACGGCCTGCGGCTGCTGGGACTCCACGGCCCGCTCCACGAGCCGGCCGATGTCCGTGGGCTCGAGGTTGCGGTCGGTGCGCCCGATCCTGGTCTGCTGCTCCAGCAGCAGCTCCTCGACCAGGGTGCGCAGGTGCTTGGAGTTGCGGAGCACGACGTCGAGGTACTCGGCCATCAGCGGGTCCTCCTCGGCCTCGTCGAGCGCCAGGTCGGTGTAGCCGATGATCGAGGTGAGCGGGGTCCGCAGCTCGTGGGAGACCGTGGCGACGAACTTGTCCCGCTCCCGGACTGCGTCCTGCAGCTCCGTGACGTCCTGGAAGATCAGCACGGTGGCCTCGTGCTCGCCCTGGCCGTTGAGCACGTGCCGCGAGGAGACGGAGAGCGTCTTCTGCTGGGACTCGGGCGGCCCCGCCACCACGATCATGCCCTCGAAGATCTCTCCCCGCGCGGCCCGGTAGGCCGGCCGCTCGGTCACGGGCACCGGCGTCTTGCCGTTGGGCCGGTAGATGAAGTGGCCGGCCTCGGTCTTGTCGGCGTTGGTCGGCGGGGAGACCAGGGTGTGGATGGTCCGCTGAGCCCGGTTGTACAGGACGTCGTTGCCGTCGACGTCGAGCACCAGGATGCCCACGTTCAGGGCCTCGCCGACGCCGGTGAGCAGGCGGGCCTGGGTGCGCGCGATCCGGTGCAGCCGCTCCTTCTGCCGCTGGGCGGTCACCAGCCGGTTCAGGTTGTGCTCCATCCGCTGGTAGAGCAGCAGCGCGAGCCAGGAGATCAGGAGGACCGCGAGCGGCAGCAGCGAGTTGCGCACGAGCCCGCCGGGCGAGAAGTACGGCGGGATGTAGAACAGCGAGGGGACCGAGACGGCCACCACCGAGACGACGACGGCGATGATCAGCCCGCGCCGCTGCAGCAGGATGACCAGCCAGATGGCGGGGGCGAACAGCAGCAGCGAGAGCGAGATGCCCTCGGGCAGCAGGCCGAGCCTGAGCAGCCCGACCGAGACCATGTCCCCCACCGGGAGCAGGGCGATCCAGCGCGGCGCCGCGCGCTCCCACGGCAGCAGGACGCCGAGCGCCGTGACGCCCAGGCAGAGCCCGACGCCGCTCCACAGGAACCCGGGCCGGATGTTCAGGTCCAGCGTGGCCGTGTAGGCGATGACGGCAAGCATGAGCAGCAGCGTGAAGAGGCACTCGGGCACGACGACGCGCAGCCGGGCGTTCTGGGCGATCGCCTCGGTGCGCCACCAGCGCCGGTCCGTGCCGGTGCCGCGGTTCGCCGTCATGGCCATGGTCTCGGTCCCGCCCGTCGTCTCGGAGAATCCTCGGTTACCGCTCGGTCTACTCGCAGGTAAGCGGTACCGATGTTATCCAAGACGCCCTGGTCATCCCGGGTATGACGCGGGTTCGCGGGGGTGCGAGCCGGGAGCGGTCCCGGCCGAGTGGCCCCGACCGACCGGGCCTCCGCCCCGCGGGAGACAGGCGTACCCTGACATCAATGGCTAAGAACGCGCACCCCCAGCACTCCTCGCGACTCGGACCCGCCCAGGTGGGCCCGGAGCGCATCCACGCCGTCCCGCCGGAGAAGTCGGCGTACCGGCGATGGTTCGCGACCCTGAACCCCTCCCTGCAGCTGGTCCTGCTCCAGCTGTGGATGCCCACGTTCATGGCCGTGATGTTCGTCCTGTGCTACGTGGGGGCGTTCCAGAGCACGGCCCCGCGCGAGGTGCCCATCGGGATCGTCGGCCAGTCCAGCGCCGTCGAGACCTACCAGGGGATCGCGGACCAGGCGGCGCCGGGGGCGTGGTCCTTCGTCGACGTGCCGGACGAGGCCTCCGCGCAGGAGCAGGTCCGCTCCGGGGAGATCGCCGCCGCCTACGACGTCGGGGACAACTCGCTGATCGTGGCCTCGGCGCACCAGGCGCAGGCCGCCAACCTGATCCCCGCCTACCTGAGCCCGCTGCTGAACCCGGACCAGCCGCCGCAGCGGGAGGACGTCGCGCCGCTGCCGATGGGCGACGTCGGCATGAGCCCCATGTACCTGATGCTCGCGTGGTGCATCTCCGGGTACCTCGCGGCGATGTTCATCGGGCTGATGGGCGGGCCGCTGCGGCGGACGACGCGGCTGCTGGTGATCCTGGCGGTCAGCTTCGTCCTGTCCTTCATCACGTGCTTCCTGGTCTCGCCCGTGCTGGGCGCGATCGAGGGGCACTTCTGGCAGCTGTGGGGCCTGGGCTGGATGTGGGCCCTGGCCGTGGGGGTCGCGGTCAACGGCCTGAGCTACTTCTGCGGGCGGTTCATCGCCGCGCCCGCCATGACGATCTTCATCTTCCTCTCGATCCCCGCCTCGGGCGCCGCCTTCCCCGAGTGGTTCATGCCCGAGCCGTTCCGCTGGCTCAACAACGTGGTGGTGGGATCCGGCATCACGGAGATGCTGAAGCGGCTGATCTACGACGTCGGGCCCGGCTACTCCCGCGGGTGGATCATGCTGGCCTGCTACGCCGCCGTCGGGCTGCTGCTGACGCTGGTGGGCAAGCGGTACTGGGAGTGGCAGCGGGTCCGCCGCATGCTCCGGGGTAAGACCACGATGATGCAGGACGCCCAGCGCGCGAGCGGCCAGCAGCACGAGAAGGACCGCGAGGAGATCCTGGACGACTTCGGCCTCCGGGCCACGACGCAGGGGATCATCGTCCAGCAGGGCCCGGCCCGGCCGCCCCGGGAGACCCCGCCCTCCGGCTCCCCGGGCGACGCCGGCGTCTCGACCGACACCACGAGCATGTGGGCGCTCGGCGGGCCGCTGGAGCAGGAGCTCGCGCGTCCGGACGAGGGGGCGGTGGGCCGGTCCGACGAGGAGACACTCGGCCGATCCGGCGAGGACCGGGCCGACGAGGAGATTGGCCGCTCCGCTGGAACGCCGCCCGCCGGAGAGGTCGCCCCCTCCGGCGGGAAGGAGTCCGGGCGGCCGGGCGGGTCCTGACCCACCCGGCCGGTCGGCCGCCCCCGGGTCACCCGGCCTGGAACTCGCCGTCGACCCAGCGGTAGTCGGTGAACTCGCCCGGCCCGTCCTGGACGCGGATGCGCGGCTCGCCGCTCTCCGGGTCGGCGTCGACGAGCTGCGCCTGGGCGAACGGCGCGGACCCGTCCGAGGACGGCAGGGTGCCGCGCGAGTCGTAGCCGGACTCGGTGGGCGTGAGCACCGTCAGGCCGTCGCCGACGAGGTAGACGTTGCCGTGGATGTCGACGTTCCCGCCGTCCGGCAGGTCGATCTCGGGCACGGGCTGCACCTGGTCGGGTCCGAACCCGACGGCCTGGCCGCCCTCGGAGGAGGCGAAGCCGACGGCCCGGCCGTCCTGGTACACGGCGTAGGCCCCGTCACCGGTCGAGGGCGCAGACCCCGGCCCGCTCGTCGCCTGGAAGTAGGTGCGGATCTCCAGGGGGCCGAGGCGCGGGTGGTCGACCTGCAGGGATCCGGTCTGGTTCCAGACGCCCTGGCCGGTCCACGTGTCCGGGATGCCGGGCAGCTGGGGGCTGGCCGGGGCGCCGCCAGCCTCGCTCACGCAGTGAGGGGACGGTGCGCTCGCGGCGACGGCGGGGCTGCCGGCGAAGGGCGCGATCATCAGGGTCAGCGCCGCGGCGGCGGTGGTGGTCATCGTCGTCTTGCGACCCATGGCGGGTCACCTCCTGGGCCGGGTGCTCCGCAGAAGGTCTTCCGCGAGGGGCGAGCGGCCCGGCGTCGATCGGTGTTGCCCTCCCGACCTTTCCAGCGGGGAGAGACGGCTCACAACGGCTCGGGGCGAGATGACGTGTCAGACGAGTCGTCCGCCCCGCGGCCGCGCGGCGTCGGGGCCGCAGATGACGATCCGGGGGGCGGGTCGCATTCCGCGCCGCCGCCCGCGGTCCCTCAGACCCGCTCGAGCAGCAGCGCCGCCCCCTGCCCGACGCCGACGCACATCGTCGCCAGCCCGCGCTCGGCGCCCTCGCGCTCCATCCGGCCCATCAGGGTGATCGCGATCCGCGAGCCCGAGGAGCCGAGCGGGTGCCCCAGGGCAATCGCGCCGCCGTCGCGGTTCACGGTCTCCGGATCCAGCCCCAGCCGCCGGACGCAGGCCAGGGACTGCGTCGCGAAAGCCTCGTTGAGCTCGACGGCGCCCACCGACGCCAGCTCCCACCCGGTCCGCTCCAGCGCCTTCCGCGTGGCCGGGACGGGCCCGATCCCCATGATCTCGGGCGCGACGCCGGCCGCCGCCGAGCCCGCGACCCGCACCCGCGGCGTCAGCCCCAGCCGCTCCACAGCCCGCTCCGAGGCGACGACCACCGCCGAGGCGCCGTCGTTGAGCGAGGAGGAGTTCCCGGCGGTCACGACGCCGCCGGGCCGCACCACGGGCTTCAGCCGCCCCAGCACCTCGGCCGTGGTGCCCGGCCGCGGCCCCTCGTCCGCGTCGACCGTGTGCGCCTCGCCCTTGTGGCCCCTCACCTCGACCGGCACGATCTCCTCCCGGAACGAGCCCGCCGCGATCGCTGCCAGCGCCCGCTCGTGGGAGCGCACCGCGAAGGCGTCGGCGTCCTCGCGGGTGATGCCGTCCACCGCGGCGAGCTCCTCGGCGGTCTCCGGCATGGAGTAGGTGGTCTTGCCGCCGCGGGACAGCTCGCCCGAGACGAACTCCGGGTGGGGGAACCGCCAGCCGATCGAGGTGTCCACGACCTCGCCCGGCTTGGCGAAGGGCTTCGAGGGCTTCTCCATGACCCAGGGCGCGCGGGACATCGACTCGACGCCGCCGGCCACCACGACGTCGGCGTCCCCGGCCCGGACCATCTGGGAGGCGAGCATGATCGCCGACATCCCCGAGGCGCACAGCCGGTTGACGGTCAGCCCCGGCACTGAGTCCGGGTACCCGGCCAGCAGCCAGGCCATCCGGGCCACGTTGCGGTTCTCCTCGCCGGCGCCGTTGGCGTTGCCCAGGACGACCTCGTCCACGACGCCGGGGTCCCCGACGCCGGCCCGCTCCAGGGCGGCGCGCACGGTCAGCGCCGCGAGGTCGTCCGGGCGCACCGAGGAGAGCGCCCCGCCGTAGCGACCCACGGGGGTCCGCGCTCCCCCGACCAAGAATGCCTGTTCCATGACCCATCCGTTCCTCGACGTCTAGATCACAACTTGTCACGGGATGCTTATTGCGTCCAATAGTCAGTCGCGACCGTTGTCATAAGCTGGAGTGATCAATGCGCCCGCGGAGGGGACGCGCCACGGAGGAGGGCACATGGAGCTGAGGCACCTGACGGGGTTCATCGCGACCGCCGAGGAGCTGCACTTCGGCCGGGCCGCGCGGCGGCTGCACCTGGCCCAGCCCGCGCTGAGCCAGCAGATCCGGCAGCTGGAGGCCGAGCTCGGCGTCGAGCTCTTCCACCGCAGCACGCGCTCGGTGGTCCTGAGCGACGCCGGTGCGGCCCTGCTGGAGCCCGCCCGGAAGATCCTGGAGGACGTCGAGCTGCTGCGGCGGCGGGCCACGCTGGGGGCGGGCGAGATCGCCGGGCGGGTCACGCTCGGGTTCACCGGGGCGAGCAGCCGCGGCGTCCTGCCCGAGCTCGCCCGCGCCGTACGGGCGGAGCGGCCCGGGATCGAGCTGGTCCTCGTGGGGCAGACCTACGCCGGGACGGCCGTGGCGGACATCGCGGCCGGGCGGCTCGACATCGGCTTCGCGCGGCTGCCCGTCGCCGACCCCGGCCTGCGCACGCTGGCCTTCGCCCGGGAGGAGCTCGTCGTCGCGCTCCCCTCGGACCATCCGTTGGCCGAGCGGGAGCGGATCGCGGTGGCCGAACTGGCCGGGGAGCCGTTCGTGACCTTCCCGGGAGTGCAGGGCTCCAGCGTCCGGGACGCCCTGGTCCGGGCGGCCCTCGACGCCGGGTTCGCGCCGCGGATCGTGCAGGAGGCGCCGGACTCGTACACGATCCTGAGCCTCGTCGCGGCCGGGGTGGGGGTGACCCTGACCGTCTCATCGGTACGGCACATCGCGACGCCGGGGCTGGTCTTCCGCGAGCTGACGGACCCGCCGGCGCCGCTGGAGGCCGTGCTGGTCTCGCGGCGGGAGGAGCGCTCGGCCGCGGTGCGGGCGGTGTGGGAGATCGCCGGGCGGGTGCTGAGTGCGGGCGCGGACGGTTGACCGGGGCCGGTGAGGCGCGGCCTGCGGGGTGGGGCCGACGGGTCGGGGTCTGCGCGGTGGGGCCGGTGCGCCGGGAGCCGCGGGTGGGGTCGACGAGCCGCGCTCGGCGCGAGAGCGGCTCGAGGTGACATCGCATAAACATATTGCAATGTGTTTATGTGTGTGATTGACTCGATCCATGCGAGACGAACCCGGCCTGACCGCGGCGGCACAGCTGTTCAAGGTGCTGGGAAACGAGTCCCGGCTGAGCCTGCTGCTGCTCGTGAAGAGCCGGCCGCAGACCGTGGGTGAGCTGGTCGAGGCGTCCGGCCTCTCCCAGCCGCTCGTCTCGCAGCATCTGAAGACGCTCCGCCTCGCGGGGCTCGTCACGGCCGACCGGCACAGCAGGCAGGTCGTCCACTCGATCGCCGACGACCACGTGGCCCACGTGGTGGCCGACGCTCTCGCCCACGTCCGGGAGGGCGCCCCGCACTCCTCGGACGCACCCCGACCACATCCTCCGGAAGGATCCGCCATGAGCACCACCGACACCCACGCCGAGCACACCGTCGCCGAGCACGAGCACGGCGAGAACTGCGGCCACGAGGCCGTGGAGCACGGCGACCACGTGGACTACGTCCACGGCACCCACCGCCACGCCCTGCACGAGGACCACTACGACGAGCACGAGGCCGTCGCCGAGCACTCGGTGGCCGAGCACGAGCACGGCGAGGGCTGCGGCCACGAGACGGTGGAGCACGGCGACCACGTCGACTACCTCCACGACGGCCACCAGCACGCCGCCCACGGGGACCACTACGACGAGCACTGAGCCGTGCGGGCGGTGAGCCGTCCTGGCGCCAAGTCATCCGGGCGGTGAGCCGTCCGGACGCGCCGCCGGCTCACCCCTTCACGAGCAGCCAGTGCGCGCCGTCGACCCGCCGCGCCGAAAGCCCGACGTCGGCCGCCTCGGCGACCAGCACGTCCGCTTCGGGATGGCGGTAGTCGAACTCGGCGACGTCCTCGACGACGACCCGCTCCCCCTCCAGCGTCAGGTAGGTCATGCGCCAGCGCATGAGCTCGGCGTCGGCGCCGCCCGCCGGCCACGCCTCGGCGATGCACCGGTAGGTGAGGTCGCCGATCACCGCGGCCGTGAACTCCTCGGCGGGGAGCTCGGTGGGCCGAGCCGGCGGCAGGAGGTCCAGGAGCGCGCCGCCGCCGCGGGGAAGCCGGGCGGCGAGCTCGGCCAGGACGGCCCGGCGCTCCCCGCCGTCGAAGTGGCCGATGACCCCGAGCGCGAGCGCGCCGCCGAGCCGCCGGGGCAGGTCCGCGGAGAAGAAGTCCTCGGGGTGCACCGTGATCCGCTCGAACCACTCCGGGTGCTCGGCGATCCGCCCCAGGGCGAGCGAGCGCATCGAGCGGCTGGGCTCGATCGCCATCACGCGGGCGGACGGGACGCGGTCCAGGATGACAGCGGCGGCGGCCGCGGATCCGGCGCCGACGTCGAGGATCGGCCCTTCCTCCGGGCGCAGCAGCGGCAGCAGCTCGCCCAGCGCCGCGAGCCGGGCCGGCCGCGCCGGAGCCGAGAAGAGGTCGAAGGCGGAGGCCGTCGCCGCATAGGATTCCCGCTCCGCGACCATGCGGCCCCCTCACCCCGCTCCTTGGCGGATCGACTGGTGCCAGCATAGTCTTTGCGAATGAGTCTCATCAAGATTCAGCGTTCTCACCGGTGGCACGGGTCCATCAAACCCTGCCCTGCCTCGACGCCGGCAAGGGACGACGCCGTGCAACGCTTCCGAACGCCTCGCCCTGCCGCCCATCCGGACGGCCCGGCCTGCTCCGCTTCACCCCTGCCCCACCGTCTCAGAGAGCCGGCACCGGTACCGCGTTCCCGCCATCGGCTGCACGAACGCCACGGGCTGAGCACGCTGAGGCGAGCCCGGCTGAGGAAGCCGAGGTGAGTGCCGCATCGTTCGTCGGCGGCCGGGCGGCCGGGGCCAGCGTGCCGACTCGGCTCCCCCTCGCGGACCCGGGGTTGCAGAGCATCGTCTTCGCCCGCGAGGAGCTGGTGGTCGCGCTGCCCTCCGACCACCCCCTGGCCTGGCGGGGGCGGGTCATGATCGCCGACCTCGCCGGGGAGCCCTTCGTGACCTTCCCGGGCGCGCAGGGCTCGAGCGTCCGGGAGGCGCTCCTGCGGGTGGCCGTGGAGGCGGGGTTCGCCCCCACGATCGTCCGGGAGGCACCGGACTCGTCCGCGATCCTGAGCCTCAGCGCGGCAGGACCACGGGCTTCCCGGTGTCCGGGTCCTCGATCACGCGGGACTCCAGGCCGTAGATCGCCCGCATGTTGTCCTCCGTGATGATCTCCTCGGGGCTTCCCACGGCCACGACCTTCCCGTCCTTCATGGTCACCATGTCGGTCGCGAAGCGCGCCGCCTGGTTCAGCTCGTGCAGCACGGCCACCACGGTCCGCCCCGAGGCGCGCAGCCGCTCCAGCAGCTTCAGGATCTCGACCTGGTGCGTGACGTCGAGATAGGTGGTGGGTTCGTCCAGCAGCAGCAGGTCGGTCTCCTGCGCCAGGACCAGCGAGATCCACACCCGCTGCCGCTGCCCGCCGGAGAGGGTGTCCACGGAGCGGTGCGCGAGGTGGTCCACCGCGGTGACCCGCATGGCCTCCGTGATCGCGCCCTCGTCCTCGGGACTCCACTGGCTCATGAGCGACTGGTGGGGGAAGCGCCCGCGGGCCACGAGGTTCTGGACCGAGATGCCCTCCGGGACGGAGGGGCTCTGCGGCAGCAGGGCGAGGCTCTTGGCGAGCTCTCGGGTCTTCATCCGCGCGATGTCCTGCCCGTCCAGGGTCACGACGCCGGAGCGCGGCTTGAGCAGCCGCCCCAGCGTGCGCAGGATCGTCGACTTCCCACAGGCGTTGGGGCCGAGGATCACGGTGAAGGAGCCCTCGGCCACGCTGACCGTGACGTCGTCGAGCACGAGGGACGTGTCCTTGTAGCCGACCTTCAGCCGGTCGCCGAGCAGGCGCTCTGAGGGGGATGCGGTCATGGGTTCTCCTTGTGCGGTCCTGCCGGCGAGCGGGATGGGCGATGCGTGGCTCATGCGCGCCGGCCCTCCCGGAACAGGAGCCAGACGAGGTAGAGACCGCCGATGCACACGGTCACCGCGCCCACCGGCACGGAGGCGGCGGGGATCAGGTGCTGGGCGATGAGGTCGGCCCCGGCGAGCAGGACCATCCCCACCAGCGCGGAGCCGAGCACGTCCAGCGAACCGCCGTTGGGACGGATCCGCTGGGCGATCTGGGGAGCGGCGAGGGCGATGAAAGAGATCGGCCCGGTGACCGCCGTGACCAGAGCCGTCATCATCACGCCGATGACCACCAGCGCGAGCTTGGAGCTCTCCACGCGGACGCCGAGCATGGTGGCGGTGTCGTCGCCCAGCTCCAGGCCGCCCACGCGCCGGTTCAACCACGGCAGCCACAGCGCGACGAGCAGCGCCACCCCGCCGGCCCACAGCAGCGGCTCCCAGCGCAGCCCGTTGAGCGTCCCCGCACCCCACACCGCGGCGCGCAGGGCGAGGTCGAGGTCCCCCTTGACGATGAACCACGTGTTGGCCGAGGAGAGCATCGCCGAGACCGCGATGCCCACGATGATCAGCCGGAAGCCCTGCAGGCCGCGCGAATAGGCCAGCAGGTAGATGACCGCGGCTGTCACCAGCCCCCCGACGACGGCGCCCGCAGCGTACGCCAGGTACCCGGTCCCGCCGAAGGTGATCACCAGCAGCACCCCGGAGTACGCCCCGGTGTTCAGCCCGATGATGTCGGGGCTGCCCAGTGCGTTGCTGGTCAGCGACTGGAACAGGGCGCCGCTGACGCCCAGGCAGGCCCCGAAGACCAGCGCGGCCACCGCCCGGGGCGCCCGCCACTCGACCACGACCTTGTGGTCCAGCCGGCTGGCGTCGGGCGTGAAGGCCCCCAGGACGCGGCCCAGCGGCAGGATCGTGTCCCCCAGAGACAGCGCGGTGAGCAGGATGACCACCCCGACGACGCCGAGGATCGCGGCGGTGACCAGATGACCCACGGAGATCCGGCGGCTGAGCGGACCGAGGCGCAGGGTCAGGTAGCGCGGCTCGCGGGGGGAGCCGGCGCGCTCGGAGCGGCGGGTCACGGCGGGGGCGCTCACAGGCTCCTCCTTCCGGCCCGGCGCACCAGGACGATGAGCACGGGCGCGCCGATGAAGGCGGTCATGATGCCGGCCTGCAGCTCGGCGGGGATCACGACGACGCGGCCCAGGATGTCCGCGGCGAGCAGCAGCACCGGCGCCAGGATGAGGGAGAAGATCAGGATCCAGCGCTGGTCGGGACCGGTCAGGAACCGCACGGCGTGCGGGACCATGAGCCCGATGAAGGAGATGGGGCCGGCCGCGGCGGTCGCCGCGCCGCACAGCACGGTCACGACCACCACGACGACGACCCGCAGGGTGCCGACGTGGACGCCCACGGAGCGGGCGACGTCGTCCCCCAGCGCCAACGCGTTCAGCGAGCGGGCGCACAGGACGCCGACCACCAGGGCGACGGCGATGAACGGCAGGATCGTGCCGACGGTCCCCGGCGGCCGGTCGGCCAGGCTGCCGGCTCCCCAGAACCGCATCTGGTCGAAGACGTGCGGGCGCAGCAGGGCCAGCGACTGGCTCGCGCCGAGGAAGACGGCGCTGAGCGCCACCCCCACCAGGGTCAGCCGCACCGGTGTGATCCCGCCGGGGGCGCGCGCGGCGATGGCGTAGACCATGACCGCCGCGATCAGGGCCCCGAGGAAGCCGATCCACAGGTACTGGTCGATGCTCGTGACGCCCAGGATCGCCACACCCAGGGCGATGGCCAGCCCGGCGCCGGCGTTGACGCCGAGGATGCCCGGGTCGCCCAGCGGGTTGCGGGTCACGGCCTGCGCCAGCGCCCCGGAGACCCCGAGCGCGGCGCCGACCAGCACCGCGAGCACGGTCCGGGGGATCCGCACGTCGCGGATGGTGGAGTGGTCGATCAGCCGCTCGGGGCTCCACAGCGCCTGCCAGACGATACCGGGGGCGATCTGCCCCGAGCCGACGAACAGGCTCAGCAGACACGCCAGCAGGAGCAGCGCCAGGGAGGCCGTCAGGCCGATCCACAGCGTGGTCCGGGGGCGGGTGCGGGGCTGCACGGCCGTCGTCGTGCTCGCGGTCATCGGGTCGGGGCCCCCGGGCTGCGAAAGAGCCGGCAGGAGACGAATCCCCAGCCGAGGCGGTCGATCTCGACGCCGTCCCAGCCGGCCGCGCGGGCGAGCTCCGCGAGTTGCTGGTCGGTGCGGTGGGCGCGGCCGGTCACCGCCAGGGAGACCAGGGCGGTCTCCGCGGCGGAGGGACTCAGCTCGTCGGGACGGGGCGAGTCGATGACGACGGCGCGGTCCCCGGAGACGCCAAGGGCGCGCAGGTGGGCCAGGGCGGCGTCGTCGTCGAGCAGGTGCAGCCACATGACGGAGACGGGGATGCTACCGTCGGCCTCGAGCGGCACGTCGTAGGGGGACTCCGCGAGGCGGCAGGCCGCGGGGGCGCCCTCGCGCTCCTCCAGCAGCCGGTGCAGGCCGGGGGCGCCGGGGCCGGTGACCGCGAGGCGCTCGGCCCCGAGCGCGTCCAGGCTACCGAAGACGGCGTGCTGCAGGTAGTCGAGCGCCTCGGCGTGTTCGGCGACCTCCTCCAGCAGCTCCGGGTTCTCCTGGGCCGAGCGGGCGAAGGTGCGGCCGTGGTGCAGGGTCCAGGCGGAGGGCCGGGGCTCAGCGGAGGGGCGGGTCTCGGCGGATGCGCTCCCGGCGGCGCGGTTTGAGCCGACGCCGGGTGCCGAGCCGGCCCCGGATCCGCGCAGGGCCTCGGGCAGGCGGGTCAGCGAGGCGATGGGAGCGAAGGCCGCGGGCTCGAAGTCCTCGCGGAGGTGCTCGTCCTCCATCAGCTCCCGGCCGAGCTCGGTCAGGCGCCAGTCCGCCCGCCCTGCGGACTCGCGGCGCTCCACGACGCCGTGCTGGTCCAGCACGTGCAGGAGCGCCTCGAGGCCCCCGGGCTCGAGGCCGGCGGCCCCGGCGATCCCCGCGGTGCTCACGGGTGCCTCGGTCAGGGGCTCCAGCGCCCCGGTCTGGACCGCGGCGGCCAGGGCGAACCAGGCGACCGGCGAGGCCGGCAGGGAGGGCGCGGCACCGGCGTCGCCGGCCCGGCCCTCGTCTTTGGGCAGGTGCCAGTACCCGGTGATGTTGGTGCGGCTCTTGGGCAGGCCGAGCTCGCGGGAGCCCCAGCGGCGCAGCGGCAGCAGCGACTTCGCCTCGCCCGCGGCCCACAGGAAGGGGGTCTCGCCGAGGAGGAGGTCCAGGCTCTCCTCGCCGGCCAGCTCGTCTAGGCGGGCGCGCACCCCGGCGAGGATCTTCTCGCCGTCGGCGCCCGTTCCCTCGAGCCAGTGGATCGTGTCGCGCGGGCCCAGGTTCAGGTCCTGGCGGCCCCGCGGGTCGTCGAGGGAGACGACGATGTGCGCCGGCGCCGCCGTCGGCCGCTCATCGAGGAAGCGGCCGATGGCCGGCAGGGCGGTCTCGTCCCCGAACATGACGACGGCGCTCACGCCGTCGGGGAAGACCGTGGAGCCCTTGGGGCCCACGAAGGTCAGCTGGTCGCCCGGGCGGGCCGAGCCCGCCCAGGCGACCGCGGGCCCGTCTCCGTGCATCACGAAGTCGAGCGCGAGTTCTCCGGCCGATGCATCCACCCACCGAGGGGTGTAGTCCCGGGTGAGGCGCAGGGGCGCGTCCGTCCACTCGATCCCGTTCTCCAGCTGGCGCGGGAGGACCTCGCTCACCGGACCGCTCTCGGCGAAGATGAGCTTGACGTGGTCGTCGAATCCCGGCGCCGCGAAGGCGGGGGCCTCCGCGCCGTCCCGCGAGCCCGCCAGCAGCTGCTCGCCGCCGAGGCGGACCCGGCGCATGCGCGGGGTCACGTCCTCGACGTCGAGCACCTCGACGGTCCGCAGGATCAGCGGGTGGATGATCAGCTGGTGGTGGCTCATTTGCCGAAGTTCTCCTCCACCTGGTCGAGCAGGGCCATCGCCTCGTCGTAGTCGTGGCGGGAGGCCCAGTACGGCAGGTCGTAGGCGTGGCCGTTCTGGAACGCGGGCAGGTCCTGCCACACGGGACGATCCTTCAGCTCATCGACCGAGATCGTGTCGGCATTGAACCCGTTGACGAAGACCGTTTCCGAGTCTACGAGCTGACCGAGCTGTTCGGTGGACAGCTCCGCCATGTCCCCGCCCGGGGCGTAGGGCTCGAGGTTGTTCTCCTCGGAGAGCGGGTTGATCTCGAAGCCGAGGTCGGAGAAGAGCTCCGGCAGAGCCGAGTTGTCAAAGGCGAGGTACGGGGTGCCATCGGCCACCACGGAGATGAACGACGTCGGCTGCGGGGGGACCTCGATGCTGCCACGCACGTCCTCGATGCGGGCGTCGTAGTCGCTCAGCATCTCGTCGTACTTGTCCTGCTTGCCGAAGGTATCCACGGCCAGGAACTTCAGCTGGTCCTGCCAGGTCTCGAAGCCCTTGTCCACCATCACGGTCGGGGCGATGTCCGAGAGGTCGTCGTAGATCTCGTCGGCCTGGAAGTAGGGGAAGCCCCAGCCGCCGGCGATGATCAGGTCCGGCTCGGCGGCCATGATGGACTCCAGGTCGAAGCCCTCGGTGCTCCAGGGCAGGAACTCCGTGCCGTCCTCCTCGGGCTTGTCGCCCCACATGTCGGAGAACTCGCCCGCGCCGTCCGCGTCCTCGGGGACCACGTTCGTCACGGGGACGTCCAGGTCGTAGAGGTAACCGGCCAGGGCGTAGTTCAGCACGACGACCTTCTGCGGGTCGCCCGGGACCGTCACGTCGCCCTTGGGGGTGGAGACCGTGCGGTCGGCCGACTGCTCGGCGGACTGGCTGCTGTCGGAGCTGGCCTCGTCGGAGCCCTGCGCACATCCGGCCAGGCCGATCGTGGAGGCGACCAGCAGCGACACTGTCAGCTTGGACAGGGTGGAGAATTTAGACATATTTCATTCCTCAAAGGTGAACCGGCGTCCGGCCACGCTCTCACGGGGGCGACGCTGTGATCTCGGCGCGCGATGACAACGCGCGAGGATAGGTTAGCATTCCCTAAGCTGTCTCCCCCAGGACGGGGCGATACGCGACCTCCCATTGCGGGTTCCGGGATCGTGGTGCGCGCGCAGAAGGGGCTGGGGCAGTTCACGGGATCGACTTCACCCGCCTTCGGGCGGCGAAGGCCGCGGAACAGGCACAGCCAACCCGGCAGTCCGGCCTTCGCCCCTAGCCGACCGCCATCCCCGCCCCGGCGCCCCAGGCACTTGGGGAGCGCCTCTCTGCCCCGGCGAGACGATATGGGCCACCGGCTGGGCCGGCCGCCCTCTTCACGACGACGGCCGGCCCGCGGCCTCAGCCCTTCAGCTCCTCCGCCAGCGCGTGGAACGCCGAGGACGGGTTGCCGAAGCGGTGCAGGGTGATCGAGACCGCCTGCTCCTTGAGCCAGTACCGCAGCTCCACGCGGCCCGAGGCGGTCACGGCGTCGTCCAGCAGCGCGACCTCCGGCCGGGCGGCCAGCCGCTCCCGGAGGACCGGGTCCAGCGTGCCGATGACCCGCACGCGGGCGCCCACCGAGACGTCGTAGGCGCCGTCGGCGAGCCGGGCTGCGAAGGCGACGGCCTCGCGCGTCTCGGGGGCCGCGAAGCCCAGCTGGCCGGTAGCGGGCGCGAGCAGCGCGGAGACCTCGGGGGCGACGTCAGGATCGGCCACGATGCGCACCCCGGCCCCGGCGCGCCGGGCGGCGAGCAGCGCACGGACCGCCTCGGCCGCGACGGCGTCGGCGGACACGCGCAGCACCAGCTCCGCCGGGCGATACCGGAAGATGTTGGCCTCGCTGTCCAAGCCGGTGAGGTCGCGGGCCGCGCCGAACTCGGTGGCCCAGGCCGCGGCGTCGCCTGAGGGGCGGCGCTCGGTGCCGGGCCGGGCGGCGTCGTGCCAGGAGCCCCTCATCATGACGTAGTTGGGGCCGCCCGCCTTGGAACCCAGCCCCACCGAGGACTGCTTCCAGCCGCCGAAGGACTGGCGCTGGACGATAGCACCGGTGATGCCGCGGTTGACGCCGGCACAGCAGGCAGGTCGTCCACTCGATCGCCGACGACCACGTGACCCACGTGGTGGCCGACGCTCTCACCCACGTCCGGGAGGGTGCCCCGCACTCCTCGGACGCACCCCGACCACACCCGGCCGCGCCACCGGCTCACCCCTTCACGAGCAGCCAGTGCGCGTCGTCGCCTACCGCGCCGCTATCCCGACGTCGATCACCACGGCGGCCGGAGCATCCACTTCGGGATAATGGCAGCCGAACTCAGCGATGCCTTATTGACAAGTCGCACCCGCTCCGCCGCCAGCAGGTCATATGCCAGTCCATGAGCTCACCGACAGCCCTGGGCGGGGAGCATGGTCAGGCCCCCGCCGTCAAGGTAGCCGATTACCGCCCATGTAGAGACACTGATGGAAAGATCTGCGGACGCGAGAAGCCTCCAGTCAAACCATGATTTACTCGAACCACTTCGTGGAACCGGCAATCCGCCGCGGGGCGAGACACGCATCGCACAGCGCAGGCTGATCGCCACTGTGTCGATGACCAGGACGCACTTCAGGACCACCGCATCATCAAGCCTTGAACCCAACCTCGACGTCGGAAATTAGCCCATCCTTCAGGCGGAGCAGCTGCGCCACCTCGCCCAGCATTGCGAGCCGGACGGTGGCCGCTTGGAACAGCATTCCGACAGTCGCATGCCGCCCCGCATTGAGACCAGTGCATCACCGGCCCCTTGTTCAAGGGTCTGATCTCAGCCATGTGCATCTACCAAAGTATGCAAAACACCACCCGTTCCTGATGTCTTGAAGAACCATCGTCAATCCGAGGATGCCATGCGCGTGGTGTCGAATTCCTAACCTCACAAGCGTGGTCGCTATTGGATATCCCTCTGAGAGCTCCTCTGTCACGCCAGGAAGCATCAGGACCCCCCGAGCCACTTTAAGGTTAATCGATGTTTTCACCCTTGACCTCGCCAAGATGTCGCGCTTCACTCGGTCCTAGGGTGTCCTTTAATCGACGAATCTCTACTCGAGGTTGAGGCACCCTCGAATGACAAGGGAAAACTAAGAAGGAGAATCAGAATGTACCTCAGTTCCGTATTCCCCACCAGAATGAGACCGACAGCTTTGGTCATCCTTCTGGTGATGGCCCTGCTCGCCGCCCTACTCTCCCCCACTGCAGCTCGCGCCATGACATCACCAGATGCAGAGCATGCTAGCGATTCCGTCCAGGCAGCGCAGCGGTCCATCACCGCCGTACAGGAGCGCTCCGAAACCCTCATCAAGACACCCGCGCCCGACCCCGGCCCCCCGGAGGCGCTGCCCTCCCTCACGACGGAAGCAGGTGGCGGAATTGAGCTTCCTCGATTCTCAGACCAACCGCTCCGCATGACGGACTCGAGCGGGTCAGTCCTAGAGATCACCTCCCCCGCAGCGCACGATGCCAGCCGCGGTGTAGCATCACCGGACGGTGTCATTACGTACCCCACCCAGGGTTCGCATATTCATTCGCTGATTCCCACGGACTCCGGTGTGCAGCAATTGATCACACTCATCGACGAGAGTGCCCCGGACCGCTACGTGTATGACCTCACCCTTAATCCTGAGCACATCATCGAACCGCAGGATGACGGCAGCATCCACATCAACCGGCCGGATGGATCGCTCGAGACGGCGATCGCCGCCCCTTGGGCACAGGATGCTTCGGGCAGGGACATCCCTACTCGGTTCGAAATCAAGGACGACCAGCTCGTTCAATTCATCGACCACCAGAAGGCTGAAAACGTTGCCTACCCGATCGTTGCAGACCCCTTCTGGCTGGCACCGGCCGTTGTCAGATGCCTTATTGGTATCGGAATCAATGGTCCAACCATCACGCGAATTATGCAAACCGGCACTCCCCAGGCACTCATTGCCGCCGGAGGGTATGCCGCACTCCGATGCTTGATGGGCCGATGATGAAAAAATTCAAGAGTAAATCGTTGCCCGAATTGAAGGCAAGACTTGAATTCGTCAATCAGGAGCTAGAAAAACATTCGATAAACTCAACGAACCTCCAACAGAGCCGTGAGCTCATCGAATCCATGAAAGGACAAAACCGAGATGAGGTGAGGCGGGAACTTGCCGCACGGGGACTCCCCCCGCTCGAGGATCAAGGAAAAACCATGGTGACCGGAGCCTGGAGTTTTTGGAAGCTGAACCGATCTCGCCAATTGCTTGAGAAGGCAATCGAGCGTAGAGAGTCCCCCGCCGCCGGTTGAGGCATGTGGGGCCCGACGAGTCCCCATCGGTAACAGGTTTTCGCAAGCAGTTGTTTAACCGCTTCCCGATGGGGAAGCTGGAAGCGCAGGCCACCGGGCCAGATGCCCAAAGCTGCGCGGACCGCGGCGCGGTCTGGTTCCAGTGACGAACGGAAACCCATACTCCCTGGGAAGGCAGTAGGCGCGGTGAGTACGCCGACCAAGCTGTCTTCACGGGAAAGTTCAAGAGGTATCAATAACGATTGGAGACGAAACGCAGTACCCGGCAAGTGGGCCGGCCGCCGCCCCTGTCGCGGGGACGGCGGCCGACCGGTGCGCCGGCCTCAGCCCTTCAGCTCCTCCGCCAGCGCGTGGAACGCCGAGGACGGGTTACCGAAGCGGTGCAGGGTGATCGAGACCGCCTGCTCCTTGAGCCAGTACCGCAGCTCCACGCGGCCCGAGGCGGTCACGGCGTCGTCCAGCAGCGCGACCTCCGGCCGGGCGGCCAGCCGCTCCCGGGTGGCCGGGTCCAGCGTGCCGACCACGCGCACGCGGGCGCCCACCGAGACGTCGTAGGCGCCGTCGGCCAGGTGCCGGGCGAACGACGACTCGTCGGCCGACGCGGCATCGTCGAACCCGAGCTGCGCGGGCGCGAACGCCAGCAGCGCGGCGACCTCGGCGGAGACGCCCGGGTCGGCCACGACCCTCAGGCCAGCCCCGCTCGCCGGGCCGCCACGAGGGCGCGGGCCGTCTCGGCGGCCGAGGCGTCGGCCGCGACGCGCAGCACCAGGTCAGCCGCCCGGTAGCGGAAGATGTTGGCCTCCGCGTGCAGGCCGGTGCGGTCGCGGGCCGCGCCGAACTCGGTGGCCCAGGCCGCGGCGTCGTCGGCGACCGCGGTAGCCAGCCAGTCCGCGCCCGCGGCGTCGAGCAGCCCCTCGGCCTCGGCGCACCGGATCAGCGCGTCGATCGACGAGTCGCCGGAGTTCCTGCGCCCCGCGCCGGCCCGGGCGGCGTCGCTCCACGTGCCCATCATCATGACGTAGTTGGGGCCGCCCGCCTTGGAGCCGAGGCCCACCGAGGACTGCTTCCAGCCGCCGAAGGACTGGCGCTGCACGATCGCGCCGGTGATCCCGCGGTTGACGTAGGCGTTGCCGACCTGGACCTCCTCGGCCCAGCGGCGCACCTCGCGGGGGTCCAGGCTGTGGATGCCGCCGGTCAGGCCGAAGTCGGTCGCGTTCTGCAGCTCGATCGCCTCGTCCAGGTCCTTCGCCCGCATCAGGCCGAGCACCGGCCCGAAGACCTCGGTCAGGTGGAAGAAGGAGCCGGGCTTCACGCCGTCCTTGATCCCGGGGGACCAGAGCCGGCCCGAGTCGTCGAGCGGGCGCGGCTCGAGCAGCCAGCGCTCCCCCTCCTCGAGCTGCGTCAGGGCCCGGTGCAGCTTCTCGCTCGGCAGCTCGGTCAGCGGACCCATCGTCGCGGAGAGGTTGGTGGGCCAGTCCACGACCATCGAGGCCGCGGCGTCGACCAGCTGGCGGCGGAACCGCTCCGAGTCGTAGACGCTGCCGACCAGGACGCCCAGCGAGGCCGCCGAGCACTTCTGACCCGCGTGGCCGAAGGCCGAGTGGACGAGGTCGGCCACCGCGAGGTCGCGGTCCGCGGCCGGGGTGATCACCAGGGCGTTCTTGCCGGAGGTCTCCGCCGCGATCCGCAGCTCGGGGCGCCAGGAGGCGAACATCGAGGCGGTCTCGGAGGCGCCGGTCAGGATCACGCGGTCGACGCCGGGGTGGCTGACCAGCGCGCGGCCGGCGTCGCGGTCGGCCGGGTAGACCCCGCGCAGCACCTCGCGCGGGACGCCGGCCTCCCACAGCGCATCCAGGATCGCCATCGAGCAGTGCGGGGTCGGCTTGGAGGGCTTGTGCACGACGCCGGCCCCGGCCGCGAGCGCGGCGAAGGTCGAGCCCGCGGGGATCGCCAGCGGGAAGTTCCACGGCGGGGTCACCAGGACCACCCGGTCGGGGGTGAACTCGGCGTGCTCCACCTCCTCCAGCTCGAGCGCCGAGTGGGCGTAGTACCGGGCGAAGTCGATGGCCTCGGAGACCTCCGGGTCCGACTGCTCGACCGACTTCCCGACCTCGGCCGCCGCGATCGAGACCAGGTGGCCGCGGCGGGCGGCCAGGATGTCGGCGGTGCGGTACAGGATCCGGGCGCGCTCGGCGGCGGGGCGGGCGGCCCAGGCGAGCGCCGCCTGACGGACGGAGCCGATCAGGTCCTCGACGCCGTCCGCGGCGACCGTCTCCGGCGCCAGCTGCTCCTCGAGCCAGCCCTCCCGCGCCGCAGTCTGGATCGCGGCGCGCGCCCACTGCTGGTTGGCCCGCAGCGAGGGGTCGGTGTCCGGCTCGTTGACGAACGGGGGCAGGGTGGCGGCGGCCGGGGCGCCGGCGGGCGCGGTGGCGGCCGGTGCGCCGGAGCCAGCCGGCGCGGCGTGAGCGGCCGGAGCGGCGTCGTCGGCAGGTGCAGCGTCATCGGCCGACGCAGCGGGCAGCGCCTCCGCGGAGCGGTCCTGACGGTGCTGCGGCCCGGGCGCGGTCTCGCCCTCCGCCGCGAGGAGCGCGGCGAGGTCGTCGAGGGAGGCGCGGAAGCGGCGCTCCTCGCGGGCGAAGATCTCGTTGCCGGGCTTCAGGTCGAAGATCCCGGACATGAAGTTCTCGCTCGCGGCGTTCTCCTCGAGCCGGCGCACGAGGTAGGAGATCGCGACGTCGAACTCCTGCGGCCGCACGGCCGGGACGTAGAGCAGCAGCTGCCCGACGTCGTCGCTCACGGCCGCGGCCTGCTCGCTGGCCATGCCCTGCAGCATCTCGAACTCGATCCGGTGCGAGACCCCGCGCTCGACGCCGAGCAGGTGGGCGAAGGCGATGTCGAAGAGGTTGTGCCCGGCGACGCCGATCCGCAGCCCCTCCATCCGCTCGGCGGTGAACAGCCAGTGCAGCACGCGCTTGTAGTTGGCGTCGGTGGCCTGCTTGGACTCGCAGGTGGCCACGGGCCAGCCGGCGACCTCGGCGTGGACGGTCTCCATCGCGAGGTTCGCGCCCTTGACCAGGCGCACCTTGATGCCGGCGCCGCCCGCGCGGACCCGCTCGGCGGCGAACGCGGAGAGCTCCTGCATCGCCCCCAGCGCGTCGGGCAGGTAGGCCTGCAGCACGATGCCGGCCTCGAGGCCCTCGATCCCCGGGAGGGAGAGCAGCCGGGTGAAGACCTCGATGGTCAGGCGCAGGTCCCGGTACTCCTCCATGTCCAGGTTGATGAACTTGGAGCCGGCCGGGGCCGCGGCGGCCTCCCGGTAGAGCGGGGTGAGGCGCTCGACGACGTAGTCGACCGTCTCGTCGAAGCCCCACATGGAGATCCGCGAGGCGATCGAGGAGACCTTGATCGAGACGTAGTCGACGTCCTCGCGGGCGAGCAGCCGGCGGGTCTCGGCGAGGTGGCGGTCGGCCTCCTCCTCGCCCAGCACGGCCTCGCCGAGGAGGTTGATGTTCAGGCGGTGCCCGTCCTCGGTCAGGGTCGCGACGGCCTTGCCGAGCGGCTCGTCGCGGGCGTCGACGATCATGTGGCCGACCATCGAGCGGATCCGGGTGCGGGCCGCGGGGACCACCACCTGCGGCAGGTACTTCGCGAGCGCGGAGCCGGCCTTGATCTGCGCGCGGTCCAGCGCGGAGAGCGTGGCGGGGGCGATCGCGCCGAGCTCGGCGAGCGCCTCGGCGGCGGCCCTCGAGTCCTCGGTGCGGATGACGCGGTCGACGAAGCCGACGGTGAAGTCCAGGCCGCGGGGGTCGGAGAGCACGGCGGAGAGGCGCTCGGCAGAGGGGTTGGGCTTGGCCCGGCCCTCGCCGCGCTCGAGCCAGCGGGTCACCTTGGCCGCGGCGGCGTCGGCCAGGCGGGAGAGGTCGCCGACGGCGTGGTCCTCCCCGGCGGCGGACTCGAGGCGGACCCCGTGGGCGGTCGTGAGGCGGGGGTGGGTCGAGGTGTCCATGCGCTCCTCCTTCGTCAGGATGTGGTCGGGGCGGTTCCCGGGGGTCGCCTCCGCGCTGGGTGCCGGGTGCCGGACGGCGGTGCCGGGGAGCGGAGGGTCGAGGGCGACGCGTCGTCGAGTCGCGCTCTAGGGCCAGTGTGTGATCTCCCTCAACCCCTGGGAAAGGAGCTCGCTCGCCCCGGAGACAGCTTTGAGTCAGAATGAGATCATGGAGCCCCTCTCCCCCGCCGCCGGGCCGCCGCCGTCCGGCGAATCCGCGGACGCACCTCGGCGCGGCCGGCCACGCGTCCAGGAGGCCGCGGACGAGATCGTGGCCAGCGTCCTCGCCACGGCCGGGCCGCGGGTCGGCACCCGGGACTTGTCGACGCGCCGCATCGCGCTGCTGACCGGGCTCAGCCAGCCGGTCGTGAGCCGGGCCGTGTCCCGGATCCGCGGCTCCTCCCGGGCGGAGGGGCCGCCCGGCGAGGCGCGCGCGATGCGGCTGGTCGAGTTCCGCGTCGAGTTCCCGCGGATCGTCATCGTCGTCGAGCCGGGCGGGGAGGCGCCGGCGGGCCAGGCCCAGTCCTTCGCCCGGCGGGCGGCGGCGCTCATGGCCGCGCTGCGGGTCTCCGGGGCGCGGGAGTGGCCGAGCGAGGCCGCCCCGCCCGTCGAGGAGGTCGCCCTGCCCGCGGGCCGGCTGCGCCTGGTCTGGGAGCCGTGGGCCCAGCCGTGGGAGGAGTTCCTGGCGCGGGTCTCGGCCGCGCTGGACGCGTGCGCCCCGGCCGACGACTCGATCCCCGGGGATCTGCTGAGCCGGGTCGCCGCGCGGGTGGGGCGGGGGCTGCTGGGGGTGCGCTGGCACCGCCGGGACGCGGCGGCGCCAGGGCGGGCGTGGCAGGAAATCGAGGAGACTTTTGAATCGAAGACGATGACGGTCCCCGAGTTCCCCGCCCCGCGGAGGGGCCGCTCGGGCGGCTCCCGGTGGCTCCCGCAGGACGAGCTGTCGATCACCGAGCAGATCGCGATCGCGCTGCGCAAGGAGATCATGAACGCCGGCTTCCACCCGGGAGACCGGCTCTCCCCGGCGGTCCTGGCCTCCCGGTTGGGGCTCACGCTGCCCACGGTGCGCGCGGCGATGCGGCGACTGGTCGACGACGGCCTCCTCGCCGTCGACGCCGGCCACTTCGCGGTGCCCGAGGTGACGGGCCAGGACGTCGTCGACCTCTACGCCTCCCGCCTCCACGTGGGGTCGGTGCTGCTGCGGGGGTGCGCCGCGCAGCCCCGGCACCGGCTGCTCGCCTCGCGGCTGGCGCTGCGCGCGGTGGAGGCGGCGGCCGCGGAGGGCACCAGCGCCGACGTCGACCAGGCCGACCTGCACTTTCAGCAGGAGCTCGCCGACGCCAGCGGCCTGAGCCAGTCGGCCCGGACCTTCCACGCCCTGACGCTGCGCGTGCGCATGTTCATCTCGGTGCTGCAGCTCGACTACAGCCCCGCCGTGGACCGCATCGTGGCCGACGACCGGCGGATCCTGTCCGCCCTGCTCGAGAACCGGCCCGACGACGCCGTGGCCCAGTGGCGCGCGAAGCTGGACAACGCCGTCCGCCACATGACGGCACTCTCCCCCACGTCCTTCGACCGGGACCTGTGGGGGCGGCTGACGACGTGGTCGTGAACGAGGGCTCCAGGCGGGTCTGATGCGTGGCTGGAAGGCGCGCAGCCGCGCGGTCCCCTCAGAGACCGCTCTCGATCACGGAACCATCGATTATTATCAAGTAGAGCGTTACTTGATAATAATTGACCGTGAGATTATCAGAAGAGGGGGCACCGATGGACCGCCCGCAGGAGAACCACCCGGACACCCCGGCACATGACCGAGAGGCGAGCCCCCGGGCATCCGTCCCCGGAGCATGGCCCGCCCTCTCCTACGAGGAGCAACTCTGGGAAGGGTCGCATCACGCGTCCATGGGCCCCGAGGCGACCCGCTACTTCCATCGCGGAGCGCGCTACCGCTCCGCCGTCCCCCCGATGATCTCCGGGCTGACGCCTCGTGTGGACGACGCGACGTCGGCCCTGGCCCGCGAGGCGGAGCACGAGCTGTCCCGATTCGACAGGGAGTCCGGGCACCGCCTGGCGGCCTTCGCCCCCATCCTCCTCCGGTCCGAGGCGGCCTCCTCCTCCCAGATCGAGGACCTCACGGCGTCCGCCCGCCAGATCTTCACGGCCGAGATCGGTGGCAAGCCGGCGCGGAACGCCGCGGAGATCGTGGCCAACACCCGCGCCATGATCGCCGCCCTCGAACTGTCCGGCGACCTCGGCACGTCGTCGATGCGCAGGATGCACGGCGTCCTCATGGCGGGGCAGGAGCGGCACACGCCCGGGGAATACCGCACCCAGCCCGTCTGGATCGGCGCCAGCCGTATCAGCCCCGTCGGTGCCGGCTACGTGGCGCCCCGGTTCGAGCTGGTGCCCGAGCTGATGGAGGACCTCGCACGCTACGCGGCGCGGACCGACGTCACACCCCTCGCCCATACGGCCACCGCCCACGCCCAGTTCGAGACCATCCACCCGTTCACCGACGGCAATGGGCGCAGCGGGCGGGCCCTGGCCCAGGCGATGCTGCGACGCAGCGGACTGACCACCAACGTCGCCGTGCCCGTCTCCGCCGGCCTCCTGACGGACGTCCCCGCCTACCACGACGCCCTCACCAGCTTTCGCGAGGGCGAGGTCTCGCCGATCGTGGAGCAGTTCGCGGCGGCCTCGCTGCGCGCGGTGCCCAACGGCCGGCAACTGCTCGACGATCTCGACGCGATCCTCCAGGAGTGGACCGAGACCGTCCGACCCCGGCGGACGAGCGTCAAGAAGCGCCTGCTGGGCTTCGCGCTCGAGCATCCCGCCTTCACCGCCGAGCAGGCGGCCCGCGAACTCGAGGTCGCCGCGACCAACGTCTACCGCTATCTACGGGAGCTGGAGACGGCCGGAGTGCTCGCCGTCAAGAAAGAGCACCGGGGGCCCACGGTCTGGCGCGCCCCCGCGGTCCTCTCGGCGATCGACGCATTCGCCCTACGAGCCGGGCGCCGCAGCGCCGGCTGAGGATTCCGCACCCCGACGCAGACGATCCCCCTGCGAGCCTATCGGAGGGCCCGCAGGGGGATCGGGGATGAAGGGGGCATCACACCCCTTCGTCCGGCTCCGGGAGGCTGGGCGGGCGCGAGAGGCGGGCCCGCCCGGGCTCCCGGACGACGTCGGGCGGGCCGCTCAGCGCCCCCGGCCGGTTTGGACGGGGTCGGCGCAGGGGCTCAGACCCTCCCACGGCAGCGCCTGCACCCGACCGTAGGCCGACTGCTCGGCGTACAGGACGGTGGAGGCGCGGCCGGCGGACCGGCCCTTGCGGGAAGCGGGGACAAGCAAGTCGATGACGGACATGGTTCCTCCTGATGTTTTGCGGGAACGGACGAGCGGCCCGCGGTTGGTGATCGGTGAGTGGACGACGTCGTCGGCATCCGTTGCCTCACCCTTGCTGTGTTTACTGAGTGAACGCTTTGTTTACTTAGTGAATACTACGCTAGGGTGTCCCAGATCACTAGTCAACCCTTCTGGCATCAGTTCTTGAAGTGGCCTCCCCTTCATACGGCCACTCGTTTTCAACCTCCACCGTGACGATGTCACCATTGACGCCCTGAATACGCGAAAGTAGCGTCATCTTCTAGTGACTATCTGTTTCATCCAGTGATCACGCGTGTAAATCGCATCTATGGATATCGCCCATCGTCACTCACCTCCCCCACCGTCAAGGAGAGCCCTCATGGACTACGACATCGCCGGCCGCTGGGCCGTCGTCTGCGCCGCAAGCCGCGGCCTGGGCTACGGCTGCGCCGAGGCCCTCGCCGCCCAGGGCGTGAACCTGGTCATCAACGCACGGACCCCGGAGGCCCTCGAGACAGCGGCCGAGGCCCTGCGCCGGTCCGCCCCCGGCGTCGAGGTCCGCACCGTGCCGGGCGACATCGGCACCGGCGAGGTCCAGGGGGAGCTCCTCGAGGCGTGCCCGCAGGTCGACATCCTGGTCAACAACGCCGGCGGGCCGCCCGCGGGGGACTTCCGCGACTGGGGGTCCGAGGCGTGGTCCTCGGCGCTGCGGCAGAACATGCTCACCCCGGTCGAGCTCATCAAGGCGACCGTGGACAGCATGGCCGAGCGCGGCTTCGGCCGGATCGTGAACATTACCTCATCCTCCGTCAAGGCGCCGATCGCCGCCCTGGGGCTCTCCAACGGCGCCCGGAGCGGCCTCACCGGCTTCGTCGCCGGCATCGCGCGGCAGCCGCGGCTGGCCTCGCGGAACGTCACGATCAACAACCTGCTCCCGGGATCCTTCGCCACCCGGCGTCTCACCGACAGCCTGGAGGCCGGATCCCGGGACTCGGGGCGCGACGTCGAGGAGCTCGCCCGGGAGGCGAGGCAAGAGATCCCGGCCGGCCGGTTCGGCACCCCGGAGGAGTTCGGCGCGGCCTGCGCGTTCCTCTGCTCGGCCCAGGCCGGGTACGTCACGGGCCAGAACCTGCTGATCGACGGCGGGGCCTACCCCGGCACCTTCTGAGGCACCCGGTATGCCGGAAGACCAGTACGACCACCGGTGCCGACACCGGCCCCCGAGCGGCCCGTGCCAGGGCCTCAGACACTCCCCGGGACGCGGAGGGGGCCGGCCTGGCGGGTGCGGTCGAGCTGCCGCAGGCACCGCCGCGCGAGGCTCTTGCTGATGCCCGCACGGCGCGCGACGTCGGGGACCGGCATGCCCGCCGCTCCCCGCTCGTCCGAGCGCACGACGGAGACGACCCTCTGGACGGCCCAGCGCGGTGCGCCCTGCGGCTGACGCTCGAGGGCCGGCGCGCTCATCGTGCCGCTCCGGCGGTGCGCCGGCGCGCAGAGGGGCCTTCGACGCCGGCGCGCCTCGCGTCCCCGCCTCCGCCCGCGGCCGCCTCCCCGCCTGGCGTGCTGCCGCCGGGCGCCTGGGCGCGGAGCACCCGGGAGACGTCGCGGTGCATCTGGTCCGTGAGCTCCCGGACGCTGGCGAACTCGACCTGCCCGCGCAGGCGCTCCCGCAGCGTCACCCGCAGGGTCTGGCCGTAGAGATCCCCCGAGAAGCCGATGAGGTGCGCCTCGAGCAGGAGCTCGCTGTCCTCGGCGTAGAACGTGCGGCGGCGCCCGATGGAGACCGCCGCGAGCTGCGCGGAACCGTCCTCGAGCTCGACCAGTCCGGCCCAGACGCCGTCGAGGTCCTCCCGGTCCTCGAGCGCGATGTTGGCCGTGGGGAAGCCCAGGACGCGCCCGCGCTGGTCGCCGGAGGCGACCGTTCCGGTGATGGTGATCATTGCTCTCGTCTCCTTCTCTCGTGCGGAGGACCTAACGCCCACGGCTCGGGGCGAGCCGTGGGCTGTCCTCGGAAGCCCACGGGGCGCCGCCGGCTGCTCACCGGCGGCGCCCCGTGGGGTCCCAGGGATCGTGCTCCAACGGTCAGCGGACCGGGCCCGCGATCTCGCGCGCCGCGCGCATCCCGCTCTCGATGGCACCGTCGATGAACCCGGCCCAGATGTTCGCGTGGTCCCCGCTGGCGAAGTGCAGGCGCCCCTCGGGCCGCTGCTGCGCCGCGTGGTACCGGGTGAACTGCCCGGGGCGCTGGATCAGCCAGGTCTCCTGGGCCAGCTCGTCGCTCATCCAGTCGTGCCCGGTGGTCTCGAGCACCTCGAGGTCGTCCCGCCAGGTCCGCAGGGCCTCGGTGACCTGCTCGACGTCGTTGACGTCGATCCGCCCGGCGTCGGCGCCGAAGGCCACGAGGACGGCGTCGTCCTCCCCCAGGTACTCGGTGCGCACCACGGACAGCGGGTGGTGCTGGCTCGAGTAGGCGAAGAACGGTTTGATCGGTCCCTTGACCCGGATCCACGCCTTGACGCCCTGCGAGCCGGTCTTCTCCTCGCTGGGCAGGGTCTTCCGCTCGTCCAGCGGCGGCTCCACGGGGAGCTGGCCGATCACGTTCTGCGGCAGCGTGACGATCACGTGCCCCGCCCGGATCTGCCGACCTTCACCGTAGGTGAGCACCGCGCCGTCGTCGTCGTGCTCGATGCGGCTCACGCGGGCCGACGTGCGGATGTCCGCGCCGGAGTCCTCGGCGATCGAGGCCACCAGCCCGCCCGTCCCGTGCTTGAGGCGGTAGATCGCCGAGGCCTCGTGCATCAGGTGCCAGGATCCGGCCGCGGCGGCGGTCCAGCGCAGGGCGCTGACGAAGCCGCACTGGTCGAGGGGGCCGTTGAAGTGCCCCACCCAGGCCGCCTCGTTGGCATTGCGCTCGTCCTCCGAGAGGTCCAGCGCGTCGAGGGCCTGCTGGATGTTCAGCTCGTCCACGCGCTCCAGGCCCTCGACGGCGAGCGGGTCGTCCGGGCGCGGGATCCAGGTGCGGGTCTCCTCCAGCAGCCGGGTCATCCCGGGGTCGATGAGGCCCATGAAGTCCTCCAGGTTGCCCCGGCGGACCTCGTCGCCGGCGAGCCAGTAGGTCTCCTCGGCGCGGGGACCGCGCGTGACCTCCAGGCCGTAGCGGGTGACCTCGGCCCAGGAGTGCGGCTGGGTCCAGTGCATCCAGGTGCCGCCCATCTCCAGGTCGCGGCCCAGGCGGCGGTCGGTCCAGGTGCGGCCGCCGAGCCGCTCCCCGGCCTCGAGGACCACGATCGAACGGCCCTCCTCGGCCAGCTCGCGCGCGGCGACGAGTCCGGCGATCCCTCCCCCGACGATGACGACGTCTGCGGTTTCCATGTGTCTGCTCCCCTCTCTGGGTGGGTGGGAGGGCGGTGCCCTTCCCTATGGTGAGTCGCGGCGACGCCCCGGTCGGGGCGCCGCCGCAGGAGTCCAGGACCTGCGGGCAGCTCCGGCGGCCCACCGCCGGGCGCGGCCCGAGGCCTCGCGGCCACGTTCCGGGGTCCGGTCAGCGGCCATGGGGTCCGGTCAGCGGCCCTCGGGCACCTCGTAGTGACCGTCGACCCGGCGGACCAGGCCCCACGGGTTGCCGTCCCGAAGCGCGGCGGGCTGCAGCGCCTCGGGCACGTTCTGGTACGCTACCGGGCGCAGGAAGCGCTCGATCGCCAGGGTGCCCACCGAGGTGGAGCGCCCGTCCGAGGTCGCCGGGAACGGCCCGCCGTGGACGATCGCGTCCCCGACGTCGACCCCGGTCGGCCACCCGTTGAACAGGACACGGCCCACGGTCAGCTCGAGCTTCTCGAGCATCCGGCCGGCCGTCTCCCGGTCGGCGCCGTCCTCGGCGTCCAGGTGCAGGGTTGCCGTGAGCTGACCCTCCAGCCCATCGATGAGGTCGAGCAGGCGCGCCTCCGAGTCGTACCGGATGACCAGGCAGACGGCCCCGAAGATCTCGTCGGAGAGCTCGGGCGTGCTCAGGAAGGTCTCGACGTCGGTGGTGTAGACGGCCGGCGCGGGCGCGTTCTCCGTCGAGCCCGCCTTCCCCTGGGCCGCGGCCTCGACGCCGGAGACGCCCCGCAGCCGCTCCTCGCCCTCGACGCGGGCCGAGCAGATGCCGCGGGTGAGCATGGTCAGGCCACTCGTCGAGGACAGCTCCTCGACGACCTGCCGCACGAGATCGTCGCCGTCCTCGCCCGCGGGGACCAGGAGCAGGCCGGGCGCGGTGCACAGCTGGCCAGCGGATCCGTTGAGCGAGGCGACGAAGTCGGCGGCGAGCTTACGCCGGTCCTGCCGCAGTGCGGAAGGAAGGAGGAAGATCGGGTTGATCGAGCTCATCTCGGCGTAGACCGGGATCGGCACCTCGCGGGCCGCGGCCGTGGCCATGAGCGCGGTGCCACCGGAGCGGGAGCCCGTGAAGCCGACGGCCTTGATCCGGGGGTCCGCCACGAGCGCCTGCCCCACACCGGAACCGCGCCCGTAGAGCAGCGAGAACGTGCCCGGGTGCAGGTCGTGCTCGCGCACCGCCTGGGTGATCGCCTGGCCGACGAGCTGGCCGGTGCCCGGATGGGCGTTGTGGGCCTTGAAGACCACGGGGCAGCCGGCCGCCAGCGCCGAGGCGGTGTCCCCGCCGCCCACCGAGAAGGCCAGCGGGAAGTTCGAGGCGCCGAAGACGGCGACCGGGCCCAGCGGGAGCTTGCGCTGCCGCAGGTCCGGACGGGGCAGCGGCTTCCGCTCCGGCAGGGCCGGCTCGATGCGCACCCCCAGGTAGTCCCCCGCCTCCGCGACGCGGGCGAAGAGCCGCAGCTGGCCGACGGTGCGCGCGAGCTCGCCTCGCGCCCGCGCCTCGGGGAGACCGGTCTCCGTCTGCACCGTCTCGACGATGGCCTCGCCGGCCTCCTCGAGGCGGTCGGCGGCGGTCCGCAGGAAGGCGGCGCGAGTCTCGGGGTCCGTCCGCCGGTAGCTCTCGAAGGCCTCCGCGGCGGCTCGGGTGGCCTGTTCGACCTGCTGCTCCGCGAGCAGCGTGTATTCGGGGCCGGTCTCCGCGTTGCGCGCCGGGTCCACGCCCCGGACGGTGCCGCCCTCGCCTGCGAGTGCGCCGCCGTTGACCAGCGGGTCCAGAGTGTTGACCGAGGTCTCCACCATATTCAGCTCCCTTCGATGTGCCGCCGTCCCGAGACGGGTGTCTCGTGATCGGTGAGGACCGGAAGGGGCGACGCCGAGGGGTGGGACCCGGCGCCCAGGCTAGCGGGCGTGGACGGGGATCACCGTTCCTCGGGCGTCGCTGAGAAGAACCGATCTCTCAGAACAGCGGCGCCGTTCAGTAGTACGTTGAGTTTCTGTTCCTGGGTGCGGGCGTCGGTGATCCGGTGCTTCGGAACCACCAGAGCCAGCGCGGCCACCATGTGCCCCAGGCTGTTCGTGATCGGGACGGCCACCGAGTAGATGTCGTCCTCGAGCTCCTCGTCGGTCTCGGCCCAGCCTTGACGCTTGATCTTCTCGATCTCGCGGGCGAGGGTCTCGTGATCGGTGATGGTGCGGGGCGTCATCTCCTCCAGCGAGTCGCCGGTGATCTGCCTGACCTGGTGCGGTTCGAGCTGGGCGAGCAGCAGCTTCCCCGTGGCGGACGCGTGATGGGGCCACTTCAGACCGGTCAGGTCCGAAACGGTCACCGCGAAGGTCCGGGGGGACTCCTGGAGGATGATCTCCAGGTCGTGCTGCCCCTGCCGCAGGCTCATCGTGACGGTCTCCCCGAGCTGGTCGGCGAGCGAGGCCACGAACGGCCTGGCCCGATTGGCCAATCCGATCGTGGGATCCACGTCCCGCGCGATGCGGGCGAGGTCCCAGCCCAGGGAGTAGGTGTTGCCCTGCCGATCCACGAACCCCTCTTCCTCAAGCGTGAGGAGGAGCCTGAAGGTAGTGGCCCGCGGGAGGCCGATCTCCCGCGACACCTCACTCACGTTCAGCGGGACGGGGCTGCCGGCGACGGCTCTCAGCACCTGCACGGCCCGAGAGACGGACCGGTTGCCGCTGGTTGCCGCTGTCGACTGATGACCTGTTTCTGTCACGATGCTCAGGGACCTTTCTTTCGGATCGGTCCCTTCAGCCTAGCCGCTACGGGGTGTAGTCGAAGCTCACCTCCCCCCAGCCCTCGAACGTCCCCGTGACCGAGGTGCCCGGGGTGAGGCTCACGGCCTCGAGGCAGCTGCCGGGGATGACGACGTCGCCCTCCCGGAAGGAGATGCCGTACTCGGCGACCCGGCGGCACAGCCACACGATGGCCGAGAGCGGGCTTCCATAGATCGCGGAGGTGTTGCCGGAGGCCGCCACCTCGCCGTCGACGACGACGTGCCCGGGCATGTCCGCGAGGTTCACCTCGGTGAGCCGCCGCGGCTGCGATCCGAGGATCACCGCGCCGCTGGACCCGGAGTCGGCGAGGGTGTCGAAGATGCCGATCTTCCAGTCCCTCACCCGCGAGTCGATGATCTCGAGCGAGGGGACCACGTAGTCGGTGGCCCGGATGACGTCCGCGACGGTGGTGTGCTCGCCGCCCAGGTCGCCCTTCAGGATGAAGGCCGGCTCCAACTCCACGAAGGGTTGGATGTAGCTCTGGGCGGAGACGGCCAAGTTCTCCGGCACGAACTGGCTGGCTAGGAGGTAGCCGTAGTCGGGCTGGTCCACCCCGAACTTGCTCTGCATGGCCTTGGCGATGTTGCCGAGCTTGAACCCGGCCACCTGGTCGCCCGCGGCCACGCGGCGGCGGACGACCTCCTGCTGCACGCGGAAGGAGTCCGCGACGCTCATGGACGGCTCCGTGCCGAAGATCTCCTCGAGAGGAGCCCTCTGGTCGGTGGCCTCGATCAGCCGCTGCGCGACCGACTCGACGTTGATGCTCATGAAATGGACTCTCCTTGGTTCAGGCGTTCTCCCGGAGGAAGTCCCCCAGGTGCCAGATCTGCATGGCCGAGAGCATCTCGCGGGGGTCCCAGACCACCGACTCCTCGATGATCTTCCCGTCGCGATGCTGCAGGAACGAGGCCCCCGTGACGGTGACGGTCTGCTCGGTCGGGGGAACCCCCATGAACTCGCCCGTGTGCTTGCCGGTGCTGCGCCAGTGGATGGCGATCAGATCGTCGTCCTCGATGGCGTGGATGACCTCGACGTTGAAGTTGGTGAAGGCCCCGAAGGACTCGTTGATCTGGCGGACCACCTCCTCCAGAGCCTCGTCCCCGGTCTTGGAGTGACGGCGGTAGCTCTCCGCGGTCAGCTCCTCGAACGCGGTGGTCTCGCCGTGTCCCCACGCGCGGATCCACGCGTCGGTGATGCGGTCCAGCATCTGGCTCATTTCGCTCCTCCTTGGTTCTGCTTCTCCGGGGCGGGGGTCGGGGGCGGCCACTCGTCGTACTCGCCGAAGGTTCCGCCGCGGAACATCAGGGCCTTGCCCGGCGCGGCCTCCATGGTCTGCACGGAGCCGACGATGACGTAGTGATCCCCCGCGACAACCTCCGAGAGGACCTCACAGTCGATGTAGGCCACCGAGCCGTCGATCCTCGGCGTGCCGAGCGCGCTCTCGGAGTAGTCGACGCCCTGGAACTTGTCGACGCCCTTGCGGGACAGCGCCCGGCACACGGGCACCTGCTCGGTAGACAGGATGTTGGCGGTGAACCGCTTCAGGGACCGCAGGGTCGGCCACGTGCTGGAGGACTTGTCCACGCAGAACGTCACCAGCGGCGGCGCGAGTGACAGGGACGCGAAGGTCCCGACGACGAATCCCATGGGCTTCCCGTCCTCCGTGCGGCCGGTGATGGCCGTGACGCCGGTGGGCAGGGTCCCGAAGACCTTGCGGTAGTCCTCTTTGGTGATCTCCTGGGGCGGAGTCTTGATGGAGGTGTTCATGTCCTTCTCCCTCACTGGTCTCCGGCGGCCACGAGGTGGCGGCCGTGGGCGGTGCCCGGGTGGTCCGGGTGGAGGCGCTTGCTGCCCGCGCCGAACAGGTTCTCGCGGAGCGTCTCGCCCTCGTAGGCGGTCCGCATCAGGCCGCGACGCTGCAGCTCCGGGACCACGTAGTCGGCGAAGTCCTTGACGTCCTGGTACTTGACCGCGTGGGCCACGTTGAAGCCGTCGATCCCGGTCTCGTCCATCCACGACTGCAGTTCGTCCGCCACGGTCTCGGGACCGCCCACGATCACCGGTGCGGTCCCCCCGAGGCCGATGTACTCGGCGATGTCCCGCGGGGTCCATTCCTTGGTGGGGTCCATCTTCGAGAAGATGTCCACCATCGTCTGGCCGGCGTTGGTGTTGACGTGCTTGAGCGGCACGTCGGGGTCGAAGGTGTCCATGTCCAGCCCGGCCCAGCCGCTGTAGCGCGCCATCGCGCCATCGTAGGAGACGAGCTCGAGGTACTCCTCGTACTTCTTCTGCGCCTCGGCGTCGGTGGGGGCGCTGATGACGGTGATCATCTGCAGCACGGCGACGTGCTCCGGATCCCGCCCGGCCTCGACGGTCTTCTGACGCAGGTTGTCCACCTGCTTCTTCAGGCCGGCCTTGGAGGTGGCGTTCATGAACACGGCCTCCGCGGTCTCTGCGGCCAAGGCCACGCCGCGGCTGGACCCGCCGGCTTGGAAGACCACGGGGGTTCGCTGCGTCGAGGGCTCGCAGAGGAAGATGCCGGGCACGGAGAAGTGCTCTCCCGAATGGTTGATCTCGTGGACCTTCTCAGGGTCCACGTAGGTCGAGGAAGCGGCGTCGCGGCGGACGGCGTCGTCCTCCCAGGAACCCTCCCAGAGCTTGAGCGCGACGTCGATGAACTCGGCGGCGCGGCCGTAGCGGTCATCGTGGGCGAGCTGGGATCCGGTGCCGAGGTTCTTGGCGGCGCTCTCGGCGTAGGAGGTGACGACGTTCCAGCCGATGCGGCCGCCGGTCAGGTGGTCCAGCGTCGCGAACTTGCGCGCGGTGGCGTAGGGGTGGTCGTACGCCGTGGACGAGGTGACGCCGAAGCCGAGGTGGCTGGTCGCGGCGGCCATCGCGGGGATCGCGTAGGCCGGGTCGTTGGCCGGGATCTGGGCGGCATCCTTGAGTGCGTCGGCCACGCTGCCGCGGTAGACGTCGTGGTAACCGACGTTGTCGGCGAAGAAGATCCCGTCGAAGCACGCCCGCTCGAGCAGCTGCGCGTACTCGACCCAGTACCGGATCGAGGTGTACTCCGCCGAGCGGTCGTCCGGGTGCCTCCACAGGCCGGCGGAGAGGTGCGCGGGCCCGTTGAAGTCGAAGGCGAAGACCCGCATCTGCTGTGTCATGATGTCACTCCTGTCTGTTCATCTAGCGATCAAGGTAGTTATCTAGTGAGTAGACCGTAATCCAGATCATAGTGGCCGTCAAGGACGCTCGTCATCAAACCGCTCACTGATGGACACGGGCCCACGGGCCCCTGTTTCAACGGGTCATCGAGCCCTCTGGACCGCCACCCCACTCTCTCGGCCACCGAACGGGCGAACTGCGGGAAGAGGTGTTCCGCGTCGTTGACGCGTGATGCAGGACACTCTACTCTGTAGTCACTCAACAAACGCTTCGTTCATTCAGTGGTCACACGGGTAGATTCATGTGCCGATGCCATCGATGTCATCGGCCCCGGTGGTCACACCCTGTCCCAGGGATGATCCAGAAGGACTGATCGACCATGCACAAAGACACGCGTACGGGTCTCGCCTCCGACCCTCAAGGGCGGCCCCTAGAGGCTGACGATTGCGTGATCGTCAACAAGAAGCAGATGCGGCGCGCACAAATCGGCGCCGGCGTCGGCAACTTCATGGAGTGGTACGACTTCGGCATCTACGGCTACCTCGCCGTCACGATCACCGCCGTGTTCACCCACGGCATGGACGAGAGCGTCGGACTCCTGGTCACCTTGGCCGGTTTCGCCGTTTCGTTCGTCGTCAGACCGCTGGGCGGCATGATCCTCGGTCCCCTGGGCGACAAGGTGGGCCGTCAGAAGATCCTCTTCCTGACCATCTCGATGATGGCGATCGCCACGGCCCTCATCGGCCTGCTGCCCACCTCGCACACGATCGGGCTGTGGGCGCTGATCCCGCTGTACCTTCTGAAGATGGTGCAGGGCTTCTCGACCGGCGGTGAGTTCTCCGGCGTCGCGACCTACGTCTCCGAGTTCTCCTCCGACAAGAAGAGGGGGCTCTCCACATCGTTCCTCAACAGCCAGTCGATGATCGGCTTCGCCGCCGGCGCCGGCACCGTGGCCATCACCACCGCGGTCACCACCAGCATCTGGGGCGAGAACGCCATGCTCGACGGCGGCTGGCGCATCCCGTTCCTGATCGCGATCCCGCTGGGCGCGGTGGTGATCTGGTTCCGCACCCGGACCCCCGAGACGCCCGCCTTCGAAGAGGAACTCGAGGATCACATCAGGCACCCCGAGGGCTCGCTGTTCCGCCGCTACGGGGTCCTGGGGATCCTCAGGAACTACTGGCCGGCCGTGCTGATCGGGGGTTCCCTGACCGCCGCGGACAGCTCGATCTCCTACATCCTCACCAGTTACATGCCCGCCTACCTCGAGACCGAGGTAGGGGTCTCCACCATGGGAGCAGCGGTGGCCACCGTCCCGATCCTGATCTTGGTAGCGGTCGGAATCCCGTTCATGGCGCGACTCTCGGACAAGATCGGGCGCCGGCCGGTCTACGGCATCGGAATCACGTCCTCGCTGTTGCTCATGATCCCCGCCTTCGCGGTGGTCCACATCGGCACCGAGTGGTCGGTCTACCTGGCCATGTTCATGATCGCCATCCCCGCCACGTGCTTCCTCGCCTTGACAGCCAGTGCGCTGCCGGCCCTGTTCCCGACCGCGTCGCGCTACGGCGGCATGGGCATCACACACAATGTGGCCCTGTCCGCGTTCGGCGGCACCGCACCGTTCTTCAGCCAGTTCCTGCTCAACCTGACAGGCAACGCATACGCCCCGGCGTTCTACGTGATGTTCTTCTCCCTGGTGGCGATCGTGGCGCTGTTCTTCATGAAGGAGAGCGCTGGGCGGCCGCTGCTCGGCTCGGTGCCGGTGGTGGAGACCCGGGAAGAGGCGGAGCGCCTGGCCCGGGAACAGCACCACGACGAGAAGGTCGACACGAGCACCATGCCGATCTTCGTGGTCGACGGCAAGCGGTGACGTGACGCGAGCCCCTCGCGCCCGATCGCCCTGGATCCGCACCATGAGGCGGATCTAAGAACACCTCAGGCCGCCGAGAGCTGAGCTCGTTCACCGAGCTCAGCTCTCGTGCGTCCACGCCGGATCCCGGCGTCACCGAACCACCGTGCCCGCGGCCCACGATGCCCGCCAAGAAATGCACCGCCACGGAACGGCACGAGGCATGCCCTCACCACCGTGAACCATGCACATGATGTCAAGACCCAAGCAGAAGGATTAAACCACCGTGACAGAGATGAAAAAGTCGACCCTCGACGACGAACCCGTCGGACGAAGGCTGGAGGTCGAGGACTGCGTCGTCGTCGACAAGAAGAAGATGCGGCGCGCCCAGATCGGCGCCGGCGTCGGCAACTTCATGGAGTGGTACGACTTCGGCATCTACGGCTACCTTGCCGTCACGATCACCGCGGTGTTCACTCACGGGATGGACGAAAGCGTTGGGCTCCTGGTCACGCTGGCCGGCTTCGCCGTCTCCTTCATCGTCCGACCCCTCGGTGGTGTCATTCTCGGACCTCTGGGCGACAAGATCGGACGTCAGAAGATCCTCTTCCTGACCATCTCGATGATGGCCGTGGCCACCGCCCTTATCGGGCTGCTGCCGACCTCGCACACCATCGGGCTGTGGGCGCTGATCCCGCTGTACCTTCTGAAGATGGTGCAGGGCTTCTCGACCGGGGGCGAGTTCTCCGGCGTCGCGACCTACGTCTCCGAGTTCTCACCCGATAAGAAGCGTGGATGGTCGACGTCGTTCCTCAACAGCCAATCCATGCTCGGCTTCGCCGCCGGTGCTGGAACCGTCGCCGTCACCAACGCGGTGGCCACCAGCATCTGGGGTGAGAACGCCATGCTCGACGGCGCATGGCGCATCCCCTTCCTGATCGCGATCCCGCTCGGCGCCGTCGTGATCTGGTTCCGCCTGCGCACCCCCGAGACCCCCGCCTTCAGCGGTGACCAGTCACTCGCCCGCCGGCTGCCGAAGGGTTCGCTCTTCCAGCGCTACGGGATTCTCGGAATTCTCAAGAACTACTGGCCCGCCGTGCTCATCGGATGCTCGCTCACCGCTGCGGACAGCTCGATTGCCTACATCCTCACCAGCTACATGCCCACCTACCTCGAAACCGAGGTAGGGATCTCCAATCTGGGAGCGGCGGTGGCCACGGTGCCGGTGTTGGTGGCCGTCGCGATCGCCATTCCCTTCGTCGGCCGGTTGTCCGACAGGATCGGACGACGGGCCGTGTACGGGATCGCCGTCGCCTCGGCCCTGCTGCTGATGGTCCCGGCCTTCACGGTGGTCCAGATAGGCACCGAATGGTCGGTCTATCTGGCCATGTTCATGATCGCCATTCCCGCCACGTGCTTCCTGGCCCTCACGGCCAGCGTCCTGCCGGCCCTGTTCCCGACGGCGTCGCGCTACGGCGGCATGGGGCTGACGCACAACGTCGCCCTCTCCGCCTTCGGCGGGACCGCGCCGTTCTTCAGCCAGTTCATCATGCAGCTGACCGGCAGCCCGTACTCGCCGGCTTTCTACGCGATGTTTTTCTCCCTCCTGGCGATCGTGGCCATATTCTGCATGAAGGAGAGCGCGGGGCGGCCGCTGCTCGGCTCGGTGCCGGTGGTGGAGACCCGCGATGAGGCCCAGGAGCTCGTAGATCGGCAGGACGCCGACGACCGCGTGGACACCACGACCATGCCGATCTTTACCGTGCGCCGACGCTGAATCTCCACCCGGAATTCAGCCTCTCCACGACATGCAATCTTCGTGTGTTCGCTCACATGCCGATGGCGCGACTCCGCCCGGGGTGATGCGGGGGAGGTGGGCCGTTCTCCGCTGAACGGCGGACGGGTGGCCCAATGGAACGGGTGACGACTGGAGTGGTCCGCACCCAGCCCGAACTCGGAATATCTCATCAGCTCCCTTACGATTGCATGCGATCCCTATTGACCACCTATGTTCGCTAGATGAACAGGGCTGGGACGGGGTGGGTGTGACGCGGCCGCCGCGTCGCATCGCACCCCGGCCCCGCCCGCCCATTTTCGCGGCGGGCGACCGACCGGAGGACTGAGAAGCATGACCAAGAGTGTGCAAGACACGACCGAGCCCTCATTGGAGGGGCGGCCGCTGGAGGCCGAGGACTGCGTCGTCGTCGACAAGAAGCAGATGCGGCGCGCACAAATCGGCGCCGGCGTCGGCAACTTCATGGAGTGGTACGACTTCGGCATCTACGGCTACCTCGCGGTGACCATCACCGCGGTGTTCACCCACGGGATGGACGAGAGCATCGGCCTGCTGGTGACCCTCGCCGGCTTCGCGGTCTCGTTCATCATGCGGCCCCTGGGCGGCATGATCCTCGGGCCCCTGGGCGACAAGCTCGGACGCCAGAAGATCCTCTTCCTGACCATCTCGATGATGGCGATCTCGACCGCGCTGATCGGGCTGCTGCCGACCTCGCACACTATCGGGCTCTGGGCGCTGATCCCGCTGTATCTTCTCAAGATGATCCAGGGCTTCTCGACCGGCGGCGAGTTCTCCGGCGTCGCGACCTACGTCTCCGAGTTCTCGCCGGACAAGAAGCGCGGGTGGGCGACGTCGTTCCTCAACAGCCAGTCGATGCTCGGCTTCGCGGCCGGCGCCGGCACCGTGGCCATCACCACCGCGGTCACCACCAGCGTCTGGGGCGAGGACGCGATGCTCGACGGCGGGTGGCGCATCCCGTTCCTGATCGCGATCCCGCTGGGCGCGGTGGTGATCTGGTTCCGCACCCGGACCCCCGAGACGCCCGCCTTCGAGGGCGAGCAGGACGTCATCCTGCGGATCCCCGACGGCTCGCTGTTCAAGCGGTACGGGCTGGCCGGCATCATCCGCAACTACTGGCCCGCCGTGCTGATCGGCTGCGCGCTGACCGCCGCGGACAGCTCGATCTCCTACATCCTCACCAGCTACATGCCCACCTACCTCGAGACGGAGGTAGGGGTGTCCTCGACCGGGGCCGCGGTGGCCACGGTGCCGGTGCTGGTGGTCGTCGCGATCGCCATCCCGTTCATGGCGCGACTCTCGGACAACATCGGGCGCCGGCCGGTCTACGGCATCGGCATCGCCTCCTCGCTGCTGCTGATGATCCCCGCCTTCGCGGTGGTCCACATCGGCACCGAGTGGTCGGTCTACCTGGCCATGTTCATGATCGCCATCCCGGCGACCTGCTTCCTCGCCCTAACCGCGAGCGCGCTGCCGGCCCTGTTCCCAACGGCGTCGCGCTACGGCGACATGGGGCTGACCCACAACGTGGCGCTCTCGGCCTTCGGCGGGACGGCGCCGTTCTTCAGCCAGCTCATCATGCAGCTGACCGGGAGCCCCTACTCACCGGCCTTCTACGCGATGTTCTTCTCGCTGCTCGCCCTGCTGGCCCTGTTCTTCATGAAGGAGAGCGCGGGGCGGCCGCTGATCGGCTCCGTGCCGGTGGTGGAGACCCGCGAGGAGGCACGGAAGCTGGCCCGCGTCCAGGACTCCGACGAGCGGATCGACACCAGCACCATGCCGATCTTCGCCGTGGATCAGGCGGGCAGGGCCGCCGAGCCGGGGCAGGCGGGTCCGTCCGCCTGAGCCTGCCGGCGCGGGTGAATCTCCGTGCCCGGGACACCCCTCCCCTAGTGACGACTCGTCAAGGAGCGTGAACGCATGAGGACCGATCGACTCATCCAGACCGTCGAGACGCACATCGAGGGGCTTCCCGTGCGAGTCGTCACCGGCGGCGTCGGCGTCTTCCCCGGGAAGACGATGGCCGAGCGACGGCGGTGGTTCATCGACCACTCGGACCATCTGCGCACGCTGCTGATGTGCGAGCCGCGCGGCCACGGCTCGCTCTCCGGGGCGATCCTGCAGCCGCCGACCCGCGGCGACGCCGACTGGGGCGTGCTGTTCATCGAGGTCACCGGCGTCCTGCCGATGTGCGGGGCCGGGACCATGGCGGTGGCGACCGCGCTGGTCGAGACGGGGATGGTCGCGGTGGCCGAGCCCGTCACCCGGGTGCGGCTGGACACCCCCGCCGGGCTGATCGTCGCGGAGGTCCGCGTGGACGGCGGGCGAGCGGAGTCGGTGACGATCCGCAACGTCCCCTCGTTCCCGGTCGAGCTCGATCGGCGAGTCGACGTCCCCGGCCTGGGCACGGTGCGGTGCGACATCGCCTACGGCGGCAACTTCTACGCCGTCGTCGACCTGGAGGACCTGGGGATCCCGGACGACCACTCGTCACAGCAGCGACTGCTCGACGCCGGATCCGCCATCATGGCCGCCGTCGACGATCAGGCGCTCCCCGTCCACCCGGAGGACCCGGCCAACGCGGGGTGCGAGCACGTCTACTTCCGGGCGCCCGGGGCCACCGCGCGCGGCGGGCGGCACGTGCTGGTCAACCACCCGGGGTGGATCGACCGCTCCCCCGGCGGGACGGGGACCAGCGCGCTCATGGCGGCCCTGCACGCGCGCGGGGAGCTGGGCCTGGAGGAGGACTTCGTCAACGAGTCCTACATCGGCACCACCTTCACCGGGCGGCTCGTCGAGCGGGCCGCGGTGGCCGGGCGCGACGCCGTCGTCCCCGTCATCACCGGCAGCGCCTGGATCACCGGCACGGCCCAGTACACGCTCGACCCGACCGATCCGTTCCCGGCCGGGTTCGCCGTGTAGGGACGCCGTCAGCCGGCGACGCCGTCCTCCCGCTCGCGCCGGGCGCGCGCCGCGGCGCGCCGCGCCTGAACGCCGAAGTAGACCGCGCCGGCGACCATGACGCCCAGGATGCCCAGGCGCCACCAGGCGGGGCTCGTGCTCAGGATGACCGCCCACAGCGCGCTCAACGCCGAGTACAGGGCGCACATGTTCCTGAATCGCCGGGCCAGCGCCTCCGGCGTCGTGCCCTCCGGGGTTCCCTCCATGGCCGCCCCTTCATCCGTCTCCGGCCTGCGCGTCGTCTCCAGCCGGCCGGCGTCGTCCGTGGCCACCATCGTGCCACACGGACCGCTGCCGCCGTCGATGGAACGAGCCGCCCGCGGACGCCTCCCGGGCGGGGAGGACATCTCCCGGGTTGGGCCACGCTCCTTCCATCCCCAGATGCACGCTTCCAGGCGAGTGCGGCTTACACTGTAAATGCCCCTCACGCCCGGAGGACGGTCGCACCGTCCTCGGGACGCTGCCCTCGCCGCCGAGGGCAGGCGATGGGCTCCTGCCCCACCGTCAGCGACATTCCCGGAGGAGGAGCGACCATGTCTTCCACCGCCACGCCTGCCGCCGTGCGCCTGCACTTTCAGCGCGTGCACAACTCCCAGACACTCAAGGGCATCGCCTGGCGGGTCATCCAGCGCCACGACGTCCCCGCCGTCGAACACCTGGTGCGCCGGCAGGTCCGGGGCGCCGACTCCTGGTCCCTGCAGCCCGGCACCCACGGCATGGCCGCGTACTCACGCAGCGGGTCGCTGGTGGCCGCCGTGCTTGCCACGCGCGGCCGCTCCTTCGCGGAGCATCCCAACCTGTTCCTGACCGTCGCGGCGCACCCGAGCTGGGGAGGCACCGGCCTGGAGCTGGCCGGGCTGATCCTGCTGGAGCGCTTCCTCGCCCAGCGCGGGTTCACCGGAGGAATGCTCTTCGGCGCCTGCTCCTCCCTGGACGCCCAGCACTACCAGCAGGCCGGATACGAGATCAGCCGGCCCCACGAGCCGCTGCGCCTTCCCGGCGGCAAGATCATGGTCTCGCCGAACCCTCAGGCCCCCTGCTGGTTCTACCGCCGCCCGCTGGCCGAGGAGACCACCGCCTGACGGCGATGCGCGTCCTGCCCGGCCAGCGCCACCGCCCGCAGCAGAGGCCCGAGGGATCCCACGCGGGGACACGTGACACCACCGCGGATCGGCCCGCGGTCCCCGCTAGGCACCGCGTCGACCGCTGAGCAGCTTCCAGGTGGAGGCCTTACCCTTCGCGGCGGTGGGCGGCCGAGGCGAACCCAGGTGCCGGAGTTGGTCAGGGGCACCACCCTTCGGGCTCGCGCCCCTCTGGGGCAGAGGAAGAGGTAGCCCGAATCGCCCCGCTGCAGCGCTGACCCTCCTCCGTAGGATAAGCCCATGACAGGCCAAGGAGGACTGTCACCAAGAGGCTGGGATGACGACCAACTCCGCTCATGCGGGACGACTTCAGAAACGCAGTTCTGGAAGGTCTCCGGCTGAAAGCGCCAGGCGCTCGAGACGGGGTCGACGCCATCACGAGTTCATCGGCTGCTATCCGTGCGGTCCTATTGAAATGACATCCTTCTCGTGATGACGCCTGACGTCGAGACCAGCAGTTTGCCGATCTTGTCGCACTTGCTGATGATCCGGGAGGTCGGTGCGGAGACGTTGATGACCCCCACCAGATCACCAGCCGGGCTGCGTACCGGAGCTGCAACAGAGGTGAGGCCGACCTCGACCTCCTCGGAGGCGATGGAGTAGCCTCGCGCCCGTTCCACACGCAGCGTCTCGAGAAGACTGTCGAGGTTCTCCGGTCCCCTCGGGTTCATTCGGCTGGAGTCGAGATCTTCAGCGGTCATGAGCTCTACATGGTCATCGCTGCTGGCATACAGCAGCGCCCGCCCGGATGCAGTGCAGTGCAGGGGAGAGCGACGCCCCACCCATCCTCCTGCCCGCAGAGAGTGCGCGGATTCCTCGCGCAGAACCGTCAGACAGTGTCGGCCCTCCTGCACCGACAGAAGTGCCACCTCTCCCGTGCTGGCCACCAGCTGCTGCAGCATCGGCTTCGCTGCCTGCACGAGCAACGTGTCCCCGGAGCCAGCTGCCAGAACCCTCAGGTTCCACCCGAGCCGATACCTGCGCGTCTGAGGTGACTGCTCGACCAGTCCGGCCTTGGCAAGCTCCTTGAGCATCCGAGAAACCTGACTCTTCTCCCGCCCCACGTGACGCGCCAATTCGCTGACCGATCTCTCAGGGTCCCCCCGCGTCGGATCCTCGAAGGCCAGAAGAAGGGCTGCTACACGAGCGGCGCTGGATGATCGGGCTGTCGGAGTGCTCATGTTGCTACTAGAGCAATACTGAGTCGATAAATCAAGAACGAAAATTCTCAAGTGATCATGATCAGGCAGCTTCAAGGGCCCTCCAAGTTGTTGCTCTACTGGCAACAATGAAATTTATCCTTCGATGAGCGGCGTAGAGTCACACCCGCATCTGTGCCATGCATCACAAGAAAGGCCTACGCCATGACCGACATCGACGTCGAGACCACCCAGGACGAGACCCTGTATGGCCTTCAGACCGAACTTGCCGTCCGCAACTTCGCCGGCGAGGAGAGAAAGCTTCGAGACGTACCGCAGCTGGTGCGTTCCTATGCCTATGTGAAATCAGCCGCGGCATGGGCCAACGGAGAGCTGGAGGTCCTCACCGCCCCCCAGGTCCGCGCCATTCAGGCTGCATGCGCCGAGATGGCGGAGGGCCTGCTCGACGATGCCTTCCCCTCCGCGCTCGTACTAGGCGGCGGGGGCACCTCGACGAACATGAACGTCAACGAGGTCATCGCCCGACGCGCCACTCAGATCGGCGGAATCCCACTTCATCCCAATGACCACATCAATGCCTCGCAGTCGACCAACGACACCTACCCCACGGCCATGGCTTTGGCCGTTCACGAGCTGATCAACACACCCGTTCGGGAGCTGCATCTCCTCGCCGAAGCCTTCGAGACCAAAGCCAAGGAATTCAATGACACCGTGCGACTAGGACGGACCTGTTTGCAGGACGCGGTCACCCTCACGGTGGGCCAGACACATCGAGCACATGCCCTGTCGATACGGAAGGCCGCCCGCGTCCTGAACGCTGCGGCAGAAGGCCTCTTGAACGTCCCCTTGGGCGCCACCGTGCTGGGCACGGGAGTGGGCGCCCCCGACGGTTACCAGGCACTCGCCCTGCAGGAACTCGCCCGTTTGACCGGCCACCCCGTGAAGGCCTCGGAGGATCTATTCGAGTCTCTCTCCAACCTAGACCCCTATGCGGAGGTGGCCGGGTCGGGAGCCCGTGTGGCGATCGCGATGGCCAAGATCTCAGCCGATCTGCGCTTCCTGTCTTCTGGACCAGTCGGTGGGATTGCCGAAGTCACCTTGCCGACAGTGCAAGCAGGGTCCTCGATCATGCCCGGGAAGGTCAACCCCGCCATCCCCGAGTACGTCATGCAGTTGAGCTACCGGGTTCGTGGCAACGCCCACACTGTGGAGGCTGCCGTGGCTGCCGGGGAACTCGAGCTGAACATCATGGAGCCGGTCATCGTCGACGCGCTGACCCGCATCCTCCAGGACCTGTCCAACAGCGCCCATGCCTTCACGGAACTCTGCGTTCGGGGTCTCGTTTGGGACGGTGATCGACTGAACAGCAATGCTCAGGGCGACTTCGGCCGCTGGGTGGCTCTCGCCGCCGAGGAAGGCTATGACGTAGCCACCCGCGCTGTACGCGCCTCACGAGGAGGGGCCAACCATGACTGATCACACCACCCAGGCCATCGCCTACGAGGACGCACCGACCAGCAAGTTCCACCTCCGCGTCGCCATCGCGGGCACCGGTGGCCAGTTCAGCGATGGCGTGGTCCTGGGCATCACCGGGATCGTGCTCGCCTCGGCCACCACCGCCCTCCAGCTGACGCCCTTGGAGATCGGACTCCTCGGAGCCGCTTCTCTGATCGGCCTGTTCATCGGTGCAATATTCACCGGCCCCATCGCCGATCGCTTCGGGCGACAGGCCATCTTCCGCTGGGACATGCTGATCTTCGCCGTTCTCTCGGCCGCACAGTTCATGGTCCAGGAGGCTTGGCAATTGCTCGCTCTCCGGCTTCTGATCGGCTTGACCTTGGGCGCCGACTACGTGGTCAGCAAGTCCATGGTCACCGAGCATTCACCGCGTCGCATCAGAGGCCGGCTTCTGAGTTTCATGGCCGTTGCCTGGGCCACCGGGTACGCCATGGCCTACCTGATCGGATTCCTGATCTCGGGCACCGGTCCGGACGCTTGGCGGACCATGCTGCTGATCAGCGCTCTTCCCGCACTGGTGGTCCTGCTCTTCCGTGTCACCATCCCCGAGTCCCCGCTCTGGCTGGTCGAGCACGGGCACACCGAGCGGGCGGCGCAGGTCGTCCGCGAACACGCCGGTCCGGGAGTCGTGCCGCCTGCGCCTATCGGCCTCGGATCATCGAAACAGAGCAAGATGAGCCTGCTCTTCTCCCCGAAGTACCGGCGCAGAACCGCCATCGGTGCGATCTTCTACGTCTGTCAGGTCATTCCGTACTTCGCCCTGGGAACCTTCGCCCCGCAGGTCATGCAAGCCCTCGGTGTGGAGTCGAAATTGGCGGCCGGAGCGGTCTACAACGTGTTCCTTCTGGTAGGCGCGGTGGTCGGAATGCTCATCGTGGATCGGATCTCGCGTCGAACGTTCCTGATCGGCAGTTTCTTCGCCGGGGCCCTGGCCCTGACCTGTCTCATCGTCTTCTCATCGATGAGCCCCATCATCTCGGTGATCCTCTTCGCCTGCTTCGCACTGATCCTCTCCGCAGCCGCCAACCTCGAGTTCGTCTATCCGCCGGAGCTTTTCAACACCGAGGTGCGGGCGTCCGGCGTGGGCGTGGCAACTGCGGCCAGCCGCCTGGGATCAGCCGGCAGCACCTTCCTCCTTCCGCTGGTGGTCGCCGGGTACGGAATCAACACCGCCCTAGCCGCCTGCGTGGTGGTACTGATCATCGGGGGCCTCGCCTGCTGGGCAATCGCACCGGAAACCCGGAATCGGACCCTATCGGCAACATCCTAGGAGGGGTTGAAAGGTGCCCTGAGTCCGTCAGACGGTTCCGCACCACCATGACCATACGGGCCGTGGTCACGTCACTGGAAGGCCACCCCGCTGCGTCAGCCTGCGGGGTGGCCTTCTCCGTGGATGCTGCGGTCGGCCATGTGGCGAGCCGCGGGGCTGCACGATGGCAACGTCACGGGCGCGACAGCCCCGTCAGTACGCCTTCTGCCGCTGCGACACCACCACGTGGATCACCGCGAAGCTGCCGCCCCGCACCGCCTCCAGGGCCTCGTCCAGGGCCGGACCCAGCTCGCCGTTCTCCTCCACGCACGCCCCGTGCCCGCCGTAGGCCCGGGCCAGCCCCGCGAAGTCGGGGTTCTTCAGCTGCGTGCCGCTGATCCGCCCCGGGTAGTCCCGCTCCTGGTGGGTGCGGATCGTCCCGTACTCCCGGTTGTCCGCGACGATGATCAGCGGGTTCGCCCCGTACTGCGCCGCGGTGGCCAGCTCCTGGCCGTTCATGAGGAACTCCCCGTCCCCGGCGATCGAGACCACCAGCCGCTCCGGGTGGCGCAGCGAGGCCGCGACCGCCGAGGGCACCGAGTAGCCCATCGAGCCGTTGCGGGCCGAGATCATCCGGGCGTAGCCGTGGGTGGGGAAGTACCGGTGGGCCCAGTTGGTGTGCTCGCCGGCGCCGAAGGTGACCATGCAGTCCTCGGGCAGGCGCGGGATCAGGTGCCCCATGACCGCGTCCATGCCGGCCTTCCCGCTCGCGGCGGGCTCGGGCGGCGTCGAGAACTCCACCTGCTTGGCCCGCAGCCGCTCCCGCCAGGAGCTCCACGAGTCCTTGACCGGCAGGTCGATCCGCAGCAGGTCCCGGACGAAGACGTCCGGCTTGGCCACGATCTGGTGCGTCACCGGGCCGGAGCGTCCGCGCAGGCCCGGGTCGATGGTGACCAGGAAGTTCCGCTTGTCCCAGTCCTGGCGGGCGGTGAACCCGCCGGTGATGACGTCGCCCGGGACGGTCCCGACGAAGACCATCAGGTCCGCCTCGTCCAGGATCCGGCCCGAGTGCTTCGGCCGCCCGTACCCCAGCGGGCCGATGTAGCTGGGCGAGGAGAACGGTACCGTGCCCTCGCAGCGCCACTCGGCGGCCGCGGGCAGCTCGTGCGCCTCGAGCCAGCCGGTGAAGTCCTCGGCCGCCTGCCGGGACCAGTCGTTGCCGCCGAAGACGAACAGCGGCTTCTCCGCCTCCAGCAGCGCGCCCTTGAGCTCCTTCCAGTCGCTGACGGTCATGCCGCCGGTGGCGATCGGGATCTGCGGGTGCAGCTCGGGGGAGACCTGCTGCTGGATGATGTCCTCCGGCAGCCCCACGACCACCGGGCCCGGGCGCCCCGAGCGGGCGGAGAACAGCGCCTCGGCCACGACCTCGCTGGCGCGCTCCGCGTGGTCCAGGACCATGACGCGCTTGGCGCCGGTCTGGAACCAGGCCTTGGGGTCGAACTCCTGGAAGGCCTCCTTCTCGCGGTGCTCGAAGGGGATCAGGCCCACGAACAGGACCATCGCGGTGGAGTCCTGCCACGCGGTGTGCAGCCCCACGTGGGCGTTGGCGGCGCCGGGCCCGCGGGTGACCATGGCGACGCCGGGCAGGTCGGTGAGCTTGCCCTCGGCCTCGGCCATGTAGGCGGCCCCGCCCTCGTGGCGGCAGACCACGGTCTGGATCGAGGAGTCGTGGAGGCCGTCCAGGACATCGAGGAAGCTCTCCCCGGGGACGGTGTAGACGCGGTCGATGCCGTGCTGCTCGAGGGAGCGGACGATGGCGTGGCCGGCTGAGATCATGCGGGGCTCCTGAGGGGTCGAGGTGCCACGACGTCGTCGTCGTGGGTCGATGCGGCGGAACGAGGGGAACGCTCGCGGGGCTGTGAAGGAACGGGTGTCGACGCTCACTCTAACGCCCGAGGAGGCGCTGTCGAGAGGCGACGCGATCAGGGCGAGGCACCTTGTCGTCGACTTCAGAGGTTCCGGAGCCTCGCCTCCGAGAGCCCGAGGGCCGCCTGCGCGCCGGGATGCCTGGCGACTCGTCAACCCCCGGAGCCCCTGACCTGCCCCTCAGACGGCTGGACGACTCGCCGTGCTCACGACCCGGTGATGGAGCGCGCGATCTCCCGGGACGCCGCCTCCAGCTTCTCCACGTAGACCCTGACGCCCGTCGACTTCATCCGCTGGTCCAGACCCGAGGCCGCAAGGCCCCCGAGGGCCGTCCCCGCGCCGTCGCGCACGGGCACCGCGACGACGAAGAGCCCCTCCTCGAGCTCGTTGTCGAGGGTCACGAACCCCCGGGCGCGCACGCCGTCGAGCTCGGACAGCAGCTCGGCGCGATCCACGATCGTCTGGGGCGTGAACGCCTCGAGGCGGTCGGGGACGAGGGCGCGGACGTCCTCGTCCCCGAGTTCTGCGAGCAGGAGCTTCCCGGTGGCGCTCGCGTGCAGCGGGAAGCTCCGGCCGACGTACTGCTGCGAGGGCGCGAGCAGGCGGGCGCTGGCGGACTGAGCAATGGTCTCCTGCGACCCCAGGCCGTCGAAGACCGTGTATTCGACCGATTCGTTGACATCGGCCGCCAGCCTGTCGAGGATCGCCTGAATTCGTGGGAGCAGACCGCGATAGGGGTCGGCGGCCCGTCCGAGCTGGGCGATGCGCCAGCCGAGCGCGAAGCTTCCCCCTTCGCGGACGAGGAGCCCGGTGTGGACGAGGCTGAGCAGCAACCGGAACGCGGTGGGACGGGGTATCCCGGTCTCCGCCGCCAGTTCGGCGGCCGTGGCGCCGCCGGGGTGGTCCCCCGCGGCGATGAGCAGCATCGAGGCACGCAATGCCGAGCGGTTCATCTGCTCCGGGGCCGCCTCCGCCACCGTCTCGTCGTGGCCCGTGCTGCCCTCGGTCGCTGCGTTCTCGTCGATGGGATCCCCTCCTAGGTCTGCTTCATCCTAGCGAAACGGGCTCAGGCTCTTGCCGTGATCGACCGCCACTGGTAGCTTTTCGGACAAGATGTCCGACTAGTGGACAATAGCGCAGATGTCCTGGCCGGCCGGCCGGACCGCGAACGAGCAGAAGGGTGGCGGAACGATGAACGCTGTACCGAAGACGATGGCGGCGGTGCTGCTGACCGGACACGGCGGGCCCGAGAAGCTGGAGTACCGCACCGACGTGCCGGTGCCCCAGCCGCGCGCCGACGAGGTGCTGATCCGGGTCGAGGCCGCGGGCATGAACAACACCGACGTCAACACGCGCATCGGCTGGTACTCCAAGGCCGTCCACGGGGACACCAACTCCACGGCGGCCGGCCCCGGTCAGGCCGACGACGACGACGCCTCGTGGTCGGGGGTCCCCCTGAGCTTTCCCCGCATTCAGGGAGGGGACGTCTACGGCAGGATCGTCGCGGTCGGCGACGACGTCGACGGCGATCGCCTCGGCGAGGCGGTGGTGGTCCGCAACCTCATGCGCCACTACGTCGACCGCCGGTCCTACGAGTGCTGGACCTACGGCAGCGACTGCGACGGCGGGTTCGCCCAGTACGCGGTCGCCCCCTCCAGCGAGAGCTTCGCGGTCCGCTCCGACCTCTCGCCGGCCGAGCTCGGCACCATCTCGATCGCCTTCACCACCGCCGAGGGAATGCTCTACCGGGCCGGGGTCGGCGCCGAGCGGGTCCTCATCACCGGCGCCTCGGGCGGGGTCGGCCTGGCGGCCGTGGAGCTCGCCAAGCTGCGCGGCGCCGAGGTCATCGCGGTCTGCTCGGCCGGCAAGACCGATGCGGTGCGCGCGGCGGGGGCGGATCGCGTGATCGACCGCGATGCGGACGTCGTCGCCGAGCTCGGCGCCCGCTCGGTCGACGTCGTCGTGGACGTCATCGGCGGCGAGGGCGTGAACGACCTCCTCAGCGTGCTGCGCCGGGGCGGCCGCTACGCCATCGCGGGCGCCATCGGCGGCCCGCTGGCCGAGATCGACCTGCGCATCGTCTACCTCAACGACCTCTCGCTGTTCGGCTGCACCTTCCAGGAGGACGCGGTCATCGAGAACGTCGTGCGCTACATCAACGAGGGCAGGCTGCACCCACTGGTCTCGAAGACCTACCCGCTGAGCGAGATCCACCAGGCCCAGGAGGACTTCATCGCCAAGAAGTACCCCGGCAAGCTCGTGCTGATCCCGCCGCACGACGTCGAAGGCTAGGCTCCGCCTCGCCGCGCCCTCATCCGCGCCCGCGCCCGCATCGACCATCCCCCCATCGTGAGTGAACGAGAGGTTCCGCCCGTCATGAAAATCGCCAGCATCGACCTCTTCCAGGTCGCCCTGCCCTATTCGGGCGGCACCTACCGCCTCTCGCGCGGCCGCACCTACGAGACGTTCACCGCCTCGATCGTGCGCATCACCGCCGACGACGGGACCACGGGATGGGGTGAGAGCACTCCCTTCGGCTCCACCTACGTCGCGGCCCATCCCGCCGGCACGCGGGCCGCCATCGAGATGCTCGCCCCGGCACTGCTGGGGATGGACCCGCGTCAGGTCGACCGGATCAGCAGCCTGATGGACGAGACGCTCCTGGGTCACAACGACGCCAAGGCGGCGCTGGACATCGCCTGCTGGGACCTCTTCGGCAAGTCGACGGGCCTGCCCGTGAGCGAGCTGCTGGGTGGCAGGACCAACGTCCCGATGCCACTGATCTCCTCGATCCACACCGGTGATCCCGAGGAGATGCGCGCCCGCGTCGCGGACCACCGGGCGCGCGGCTACCTGGGCCACTCGATCAAGATCGGCACCCACGACCGCGACGGCGGGCCGGCGGTCGACGCCGAGCGCATCGTCGCCTGCCTCGCGGACAGGCGCCCCGGAGAGTGGTTCCTCGTCGACGCCAACGCCGGGCTCACCAGCGAGACCGCGCGCAGACTCTTCAGCCTGCTCCCCGACGGCCTCGACTTTGTCCTCGAATCGCCCTGTCCGACGTGGCGCGAGACGCTGGCGGTCCGCAAGGCGTCGCCGTACCCCCTCATCCTCGACGAGCTGGCGACGAACGACGACGATCTCATCCACGCGATCGAGCTCGACGCCGCCGACGGCTTCGGTCTGAAGGTCACCCCTGCGGGCGGACTCACCCCAAGCCGACGCCAGCGCGACATCGCCCGGGCCGCGGGCCTGATCATGACCGTGCAGGACACTGTCGGCTCGGACATCTCGTACGCTGCGATCGTGCATCTCGGCGCGACCGTCCCGCCCGAGCTGCTGCGCTGCGTGCTCAAGACCTCGGACATGGTCACCCTGACCACGGCCGCCTTCGAACCCATCGAGTCCGAAGGCGGCGTCCTGCCGCCGGAGTCACCAGGCTTGGGGCTCGAGATCGACGAGGAGGTGCTCGGCGCGCCGGTGGCCAGCTGGTCCTGACCGGGGGAGCGCACCGGGCGGCCCTGCGGACTCGGCGCGGTGGGCACTGGACGCCCCGGGGCTCCCGCGTGGCCATGGCGACCGGCCTTCCAGGTCAGGCGCCAGATCGCGGGGCCCGTGACGTTCCGGCGTCACCCCAGCGGCGAGCCCCCGACACCCCAGGAAGAAGCCGGCACGTCGTTCATCACGACCCACACGGATGAGGCACTCTTGCCCGTGGAGTCCGCGTAGGCGCGCGTGACGGCCTCGATGGCCTCGGCCTTCTGGGCGTCGCTCAGCCCGGCGACCTGGCTGATCTGAATGAGGGGCATGGGAGGGCCTCCGCTGCGTAGGGGTGGATGCGCCGGAAGACGACGGCGCTCAGGCTCAGCTTAGGACACGGGGTGTCGAGTCTTGGTGAAACCCGCCACCCTCCGCCGAGGTCCAGGGCGATGTCCGCGATGTGCGGCGGCCGAGGTGGTGGCGGGGAGCACCATCCTCACCGGGGACCCTCCGAGCCCGCCGCACCTGGGCGGCGCCTTCGGGGATCCGGCACCCGGTGACCCCTCAGCCTCAGCACCTTCCGGAGCCACAGACCGGAGGTCAGGAGACAGGCCACCGCGGTGCCCAGATCCGTCCAGTTGTCCTGCCGGATGAAGAGCGCAAGGTAAGGGATGCTCGCCATCGCCAGTGCCACCGTGCCGACGACGTCGAACGTCCACGCCCGCGCCGAGATCAGCTCCTGGCGGCGGGTCATCCCCTGCCGGGCGCGGGAGGCCCGGTCCATCCAGCGGAGCAGGCCGCCGATCACGGCCACCATGGCCACGGCACCGAGCACCGCGATGAAGGGCGCCGCCTCGGGCCAGCGCCGTATCCAGACGTCCAGCGCGTAGGAACCGCCGAAGAGGGAGACCAGCAGCGCGAGGCCGCCGAGGAAGTCCCAGCCGTCGGTCGCTCGCTGCTCCCCGCGGGGCTCCTCGCGGAACTCGTCACGGTCCCGGTGCACGGGCATGCGGTCTGTCGCCACGCATTGCCCGCCGAGCTGCCATCCGTCGACGGCGTGCTCCGGCCCGTAGAGGTCCTTCCGCCAATCCCGACGGTCAAGATCCGGCCCCTCGTCCATGCCCCGGTGCCGTGGAGTCCCATCAGTCATGCACATCTCCTCCAGTTCGCGCTGCTCACAGCACCCGCGCATCGTATCGGGAGCCATCCTCCCATCCCCTCGCCATGACGTCCTCGCCGGGAACCTGATGCGCTGAGCATCGCGCGATTCACGGAACCACCCAGCGACGTCGAAGACGCAACGCCCCGATGAGCGTCAGCGCCGCGAAGACCACCGCGCCCGAGACCGTGATCCACTCGCCGTCGCGCCGGAAGGCGAGCAGGAACGCGACGACTACACCCGCACCGAGGACCACGGAGATGATCGAGACGACCCACCACGGCCGGGAGATCACCCGCTGTTGCGGCGCGTACCCCTGCCGGACCCGTGCCGCGCGATCGATCCGACACAAGAACCACCCGCCGGCCACGAGCAGCAGCAGCGGCACACCGACGGCCAGGAACGGTGCCGCGCCCGGCCAGCGGTCGAACCACCGGGGCATGAACTGCATGATCACGAATGCGCAGAAGAACACCGGAAACCGGCCCAGCGCCTGCAGACCGTCCACCGATCTCTGCGCTCCGTATGGATTGCGGGGCGGCCGGGTGCGATCGTCGACCGCCGACTCCTCCAGATCTCGATGACGCGGAAGTTCGTCCGCCACCACTGCACCTCCTTGCTCCTTGGGGGGACCCGTCGCGGGATCGATGCGTCGCCTGCCCTCCTCCCACCCGATCACACCGGCCCCACGAGGCACGACTCCGTGACGTCGTCCCCGAGAACGGCCGGGGCGGCGCCCGAACCGCCGGGTGACCCTCCCCCCGTCCCGGCGACCGGCCTCGCTAGGCTGGGGCGCAGCGGCCGGTGGGCGCCGGGAGGTGCGACCCGGCCCCGAACGGACCGGGCACGGACCGGCCCGGCCGCCGCCACGCCGACCCCTCGAGGAGGACACCGATGACGCTGCAGGACGAGAGCTGGCTGATCACGGGAGCGAACGGCAAGATCGGGCGGGGGCTGCGCCGGCACCTGCAGCCCCGCGTCGGCCACCTCGTGGTCGCGGACCTGGAGGCCCCGGAGGCGGGCGAGGTCAACGAGACCTGCCGCGCCTTCGACCTGCGCGACCCCGCCACGATCCCGCCCCTCCTGGACGGCGTGGACGGCGTCGTGCACCTGGCCGGGATCCCCGACGAGGCGCCCTACGCCGACCTCCTCCAGGTCAACGCCCTGGGCCTGTACCACCTGCTGGAGTCGATGCGCGCGGCCGGCGTGCGGCACCTCGTGTACGCCTCCAGCAACCGCGCCACGGGCCTGCACCCGGCGAGCGCCACGCTGGACGAGACGAGCACGATCAGGCCGGACGGGCTCTACGGCGCCAGCAAGGCCGCGTGCGAGGCGCTGGCCCGTATGTACGCGGACAAGTTCGGGCTGCGCGTGGCGAGCCTGTGCATCGGCACCTTCAAGGAGGCCCCCGAGAACCCCCGGGAGGCCGCCACCTGGCTCAGCCACGCCGACGCCTGGCGGGCCTTCGAGGCCGCGATGACCACCCGGGAGGACTACTGCGTCTTCTACGCGGTCTCGGCCAACGAGCACCGCTTCTGGTCCTTGGAGCCCGGCCGGGCCATCGGCTACGAGCCGCAGGACGACGCCGCGCGCATCCTGGGGCACGACGTCGCGCCGCCCCGGGACGAGCCGCAGGCCGGGGCGCTGGGCTCGGCGGAGTTCACGCTGAGGCACATGTGATGCACGTGAGACGGATGGTGCGGACGTCCACGCACCCGGCGTGGAGTACGGCCCCGCCACCTATATTGCGCGCCTGACTAGATCGCGTTACTGTCTAGCCATGAAGCAGACCTCGGAGTGGCCCGGCGAGTGGCTGCGCGGCGTCCTCGGGTTCGCCGTGCTGCGGATGCTCGTGGACGGCCCCACCTACGGCTACGCGATCGCCGCGCGCCTGGAGGAGGCCGGCTTCGGCGCGATCAAGGGCGGCACGCTGTACCCGCTGCTGGGCCGGCTGGAGGCGGCCGGGGCCGTCGCGGTGGAGTGGCGCGCCGGTCAGGGCGGGCCCGGGCGGAAGTACTACTCCCTCACCGAGGAGGGACGCCGGAGCCTCGAGGAGCAGACCGGGCGGTGGCGGCGATTCGCCGGCGTCGTCGACGGCGTCCTGGGCGGTCCGGATGCCGCCGGGCGCCCCGACGCCGGGCATTCCGCCGCCGCACTACCTACCGCCGCACCACCTGCGGCCGGACACCCCGCCCCCGGCCGCCCCGCCCAGCCCCACCCCGTCACCGCCGAACGAGAGGACTCGTGATGCCCCGGATGACCGAAGAACGGCGGCTCGCACCGCACGTCGACCCCGCCTGGTCCCACCGCTTCATCCTGGAGGCGCGGCTGCGCGAGGTGAGCGGGCGGCGCATCGGCGACGCGCTGCGGGAGGTCGACGGCCACTGCGTGGACAGCGGCGAGGACGCCGAGGAGGCCTTCGGCGACGCGGCCGGGTACGCGGCGTCGTGGGCGGCGCCCGGCCCGCGGGACCCGGGGGCGATGGCGCGCACGGTGGCGCCCATGGCGCTGCAGTCGCTCGGCCTGATGATCGCGACCCTCGCGGCCATGCCGCTCGGCCGGGGCGAGCCCGCGGAGCTCACGGCCCTCTGGCTGTCCGCGCTCGCGCTGGTCGCGGTCGTCGACCTGCTGCTGGTCTTCGCGGCCACGCCCCTCCTGCGGTTCGCGATGCGCCGGCCGGTGGTCAGCTGGGTGGTGATCGTGCTCGGCGTCGTTGCGGCCTCCCTGGCGATGGGTATTATCGGCTGGCTCCTCGACGCCCCGGTGCTGGCCCTGCCCGCGGGGCCGGTGCTGCTCGCGGGGTTCGCGGTGGTCGGCGCCGGAGCGGCCTGGGGCCGGGCCGTGGCGCTGCGCGAGGGGCCCGACCCCCTCGTCGACCCGGAGGAGGACGCCCCGGGCCGGGTGGAGCGTGGCGAGGTGGCGGGTGACGCGCGGGGTGAGGCGAGCGCGCAGACAGCGGTCCGGATCTACTCCCTGCTGATCCCGCTCGCGACCGTGGCGATGTGCGCGGGCCTCTGGGCCATCGGATGGGCCTCCTGAGCCGACCCCGCCGCGGGGCGCCCGCCTAAGGGGCACCGGCGGTACCCCCATCGCCCCGGCCTCCCTCTGAACCACCCGGGGTGGTTGCATGAACGCTGGCGATCCCGTGCCGCGTCGTCACGGCCCGCACCGCAAGGCGGTCCGGCCCCGCGGCACGGCCGCCTCCTTCCCAGCACCCCCGCAGAGAGCGTTCCTTCCGCAGACATGCCCACCGACACCCAGCACACCACCCCCGCCACCGGCCGGCTCCCCCTCGTCACCTGGATCCTCGCCGCGGGCGTCTTCCTCATGGGAACCACGGAGTTCGTCGTCGCCGGCATCCTGCCGGAGATCGCCGGCGACCTCGCGCTCCCCGTCTCCCAGGCGGGCCTGATGATCACGGTCTTCGCGATCGGGATGATCGTCGGGACGCCGCTCATGGCGATCCTCACGCTCCGGCTCCCGCGGCGGCTCACGCTGACCCTCGCCCTGCTCGTCTTCGCGCTCGGGCACGTCGTGGTGGCCCTGACCTCGAACGTCGGGCTGGTCCTCGGGGCGCGCTTCCTCACCGCCCTGGCCACGGGCGCGTTCTGGGCGGTGGCCGCCGTCGTGGCGGCCAAGGCCGCCGGGCCCGCGCTCGCCTCCAAGGCGCTGGGCGTGATCCTGGGCGGGGGAATGCTCGCCAACGCGCTCGGCGTGCCCCTCGGCTCCTTCGCGGGCCAGGTCGTCGGCTGGCGCGGGCCGTTCTGGGGGCTGGCGGTCCTCGCGATCCTCGCCGCGGGGCTGGTCCACCGGATGGTCGCCGCGGACCCCGGCACCGGACCGATCCCCTCCGTCCGCGCCGAGGTCGCGGCACTCCGGGACGGGCGGGTGTGGCTGGTCCTGGCCGGGGCTGCCGTCGTGTGCGGGTCCTCGCTCGCCGCGTACAGCTTCATCTCCCCGCTGCTGACGCAGAACACCGGGCTGCCGGCATCGGCGATCCCGCTGGTCCTGCTGACCTACGGGGTGGGGGCGCTCATCGGCTCCAACGCGGGCGGGGCCCTCGGCGGGCGGCGGCCCTACGCCGTGCTGTTCACCTCGGCCGCGATGACCTTCCTCGTCCTGGCCGGCCTGGTCGCCTTCTCGCATCGGCCCGCGATCACGGTGGTCCTCGTCGGGCTGCTCGGCCTGTTCGGGATGTCGACCAACCCGATCCTCATCGGCAAGGCAGTGGGCTTCGCCAGCCACGCCCCGACGCTGGCCTCGGCCCTGGCCACCTCGGCCTTCAACGTCGGCACGGCGGTGGGCTCGTGGCTCGCCGGCTTCGCCATCGCCTCCTCGCTCGGGGCGACCGGGCCCGTCGCCGTCGGCGCCTGCATCGCGGCGCTGTACTTCCTGCCGCTGGGCCTGCTGCTGCGGCGGGAGCGCCGGGACGGGACGACGGCCGCGTGAGGCGAGAGGGCGCCGTCGGCCGCGCCCGGCGCGACCCGTTGACCTCGCCCGCCCGGTGCGGTCCCGCCGACGTCGCCCGTCCGGCGCGATCCCGCCGGTGCCGCCCGGGCTAGGCTCAGGGCACCCGGTGCCCCGCCGCCTGGAGGAGCCCGTACCACTCGCCGCGGGTCAGCGGGAGGTCCGAGCCCTCGGCCGCCTCCTGGACGCGCCGCGGCGTCGTCGTCCCCAGCACCACCTGCATGCCCGCGGGGTGCCGGGTGATCCACGCCGTCGCGATGGCCGTGGGGGTCACGCCGTACTTGGAGGCCAGCCGGTCCAGCTCGGCGTTGAGCTCGGGGTACTCCTCGGCGCCGAAGAAGACGCCGTCCTGGAAGCCCTTCTGGAACGGCGACCAGGCCTGGATCGTGATGTCGTGGAGGCGGCAGTAGTCGACGACGCCGCCGCCGTCGCGCGTCACCGCGTCCTCCTCGCCGGCCATGTTGGCGGCGAGGCCCTGCGCCACGATCGCGGAGTGCGTGATCGACAGCTGCAGCTGGTTGACCACGAGGGGCTGGGTCACCGCGGACCGGAGCAGCTCGATCTGCCGCGGCGTGTGGTTGGAGACCCCGAAGGCCCGTACCTTCCCGGCGGCCTCGAGCGCCTCGAAGGCCTGCGCGACCTCTTCCGGCTCCACCAGCGCGTCCGGGCGGTGGATGAGCAGGACGTCGACGTAGTCGGTCCCCAGCGCCCGCAGCGAGGCGTCGACCGAGGAGACGATGTGCTCGTAGGAGGAGTCGTAGTGCCACTCCCCCGGCACGATCCCGGTCTTGGTCTGGATCCTGATCCGCTCCCGCTCCGCGGCGTCGAGCCGGAGCGCCGAGCCGAAGCGCTCCTCGCAGCGGTGGGGGCTGCCGCCGTAGATGTCCGCGTGGTCGAAGAAGTCGATGCCCTCCTCCCGGGCCGCCTCGTACAGGGCGCGGATCTCGGCGTCGGGCTTCTCGGCGATGCGCATCATGCCCGCGACGACGTTCGAGACGCGGGCCTCGGTGGCTCCCAGGGGAACGGTTCGCATGGATCCTCCTTCGACGGCGTGGGGATGAGCGCGGTCACACCTCCCCGTGGCCACCACGCTACACGGGGCGCCGGGGGCGCTCGGGCGCCGTGCCGTCCGCGCGGAACTCGCTCGCCGCCCAGGAGGCGAGCAGCCGCATTCGCTCCTCGGACTCGGAGCCGGGCTCCGCCGCGTAGATCGTGAGGGTCAGGCCGGGCTCGGCCTCCATCTCCATGCCCTCGTAGGCGAGGGTCAGCGGCCCCGCGACCCGGTGGTGGAAGCTCTTGGACCCGCTGCCGTGGTGCCGCACGTCGTGGGCGCCCCACCGACGTCGGAACTCCTCGCTGCGCGTCGACAGCTCCCCAACGAGGTCGTGCAGCTCCCTGTTGCGGGGGTCCCGGGCGGCCTCCGTCCGGAGGATGGCGACCGTGATGTCGGCGAGCCCGTCCCAGTCCGGGTAGAAGTCGCGGGCGCGCTCGTCGAGGAAGGCGTGCCGGGCGATGTTCGGCGGCTGCCCGGGCATCTCGTAGAGCTCGTGGTAGAAGGCCCTGGCCAGCGGGTTCACTGCCAGGAGGTCCATGCGGCCGTTGCGGACGAAGGCGGGGCCGGCCGTCACGGCGTCGAGCACCCATTGCAGGCTCCGGTGCGGGGCCCACGTGGCCGGATTCCGACGCCGGGGCGGCCGGCCGACGGGACCCGCGGCGTGGGCCAGGTCGAACAGGTGCGCGCGCTCGGCGTCGTCCAGGCGCAGGGCACGGGCGATGCTGTCCAGGACCTCGGGGGAGGCGCCGCCGATCGCACCGCGCTCGATGCGGATGTAGTACTCGACGCTCACCCCCGCCAGCGTCGCGACCTCGCTGCGGCGCAGCCCCTTGACCCGGCGGTTCATGCCCGGAGGCAGCCCGACCTCCCCCGGGGTCACCTTCTCGCGGCGGGTGGTGAGGAACGCGCGGACCTCGGCTCGGTTGTCCATATCCACAGGGTAGACGGCCGGCCGGCGCCGGGGCAGTCACCGGGAGTACCCCCTCCAGGGCCCCGGGTCGAGGAAGAGGACGGCCCTCGGGGAACCGTCCCCTCCGACCTGCGGATCTCGTGCGCAGAGTGTCGCGGAGCCTCGGGAGGCCGCCTTACGCACTACTCGAGGATCTCGACCTCGGAGACGAAGAAGGCGGGCACCGTGGTGCTTCCGCCGATCTGGGTGCTGTAGGTTTCGCTGCCCAGGACGGTAGCCAGCATCCGCACCTCGTCGTCCGCCACGAGCGGGTCGAACGCCGGGCAGTCGGACTTGCCGTCACCGCTGTAGGCTCTCGAGTTCTCTCCATAGTCGTAGGAGTTCAGCTGAGGCGCGAACGAGATGTCGAACCGCATCGCGCACGGACCGGTGGCAGAGTCCAGCTGAGTGATCCGACCGTAGATGACGACGTGCTCTCCCATGTGGTCCTTGGGGGACTTCACGAGCAGCGCGAGCGCGCGCTCGTCGACGTCGGAGAACTCGTCCGGGCTGACGCTCGCCGCGATCATCGGCGTCGGTGATGGAGAGGCGGAGGGCGTCGGGGAAGCAGAAGGCGTCGGGTGACTCGAGGTCGTGGTGGTCGGAGCGGGCCTCGTCGCCGAGGCGCTCGGGCTGGGGTTCGTGTCCGTCGCACCGGCCCCCGAACTCGTGGGGCTCCCCCTCCCGGCCACCGCGGAGGCGCCCACGAAGGCATTCACGATGAATCCGAACGTCACCACCAGCGACACCAGGGTGAAGATGCCGGCGACCGTGACTCCGGCGATGTTGAAGGGCTTGAACTGGCCCTTCACGAGGGCGAGCGACGCCAGGATGACGCCCGCGATCCCCGCCCCGACCCCTAGGAAGGGAATCCAGAAGAAGAGCAGCGACGCCCCGCACATGCTGAGCGCCACGATCCCCAAGGTCTTGGACGTCGTCGGCTTCGACCGGTAGTAGTCCCGGGCGCTGTAGGGGTTCTGTCCAGGGGGAAAGGAGCCGTGCGGACCGTCGCCGCCGTGAGGGTTGTACGTCATGTTCCCGTCTCATAGGAGATGCGCACGGCGAACTCGCCGAGGATGCGCGTGTGAAAGATGGCCTCCGCGGCACCGATCAGGAATGCTTCCGGCGCGCGGGCCACGCATCATCTTAAGTTGCCGGAAGACCACCGGATCGGCCGCGCCACGAGTGCGCTTCGTCCCATCTCGGAACGGGGCCGGGAGATCCGTACACCGTCGGATGCCTTGACATCACCGGAACACTGGACAAAGGAACCGAGAACGAGGAAGCACCGCATGGCACGCATCATGATCACCGGATCCGCCGACGGCCTGGGCCGCGCCGCCGCGGAGTCGCTGCTAGAGGAGGGGCACGACGTCGTCCTCCACGCCCGCAGCGAGGAGCGGCTCGCGGAGGTGGCCGGCCTGAGGGATCGCGCGGCGGGGGACCTGGCCGGCGACCTCGCGCGCCTCGACGAGGTGTGGGAGCTGGCCGAGCGCGCCTCGGCGGCGGGGCCCTTCGACACCGTGATCCACAACGCCGGCGTCATCGGCGGCTCGGCGGTGCTGCCGGTCAACGTCGTCGCCCCCTACGTGCTGACGGCCGCGATGGAGCACCCCGGCCGGCTGGTGTACCTCAGCAGCAGCATGCACCGGGGCGGGCAGCCGGACCTTGACGGCGTCGACTGGTCGGGCCACTCCGAGACCCGCTCCTACTCGGACAGCAAGCTCTACGTCACGGCCCTGATGGCCGCGGTGGCCCGGCTCTGGCCGGACGTGCCGACCCACGCCGTCGACCCTGGGTGGGTGCCGACGAGGATGGGCGGGCCCGGGGCCAGCGACGACCTGGCGCTCGGGCACGTCACGCAGGCGTGGCTCGCGACCACCGAAGACCCGGCGGCCCTGGAGTCCGGCGGCTACTGGCACCACCTCCGCACCGAGACTCCGCATCCCGCCGTGCGCGACGAGGAGTTCCAGCACGACCTGCTGGACGCCCTGGCCGAGCACACCGGCCTGCTGTTCCCCGCGGGCTGAGGAGACGAAACCCGGCCACCCCGCCGATTCAGCCCCCGGCTGATCCCGGAATGCCGCCCCTCTCGGCGCGGTTGTGCCGGTCATGAAGCTCATCGGACTGACAGCATTCGGAGGACCCGAGGTCCTCGCCGCCCACGACGTCGCCGAGCCGCACGCCGGCCCCGGCCAGGTGCGCATCCGCGTGCGCGCCGCCGCCGTGAGCCCCACCGACACCGGCGTCCGCACCGGCGGCTACGGCGGCCCGGAGCCCACCGAGCCGCTGGCCCCGGGCATGGACGCCGCCGGGGTGGTCGACGAGGTCGGGGACCCCGCGGACGGCCTGGACACCTCCGCCTGGAGCGTCGGGGACGAGGTCATGGCCATGGCCCTGCCCTCGGGCGAGCACGGCGGCGCCTACGTCGAGTACCTGGTCGCCGACGCCGACTCGCTCTCCCGCGTCCCGGAGGGCGTCTCGCTCGAGGAGGCGAGCACGCTGCCGATGAACGCGCTGACCGCCCTCCAGGCCCTGGACCGGCTGGACCTGCCCGAGGGCGGCGTCTTCGCCGTGACCGGCGCGGCGGGCACCCTGGGGGTCTACGCCGTGGCCCTGGCCAAGCTGCGCGGCCTGACCGTGATCGCCGAGGCCGCCGGGAAGGACCGGGAGCGCGTGCTCGCCGCCGGTGCGGACCACGTGGTGCCGCGCGGGGACGACGTCGCCGAGCGCATCCGCGAGATCGCCCCGGACGGCGTCGACGGCCTGCTGGACGCGGCGGTGCAGAACGACGCCGCCCTCCCGGCCGTGCGCGCGGGCGGCGGCTTCGCGACCGTGCGCGGCTGGGACGCCCCGGAGGACGCGGACGTGGCGCTGCACAAGATCTTCGTGTTCGACGACTACCACCACGGCGGGAAGCTCGACGACGTCGTCGCGGCGGTCGAGTCCGGCCGGCTGGTCCCCGACTACGGCCGGAGCATGCCCGCCGAGCAGGCCCCCGAGGCCCACCGGCTCCTGGAGGCCGGCGGGCAGCGCGGGCGCATCGTCCTCACCTTCTAGCGCGAGCTTGGAGCACGGCGAGGGCAGCGGCCGGCGCACGAGGCCGGCCGCCGCCCTCGCCGCACGCCGCGTCCGAGGCAGCCCGCCGCCCTCAGCCCCGCGAGCGCCGCAGCAGCCACACGAAGTACGGCGCCCCGACCAGGGCGATCATGAGCCCGGCCGGCAGCTGGGACGGCGCGATGAGCGAGCGGCCCAGCAGGTCCGCGACGCACACGAGCAGCCCGCCCAGCAGCATCGCGACCGGGATGATCCGCCCGTGCCGCGCGCCGACCAGCGCGCGGGCCAGGTGCGGCGCGATCAGCCCCACGAAGCCCACGACCCCCACCGCGACGACGCTCACGGCCGCCAGCGCCGCGGCGAGGGCCAGCAGCCCCAGCCGGGTCCGCTCGAGCCGCATGCCGAGGATCCGCGGGGTGTCCTCGTCCACCGCGACCAGGTCGAGGTGCCGGCTCAGCGCCCACAGCAGCGGCGCCGCCAGGACGAGGGCCGCGGCGACCCACGCGACGTCGGGGAACGTGCGCCCGTAGGTCGTGCCGGAGAGCCAGGTGAAGATGCGCGGGGTCTGCCACGGGTCGGCGCGCAGCAGCAGGAACGTGCTGAGCGCGCTCAGGGCGTACCCGCAGCCGATGCCGACCAGCACGAACCGGTCCGGCAGCAGCCCGCCGCGCCAGGCCAGCAGCGCGACGACGCCGAAGGTCGCCAGCCCCGCCGTGAGGGCCGCCGCGATGAGCAGCCCGCGGCCGCCCCCGGCCACCGAGGTCACCACGGCCACCGCGCCCAGCCCTGCGCCGGCGGTGATGCCCAGCAGGCCGGGCTCGGCGAGCGGGTTGCGCACCGTGCCCTGCACGACCGTGCCCGCCAGCCCGAGGGCCGCGCCCGCGAGGATCGCGGCGGCCACGCGCGGGGCGCGCTCGTCCAGCGCCCGGGCCACGAGGTCCGGTGCGCCGCCCTGGAGCCACGCCGGGAGGTCGCCGGTCCGCAGCCACAGGCTTCCCGCGAGCAGGCCGAGCACGGCCGCCGCGGCCAGCAGGACCCCGCGGCGAGGAGCACCCCGGTGAACCGCCGGCGGGAGCGCGGGCGTCCGGGCCCGGGCGGGCGCCGGACGGGGCCGGCGTCGCGCAGCCGCAGGGCGAGCACCACGATGAGCACGCCGCCGAGCAGCGCCGTCGGCACGCCCGTGGGGATCGACGCCGCGCCCTCGGCGCCCAGCAGGCCGCGCAGGGCGGCGTCGGCCAGGAGCACCAGCAGCGCGCCGAGCAGGCCCGAGACGCCCACCAGGAGCAGGTGCCGGCGCAGCGCCCCGACCCGGCCGGCCAGCAGCCGGGCCAGGACCGGGGCGCCCAGGCCGACGAAGCCGATGGGGCCGGCCAGCGTCACCGCCGTCCCGGTCAGCAGGACCGCGCACAGCACGGCGACGACCCGGGTCGAGCGGATGGGCACGCCCAGGGAGGAGGCGGCGTCGTCACCCAGGCCCAGCACGTCCAGCCGCCGGGAGAGCAGGAGCGCGACCAGCAGGATCAGGACGACGACGGGCGCGGCCCGCAGCGAGGCGTCGATGTTCAGCTGCGCGAGCGAGCCGCTGCCCCACGCGTACAGCCCGGTGGTGTTCTCCTTGAAGAGGATGAGCAGCATGCCGGTGCCGGCGTCCAGCGCCATGGCCATCGCGGAGCCGGCCAGGATGAGGCGGGTGGTGCCGGTCCCGGTCGCCCGGCCCGCGAGCGCCAGGACCACGGCCGCGGCGAGCAGCCCGCCGACGACCGCGACCAGCCCGGAGGCCCACAGCGGCACCGCGATCCCGAACGCCGCGGCCAGGGTCAGGGCGAAGTAGGCGCCCGCGGTGACCGCGAGCGTGTCCGGGGAGGCCAGCGCGTTGCGGGTGACGGACTGCAGCAGCGCCCCGGCCGCGCCGAGCGCGAACCCGACGGCGACGCCGGCGAGCAGGCGCGGCAGGCGCGAGCCCGCGAGCACCTCCCCGACGGGCACGCCGCCGACGTCCTCGCGCGCCCCGCCGAGGTAGCGCAGCAGGTCCCCGACCCCGGCGCCCGAGGTGCCCTGGGTCAGGTGCCACGCGCCGACCAGCAGGATCGCGGCGAGGATCAGGAGGAGGACGGCCGCGCCGGACAGGCCCGCGCGGACGGCCCCCTGCCGCTCGCTCACCCGCTGGCTCACTACTGGTCGAGCACGTCGACGTAGGCGTCGATCGCCTGCTCGGTGGAGCGCGGCCCGCCGGCGCCCCACACGCGCGGCGGGAAGGAGTGCGCGCGGCCCTCCTTCACGGCGGGCAGCGAGGTCCAGATCGGGCTCTGCTCGAGGGCCTCGACGTAGCCGCCCGCGCCCTCGTCGTTGGCGTAGAACAGGTTCGCCTCGCCCACGGCGGTCAGGCCCTCGACGTCGGTCTGGGCCAGCCCGTAGGAGGGGTCCACCCCGCCGTCGCCGTAGGCCTCGTTGACCTCGTCGGTCCACGCGGAGGTCATGCCGAGCTCCTCGCCGAGGGCGTTGAACAGCGAGCCCTGGCCGTAGGGGCGGACGGTGAGGTTGCCGCCCTCGAGCCAGCCGTCGAAGAACAGGAACTCCTTGGTCGGCAGGTCGGCGTCCTCGACCTTGCCCTTGGCCTCGGCCAGGTGGTCGTCGAACTCCTTCACGACCTCGTCGGCCCGCTCGGAGCGGCCGGTGGCCTCGCCGATCATCTCGAAGACGTCCTTCATGTTGCCGATCGGGTCGGCCGGGTCGGCGCCCTTGGTGACCAGGACGGGGACGTCGCGCTCCTCGAGCCGCTTCACCATCTCGTCGTCGGCGCTGTAGGCCTCCACGACGATGAGGTCCGGGTCCGCGGCGTAGAGCGTGTCGAGGTCCGGCTCCTCGCGGTTGCCGATGTCGGTCACGCCCTCGGGCAGCTCCTCGGCGCTGACCCAGGTGCTGTACCCCTCCGCGTCGGAGACGGCCGCCGGGGTCACGCACAGGGTCAGCGCGTCCTCGACCTGCTGCCACTCCATCACGGCGATGCGCTCGGCGGGCCGGTCCAGCTCGACCTGGCGGCCGACGCCGTCGGTCAGGGAGACCGGATCGGTCGAGGTCGTGACGTCCTCGGAGCAGCCCTGCGAGGTCGAGGCGGCGGTGTCCTCGCCGGAGTCCTCGACGCTGGTGGTGCCGCAGCCCGCGACGGTCAGCGCGACCGCGAGGGTGGTCGCGGCGGCGGCCGCGAGGCGGGGGAATCGGGTCATGGGGGGTTCCTTCTGGTGGGGTGTTGATTGATGGGGGGAAAAATCAGGGGGTGAAGACGCGGTCAGGCACGGGCGGGTGCGGTGCGGCGATCCCGGGCGGAGTGCCGCCCGACGGGGTCGATCCGCAGGCGCCCCGAGCGCGGGTCCGCCTCGACCTCGACCCGGATGCCGTACACGTGCCCGATGTTCCCGGCGGTGAGGACCTCGGCCGGCGCGCCCGCGGCGTGGATGCGGCCTGCGTGCAGGAGCAGCAGCTCGTCGGCGACGCGGGCGGCGTGGTCGAGGTCGTGCAGCACCACCCCGACCGCGACGCCGTGGTCCTCCGCGAGGTCCCGGACCAGGTCCAGCGTCTCGACCTGGTAGCGCAGGTCCAGGTGGTTGGTCGGCTCGTCCAGGAGCACGACGCCGGTCTCCTGCGCCAGGCACGCGGCCAGCCAGACCCGCTGCACCTCGCCGCCGGAGAGCTCGCCCGCCGCCCGGTCGGCCATCTCGAGGACGCCGGTCAGCCGCATGGACCGCTCGACGACGTCGCGGTCCCGCGCGGAGAGCCCCGCGAACCGCCGGCGGTACGGGTGGCGCCCGAACGAGACGACCTCCCGGACGGTGAGCCCGTCCGGGGCGTTCCGCGACTGGGCGAAGAGCGTGACCTCGCGGGCGAACTCGCTCGAGGTGAGGGCGGTGGCATCGCGGCGGGGTCCGGTCGTGTCGCGCTGACCGGCCGTGACCCGGTGCGAGCCGGGTGCGCCGTGGCGGGGTCTGGGCAGGTCCCGGTGCGAGCCGGGTGCGTCGTGGCGGGGGCTGGGCAGGTCCCGGTGCGAACCGGGCGTATCGCGCTGGCCGCGCGCGGCGCCGAGCAACACCCGCCCCTCGTCGACGCGGTGCAACCGGGCCAGCGAGCGCAGCAGCGTGGACTTCCCGCTGCCGTTGGGGCCCACCAGGGCCGTGACCCGCCCGGGACGCAGCTCCAGGCGGACGCCGTCGACGACGGTCGAGCGGCCGTAGCGCAGCACCAGGCCCTCGCCACTGAGGGCGGCGTCGGCGGCTCCGGCGGAGGGCTCGACGTCGCGCGCATCGACATGGCGGGGCTCTTCGGCATCGCGGGGCTCCCCATCGCGGGGCACGGAGTCGCGGGATGCGACATCGCGGGGCGCGGTCTTTTCGGGCACAGACGAGTGGCGCAATGCGTCAGGCCCCGATCCGCGGCGAGGTCGGAAGCGCCAGTCTGGCGGGGTGCGCGGGCCGCGTCGCCGGGTATCGGAACGCGGGCCTGCGCCGAGGGCTCGACGCCGACCCGAGCGCGGCAGGATAGGTTAGGTTTACCTTCACTCCGTCAGAATAGAGGCGGCTTCCCCTGGCCGCAATCAGGATTTGCCGCCAGGGAATACGCCTTTCCGGTCAGGCGGGCGCGCCGAGCCCCTCCAGGTAGGCCCCGGGGGTGGTCCCCATGACGCGCCGGAAGGCGTCGATGAACGTGCTGGGCTGCGCGTAGCCGAGCAGGTCGGAGGCCTCCCGCACCTCGCACCCCTCGGCGAGCAGCACCAGGGCGTGGTGGATGCGCAGCGACTGGCGCCACTGGGCGAAGGACAGGCCCGTCGCGGAGCGGAACGCCCGCGCGACCGTGCGGACGCTCAGGCCGCGGGACTGCGCCCACTCCTCCAGGGAGCGGCGGTCGGCGGGGTCCGCCAGGAGGGCCTCGGCGACGGCGTCGATCCGAGGGTCGCCCGGCAGGCGCAGGGCGAGCTGCCGGCCGGAGGGCTGGAGGACGTCGAAGACGACCGCCTCCGAGCGGGCGCGCGCGCCGGCGTCGAGATCCCTCCGGGCCAGGCGGACCAGCAGCGACTCGAGGACCGGGGTCATCTCGATCGCCATCGGCTCGCCGAAGCCCTCCGGCGTGTGCTCGGGGGCGAAGAAGGCGTCGTAGAGCCCGGCGCCGGCCGTCAGCCGGCCCGCGTGCACCTGCCCGGCGGGCAGCCACAGCCCGCTCCCCTGCGCCACCGTGTAGACGCGGTCGCCCACCCGGGCCGTCATGGTCCCGTCGCGGACCCACACCAGCTCGTGCATGGGGTGCGAGTGCGGCTCCCACTCGGTGGGGACGCCCGCCACGTGGGCCTCCGCGTAGATGACGAAGGGCGCGGCGGCGGCGTCGGGCAGGGGGAGGGCCCGCACCACCCGCGTCTCCGGCTCCCGGCGCCAGGCGCCCATGCTCGCGGAGTCGGGCGTCATCGTCCGGCGGCGATCCGCACCGCGCCGCGGAACCCGTCCTCCTCCAGCGCGGACATCGCATCCAGGGAGTCGTCCGGGATGGGCAGCAGGTGCGCGTCCACCCAGGTCTCCCCCGCGGCGTCGTGGGTCCAGGTGTCCTCGACGACGACGGCGCCCGGCACCGCGCCGTGGCACAGGATCCAGTGGGGCACGTCGAACCCCTGCATCCGGGCCGCGGAGACCAGCAGCAGGAGGTGCTCGCCGCGCCCGACGGCGGCGCGCACGTCCCCGATGCCGAGACGGCGCCCCTCGAGGGGAAGCCCGATCCGCCCGGCCTCGGCCCGCGAGCTGCGCTGCAGCACGGCCCGCCACTCCTGCTCGGGCCGCTCGTAGTAGCCGAGCAGGACGGGCCGCTCCGTGTCGAGGAAGACCTCGACGTCGGAGCCCGGCCAGGCCTGCCGCACCGCCACCCCGAGGCCCACGGGCTCGCAGGCGGGGAAGTTGGTGGCCCGGCGCCACAGCCCGAGCTCGGCCTCCCGGGTGATGCCCCCGGGCCCGAGCGCCCCGGTCTGCGCCCGGGCGATCAGGGAGGCGGCGGCCCCGCAGCTGAAGTCGGTGCTCTGCCGGTAGTAACCGGGCTCCCGCACGACGCCGTCCACCAGCCACCGCACGTACCCCGCGGGCGGCGACGGGACCCCCGCATCCTCCCGGCGCGACGACGACTCGTCGCCCCGGGTGCCGGGCCCGGCGACCGACGAGTCGTCAGTCTCGGCCGGATCCGGCCCCAGTGACGAGTCGCCAGCCCCACCCGGGTCCGACGCGAGTAACGAGTCCTCGCCGGCGGGGGCGGGGACAACCGGGGGAACGACGTCGGCCGCCCGGACGGGCGCCCGCAGCCGGGAGAAGCCCAGCGCGGCGGCGCCGGCGTCGTCGACGGTCCAGCCCTCCCACTTGACCTGCGCTAGACCCGCGGCGCGGGCGTCCTCGACCACGGCTCCGACGACCGCCGGCACGTCACCGACAGCGTCGACGATCTTGGCGTAGGACGTGCCGGGGCGGGCCGTCACGAGGGTCGCGCCGACCCACCGCTCCCCCAGCCCCTCCGATTCCCCGGCACCGTCGGGACTATCTGCGCCGTCGGGACTGCCGGTGCCGTCGGGATTGCCGGAGCTGTCGGCGTTGTCGGCGTTGTCGGCGCCATCGAAACCGCCGACGCTCTCAACGCCGCCGTCCTCGACGAGCGCGAGGACCCGCGGGGCGTGCGGCGCGCGGTCGGCCGCGCCCCACCGGGAGAGCACCTCCGGGGGCGCGATCCGGATCAGTGGCGCCGGGGGCGCGGCGGCGTCGAACGGGACGGCCACGAGCCGCCCGGGCGGCGTGCGGTCACGAGGGGGCATGGGAACTCCTGCGGACGGGCCGCGCGTAGGGCCGGAGGGGCGACGCGGCGGCGGGGCGTGTGTCCGGTGATCATATCCGGCGGCGCCGGAAGGCCGCCGTCACGGCCGCCAGCGACCCCGCGCACACCACCGCCACGACGACCAGCCCCGGCGGGTACGCCAGCACCGGGTGCAGGGCAGCGAGCACGGCGGGCAGCAGGAACCCCAGGTACGCGAGCGAGTAGTAGATCCCCGTCATCCCGGCCAGGTCGCCGGGGGCGGCCATGCCCTGGACGAGCAGCAGCCCCGCTACCACGCACACGCCGTAGGACGCGCCCAGCACCACCGCGACCGCGAAGGCGAGCACCGGGTCCGCGACCCGCGCGGCCACCGCCGCGAGCACCATGCCCGCGGTCATCCCCGCCAGCCCCACGATCAGGGCGTGCCCGCCCGTCACCCGGTTGAGGAACCCGACGGCGGTCTGCGCGACCGCCCCGACCCCCAGCGTGACCACGGCGAGCGCGGTCGCGTACAGCGTCGCCCACTCCCCCAGCGAGGACTCCACGACCGCGGGCATGACCGCGTACGCGACCCCGGCCGCCGCGAAGACCCACGGCGCGGCGGGCAGGATCAGCCACCGGAAGTCGCGCTGCCCGGCCGAGGGCACCCGCAGGGCCCGCCACCACGCCTGCCGGACGCGCCGCTCCGAGGCGAGGCTCTCGGGCGCCCGCGCCAGCAGCGCCAGCGCCACGACGCACAGCACCAGGTGCACGACGTAGGGCGACTGCCCCGGCCACGGCGCCCACTGCGCGACGACGCCGGTCACCCCCGCCCCCAGCGCGAACCCGAGGGTCAGCGTCAGCGAGGACCGCTTGGCACCCGCCGCGACGCCGGCGCCGGGATCCCAGGGCGGGAAGGAGAGCTCCTTGATCCAGCTGGAGCCGACCGACATCCCCACCCCGACGCCGACCCCGGCCAGCAGCCGCCCCAGGCACAGCAGGAGGAAGGAGTGCAGGCTGCAGGCCAGGACGACGCTGCCGAGGATCGACGCGGCCATCCCCGCCGCGGTGACCGGCTTGCGGCCGTGCCGGTCCGAGAGCGCGGCCGCGACGAGCAGACCGGGGACGAGGCCGAAGACGTACATGCCGAGCAGCAGGTTCGCCTGCCACGGCGCGTAGCCGCCCACGGTCTCGTAGAGGTGCAGCAGCGGGGTGAAGTGGTTGCCGCCCCAGGCGAGGAGGAAGACGCTGGGCACCACCAGGAGCCAGGCGCGGGGCGCCGGCGCGAGCCTCACGGGGCGACCTCGTAGTCGCCGTGGCCCGCGGACAGGTGGGGGCCGATGAGCGCCTCGAAGCTCGCGGCGTCGCCGGCCTCCACGGCGTCGGCGAGCGCGGCGTGCTCCTCCACGAACGTGCCGAGCCGCCCGGCCCGGGAGGCCACGGCCAGGTGCGTCAGGCGGACCAGGCGCGGGCCGAAGACGACCGCGATCTCCTCGACCGCCCGGCTCCCGCCGTGGAGCATGATCGCGGCATGGAAGGCGTAGTCCTGCAGCGCGAAGGCGGCGGGGTCCCCCAGCGCGGCCTCCTGGCGGGAGAGGATCCCCCGGAGGCGGGCGCCCAGGGCTGAGCGGGCGACGTCGTCCCCGGCCAGCCCGCGGACGATGTGGGTCTCCAGCATGGAGCGGACGTCGAGCAGCTCGCGGCGCTCGCGGGCCGTGGGGACGGTGACCGCGGCGCCCTTCTTCGGCGCGATGGCGACCAGGCCCCAGCGCTCCAGCTGGAGCATCGCCTCGCGGGCTGGGGTGCGGCTCACGCCGTGCGCGGCGGCGATCTCGGCCTCGGTCAGGAGGGACCCCGCCTCGAGCTCGCCGCGCACGATCCGCTGGGCGGTCTCCCGGGCGATGCGCTCGGCGTGGGAGCGCGGGCGGTCCTCCCCCGTCCAGGGGAGGCCGACGACGGGACTCGGATCCTGTTGATGCATGCATCTACGTATACATCATGAGGCTATGCGAGTCGACTCGCGCGCCGCCCGGCGTGCGGGCGCCGGGGCACCCGCGATGCCGGGGCGTGCGGGGTGCTGGAGCGTACGGGGTGCCGGGGCATGCGGGCCATCGGGGCACGCGGGCCCTCAGTACGGCGCGACCGCCGCGATGAAGCGCGCCAGCAGTCCCGCGGCCTCGGCCAGGTTGCTCCGGAAGAGCCGCGGGCGCTCGGCTTCCTCGGCGTCGTAGGCGAGGCAGTACTCGAAGCTCTCCGGGTACCGGGTGTAGGAGACGCCGAAGCCGTGCGGGAGGCTCGGCGCGAAGGCGTACCGCACGATCCGGTCCGCCGTGCCCAGTGACGTCGTGGAGAGGAAGTCGGCGCGCAGGCGGGCGAGCGACTCGTCGGCGAAGAAGGCGTCCTCGATGTCCAGGCGGCGGGCGGCCTCCTCGAGCCCGGTGAGGTGGCGGTCGACGCCGCGGCCCGTCTTGCACGCCTTGACCCAGTCGCGGTGGGCCGCCAGGGCCTCGGCGAGCCCGTCCCGCTCGGCCCGGCCGGCCAGGAGCGAGCGGGCGAAGGCGATCGCCTCGGGCGTGACCGGGCGCAGGCACTCGGTGCGCCCGGCTTGGAACGCGCGCGTGTCCACCGACTCGTAGACGCTGCGGACCCTGCCGTAGGTCAGCAGCTGGGCCACGGTCATGATCAGCTGCTGTAGGCCGTCGGCGCTCATCGGGAACGGCAGGCGCTCCTCGGGGACCCGCGGGACCCGGACCAGCGCCACGCGGAGCCGGGCGGCCCGCCGGCGGTAGTCCTCCAGGGGGCCGCGCAGGGCCGTGAGCACCTCGGGGGCCAGGCGCCAGGTCAGCTCGGCGGGGGCGGGAGACTCCTCCGAGCGGACCGGGTCGGATCCGTCCTCTTGCCGCGCGCCGTCGGAGGCGTCTGGGGCAGGGGGCCCGGCGTCGACGTCGGCGGCTGTGACTGCGGCCGCGGAGGGGCCCGCGGGGGGCTGCGCGGCGGGCTCCGCGGGTCGCTCCGACGGCGCCTCCGGGTCCGCCTCCTGCATCCGGCGGACCGCCTCGAGGAGGGTCGCCCCGTCGATGATCGAGTGCTCGACGTGGACGCAGGCCCACTCGTCCGCCAGGCCGATCTCGTAGCTGAGCGGCTTCCGGGCCCACGCGCGGCCGGCGTCGAAGGCGAAGGCGCGGAGGTGCTCGGCGTCGTCGGCCGTCTCCTCCGCGAGGCCCGCCACGAACAGCAGGTCGGCGAGCCGCCGGTAGGTCGCGGCGTTGTGCGGGTCGGCCAGGAGCCGCTCCATCGGGGCGGCGAGGTCCTCGCTGCCGAGGGAGGAGAGGTCGGCGAAGCCCAGCTCGGCGGGCCCCCGCCGCCGACGGTCAGCGGGGCCGTGAGGTCCCGGAGCGTCTCCTCGGCCCGACCCCGCGGGGTGCGCCGCCCGCCGTGCCGACGACGTCGCCCAGCAGCTCCGCGAGCCGGCGCGCGGGGAGCTGCCGGCCGGCATCATCGCTGACGGGCACGGCGAAGAGGCGGCCGCGGTGCAGGATGCCGACCTCGCGGCTGGCGGCGTCGAGCTCGCACGGCAGGAAGGCGTCCGCGTCCTCCCGCGGGTGGCGGAGCCCGCCGTTGAGGGCGGCCCACTGGTCCATCGAGAGGGCGTTGTCCCGGGCGTCGACCTCGGGAGCGGTCCGGCCGCCGGCCTGCGCGAGGTGGACCGCGGCGATGCGGTGGAGGATCCGGGCGGCGCGGTCGACGCCGGGCGGCGGGGTGGCGGACAGCGCGGCGGCGTCCGACGCGGTCCCGGGCGGCGGGGCGTCGGACGGCGGGGCGTCGTCGCCCGGTCCCGCCGGGAAGGCGAGCTGGAACGAGACGTTGCTGCCCAGCGCGAGCGGCCCGCGCCCGCGGAAGTACCCGGAGAACCACGCCTCGGAGAGCCAACTGCGGCCGGCGTCGTGCTCCTGGCGGGCGAAATCCTCGAGCGCGGCCTGCAGCCACGGACCGTTGCCCTCCCGGAAGCGGGCGGCGGCCCGCTCGGTCGCGGCGAGGGTCCCGGCGTCGACGATCGCCGAGGCCGCGCGCAGCAGGCGCCGCAGGGTCTCGTCGAGGGTCGGGACGGGCAGGGGCGTGGCGGTCATGGCGGGCTCCTCTGGCGGCGGGGGCGTGCCCCGGGAGGTCTCGCTCCCATTCTGCCGCGTCAGCGCCCGGGCTCCCGGGTGGGGATGGACATGGCGTGGCGGAAGACGTCATGCGGGTCGTAGGCCGCCTTCGCCGCGACGAGCCGGGCGGGCAGGGCCGGGCCGAAGTAGAGCTCCAGCCAGGAGGCGGGGGTGGCAGGGTCGGCGGGAGCACCGGCGCCGCCGTCGCTGGCCTCACCACCGGCACCGCCAGCACCGCCGGAGGCGGCCTCCAGCATGTCCACGTCGGGGTAGTTGATGTAGCAGCCCTGGTAGTGCGCGCCCTCGGGGTCCCAGGGCAGCCCGGGGCCGGCACTCCCGCCGAAGCCCGCAGCGTAGACCTTCCGCAGCCAGGCGAGGTACAGCGGATCCTGTTCCGGGTCGTGCCAGTAGACCTGGTACTGGACCTTGACCTGCGAGTCCCGCTGCCAGACCGCGTCGGCGTCGTTCGCCCACCGGTTGATCGTCCCGCCGTAGGAGTCCATCTGCACGATCAGGGAGGTGGTGTCGAACCCCTCCGGCAGCCCCTCCTCCGGGAGCTCGTCCCCCAGCAGCTCCTCCGGCGGGGAGGTCAGCGCGTCGTACAGGCCCTCGGCGTAGGCGGCCGGCACGTCCTTCAGGTACGCGCTCTTGTACTTGCCGCGCTGGTTGGCGCCGCTGCCGTCGAGGTACTGCACGGCGTCGAGCCAGTTCATGACGACGGCGCCCGGCACCTTCAGGTCGCGGTCGTACGCGCGGGAGGACACCGTCGCCGGCTCGGAGACGATCGCGTGCCCGACCCCGAACGACGTCGAGGCGAGCTCGTACTCGACGGCCCCCTCCGCGCCCGGGGCGAGGAAGACGGCGTCGAGGAGGTGGCGCAGCACCCGGTCGGCCTCCGTCGCGACGTTCCGGCCCGGCGGCAGGTCGTCCTCCCGGGCGCAGAACTGCACGGTGAGCGCCATGTCCGCGCTGCGGTGGGTCACGTGGAGGAGGGTGAACAGGCCGTCGCTGCGGGGATCGTCCTGGATCCGCCGGGAGTGCTCGCCGTAGCGGCCGAGCCAGGCCGCGAACCGCTCGCGGCCCCCGGCGCCCAGGAACTGCGCCCAGGGGACGGTGAGGAAGAGCAGGACGGCGTCGCGCGGCGGGGCGGGCAGCCGGTCGAAGTAGTAGGCGGTGATGATCCCGACCGTCCCGCCGCCGGCGCCGCGGCACAGCCGGAACAGCTCGGGGTTGAGCTGGGGCGAGGCGTGGGCCAGGACGGGGTTCCGGCCGTCGGGGACCAGCACGACGTCGACGCCGGCCAGGTGGTCCGTGGTCAGCCCGTGCATGCGGGACAGCAGCCCGTACCCGCCGCCGCAGATGTGCCCGCCCGCGCCCACGGAGTAGCACGAGCCGCCGGGCAGGGTGACCCCGGCGGTCTTGTACATCGCGAGGCAGCCGTCCCAGTTGCCCGTGCCGGGGCGGAGGCGGTAGCGGTAGCGGCGGCCGTGGGGCGCGTGGGCCTGCCGGTCCGCGTCGGGGCCAGCCGGCGGGGACGCGGGAACGGGCGGGGACGCGGGCAGGGGGACGCACCTGCAGACGGTGCGGGCCCCCGACGGCGCCACCCTGCTGGCGGTCTACGCCCGGGCCGCCACGGCCCGGACGGTCTTCGAGGCGGCGGGCCACCCCGGGCCGATGCGCCTGGAGCGGCGCAGCGGGATTCGGATCCTTGAGGGGTTCCTCGCCAACGACTCGTGCCAGGACGTCGTCGTCGAGCCCAACGGCGAGGTCAGCTGCCGCATCGAGCGCCGGCTGGTCGAGTGGGCCCTGGGGACCCCGCGCAACGACGCCGCCAAGCGCGCCCTGCTGGCCGGCAGCATGCAGCAGCTGCTGGGCAGCTTCATGGCGCCCACCGCGACGCTGCTGATGGGCGTCCGGCCCGACGACCCCCAGCAGCGCCCGGTCTTCCTCCGCGCGGAGGAGGGGCGGGACCCGGACACCATCGTGCTGTTCACCTCCGCGCCCGAGGTCGCGGCCATGGACCCGGAGCTGCAGATCCGCTCGGCCCCGGCCGTGGCCGCGCTGCGGTACGCGCTCGGGATCGGGGCCGGGGGCGTCTCGATCAACGCGCTCGGGCCCACGGCCCGCCTGGAGCCGGGGCAGGTCCGGGAGCTGGTCGAGATCGCCGAGGCCAGGGAGGCGGGCCAGCCCGCCCCGGAGTGACCCTCGCGGCGCCGCCGCCCGCACGACGAAAGGGGCCCCTCCCGATCCCTGCTGGGATCGGGAGGGGCCCCTTCGCGGCCTCTCGGCGGTCGGGCTCGCTGGCCCGGGACGGATCAGGCGCCGGGGACGTCGTCGCCCCGGTTCTCCTTCGCCGCCTTCTCGATGCACTCGCCGACCTCCTGGTCGATGTTCTTCCAGTACTGGAAGACGCGCGAGAGGACGGGCTCCTCGACGTCGCCCATCATGCCGGCCACGGTCGCGACGAGGCGCTCGCGGGCGGCGTCGTCGAAGACGTCGCGGACCAGGGTGTGGGCCTGGCCGAAGTCGTCATCCTCGGCGTGCAGGGTGTACGCCGAGCGGACGAGCTCGCCGTCGGCCTCCCAGCCGTTGTCCACCGGGCCCTGGGTGTCCTGGTAGGCGCGGCCGTAGGAGTTGGGGGCGTAGACCGGAGCGTCACCGCTGTGGTTGAACTCCATCTGCCCCTCCTTGTCGTAGGAGTTCATGGGCACGACGGGCGCGTTGACCGGCAGCTGGTTGTAGTTGGTGCCGATGCGGTTGCGCTGCGCGTCCGGGTAGGAGAAGACGCGGCTCAGCAGCATCTTGTCCGGGGATACGCCCGTGCCGGGCACGGTGTTCGAGGGGCTGAAGGCCGCCTGCTCGATCTGCGCGAAGTGGTTGACCGGGTTCTGGTTCAGGGTGAACCGGCCGACCTTGATCCGCGGGTAGTCCTTCTTGGACCAGACCTTGGTGAGGTCGAAGGGGTTGAAGCGGTAGTCCTTCGCGTCCTCGTAGGGCATGATCTGGACCTCGACGCTCCAGGAGGGGAAGTCGCCCTTCTTGATCGAGTCGAAGAGGTCGCGGCGGTGGTAGTCCCCGTCGGAGCCGGCCAGCTGCTCGGCCTCGTCGTTGGTCAGGTACTCCATGCCCTGCTCGGTGATGAAGTGGTACTTCACCCAGAAGCGCTCGCCGTCCTCGTTGTCCCACTGGTAGGTGTGCGAGGAGTAGCCGTTCATGTTCCGCCAGGTCTTCGGCAAGCCGCGGTCGCCCATGAGGTAGGAGACCTGGTGCGAGGACTCGGGGGAGAGGGTCCAGAAGTCCCACTGCATGTTGGCGTCGCGCAGGCCGGAGTCCGGGGTGCGCTTCTGCGAGTGGATGAAGTCGGCGAACTTCATGGGGTCGCGGACGAAGAACACCGGGGTGTTGTTGCCGACGACGTCGAAGTTGCCGTCCTGGGTGTAGAACTTCAGCGAGAAGCCGCGGACGTCGCGCCAGGTGTCGGGGGAGCCGAGCTCGCCGGCGACGGTGGAGAAGCGGGCCAGCATCGGGGTCTTGGTGCCCGGCTGGAACAGCTTGGCCTTGGTGTACTTGCTGACGTCCTCGGTGACCTCGAACTCGCCGAAGGCGCCGGAGCCCTTGGCGTGCGGGGAGCGCTCGGGGATGCGCTCGCGGTCGAAGCGCGCGAGCTTCTGGACGAGGGCGACGTCGTGCAGCATGAGCGGGCCGTTGGGGCCCAGCGACAGCGAGTGGGCGTCGGACTCGCGGGGTGCGCCGACCTCGGTGGTCGACGGCCGCTTCGGGTCGAACTCGGTCATGGGTGTCTCCTTAGTCGTGTGATGTGTGACTACTGGGGATGGCCCGGCCCGCGAGGGGGCCGGGAATCTGGGGGCGGCCCGCTAGGGGGCGCCGACGGCCGATCCGGGGGCGTCCTGCGCCGCACCGCCCTCCCGGGCCGCGCACTCGGCACAGATGGCCCGGTAGACGATGTCCGCGCTCAGCACCGTCATGCCGTGGGACTCGCTGGGGGTGAGGCAGGGGGCCTCTCCCACCGAGCAGTCGACGTCCTCCACGCGGCCGCAGCGGATGCAGAAGGCGTGGTGGTGGTTGTCGTCCGTGCGCGTCTCGTACAGGCCCGGGGTGCCCGGGGGCTGGAACTTGCGCAGCATCTCAATGGCGGTGAGGTCGGCGAGGACCACGTAGATCGACTGCACCGTGATGGTCGGCAGGTCCTCGCGGACGTGCCGCACGATCTCCTCGGCGGTCGAGTGCTGGTGCCCGTGCACGGCGGCCAGCACCGCGAGGCGCTGCTTGGTCACCCGCCGGCCGTGCGAGCGGAGCTCTCCGGACCAGACGGCAGACATCGCCTCGAGGGAGGGGCCCCCGTGCGGATTCGTCGTCTCTGGAGTCAGGGAAGTCATGCCTAACATCGTACAGTTATTCTGAGGTATTCACAATAACGTTCGGGAGGCGGGGCCCCGCGCCTCACCCCGGTGTCCCCGTCCGGCGCGACGTTCCGGATCCGCGGGAGGGGTAAATGGTAAGATTCAGGTCTCCATATCCGCAGGCCCCGATTCCGTCGGCGCGGCGTCCCGCCGCTCGTCGGACCGGCTCCGCGGACGGCGGTCGCGAGTGGGCCCGGCTCGGCGAGATCCCGTCGCCCGGTATGTTCCGAGGCTCCTCTCAGTCTGCTGAAAGGGCATCGAGATCGTCCCGTGATCCTGTTACTTTACAGTGGAGGCAACGGCGCTTCCGGTGTCCCGCCGGTCCGCCCGCGAGAATGCTGCGCCCTGCTCAGGGCACGAGGAGAGATGCACCGACTATGCACAACCACTACAACGGGCTCAAGACCGTGCTGCTGTTCGGTGGGATGTGGGCCGTCCTGCTCGCGATCGGCGGCGTCCTGGCCGCCGGCAGCCGGAGCAGCGCGTTCCTGTGGATCTTCGCGATCATCGGCATCGTCTCCACGGCCTACGGGTACTGGAACAGCGACAAGATCGCGATCCGCGCGATGAACGCCCAGCCGGTCTCCCGCGAGCAGGCCCCCGGCATGTACCGCATCGTCGAGGAGCTCTCCGCGAAGGCCGGCAAGCCCATGCCCCGCCTCTACATCGCCCCCACGATGTCGCCCAACGCCTTCGCGACCGGGCGCAACCCCCAGAACGCCGCGGTGTGCTGCACCGAGGGCATCCTCCAGCTGCTCAACGAGCGCGAGCTGCGGGGGGTCCTCGGCCACGAGCTGATGCACGTCTACAACCGCGACATCCTGACCTCCTCGGTCTCCGCCGCGATCGCGGGCGTCATCACCTCGGTCGCCCAGTTCGCGTTCTTCTTCGGCGGCTCCCGCGACCGCGGCGGCAACCCCTTCGCGGCCATCCTGGTGGCCCTGCTGGCCCCGTTCGCCGCCATGATCATCCAGTTCGCGATCAGCCGCACCCGCGAGTACGACGCCGACCAGGACGGCGCCCAGCTCACCGACGACCCGCTGGCCCTCGCCTCCGCCCTGCGCAAGCTGCAGATGGGCACCCAGCAGGCGCCCATGAACCCCGAGAACCAGAAGGTCGTCAACGCCTCGCACATGATGATCGCCAGCCCGTTCCGGGCGGGGCAGCTCAAGAGCCTGTTCTCCACCCACCCGCCGATGGAGAAGCGGATCGCGCGGCTGGAGAGCATGGCCGGCTACGGCGGCAACGCCCCGGAGCCCGGCGCCTACTGACCGGACCGCCGCCCGTCCGCGGGACGCGCTCGCCGGAGGGCCCCGACCGCCGGCGGAACGTCCGCGGGACGCCCCCACCACGCGGCAGGGCCCGCACCCGGCCCCCGGGTGCGGGCCCTGCCGCGTGCCTCGCCTCTCGCGTCCCTCGGCGGACGACGCCGGGGACTGCCCGGAGCGCCACCGGGACCGCCGGCCCGCGCGAGCGGACCGCCGTGCCCCCGGGGGCCCCTCCTAGCGGTAGTTGACGAACTGCAGGTCGACCTCGAGGTCGGCGCCCTTGAGCAGGGCGATGACGTCCTGCAGGTCGTCGCGGGACTTCGAGGAGACCCGCAGCTCGTCGCCCTGGATGGTGGCCTTGACGCCCTTGCCCGCCTCGTCGCGGATCAGCTTGGAGATCTTCTTCGCCTGGTCCTGCTCGATGCCCTCCTTGATGGAGGACTCGATCCGGTACTCCTTGCCGGAGGCGTAGGGGTCCCCGGCGTCGAGGGACTTCAGCGAGATGCCGCGCTTGACGAGCTTGGACTCGAAGACGTCCAGGACGGCCCGGGCCCTCTCCTCCGAGTTGGCCTTGATGAGGATCTTCTCCCCGGAGTAGTCGATCGAGGCCCCGACGCCGCGGAAGTCGTAGCGCTGCTCGACCTCCTTGGACGCCTGGTTCAGGGCGTTGGAGACCTCCTGCTTGTCCACCTTGCTCACGATGTCGAATGACGATTCGCTGGCCATTGTGCTCTCCCTTCGGGTCGTTCGTGGTGCTGGATCGCTCCTCAGCTTAGGGCACGCGCGGCCGCTCGGCCGGGCGGGCGGCGTCGACGTCTCGCCGCGAAATCTTAATGGAAATGTGACCTCATTCTCTCCCGCTTCCCAGGTGGGCCGACCAAGATGGGAACCATGAAGACCAACACCACTCTTCCCGCTGGTGACTTCCGTGCCGACGCCGATCTGATGATGCTGCAGTCCTCCACGCTCCCGACGCCGCCCGCCGCGGCGCCCGCGGAGGCGGACGAGCTGGTGCGGCCGGACCTCGTCGCGCGCCGGGACGGCGTCCGCGGCGACCTCCAGGGGGCGCTGGACCGCGGCGAGATCAGCGAGGAGCAGCTGCAGCGCTTCCTCGAGCGGATCGAGGCGCGGCTGCTCGCGGAGCAGGCGGGGTGATCGCCGGACCGCAGTCCCTTCCGAGGTGGGCTTGGCCACATCCGGCCCCCGTGCGCGGGCATGGTTTGTACTTTGCGGCGGGTCTTGGGTACTGTTGAACCCGCTCCCGTTCGCGGGGGCGAAGTTCTGTCGGGACCGTCTCTCACGAGGGTCCGGCGGGACGCTCGGCAGATTACCCGAGCGGCCAAAGGGGGCTGACTGTAAATCAGCTGGCACTGCCTACGGGGGTTCGAATCCCTCATCTGCCACCGAGCACATGCCGCGGGACCGATCAGGTCCCGCGGCATTTTTCTATTCGCACCGGGATGACCCCGCACGTGCCCGCGGAGGAACGCCCCGCCACGCCGGCCTCGCCGGCCCCGACCCCAGGAGGTACCCGCCCCGTGACCCCGACCCCCCCCGCCCGCCGCGGCCCGGCCCGCGGCCCCCGCCGCACCGACCCGCGGGCGGCTCACCGCGATCATCGGCTCGCTGGCCTTCGCCGGGCTGATCATGATCCTCAACGAGACCGTGCTCTCCGTCGCGCTGCCCTCCATCCTGGCGGACTTCGAGATCGACGAGACCACCGGCGGCTGGCTGACCACCGGCTTCCTCCTCACCATGGCGGTGGTCATCCCGACCACCGGGTACCTGCTCCGACGCTTCAGCGCCCGCACCCTGTTCGTCACGGCCCTGCTGCTGTTCATCGTCGGGACCGGCCTGGCCGCCGTCGCGCCCGGGTTCGTGGTGCTGCTGCTCGCCCGGGTGATCCAGGCCAGCGGGACGGCGATCGTGCTGCCGCTGCTCATGACCACCACGCTCAACCTGGTGCCCGTCTCCCACCGCGGGTCGGTCATGGGCCTGATCGGCGTCGTCATATCGGTCGCGCCCGCGATCGGGCCCACCGTCTCCGGCGTCGTCATGCACTCCTTCAGCTGGCGGATGGTCTTCGGCGTGATCCTGCCGCTGGCCGTGCTGACGCTGGTGATCGGCTACGTCGGCCTGGGCCGCTCCGAGGCCGCGGGGAGCGGGAGGCTCGACGTCGTGAGCATCCCGCTGTCCGTCGTCGGCTTCGGCAGCCTCGTCTACGGGCTCTCGAGCGCCTCCCAGCTGGCCGAGGGGAACCTCGTGCCGGCCGTGGGGCTCGTGGCGGGCGTCGTCTTCCTCGTGCTGTTCATCCGCCGCCAGAACCGGCTGGACCGCGAGGGTCGCGGGCCGCTGCTGAGCCTCGAGCCGCTGGGCATCCCGGTCTTCCGCCGCGGCGTGCTCGTCCTGGCGATCGGGATGGCCACCGCGCTCGGCTCGATCGTGGTCCTGCCCCTCTACCTGCAGAACGGGCGGGGCTTCGAGGTCCTGGCGGTGGGCCTGGCCCTGCTGCCGGGCGGTCTCCTGCAGGCGACGCTCTCCTCGATCTTCGGCCGGGTCTACGACCGCTTCGGGCCGCGCCCGCTGGTGATCCCGGGGGCGATCCTCCTGCCCACGGCGCTGTTCGGCTTCGCCTCGATGACGGGGGAGACCCCCCTCGCGGGCATGATCGGCTGGCACATGACCTTCTGCACCGGCATGGCCATGCTCATGACGGCCCTCATGACCCACTCGCTCGGCGCCCTGCCGCAGCGCCTCTACTCGCACGGCTCGGCGATCGTCAACACCGTGATGCAGCTGGCGGGCGCGACCGGGACGGCGCTGTTGCTGACCGCGTTCTCGATCGGCATCGCCGTGACCGGGACCGCGGGAACGGGTGCGCGCTACGCCTTCCTCTTCGCCGGGGCGCTGGCGCTGCTGCCGATCTTCATCGTGCCGAGGCTGCGGAAGCATCCCACGGAGGAGCCGGCAGCGTCCGCCCTCTGAGCTGAGCGTGAAAAACCTTGGGACGCCGCGGGCGCGCTCGGTAAGGTGTGGTGCATGTCAACTCTGGAACTGACCCAAGAGAACCTGAACCAAACGATCGAGAGCAACGACGTCGTCCTCGTCGACTTCTGGGCCGAGTGGTGCGGACCGTGCAAGCAGTTCGGGCCGGTCTTCGAGGAGGCCTCCGAGAAGCACGAGAACGTCGTCTTCGGCAAGGTCGACACCGAGGACCAGCAGCAGCTCGCGGCCGCCGCAGGGATCTCCTCGATCCCCACGCTCATGGCCTTCCGCGAGCAGACCCTGGTCTTCGCCCAGCCGGGCGCCCTCAACGGCGAGCAGCTGGACCAGGTCATCGACGCCGTCAAGGCGCTGGACATGGACGAGGTGCGCGAGCAGATCGCCCAGGCCGAGGCGGAGGCCAAGGCCAAGGCAGAGGACGGCGAGGCTCCCGCCCCCGGCCAGGCCTAGCCCGGCACCCCGGGCGGGGCCGACCCCGGCCCCGCGCACCAGCGGCGCCTCGCCGCACGCGGACCCCAGGGCCGCGGCCGACCCCCGAGGGACGCACCGCTCAGATGAGCCGGTGCGCCCTGGGGGCCAGCCGCGGTCCTTTGCGTTGGTCCCGGGCCCCCGCGAGCAGCAGGATCCGGACCACGCGCTGGCGGTTGCCGCGCCAGGGGGCCAGGAGCTCCAGCATCCGGTCGTCGTCGCCCCGCCGGCCCTCCAGGGCCACGCAGATGCGGTGGGCCAGGTGGTAGTCGCCCACGCTCACCGCGTCCGGCAGCCCGTGGGAGCGCTGCATCGCCTCGGCGATGGTCCAGGGCCCGACGCCGGGCACCCCCGCGAGCGCCCGCGCCAGCTCGGCGGGGGAGGCCCCCTCCCCGTAGCGGCTCAGCGAGGGGGCGAGCTCCGTCAGCCGCCGCACCGAGGTCGTCCGGTGGATGTCGACGCCGTGCCGGTGCCACTCCCACGAGGGGATGGACAGCCACGCCTCGGGGCGGGGAAACACCCGCATGTCCTCCGGCAGGCCGGGCATCCCGGCGGGCGGCTCGGGGACCGGGTCGCCGTGGCGGCGGGACAGGCGCTGCCAGGCGCCGATGGCCTCGCCGACCGTGACGCGCTGCTCGAAGATCGCGCTGATGGTCTGCTTGATGATCTGTCCGGTGGAGGGCAGCCGCAGGCCCGGGCGGCGTCGGAACCCGGCCCGGGCGCCGGCGGGGATCAGCTGGTAGGCCTCCGAGCCGGTGAAGGGCGCCCAGTCGTCGTGCAGCCCCACCAGGGCGGGGACGGCGCGGAGGAAGGCCTCGACGTCGGCCGCCTCCGGGCCCCAGGCGCGCACCCGGATGGGGGCCCGGAAGCGGGAGCCCGCCGGACCAGAGATGCCCGAGGCGCCGCGCTGCTCCAGCACGGCCGCGACGCCGCCGCCCGAGACCTCGCCGACGCGCGCCGCGACGTGCACGCGCGTCGCCGCGCCGACCGATTCGATGCGTAGGGTGGGGTCGGACGCACCCCGCTGGACCACGGAGAGGGTCAGCGCGAGGTCGAGGGGCTCCTGCGGCTCCAGGACGCGTTCCGCCAGGTACGACGAGGGCATGGCCCCATCGTCTCACGCCCGCGCGCGGGCCGGCCGTGCCCGCCGCGAGGCCCAGGGCCCGCCCGCGGACCCCGGCGCCCGCCCCAGAGACCGACGAGAGGCCCCCATGCCAGTCACCGCCCCCGCGGACAGCGGACGGAGCGCCGCCGCCGAGGACGCCTCGCCCCGCCCGGTGCTCGGCCGCCGCCCGGCCGCCCTCATCGCGCTCGCGGTGGGCGCCGCGGCCGCGGCCGTCTACCTCTGGTTCTCCGCCGTGCAGCTGAACCGCATGGAGACCCCCTCCTGGGACCTGGCGATCTTCACCCAGCTGGCCAAGGCGTACGCGAGCCTCTCGGCGCCCGTCGTGGACGTCAAGGGCTACGGGTTCAACCTGCTGGGGGACCACTTCCACCCGATCCTGGTCCTGCTGGGCCCGGTGTACGCCGTCTGGCCCTCGCCGCTGGCGGTCATGGCCGTGCAAGACCTCCTGCTGGGCGCGGGGGCGGGCATTCTGGCCTGGTTCGGCTCCCGCTGGGTCGGCCCGGTGCGCGGGGCCGCGCTGGGGCTGGCCTGCGCGCTGAGCTTCGGCGTGCTCGAGGCGGTGCGGGTCCAGTTCCACGAGGTGGCCTTCGCGGTGCCGCTGCTGGCCGCCTCCCTGTGCCTGCTCGCGCTGCGGCGCTTCCGGGCGGCCGCGCTGTGGGCCGCGCCGCTCGTGTTCGTCAAGGAGGACCTCGGGGTGACCGCCGCCCTCATCGGGCTCCTGATCGCGTGCACCGCCGCCCGGGGCGGGCCCGGCCGGCGCTGGGAGGCGGGGCGGCCCGGCGTCGTGCCCGGGCTGCTGCTGGGCCTGTGGGGCGTGGGGTGGACGCTGGTGGCCATCCTGCTCGTGCTCCCCGCGCTGAATCCGGGCGGGACCTTCGACTACGGCGACCGCGTGGACCTCGGCGCGGCGCTCGCGGACCCGCTGCGCTCGCTGGCGCTGATGCTCTACCCGTGGCAGAAGGCCCAGACCCTCGGCCTGATCGTCGCGACGGGGGCCGGGGTGCTGCTGCGCTCGCCGCTGGTCCTCGCGGCGCTGCCCACCGTCGCCTGGCGGTTCCTCTCGGGGGAGCCGGGGTACTGGGAGCCCACCTGGCACTACAATCTCGTGGTCATGCCGGTCGTCTTCGCGGCCGTGTTCGACGCCGTGCTGCGCGCGCGGCGCTCCGAGGCCCGCGGGGCAGCCCGCCGGGTGCGGGGGACGCGGGGGAGCGGCGCGGCCGCGAGGGCGGCCCGGGCCTGGAACTCCCTGACCGCGGCGGGGCCCCTGCTCGCCCTCGCCGTGGCCCTCGTCCTCTTGCCGAGCTCCCCGCTGCCCGGGACGCTGGCCCAGACCGGCCGGCCCCTGCCCGCCGGCGTCGAGGCGCAGCGACGCGCCCTGGCCCAGGTGCCGGCCGGGACGCTGGTGGCCAGCGACCTCTCCCTCATCACCGACCTGGTGCCGGAGCACCGCGTGCTGTGGATCGGCAACGACGGCGACCCCGCGCCCGACTACGTCGTCCTCGACGTCGACGGGTCCACCTGGGGCGGCAGCGGGCCGGCCGACCCGGCCGCGTACGCCCAGCGCAAGTACGGCGCGGACTACGCACTGCGCTTCCGCGAGGGCGGCATGACGGTGCTGGCGCGCGAGGGGTGAGCGGCCGTCCCGGGCCCCGTGCCGCGGGCCGCGCGGCGTCGGGCGGCTGAGGAGTGCATCACGTCGGCCCGGAATCCCGGGTCGCGTGCGGTAGGATGGCTGTCACCGGGATTCCCCGTTTTGTGCCGAGTCAGTCCCGCCTCAGGGACCCGGCCGTTACATCAGAAGTGTCGAGCTCGCCGCAGCGCGCACCACCGCCTTTCAACCTCCCACCGGATCGATCCGCGGGAGGGGTGCGCCCACAGAGGAGATGAAGGCCCGTCCCGACGGGCCGCATAGCGGGCAGTTCACAGGGGATACACCGGCGTCCGCCGCCGAGAACACTCGGCGCGTGATCACCCCGATGTGCAAAGGACCCATGGTGACCGAAACCAACTCCGCCCTGCCCGAAAACGCCCCCTCGGAGACCGAGGAGGGCCCCAAGTTCACCGATCTCGGCATCGACGGCCGCGTGCTGTCCGCCCTGCAGGAGATCGGCTACGAGAAGCCGTCCCCCATCCAGGCCGAGACCATCCCGCTGCTGCTGGAGGGGCGCGACGTCGTCGGCCTCGCCCAGACCGGCACCGGCAAGACCGCGGCCTTCGCGGTGCCCGCCCTGTCCCAGCTCGCCGAGCTCGCGGACGTCCACGGCGTCTCCCAGACCACCCAGGTCCTCGTGCTGGCCCCGACCCGCGAGCTGGCCCTGCAGGTCGGCGAGGCGTTCTCCTCGTACGCCAAGCACATGGACGACTTCACCGTGCTGCCCGTCTACGGCGGCTCGCCCTACGGCCCGCAGCTGGCCGGCCTGCGCCGCGGCGCCCAGGTCGTCGTCGGCACCCCCGGGCGCGTCATCGACCACCTCAAGCGCGGCTCGCTGGACCTGTCCCAGCTGAAGCACCTGGTGCTGGACGAGGCCGACGAGATGCTGCGCATGGGCTTCGCCGAGGACGTCGAGCAGATCCTCGCCCAGACCCCCGGCGACAAGCAGGTCGCGCTGTTCTCGGCGACCATGCCCAAGTCCATCCGCCACCTGGCCGAGCAGTACCTCAACGACCCGGTCGAGGTGCGCGTGAAGTCCAAGACGACCACGGCGTCGAACATCCGGCAGCGCTACATGCAGGTCATGCACTCGCACAAGCTGGAGGCCATGACCCGCGTCCTCGAGGTCGAGCAGTACGACGGCGTCATCGCCTTCGTGCGGACCAAGAAGGAGACCGAGGAGATCGCCGAGAAGCTGCGCGCCCGCGGCTTCACCGCGGCGGCCATCAACGGCGACATCCCGCAGAACCTGCGCGAGCGCACCGTCGAGTCGCTCCGCGAGGGCCGCATCGACATCCTCGTCGCGACCGACGTCGCCGCCCGCGGCCTCGACGTCGAGCGCATCTCCCTGGTCGTGAACTTCGACATCCCGCACGACACCGAGTCCTACGTCCACCGCATCGGCCGCACCGGCCGCGCGGGCCGCGACGGCGAGGCCATCCTGTTCATGACCCCGCGCGAGAAGTACATGCTGCGCCAGATCGAGAAGGCCACGCGCCAGCAGGTCGAGCAGATGCACATGCCCACCGCCGACGACGTGAACACCACGCGCCTGCAGAAGTTCGCGGAGCAGATCACCGAGACCATCGAGAGCCACGACCTCTCGCTGTTCAAGGGCCTGGTCGAGGAGTACCAGACCGAGCACAACGTGCCGGCCGAGGACATCGCCGCGGCCATCGCCGTGATCGCCCAGGACGGCCGCTCGTTCCTCGCGGAGGAGCTGCCGGAGAAGCCCAAGCGCACCCGCGACCGCGACGACCGCGGGCGGGACGACCGGGGCCGTGACGACCGCGGCCGCGGCGGCCGCAAGCGCCAGGACGAGGGCCTGTCGACCTACAAGATCCAGGTGGGCCACGACCAGCGGGTCTCCCCGGGCTCGATCGTCGGCGCGCTGACCAACGAGGGCGGCCTGAACGGCTCCGAGGTCGGCAACATCGACATCCGCGGCGGGTTCTCGCTCGTGGACCTCCCGGAGGGCCTCGACCTGGGCGCGCTGCGCGACATCCAGATCAACGGCTCGCCGATCCGCATCGAGGCCGACCGCGGCGGGCGCAGCGGCGGCCAGGGCGCGGGGGCTACCAGGGCGGCCGCGGCGGCGGCTACCGGGGCGGCGACCGCGACCGCGGCGGCCGTGACGACCGCGGGGGCTTCCGCGGCGGCCAGGGCGGCCGTGGAGGCTTCCGGGGCAACCGCGACGACCGCGGTGACCGTGGGGGCTTCCGCGACGACCGCGGGGGAGACCGCGGCGGCTACCGCGGCAACCGCGACGACCGGGGTCCCCGGGGTGGTCGCGGCGGCGGGTTCCGGAAGTTCTAGGACCCCGCTCCGCCCCCGATCACGCGAGTGATCAGCGACACGCTGTGCGGATTTGTCGGTTCCGGCAAGGGTCTGTATAGTTTTATGTCGTTGCCCCGATAGCTCAGTGGTAGAGCGCCATCTTGGTAAGATGGAGGTCCCGGGATCGATTCCCGGTCGGGGCTCTCATGCTGAGGGTCCGTGTCAGGTTCACTCCTGATGCGGGCCCTCCATGTCACGGCGGTGTAGCTCAGCTGGTTAGAGCGCACGACTCATAATCGTGAGGTCGACGGATCGAGCCCGTCCACCGCTACCGAACATCCCGTCTGATGGGCCCGGCCCGTCAGGCGGGATTTCTCGTTTAAGACCGGGTCTCGGCCCGGGGGCCCGGGCCGTGGGATTTGGTTCCCGGGGCCCGATTCCCGGGGGTGTGGCCTCCGGTTCCCGGGGCCCGATTCCCGGGGGAGTGACCTCCGATCCCCGGGGCCCGACTCCCGGGGGAGTGACCTCCGATCCCCAGGCCGCGGCCTCGTCCACGGTCCGCGCTGCGGCCCGGCAGAGGCCGCTGGAGGACCTCCGGGACGTCGCGCAGCTCCCCGCCGCGCCCAGCCCCCGGCGAGGCGCTCAGCCGCCCGCTCACGGCCTCCCCGGAGCCGCCGGGACCCGCAGGCCGCCCCGCCCCTCGTTGATAGGATGCGCAGATGGAAACCTACGAAACGATCACCGACCGCGGGGACCCCGGCGTGCAGCGCATCGTCGACGTCGCGAAGCCCTCGCGGACGGCCCCGCGCACCATCCTGGTGGAGGACGAGGAGCCGGTCCTGCAGAGCCTGCGCGCCGGCGTCGAGCTCCTCGAGGTCTACGCCCTGGAGACAGCCCCGGTCCCGGACGAGGTCGCGCGGCTGTGCCGCGAGAAGGGCGTCCCGGTGCGCCTGCTCGGCACCTCGCTGGCCTCGGAGGTCTTCAAGAGCGAGAAGCGCCCCCGGCTCTTCGGGATCGCGCGGGCGCCCCGGCCGCTGCGGCCCGGCGGGGTGTACGGGCGGGAGGGCGACGTCGTCGTGCTCGACGGCGTCACGATCGTCGGCAACATCGGCGCGATCGTCCGCAGCGCCTACGCCTTCGGCGCGGCCGGCCTGATCCTCGTGGACAGCGGCCTGACCAGCATCGCCGACCGCAGGCTCGTCCGCGCCAGCCGCGGGTACGTCTTCTCCCTGCCGATCGCGCTCGCGACCCGCGAGCAGGCCAAGAACCTCCTGGCCGGCGGGGGGCGCGGCGTCGTGGCGCTCGACGGCGAGGGGAGCGCGAGGTCCGGGACGTCTCGGCGGAACCCGCCGACCTGGCCCTGGTGTTCGGCGCCGAGAAGACCGGCCTGTCCGAGGAGATCGCCTCGACCGTCGGGCGCACCGCCGCGATCCCGATGATCCCGGGCGCGGAGTCGCTCAACGTCTCGGTCGCGGCCGGGATCGCCCTGTACAGCCGGTCCGCCCGCGCGATCGAGCGCGCCGGCGAGCCGCCCGTCCGCCGGTAGGCTGGGGACGGCGTCGGGCCCCGCCGCGCGCGGAGCCCGACCCGCCGCAGCCACCTTCCACCTGCCAAGGAGAGCCATGACAGCATCCCAGAGCGTCGCGGAGGACCTGGCCGGGCGCCTGTACGAGGGCGCCCCGGTCTACGTCGTCTCCCGCGAGAAGATCCGCGAGTTCGCCCGCGCCGTCAAGGCCCAGGCGCCCGCGCACCACGACGTCGACGCCGCCCGCGCGCTCGGCCACGCGGACCTGGTCGCCCCGCCCACCTTCGCGATCGTCGTCGCGCAGGCCGCCGACGCGGAGCTGATCCAGGACCCCACGGCCGGGATCGACTTCTCGCGCGTGGTCCACGCGGACCAGCGCTTCACCCACCACCGCCCCATCGTGGCCGGCGACGAGCTCACCGCCGTCGTCCACGTTGACGCCGTCCGCGCCCTGGGCGCCGGCGCCATGATCACCACCCGCGAGGAGATCGCGGACGCCGCCGGGGAGCCCGTCGCCACCGCCGTGTCGTCCCTGCTCGTGCGGGGGGAGGAGTAGCCATGACCGTGACCTTCGCAGAGCTCGAGAAGGGCCAGGGCATCGGCACCCGCCGCATCGAGGTGACCCGGGCCGACCTGGTGCGCTACGCCGGCGCCAGCGGGGACTTCAACCCCATCCACTGGAACGAGCGGTTCGCCCGCGCCGTCGGACTGCCGGGCGTCATCGCTCACGGCATGTTCACGATGGGCGCGGCGGTCCAGCTCGTGACCGACTGGATCGGGGACCCCGGCGCGATCCTGGACTACCAGACGCGCTTCACCAAGCCCGTGCCCGTCCCGGACGCGCAGGACGACGCCGCCCCGGACACCGGCGGCACCGCGATCACGGTCACCGGCACGATCGGGGCCCTCGACGCCGAGGCGTCCACGGTGCGCGTGGACCTGGCCGTCACCGCCCCCGACGAGTCCGGCAAGGACCAGAAGGTGCTCGTCAAGGCCCAGGCGGTGGTGCGGATCTGAGGGATCTGCGGAAGAATGTGAGCATCGGCCCTCACCCCTGAGGGACCCACCGCGGCGCAGGGCGCTGCCTCGCGGAGACCGAGACGACGCGACGACGTGCCGATCTCCAGCGCGACCCCGGCCGGCGGGGTCCGGGAGGTCGGCACGTCGTCGTGAGGGGCCCCGGCGGCCCCGCCCACTCGCACCCCGCACCCGCCGCCGAGCCGAAACGAGACCCCATGAAGACCTCGCGCATCTCCGACCGCGCCTGGCTGCTCGCCGTCCTGGGCATCTACCTGGCCAGCGGCCTGTCCATCTCCGCGTGGCTGGTCCGGGTGCCGGCCATCGCGGGGGAGCTGGGGCTCTCCGCCGGCCCGCTCGGCCTGCTGCTGCTGGCCCAGACGGTCGGCGCGTTCCTCTCCGTCTCCGCCTCCGGGCCGGTGGTCATGCGGCTCGGCGCGCAGCGGACGATCTGGGTGACCTTCGCGTTCATGATGGCGGGCGGCTTCGGCCTCGCCGCCGGGGTCACGCTGCTGCACTCGGTGGTGGTCTCAGGTGTCGGGCTGGGCCTGTTCGGCCTGGGCCAGGCCACCTACTCCGTGGCGGCCAACGTCCAGGGCGCCGGCGTCGAGCGGGCCCTGGGGAAGCAGCGCATGCCGCTGATGCACGGCTGCTTCTCGGTGGGGACCGTGCTGGGCTCGGTGGTGGGCACGGTCATGACCGCGCTCGGCGTCTCGGTGTTCGCCCACATGGCCGGGGTGTACGTCGTCGTCATCGCGCTGGTCGTGGTGTCCATGCGGTTCACCCGGCACGAGGGCGGGGACGTCCGGACCACCACCACCGGCCTGCTGGCCATCGTGGACCAGGGCGGCGGGCCGTACTCGGTGCGCCACGCCTGGCGGGAGCGGCGGACCGTGCTCATCGGCCTCTTCGTGCTGGGCATGGCGCTCGCCGAGGGCGCCGCGAACGACTGGGTCGCCCTGGCCCTGACCGACGGCTACGACGCTCCCGCCTCGGTGGGCGCCATCGGCTACGGGCTGTTCGTCACGGCCATGACCACGGGCCGGTTGCTGGGCACCGGGGTGCTGAACGCCTACGGGCGGGTCGCGGTCATGCGCGTCGCCTGCTCGCTGGCCATCGTGGGGCTCGCGGTGTTCGTGCTCTCGCCGTGGCTGTGGCTCGGCCTGATCGCGGTCTTCGTCTGGGGCGTGGGCGCGGCGCTGGGCTTCCCGGTCGGGATGTCGGCCGCCGCGGACGATCCCGTGCGCGCCTCCGCGCGCGTCTCGGTGGTCTCGACCATCGGCTACGGCGCGTTCCTCGGCGGGCCGCCGCTGCTGGGGCTGCTCGGGGAGGCGCTGGGGGTCCGGAACGGCCTGGCGGTGGTCCTGGTGCTGGTGGTCTCGTCGCTGTTCCTCGTGCCGCAGCTGGCCGCGCCGAAGCGCCGGCCGCGCTCCGCGGAGCGGGACGGCGGCGAGCCGAACCTGCGGGGGCCGCTGCCCGGCGAAGAGGTCTGAACCGGCCCCGCCGCCCCGCGCGGGCGCCTGAGCCGCGTGGAGAGGCCCCCGCGCGCTCCCGTACACTGGATGCCGTGACTGAGACCCTTCTGAGCGACCTGACCACCCTCGGCGTGGGCGGCCCCGCCGCCTCCTACGTGGCCGCGGAGAGCTCCGACGCCGTCGTGGACGCCGTCGCCCGCGCCGACGCCGCGGGCGAGCCCCTCCTCGTGCTGGGCGGCGGCTCCAACCTCCTGATCGGCGACGAGGGCTTCGCCGGGACCGTGGTGCACGTGCTCTCGCGCGGCGTCGAGGTCGCCGACCGCCCCGGCGGGCGGGAGGCCCTGATGCGGGTCGCGGCCGGCGAGCCGTGGGACGAGCTGGTGGCGCGCGCCGTCGAGTCGGGCCTCTCCGGCTTGGAGACCCTCTCCGGCATCCCGGGGACCACGGGTGCGACGCCGGTCCAGAACGTCGGCGCGTACGGCACCGAGGTCTCCCAGCTGCTGACCCGCGTCATCGCCTTCGACCGCCGCGAGGGGCGCCGGGTCGAGCTCGGGCGCGAGGACCTCGAGTTCTCCTACCGGGACTCGCTCCTGAAGCGGGAGTCCCTGGGCTCCTCCCCGCGCTTCGTCGTGCTCGAGGTCGAGTTCGCGCTGGCCCGCCGGGCCGACTCCGCCCCCGTGCGCTACGCCGAGCTGGCCCGCACCCTGGGCGTCGAGGTGGGCGAGCGGGCCCCGGCCGCCGAGGTGCGCCGCGCGGTGCTCGGGCTCCGGGCGGGCAAGGGGATGGTCCTGGACCCGGGCGACCGGGACACCTTCAGCACCGGCTCCTTCTTCACCAACCCGATCATCCCGGCCGAGGAGGCCGGCTCCGTGCCCGAGGACGCCCCGCGCTACCCGGTGCTGGACCCGACGGGCGAGGTGGACGCCTCGAAGATCAAGCTCTCGGCGGCGTGGCTGATCCAGCACGCCGGCTTCACCAAGGGCTTCGGCCTCGGGGGCGAGTCGAGCCGGATCGCGGGCGGGCGGTCCTCGCTGTCGACCAAGCACACCCTGGCGGTGACCAACCGCGGGGGAGCGAGTGCGGGGGACGTGCTCGCAATCGCCCGCACCGTGCGCGACGGCGTGCAGGAGGCCTTCGGCGTGCGCCTCGAGGCCGAGCCCGTGCTGCTGGGCACGGAGCTCTAGCTGGCAATTCCCTGCGGGTCCCGCCCGCGCGTGGGGCAGGCCATATACGCGCCGTCCGTCGGCCCGTAGAATGGCAGGACACGTGACGCCGCGAGGGCAGATGGAGGTGCCGGTGGGCCTACAGGCCGAGATCGAAGAGGGCCAGCGCGAGGGGCGGCTGCACCGCCTCCTGGGCCGGTTCAAGGCGTTCACCCACCGTCATCCCGTCCTGCGCGTGATCCACAAGGTCCTCGTGACGCTCGTCGGGGGCGTGATCGTGCTGGCCGGCGTCGTCATGCTGGTGACGCCGGGGCCGGGCTGGCTCGCGATCTTCCTCGGGCTGGGCGTCCTGGCCACCGAGTATCCGCTGGTCCACCGCTTCAACCAGTGGGCCAAGGGCCGGGTGCTCGCGGTGTGGCACGCCTACCGGCGCCGGCGGCAGGGGCGCCGGGAGCGCAAGGCGTGCCTGAGGGCCGAGCGCGCGGGGGCCCGCATCGCCCGGCGCCAGCACCACGACCTCCTCAAGGCGCGCTTCCACAGCAGGCACAGCTGCGCCCCGCACCGCCCCCGCGGCAGGGTCCTGGTCCTGCCCCGCAGCGCGTGCGTCGCCGGGGCCGGGCGGCTGGCGCGCGTAGGCCGACGGCTGGGCTGTCGCGGTGCGGCGGCAGCCCGTCCGGAGCGCGGCGGGGAACCCTGCAGAGGCCGGCGGGCAGCCCTTCCAGAGGCCGGTGGCCGGCCCACTCCGGGGCGCCAGCCGTCGCCCCGTCCCGGGTCATCCCGGGGCGTCCTCCTCGAGCACGCGGTCCAGCAGGGATCGGCCCTCCCGGGCGGTCAGGCCCAGCCCGCGCAGCGTCTTCAGGTACTCGCGGGTCAGCGCCAGGGCCCGCTCCTCGGCGTCGGAGGCGGCGCGCACGAAGCTTCCGGAGCGGCCCCGCGTCTCGATCACGCCGGCCGCCTCGAGCTCCCGGTAGGCCTTCGCCACCGTGTTGGGCGCCAGGTCCAGCCAGATGGCCAGGCGGCGCACCGGCGGGAGCCGGGTGCCGGGGGCGAGCGTCCCCCGCCCCCTGGCCTCGATGACCCGGCGCCGCAGCTGCGAGTACGGCGGGACGTCGGAGCGCGGGTCGACGGCGAAGAACCCCCGCACCGCTCCCTCCTCCGTGAGGTCGACGGGAAGCGGCCGGGGGCTCTGCTCGGTCATCGGGGGCCCCTAGAGCGTCCCGGTCGCAATCTTGAGCATGCGGCGCACCGGCTCGGCGGCGCCCCACAGCAGCTGGTCGCCGACGGTGAAGGCCGAGATGTACTCGGGCCCCATGGCGAGCTTGCGGATGCGCCCCACCGGGATCTGCAGGCTTCCCGACGACGCCACCGGCGTCAGCCCCCGGGCGGTGGCCTCCTTGGTGTTGGGCACCACGGTGGCCCACTCGTTGTCCTCGTCGATGATCCGCTCGATCTCCTCGACCGGCAGGTCCTCGGTGAGCTTCAGCGTCAGCGCCTGGGCGTGCGAGCGCATGGTCGCGATGCGCACGCACAGGCCGTCCATGATCACACGATCGGCGCCCTCGAGGCCCAGGATCTTGTTGGTCTCCGCGTCGGCCTTCCACTCCTCGCGGGACTGGCCGTTGCCGAGGTCGGAGTCGATCCAGGGGATCAGCGAGCCGGCCAGGGGCACCTCGAACTGCGCGGTGTCCAGGTCCCCGGAGCGCTGGAGCTCCAGGACCTTGCGGTCGATCTCCAGGATCGCGGAGGCGGGGTCCTGCAGCTCGGTGGAGACGCCGCCGGAGATGTCGCGGAAGCCCTTGAGGACCTCGCGCATGTGCCGGGCGCCGCCGCCGGAGGCCGCCTGATAGGTCATGGCCGTGCCCCATTCGACCAGGCCGCGGCGGAACAGGCCGCCCAGGCCCATCAGCAGGCAGGAGACGGTGCAGTTGCCGCCCACGAAGTCCTTGACGCCCGCCTCGAGGCCGCGGTCGATGACGTCGCGGTTGACCGGGTCGAGGACGATCAGGGCGTCGTCGTTCTGGCGGAGGGTGGAGGCGGCGTCGATCCAGAGGCCGTCCCAGCCCCGGCGGCGCAGCTCGGGGTGCACCGCCTGGGTGTAGTCGCCGCCCTGGGTGGTGACGATGATGGGCAGCTCGCAGAGCGCGTCGAGGTCGTGGGCGTCCTTCAGCGTGCCGCCCGCCTCGACGCCCGCGAAGGTCGGGGCCTCGCCGCCGGCGTTGGAGGTCGAGAAGAACACGGGGGTGATCCCCGAGAAGTCGCCCTCGTCCTCGAGGCGCTTCATGAGCACGGAGCCCACCATGCCGCGCCAACCGACAAAACCCACTGCATCTGAACGGCTGAAAGTCATACGCGTCAGTCTACCGGGCGCGAAGCGGACGGCCGAGTCCGTTGCCGGCGGCCGGGCCCGGGGCCGGCGCCGCGCGGGTCTCAGCGGCCCCGGCGGACGTCCAGGAAGCGGTAGGGGACGGGGTGCGGCGTCAGGGCGCCGTCGTCGCCGGCGAGGCGCGCCCGCTCGTCCACGCCGGAGCCCACCGGGCGCGCTGACCACTCCTCGCCCAGGGCGGGCGCCCTCCGGTCGCCGGGCACGGCGGCGTCGAGCCGGGTGAGCAGCACGCGGGAGAGCCGGCCGCCGCGCACCGCGGGGAGGCCGACGGCGTCGAGCACCCTCTCGTACAGACTCGCCCCGCCGATGATCCAGATCCGCTCGGTTCCGCCGGGCGAGCGGGCCGCCAGCTCCAGGGCGGCGTCGAGCGACCGGAACCACCACGCGCCCCCGCGCTCCTCGCCCTCCTCCGGGGCGCCGCGGCTGAGCACGATGTTGGTCCGGTGGGGGAGCGGGCGGAACCGCTCGGGGAAGGACTCCCACGTCGCGCGGCCCATGACGACCGGGAAGCCCGTGGTCTCGCGCTTGAACAGCGCCATGTCCTCGGGGACGTGCCACGGCATCGTCCCCTCGGAGCCGATGACGCGGTCCCGGGCCTCGGCCCAGATGGCCGCTAGCTCGGGACCGCGGTCACCGGGGTCGCTGGAGGCCGCGCCCGCGGTGCCCCCGTGGGGGCCGACGCCGCCGCTCCGCTCGTCCCGGTCGGCGCCGATAGCGGTCCCGGCCGTCTCCTCGTCCCGTGCGCCGCTCATACCGCGATCGGCGCCTTGATCGTGGGGTGGGGGTCGTAGCCGAGGACCTCGAAGTCCTCGTACTCGTAGGCGTCGATGGAGTCCCGGTGCGCGACCCGCAGCGAGGGGTACGGCCTCGGCTCGCGGCTCAGCTGCAGGCGGACCTGTTCCAGGTGGTTCTCGTAGATATGGCAGTCCCCGCCGGTCCACACGAACTCGCCGGGGACCATGCCCACCTGGTCGGCCACCAGCGTCGTGAGCAGCGCGTAAGAGGCGATGTTGAAGGGAACCCCGAGGAACATGTCGGCCGAGCGCTGGTAGAGCTGGCAGGAGAGGCGGTCCGGGCCGTCCTCGACGGGCTCGACGTGGAACTGGAACAGGGCGTGGCAGGGCGGCAGCGCCATCTGCTCGACCTCCGCAGGGTTCCAGGCGGTCACGATGTGCCGACGGGAGTCGGGCCGCTCGCGCAGCGAGTCGATGACGCGGGCGAGCTGGTCGATGCTGCCCCCCTCGGGCCGCGGCCAGGAGCGCCACTGGACCCCGTAGACCGGCCCCAGGTCGCCGTTCTCGTCCGCCCACTCGTCCCAGATGCTCACGCCGCGCTCCTGGAGCCAGCGCACGTTGGAGCCGCCGCGGAGGAACCACAGCAGCTCGATCGCGACGGACTTGAAGTGCACGCGCTTGGTCGTCAGCAGGGGGAAGGAGGAGGACAGGTCGAAGCGCAGCTGCCGCCCGAACACGCCCACGGTGCCGGTGCCGGTGCGGTCGGTGCGCCGGTGGCCGGTGGCCAGGATGTCGCGCAGCAGGTCCTCGTACGGGGTGGGGATCGGTTCAGTCGTCAAAGGGCTTGACCTGTTCTATCGAGATGACGCGGTCCCGGTGCTTGAGACTCACGTTCAGGACGATCATCTCACCGGGGCTGAGGTACGGGTCCTTCGAGGGCAGCTGGGCGCGCAGCTGCTTGGGGCAGTGCCGCCCTAGGGCCTCCAGGACCGTGGGCAGGACGGGGCGGTGGGTGCACAGCACCACCGAGTGGCTCGAGTCGAAGAGCGAGTGGACGAGCCGGGCGACCTTCTCCGGCTTCCGGCCGTGCGCGGCCTCCGTGAGCCGGTTCTTCTCCTTGACCGGCACGGAGTACTTCTGGGCGTAGCCGGCCACGGTCTGCATGCACCGGATCCACGGGCTGGAGATGACGCGGGCGGGCCGCCAGCACGCGAGCAGCCGACCCACGGCGACCGCCTGCCGCTTGCCGGTCGCGGCGAGGGGACGCTCGCCCTCGGCGCGGGACCACGAGGAGCGCGGCTTGGCCTTGGCGTGGCGCACCACGATGATCTGCCGGGTGCGCAGGTCCTTGGCCTCCCGCAGCTCGAGCAGGCGATCCAGCGGCGCCGCGTCCGTGGGATTGGTGAGCAGGGCCCGGGCGCGAGAGGGCTTGACCCACTCCAGGCGGTCCACCTCGCCGCCGTCGGGTTCGGCCTCCGCGAGGGGGTCCACGTGGGCGGCCCAGTAATAGACGTCCTTGCGCCGCCGCGAGATCGAGTAGGTGGTCGTGGCCAGGGGCGGGCCGAGCGTCACGCGGAGCCCCACCTCCTCCTGGAGCTCGCGCACGGCCGTCTCCGGGACCGACTCGCCGCGATCCTGCTTGCCCTTGGGCCAGGACCAGTCGTCGTACTTGGGGCGGTGGATGATCAGCACCTCGATCCCGCCGTCGCGTTCGCGCCAGCAGATCGCGCCGGCGGCCACGATGGGCGGCCGGGCGTCCTGAGAGTGAGACATGGGCGTGGGATCCTTCGACGCAGGAGGAGCGGGGACGGGAGCGGGGAAGAGGCGGCGCACGCGCACCGGCGCCCGGGTCGGGGCGGCGGGGCGCGGACGGATCAGGAGCGGGAGGAGGAGCTGGTCTGCGCGCGGGCGGCGAGGTAGGAGGACTGGACGTCGCGCAGCGGGGAGCCGTCGGCGGCCCGGGAGTGGCGCTTCCACTCGCCGTCGCTCGCGAGGTGCCAGGTGGAGGACTCGTCGGAGACGTACAGGTCGAACATCCGGCGCAGGTAGTCGATGTGCACCGGGTCCTTGATGCGCACCAGCGCCTCGACCCGCCGGTCAAGGTTGCGGTGCATCATGTCCGCCGAGCCGATGTAGGCCACGGGCTTGCCCCCGTTCTCGAACGTGAACGCCCGCGAGTGCTCGAGGAAGCGCCCCAGCACGGAGCGGACCGTGATGTTCTCCGACAGCCCGGGGATCCCGGGCCGCAGCGCGCAGATCCCGCGCACGACGACGTTGACCTCGACCCCCGACTGCGAGGCCCGGTACAGCGAGTCGATGATCGCCTCGTCGACCATCGAGTTGCACTTGATCTGGATGCGGGCGTCGAGCCCCGCGCGCTGGTGCGCGATCTCCCGGTTGATCCGGTCGATCAGTCCGGAGCGCAGCGAGCGCGGGGCGACCAGCAGCGTCTCGTAGTTCGTCTTCGGGGCGTACCCGGAGAGCTGGTTGAACAGCCGCGAGACGTCCTCGGCGATGACCGGGTCACAGGTCAGCAGGCCCAGGTCCTCGTAGAAGCGCGCGGTCGAGGGGTGGTAGTTGCCCGTGCCCAGGTGGCAGTAGCGCCGCAGCCCGTCGGCCTCGCGGCGGACCACGAGCGAGATCTTGCAGTGCGTCTTCAGGCCCACGATGCCGTAGACCACGTGCACCCCGGCCTCCTCGAGCTTGCGCGCCCAGGAGATGTTCGCCTGCTCGTCGAAGCGGGCCTTGATCTCCACGACGGCCAGCACCTGCTTGCCGGACTCGGCCGCCTCGATCAGCGCGTCCACGATCGGGGAGTCGCCCGAGGTGCGGTACAGGGTCTGCTTGATGGCCTGCACCGCGGGGTCCGCGGCCGCCTGCTCCAGGAACGCCAGGACGCTGGTCGCGAAGGAGTCGTACGGGTGGTGCAGCAGGACGTCGCGCTCGCGGGTCGCGCCGAAGACGTCGGCGGCATTGGCGGTCTCGGCCGAGTTCAGGAAGCGGGAGGTGTGGGCCACGAACTTCCGGAAGTGCAGCCGGGGCCGGTTGGCGTCGACGATGTTGGACATGCCGCGCAGGTCCAGCGGGGCGGGGAGCCGGTAGACCTCGTCCTCGTGGATGCGCAGCTCCGAGACCAGCAGGTCCAGGATCGCCGGGTTGATGGTGTCCTCGACCTCGAGCCGCACCGGGGGGCCGAACCGGCGCCGCAGCAGCTCCTTCTCGAGCGCCTGGAGGAGGTTCTCGGCGTCGTCCTCCTCCACCTCCAGGTCCTCGTTGCGGGTGACCCGGAAGAGGTGGTGCTCGACGACGTCCATGCCCGGGAAGAGCAGGTGCAGGTGCTGGGAGATGATCTCCTCGAGCGGGATGAAGCGGGCCGTGCGGGAGGGCGAGTTGGTCGCGCGGCTCCCGTCCACCGAGACCATCCGGTCAAGCTGGTCCGGGACCTTGATGCGGGCGAAAAGCTCCTTGCCCGACTGCGGGTTGCGGACGATGACCGCGAGGTTCAGCGACAGCCCCGAGATGTACGGGAAGGGGTGCGCGGGGTCCACCGCCAGCGGGGTCAGCACGGGGAACAGCTCGCGGGTGAACTGCTCGGACAGCCGCTCTCGGGCCTCGGCCTCGAGGTCGCCCCACTCGACCATCAGCAGCCCCTCCTCTGCGAGGGCCGGCCGGACCTGGTCGTGGAAGACGCGCGCGTGGCGCTCCTGCAGCCGGTGGGCCGAGGAGCTGATGAGGTCCATCTGCTCCTCGGGCGTCAGCCCCGAGGCGGAGGGGACCGCGATGCCGGTCGCGATGCGCCGCTTCAGGCCGGCCACCCGGACCATGAAGAACTCGTCGAGGTTGGAGGCCACGATCGAGAGGAAGTTCAGGCGCTCCAGCAGGTACTGGTCAGGGTCCTCGGCCAGCTCCAGGACGCGGGTGTTGAAGTCGAGCCACGAGGACTCGCGGTCCAGGAACCGCTCGGGGCCGAAGTCGCCCTGCAGCAGCGGGGTCTGGACCTTCTCCGGGGCCTCGATGCGGTCGCCGCGGGTGTCGGCCCGCTCGATCTTGGCGATGCTGGTGGTCACGGCGGGCTGGGTCAGGTTGTGCTGCTGCTGGGACTGCCGGTCGGCCTCCTCCGCCGCGTTCTCGGGGGAGGGGGCGTACATGGTGTCGACGTCCCAGGGCTTGAAGCCCAGCGAACGGTACAGGCCCACCGCGGCGCTGTTGTCCGCGTCGACGTAGAGCACGATCGCCCGCAGCGGGTCCTCCGAGCCGTCCAGGCCCAGGCGCGCCAGGTAGTCCATGCCCGTGAGCGTGAGGGACCGGCCCAGACCCGTGCCCTGGGCGTCCGGGGAGACGCCGACGGCGTAGACCTCGCCCTCGCGCTCGCCGGCGGGCTGCTCGGCCTCGATCTTGGTCCAGTGGAACCCCAGCAGCGCGGGCTTGCCGGTGGAGTCCCGCTCGGACTCCGCCAGGAAGAACCCCTCGGGCCGGAACCAGTCCTCGGCGCGGCGGGCGGAGAGGTCCTCCAGCGTCAGCTGCCCCTGCTCGGGGTGGTCGGCGAAGGCCTCGGCGTTCAGGGCGATCCAGGCCCCGGCGTCGGCCTCCTCGAAGGTGCGCAGGCGCACCGGGCCCTTGGGGGAGTGCTGCGCGGCCTGGCGGGCGAGCTCCTCCCGGGCCTGGTTGGTCAGCTCCAGCCGCATCTTCCAGAGCTCGCGGACCGAGGTGAAGCGGAAGTCCCGGGCCAGCGCGACGGCGGCCAGCGGCGCCGAGTACTCGTCGCTGTCCCCGACGACGCCGGTGCCGTGCACCCACGCCCGGTACCGGGGCAGCTCGGCCCCCAGGCCGTGCTCGCCCAGCGCGAACCCCAGCAGGGCCCGCCCGACGCCGTGGCCGCGGGCCCCGGGGGCCACGACCGCCTCGAGCGTCCCGGCGGCCTCCTCCGACGGCGGCGCGGTGGCGACCGCGGCGCCGACCAGCTCGCCCTCCTCGGACGCGGTCACCAGGAGGAGCCCGGTGCCCTCCTCGCCCGCGGCGCGGCGCAGCTCCACGAGGCTCTGCTCGGACAGCGGGGCCGCGCCGTCGTGCGACTGGGCCGCCCGCGCGATCCGCTCCACGCGCTCGACGAGCCCCGGGGTCGGCCGGGACTCCTCCACGTGGAAGCGCGTCGAGGAGTCGTGCTGCGTCTGCTCCACCGTCATGTCCGTCTCCTCTCACCGGAGCGGGGCCTGACAGCGCCCCGCGCACCTCTCCCACACTCTAACAATCCGCGCGGCCCGCCCGACCCCGTGCGAGGCCGGCGCGGGGCATGGCGGTGGACGACGGGCGCGGACCCGCCCCGCCGTCCACAGCCTGCGCGACCGGCCGGCGTCGTCCGCGGGCCGCGAGGCACGGGCCGCGGCGCCGGAGCCTCAAGAGGAGCCGGCGGCGAAGCTGTAGCCGACGTTGCGGACGGTCGTGATGAGCTGCTCGTGGTCGTTGCCGAGCTTGGCCCGCAGCCGCCGGATGTGCACATCGACCGTGCGCGTGCCGCCGTAGTAGTCGTACCCCCAGACCTCCGAGAGCAGCTGGACCCGCGTGAAGACCCGGCCCGAGTTCTGGGCGAGGAACTTCAGCAGCTCGAACTCCTTGAAGGTGAGGTTCAGCGGGTTCCCGTTGACCCGCGCGACGTAGGAGGCCTCGTCGATGCTCACGGCGCCGGAGCGGATGACGGCCTCGCGTTCCGGCTCGTCCTCGGTGCGCTCGCCCGCGAAGCGCAGCCGGGCGTCCAGCTCGGCCGGCCCGGCGGTGCTCAGGATGAAGTCGGTGATCGACCAGTGGGCCGAGACGGCGGCCAGCCCGCCCTCGCCCACGACCGCGATCAGCGGCAGGTGGACGCCCGCGGCGCGCAGCAGCTGGGCGGTGTTCTTGGCGGTCACGAGGGCCTGGCGGGCGTCGAGGAGCACGACGTCGGCCTCCAGCGCCCGCACGGCCTCCGCCTTGATCGCGGCGGGCTGCGCGCTGATCCGATGCGTCAGCAGCTCGAGCGAGGGCAGCACCTCGGCAGCCTCGTCGGCGGTGTCGCTGAGCATCAGGATGTGGACCACGTACTACCTCCGGGGTGTGGCGTGCCGGCCGGCCCATGACGGGCACGGGCGTGCTGTATTCGGGCGGCGCCGGTGCCTGAGGGACAGTATATGGCGTGCGGCACCCGGGGCCGGGGAGGCCGGGGCACGCCGGCGCAGCGAGATCCGCGCTCCGGGCCCGCCCGGTTAGACTGACAGGATCAGGCCGCGGAGACGACGCGCCGGGACGCGCCGGGCACCGGCGGGGCAGCCGATCGCACGGAGGAACATGGAAGCCACCCCAGGGGAGGGCCGCGAACGCGCGCTGAGCCGCGTCGGGACGCACGGGAGGGAGCGCTACGCGCTCGTGGCGCTCTCGAGCGTCGTCGCGCTCGTGCTCTCGCTGACCGGGGCCGTCCTCTCGCCCGAGGTCTCGCTGGTCGTCACCGTGGTCATGGTCCTGACGATCGCCTGGGGGTGGCCCGCGGCGTCGGGCGCGGCCGCGCTGCGGGACCAGAAGCGGGTCGTGTCCCACACCTGCCTCATCGCCGGCTGCGGGCTGCTGAGCTGCGTCGTCGTGTACGTCTTCTCCATCGACCGGCTGCTGTACCTGCTGCCGGCGGTGGTGGCCGTGGGCGTGCTGCTGTGCTTCATCGTCGAGCTGGCGCGCGGGGAGGGCGCGCGGGGGCGGCTCGAGTCGGTCATCGCCGCGACCGCCGGCGTGCTGGCCTCCGTGAGCTCCTCGGGGTGGATCGGCATGGCCGTCGTGCACTCCGAGACCAGCGCCGACGCCGTGGTGTGGGGGACCGGCCTGATCATCGCCGCGTGCATCGGGTTCGTGGGCGGGCGGATGATCTGGGCCGGCCCGCGGGACGGTCCGCGACGGGGCGCGATCACCCTCGGCGTCACGCCCGTGGCCTTTTTCGGGACCCTCGGCTACGCGGGGACGTTCTTCCTCCTGGCCGTGCTACGTTAAGGCCATGATCATCGCTCTGGAAATCTTCTACCTGTCCCTGCTGGGCATCGCCAGCCTGGCCATCGCGGGGTCCGCGGCCGTGGTCGTGGCGCGTCTGTTCAAGGGTCAGAAGTAGCCTCATCGACCGTTCGCCGAGAGCCTGGGCATGGATGCCCGGGCTCTCGGTGTTTTAAGATGGGGTCATGCCTATTGAGATCCCCGCGAACCTGACCCCCGAACTCGTGCCCTTCGCCTGGCTGCTCGGCGAGTGGGAGGGGGTGGGCGTGCTCGGCTACGGCGAGCAGGAGGAGCGCCAGTTCGGCCAGATCGTCTCCTTCCGCCAGAACGGCCTCCCGTACCTCGAGTACCGCGCCGAGTCGTACCTCCTCGACGAGGAGGGCAACCAGACCCGCCCGCTCTCCGTGGAGACCGGGTTCTGGCAGCTAGACCGCCCGCTCGAGGACGGCGACCCGGGGCCGGGGCTGCTGCCCGCCGACGTCGTGCCCGTCATGACCTCCGCGGAGGACGTCGAGAAGCTGCGCCGCGAGGAGGGCGGCTTCGAGATGATCGCGAACATCGACCACCCCGGCGGCATCAGCGAGATGTACGTCGGCGTCATCGAGGGGCCCCGGATCCAGATGGCCACCGACGCCGTGATGCGCAGCTCGGGCGCCAAGGAGTACGCGGCCGCCTCGCGCATGTACGGCCTCGTCAACGGCGAGCTCATGTGGGCCTGGGACATGTCGGCCATGGGCCAGGGCATGGGCTCCCACGCCTCGGCGCGCCTGCGGAGGGTGGAGGGCTCGTGAGCCGCCGCTCCCCGCTGCTGGGCCTGCACGGCGCGGTCGAGGCCGCTGCGCCCGACGCCGGCGTGGCCGCGCACTACGGCGACCCGGTCAAGGAGCAGCGCGCCCTGGCCCGCGACGACGGCGGCGCCCCCGCGGCCGTGGACCTCTCGCACCGGGAGATCGTGACCATCGCCGGGGAGGACCGCGCGTCCTGGCTCACCACGCTCTCCTCGCAGGTGATCACCGGGCTGCCCGCCGGCGCCTCGGCCGAGACCACCCTGCTGACCGTGCAGGGGCGGATCGACTACGCCCCGCACGTGATCGTGGGGGAGGACCGGCTGTGGCTGATCGTCGAGGCCGGGCAGGCGGAGCCGCTCGCGGCGTTCCTCGACTCCATGCGCTTCATGCTCCGGGTCGAGGTGGCCAACGTCAGCGACGAGTTCGCGGTGATCGGCTCCGGCCGGGACCTCGCCGAGGCGCTGGGCCCGGACCTGGCGTGCCCGGTGTGGCGCGACCCGTGGCCGGGGGTCGTCGAGGGGGGAATCGCCTACTCGGGGCCGGATCATCCGGGGGAGGGCCACGCCTGGTTCGAGGCGGTCGTGCCCCGGGACCGGCTGCCCGGGCTCGGGCTGCGCTGGTCGGGCGTGTGGGCCGCGGAGGCCCTGCGCATCGAGGCGTGGCGCCCGCGCGTCGCGACCGAGGTCGACGAGCGCACCATCCCCCACGAGCTGGACCTGCTGCGCACGGCGGTGCACCTGGCCAAGGGCTGCTACAAGGGGCAGGAGACGGTGGCCCGCGTGCACAACCTCGGGCACCCGCCGCGCCGCCTGGTCTTCCTGGACCTCGACGGCTCGGAGCACACGATCCCGGCCCGCGGCTCGGCCGTGCGGCTCGGGGAGCGGACGGTCGGGCGGGTGACCAGCGTGGCCCAGCACCACGAGGCCGGTCCCATCGCGCTCGCGGTCGTCAAGCGCTCGGTGGACCCCGGTGCCCAGCTCACCGTCCTCGACGACGGCGGGGACTCCGCGCAGGCCGAGACCCGTGACGCCGAGGGCGCCCCCGCAGCGATCGAGTATGCCGCGGCGCAGACCGTGATCGTGGAGCCCGACGCCGGGCAGGCCGCGGGCCGCCGGAACCGGGCGGACTTCCTGCGCTGAGCCGGAAGGGGCGGGCGGGGAGAGGTCCTGCGGGCCCTCCCCGCCGGATCTGGGCTCCCGGCCGCGCTGGCCCGCCACCGTCCGGGGCTGGGCCCGCCGCGGGAACCGCCCCGGTCAGCGGCCGAAGAGGACCTTGGCCTCGTCCCAGCGGTGCTGCGGGACCTGCTTCAGGTTGTTCAGCGCCTCGGAGAAGTCCACGCGCACGACGTCGGTGCCCTTCAGCGCGACCATCCGGCCCCACTCCTTGTCGTGGATCATGTCCACCACGGCCATGCCGAAGCGGGTGGCCAGCACGCGGTCGAACCCCGTGGGGGCCCCGCCGCGCTGGATGTGCCCCAGCGTGGTGTTGCGGGTCTCGATGCCGGTCAGCCGCTCGATCTCCTCGGTCACGTACTCACCGATCCCGCCGAGCCGGGGCCGGCCGTCCTTCTCGGTGCCCTTCTCGTGCAGCACCTCGTCGAACCCCTCGGGGATGAACCCCTCCGCGACGACCACCAGCGGCGCGCGCCCGCGGTCGTGCACCTCCTTGACCCACTCGGCGACCTGGCTCATCGGGACCCTCTGCTCCGGGATCAGCACGGCGTGCGCGCCGGCCGACATCCCCGAGTGCAGCGCGATCCAGCCGACGTGCCGCCCCATGACTTCGGCGACCATGCAGCGGTGGTGGGACTCGCCCGTGGTGCGCAGGCGGTCCATCGCGTCGGTCGCGATCGAGACCGCGGTGTCGAAGCCGAAGGTGTAGTCGGTGGCCTGGAGGTCGTTGTCGATGGTCTTGGGCACGCCCACGACCGGCAGGCCGGCGTCGGCGAGCCGCTTGGCCCCGGCCAGCGTGCCCTCGCCGCCGATCGCGACGATCGCGTCGATGTGGTGGCGCTCCAGCACGATCGAGATGTTCTCCGGCCCGCCGTGCGGCCCGTCGAAGGGATTGGTCCGGGAGGTGCCCAGGATCGTCCCCCCGGTCCGGGCGAGGCCGCGCACCTTGGTGCGGGGGAGGTCCATGACGTCGCCCTCGACGACGCCGCGCCACCCGTCCCGGAAGCCGACGAACTCGTCATCGTAGGTCTTGACGCCGTTGAGCACGGCGCCCCGGATGACGGCGTTGAGCCCGGGGCAGTCGCCCCCACTGGTCAGCAGTCCGATCTTCATCTCGGCCTTCTCCTAGCTTGATCACGGTGGTCTGGTCGGGCGGGAATCTGGGTTCCCATCCTACCCTGCGGGGCCGTGGGATCGTGTGTGTTCCCGAGGGTTTCGTCCGTCAGCGCTGCGCCGTCGCGAGCAGGCGCTGGATCCGCTCGACGCCCTCCCGCAGGTCGTCGTCGGCCAGCGCGTAGGAGAGCCGGAGGTAGCCCGAGGGGCCGAAGGCCTCGCCCGGGACCACCGCGACCTCGGCCTCCTCCAGGATCACCTCGGCGAGGTCCTGGGAGGAGTCGATGCGGCGGCCCGAGACGGTGCTGCCGATCAGCCCGGTCACGTCCGGGTAGACGTAGAAGGCGCCCTCCGGCGTCGGGCAGTGCACGCCCTCGATCGCGTTGAGCCCCTCGACGATGGCGCGGCGGCGCCGGTCGAAGGCGACCTTCATCTCCTCGACGGCGTCCATGGAGCCGGAGACGGCCGCGATCGCCGCGCGCTGGGCGACGTTGTTGACGTTGGAGCTCAGGTGCGACTGCAGGTTGGCGGCGGCCTTCAGGACGTCGGCCGCGGCGATCATCCAGCCCACGCGCCACCCGGTCATCGCGTAGGTCTTGGCGACGCCGTTGAGCACGATCACCCGATCGCCCAGCTCGGGCACGGCCGTGGCGATCGAGGTGAAGGGCGTGCCGTCGTAGGTCAGGTGCTCGTAGATCTCGTCGGTGATGACGAAGACGCCCTTCTCCGCGGCCCACCGGCCGATGGCCGCGGTCTCCTCGGGCGAGTAGACGGCGCCGGTGGGATTGGAGGGGGAGACGAAGATCAGGGCCTTGGTCCGCTCCGTGAAGGCCTCCTCCAGCAGGTCCACGGTCACCTTGTACTCCAGCTCGGACCCGGCGAAGACCTCGACCGGGACGCCGCCGGCCAACCGGATCGCCTCGGGGTAGGTGGTCCAGTAGGGGGCGGGCAGGAGGACCTCGTCGCCCTCGTCGATGACGGTCGCGAACGCCTCGTAGACCGCCTGCTTGCCGCCGTTGGTCACCAGGACCTGCGAGGGCTCGACGTCGTAGCCGGAGTCCCGACGGGTCTTCTCGGCGATGGCGGCGCGCAGCTCGGGCAGGCCCGCGGCCGGGGTGTAGCGGAAGTTGGCGGGGTCCTCGAGCGCCTCGCGGGCGGCGTCGACGATGTAGCCGGGGGTCGAGAAGTCCGGCTCGCCGGCGCCGAACCCGATCACGGGGCGCCCCGCCGCCTTGAGGGCCTTGGCCTTGGAGTCGACGGCCAGGGTGGCCGAGGGGGCGATGGCTGCGATGCGGGCGGAGATGCGCTCGTGGGAGGTCATGGTCTCTCTTCTCTGGGGCGTCTCGGGCGGTGGGCGGCGGGGGAGCTGGCCCCCCGGTCAATCCTAGGTGGCGGAGGTCTCGGAAGCCTAGGACGGATCGCCGGGGGCGGGGGTCCTCGGCCCGCTCCCGGAGAGAGGGCGCGGACGCTCCCGGCTCCCTCCCGGGCGTCGCGTTGCGTCGTGCGAGCGGAGCCGCTACAGTAGTTCCCGGTGCTCACAACCCAGTGATCGAGTGCGCCTTGAAGCGGCTCGGGATCTGAACAGTGGGGCGGCGACTCACAGGTTGCCGAAGGGCAGTGGCGCAATTGGTAGCGCAGCGGTCTCCAAAACCGCAGGTTGCAGGTTCGAGTCCTGTCTGCCCTGCAGAATTTCCCCTCACGGCGCCCCCGGGCCCGTGAACAGCAGTCGAGGTGCTCGTCGATCGTCGAGGAAAGGGGCGGAACCGAGATGGCAAGAGCCGCAGTACCGGAAGCCGCCGGCGAGCGGGCAGCTCGCGAGAAGGGCTTCTTCGGTCGGATCCTCACCTTCCTGCGCGAGGTGATCGGCGAGCTCAAGAAGGTCGTCACCCCCACCCGACGCGAGCTCACCAACTACGTGATCATCGTCCTGGTGTTCGTGGCGTTCATGCTGCTGCTGATCTCCGCCCTCGACTTCGTCTTCGGGCAGGGCGCCTTCTGGCTCTTCGGCAACGGAACCGCGGGGCCGCAGTAGCGGGACCCGCCCACGTCATCCAACCGATCTCCGCGTGAGCACGTCGTCGGCCCGCCGACGTCGATGCCACGAGAAAGCAGGAACAGTGCCCGAGCAGGAACTCGAGAACCACGACGCGCAGCTCCCCTCCGACGATTCCGAGCAGGTCGTGGAGATCCCCGCGGACGACTCCGAGCAGATCGCACAGGCCGAGGCCGCCGAGCGGACCGCCGGGTCCGGCTTCGAGCAGACCGAGTCCGAGCTCGTCTCCTCCGCCCAGGAGGACTCCGAGCAGTCCGAGATCGGCGACGACGCGGGCTTCGAGGACACGGTGGAGGAGACCCTCGAGGAGGTCCAGGCCTCCGCCGAGGCGTCGGATGAAGAGTCCGAGGACTCGGACGAGGACGCCGAGGACTCGGACGAAGCTTCCGAGGGCACCCCCGCGGAGCCCGAGGAGGAGGTCGACCCCCTCCAGGAGTTCCGCTCCAAGCTGCGTCGCCAGGAGGGTGACTGGTACGTCATCCACACCTACGCCGGCTACGAGAACCGGGTGAAGACCAACCTCCAGACGCGCGCGCAGTCGATGAACATGGAGGACGACCTCTTCGAGATCCAGGTCCCCATGGAGGAGGTCGTGGAGATCAAGAACGCGCAGCGCAAGACCGTGCGCCGCGTCCGCATCCCCGGCTACGTGCTGGTCCGGATGAACCTGACCGACGAGTCGTGGGGCGTCGTTCGCCACACGCCGGGCGTCACCGGCTTCGTGGGGCAGGACGCCTACAACCCGGTCCCGCTGCGCCTCGACGAGGTCGTGGACATGCTCGCCCCGGTCTTCGAGGCCGAGCAGGTTGAAGCCGCCAAGGAGGCCGGCGAGCCGATCCCCGAGGCCGTCGCCCCGCAGCTCAACGTCGGCTTCGAGATCGGCGAGTCCGTGATCGTCAAGGAGGGCCCGTTCGAGACCCTCCCCGCCACGATCTCCGAGATCAAGCCCGAGGCCCAGCAGCTGGTCGTGCTCGTCTCGCTCTTCGAGCGTGAGACGCCCGTGACCCTGAGCTTCAACCAGGTCACCAAGATCTGACGGGCTCCCGGGCGCGTGCCCGGGACCCCGCCACGCACGGCGCGCCGGACCCCTCGGTCCGGCGCGCCGTTCGCCGTTCCTCGGGGCCCTTCGCCCGCACGGCCCGAGGGCGAGATCGACCCCCCCCGGCCCTTCGCCGCCCGGCCCGGGCGTGAGGTTGATCCCCTCGGGTGGCGGCGTGCCCGGCCGGGGGACTAAGATGGACGTCGCGTGTGCTCGCTCAGCTTTGGCGGGCACTCGCGCGGCCACCGCGCCACGGTGGCCACCCGCCGTCGCACGCTCCTGTGCGACGGTCAGCACCGTCACGAAAAGGACCCACATTGGCTCCCAAGAAGAAAAAGGTCTCAGGCCTCATCAAGCTGCAGATCCAGGCAGGTGCCGCTAACCCGGCCCCGCCCGTCGGCCCCGCGCTCGGTCAGCACGGCGTCAACATCATGGAGTTCTGCAAGGCCTACAACGCGGCCACCGAGTCCATGCGCGGCAACGTCGTCCCCGTCGAGATCACCGTCTACGAGGACCGTTCCTTCACCTTCATCACCAAGACCCCGCCCGCCGCGGAGCTGATCAAGAAGGCCGCCGGCGTCGCCAAGGGCTCGGGCGTTCCCCACACCCAGAAGGTCGGCTCCATCACGCCAGACCAGATCCGCGAGATCGCCGAGACCAAGATGCCGGACCTCAACTCCAACAGCGTCGAGGCCGCCTCCAAGATCATCGCCGGCACCGTCCGGTCCATGGGCATCACCATCAGCGAGTAGCCCCGGGGCCCCTCGCAACCAGCACATTCCGTACAAGTCCCGCACCGAGCGGGCCTCCCGCCCTTCGGCGGGTGCGTGGCAGGATCCAGCGCGATCCGACAGACCACAACTGCACAAGGAGAAATCAGCAGATGGCACAGCGCAGCAAAGCGTACCGGGCAGCCGCAGAGAAGATCGACGAGAACCGCCTCTACGGCGCCTCCGAGGCGATCGCCCTCGCGAAGGAGATCAACGCCTCCAAGGCCGACGCCACCGTCGAGGTCGCCCTGCGACTCTCGGTGGACCCCCGCAAGGCCGACCAGATGGTCCGCGGCACCGTGAACCTGCCCAACGGCACCGGCAAGACCGCCCGCGTGGTCGTCTTCGCCCAGGGTGAGAAGGCCGCCGCGGCCGAGGCCGCCGGCGCCGACTACGTCGGCTCGGACGAGCTCATCGCCAAGGTCGCCGACGGCTGGGTCGACTTCGACGCCGCCGTGGCCACCCCGGACATGATGGGCAAGGTCGGCCGCCTGGGCAAGGTCCTCGGCCCCCGCAACCTCATGCCGAACCCCAAGACCGGCACCGTGACCATGGACGTCACCAAGGCCGTGGGCGACATCAAGGGCGGCAAGATCGACTTCCGCGTCGACCGCAACGCCAACCTCCACTTCATCATCGGCAAGTCCTCCTTCGACGCCGCACAGCTCGAGGAGAACTTCCGCGCCGCCGTGGAGGAGATCGTCCGCCTCAAGCCCTCGTCCTCGAAGGGCCGCTACATCTCGAAGATGACCCTGGCCACCACCTTCGGCCCCGGCATCCCGATGGACCCCGCCTCCGCGGAGTAGTCACGCGCCCACGGCGCGCGGAGCCCCCGTCCCGAGCTGCGGCTCGGGGCGGGGGCTCCGTCGTGTCCGAGCGGGGCGGCCCCGGGGCTCCGGGATTCGGGGCCGGGCGGGGGAGGGCCGCCCGGCGGTCCGGGCGGTGCGAGCCGCCCCCGCGAGCCTCCGGCGCCGGGTCGAGCCGCCGAGCCCGTGTGATCCGCCTCCCACTCCCGGCCGCGGACTTGGGGCCGGCCGGGCCCGTGTGGTTTACTGGAGTCACCAAAGACCGCCGGTCGTAGGTTTCGCATGTCCCTCGGGTCGTGCTGATCCGCCGTAAGAGTTCCTCAGGAACGGCCAGCGCAGGCGAACGTGACACCCATGGGACATCTCCGCGCATCTTCTGCGCGTCGAGCCCAGACGTGCCCCGCCTCCTGCGCGGGGCCTTTTTTGTGGCCTCCTGGGCGCCCGGCAATCAGACCGGAAGGAGTACCATGGCGACACCGGAAAAGGCAGCCGCTGTAGCCGAGTTGAAGGATCTCTTCTCCAACTCGAACGCTGCTGTTTTGACTGAGTATCGTGGTCTCACCGTGGCGAAGCTCATGGAGCTGCGCCGTTCCCTCGGTGAGAACGCCGAATATGCCGTGGTGAAGAACACGCTGACCGCTATCGCGGCCAGGGAAGCCGGCGTCAAGGGCCTGAACCTCGACGACCTCCAGGGCCCCTCGGCCGTCGCCTTCATCACCGGCGAGCCGGTAGAGGCGGCCAAGAGCCTGCGTGACTTCGCCAAGGCGAACCCCCAGCTGATCATCAAGAGCGGTTTCTTCGGAGACAGCCCCCTGAATGCAGCTGACATCGAAAAGCTTGCGGATCTTGAATCTCGCGAAGTGCTGCTGTCCAAGGTCGCGGGTGCCGCAAAGGGCGCCCTCTCCAAGGCCGCATCGCTGTTCCAGGCACCCATGTCCAAGACCGTCCGCACCGCAGAGGCCCTGCGCGCGAAGGTCGAGGAGCAGGGTGGAGAATCCGCCGCCTAAGGCATTCGACTCGTTCGATGCCGGCAACGGGCAACCGTTGCGCCTGGATCCCGCCCGGGGCCAGGAGACCAAGATCCGTTGCAGGACCAACCGCTGCAACAAGACATGAGAAGGAGCCAAGCACATGGCTAAGCTGACCACCGATGAACTGATCGAGGCCTTCAAGGAACTGTCCCTGATCGAGCTGTCCGACTTCGTCAAGGCCTTCGAGGAGACCTTCGACGTCACCGCCGCCGCTCCGGTTGCCGCCGCTGCCGCCCCCGCCGCCGGTGGTGGCGAGGCCGCCGCCGAGGAGGAGCAGACCGAGTTCGACGTCGTCCTCGAGGCCGCCGGCGACAAGAAGATCGCAGTGATCAAGGAAGTCCGTGCCATCACCTCCCTCGGCCTCAAGGAGGCCAAGGACCTGGTCGACGGCGCTCCCAAGCCGGTTCTCGAGGGTGCCTCCAAGGAGGACGCCGAGAAGGCCAAGGAGCAGCTCGAGGGCGCGGGCGCTACCGTCAACCTCAAGTAATTTCCCTTCCGGAAATCTTTGGTTCGGAGGCTCTCCCACCGGTCGGTGGGGGAGCCTCCTCCCGTTTAAGGCGCACGACGCCGCGGGGTCCCGGCCCGTACCGCGGCGCACGACGCCGTCGGCGTCACGTTGCCCACGGCGCCCGGAACCGCCGCGCCCATTCTTCGCCGTACCCGTTGTCCGCGGCCACCGGGTTCGCGGACCCGGGTTGACTGAGCCGGAACCGCGGCGCCCGGAACCGCGCTGCCGGCAGGGAGCCGGCGCAGACGAAAGGGCCCGCCCCGGATCATCCGAGGCGGGCCCTTGCGCACCCTGCGGCGGGAGGGGGACGTCCCCTAGCGCCCGCGCCGGCCGGCCGCGGCGCGCCGGTAGGAGGCGCCGCGGTGGTCGGCGGGCAGGTGCGGCCCCGCGCCGGTCAGCCGCTCGCGCAGCGTCGTGCCTTCCTCGGCCTCGGGCAGCAGGCCGCGGCGGCGCAGCTCGGGGGAGACCAGCCGGGCGAAGCGCTCGAGGTCCGCCGGGCGCACCGCGGCCGAGAGGTTGAAGCCGTCGACGCCGGCCTCCTCCTGCCAGCGCTCGAGCTCGTCGGCCACGGTCTCCGGCGAGCCGACGATGACCGGTCCGCGGCCGCCGATGGCCACGAACTCCGCGAGGTCGCGCACGGTCCACTTCTTGCCGCCGGAGAGCGTCGTGAAGGTCGCCAGCGCGGACTGGTTCGCCTCGGTCGCCACGTACTCCAGGGTCGAGTCCGGATCCGCGCCGGAGAGGTCGATGCCGGTCCAGCCGCCGAACAGCGCCAGCGCCGACTCGGTGTCCACGAGCTCGTGGTACTCCTCCAGGCGCCGCTGCGCCTCCTCGTCGGTCTCGGCGACCACCACGGTGGCCAGCGAAAAGATCTTGACCGCATCGCGCGGGCGCCCCGCGGCCTCCACGGAGTCGCGGACGCCGTCCACCCAGCGGCGCACCAGCTCCGGGGTGCCCCCGGAGAAGAAGATCGCCTCGGCGTGGTCGGTCGCGAACTGCTGGCCGCGCTTGGACGCGCCGGCCTGGAAGAGCAGCGGGGTGCGCTGCGGGCCGGGGTGGGTCAGGGCGGCGCCCGGGACGGAGAACCAGCGGCCCTCGTGCTCGATCGGCCGGACCTTGGCGGGGTCGACGAAGACGTTGGCCTCGCGGTCGGCCCGCACGGCGTCGTCGTCGATCGAGCCCTCCAGCAGCTTGTACATGACCTCCATGTACTCGTCCGCGCGGTCGTAGCGCTCGTCGTGGGGGATCTGCCCCGACATGCCGAGGTTGCGGGCCGCCGAGTCCTGGTAGCTGGTCACGATGTTCCAGGCCACGCGGCCCTCGGTGAAGTGGTCCAGGGTGCTCAGCGTGCGGGCGAGCAGGTAGGGCTGCTCGTAGGTCACCGAGGCCGTGACCCCGAAGCCGAGCGAGCGGGTGGCCCGGGCCATCGCCGGGATGACCACCAGGGGGTCCAGCAGCGGGAACTGGACCCCGCCCCGGGCGGAGGCCGCCTCGTCGCCGCCGTAGACGTCGTAGATGCCGGGGATGTCGGCGAGGAAGAGCGAGGCGAAGCCGCCGTCCTCGAGCGTCTCGGCGAGGTCGATCCAGTAGTCGAGCCGGTCGAACCTCTCGACGCCGGACTCGGGGTGCCGCCACAGCCCGGGGGACTGGTGGACGGGCACGAGCATGTCGAAGGCGTTGAGCAGCATCGGGCGGGTCATCGGTTCTCCTGGGGGGTCGGTTCGGTCTGGTCGGACGGCGCGGTGGCGACGCCGGCGGGCTCGGCCGCGGCGGCGACGGGTCCGGCAGCGGCGGCGTCGGCCGGGGAGGTCTCCGCACCGGGCCGGGTGGCCGCCGCGGCCCGCGCCTCGGCGCGGGCGGGGTCCACGGCGAGCAGCGCCGCGATCACGGAGATCACCACCAGGACGGAGAGGTAGGCCACGATGAGCCACGGCGTCTCCCCGCCCCACGCGTACAGCAGGGTCGCGATGAAGGGCATGAGGCCGCCGCCCACGAGCGTGCCGATCTGGTACCCCATGCTCACGCCCGAGTAGCGGACCTCGACCGGGAACTGCTCGGCGAACCACGCGGCCTGCGGGCCGTACACGGAGTCGTGGGCGAAGACCAGGCCGAGGACGATGATCAGCGGCATGACCGAGAACGCGCCGGCGTCGGCGGCGATGAAGATCAGCCAGCCGAACACGCCGATCGCGACGTACCCGAACAGCGAGACCGGGCGCCGCCCGACCCTGTCCGAGATCAGCCCCCACACGGGACCCGAGAACAGCCCGATCGCGGAGGCGATCATGACGGCGGTCAGCACCGACCCCGAGCCGCCCTGCGTCTCCTTGAGGTAGGTCAGCAGGTACACGGTCACGAGGTAGTAGATGCCGTTCTGGGCCACGCGCAGGAAGATCGTGACGAGCAGGGCCCGCGGGTGGTCCTTGATCACGCTGATCACGGGCGCGCGCTTGACGGCCCCGGCCTCCTTGACGTCCTTGAACTCCCGGGCGTCGGTCACCCCCAGCCGGATGACGAGGGCGACCGCCACGAGCAGGCCGGAGGCGAGGAAGGGCAGCCGCCAGCCGAAGGCCGCGAACTGCTCGTCGGTGAACGCCGCCTGGACGATGGCGTAGGAGCCGGTCGCGAGCAGCATGCCGCCGGCGGAGCCGATCTGGGTGAAGGAGCCGAAGAAGCCCCTGCGGCGGGGCGGGGCGTGCTCCACGCTCAGCAGGGCCGAGCCGCCCCACTCCGCGCCGGCGGACAGGCCCTGGAACACGCGCAGCACGACGAGCCCGACGGGCGCCAGGATGCCGATCGCGTCGTAGTTCGGCAGGGCCCCGATCAGGGTCGAGGAGATCCCCATCGTCAGCAGCGAGCCGACCAGCAGCACCTTGCGGCCCACCCGGTCGCCGATGTGCCCGGCGAGGATGCCCCCGATCGGGCGCACGACGACGCCCACGGCCAGCGTGGCGAACGAGGCCAGCAGGGCCACGAGCGGCGAGGAGGAGTGGAAGTACTGGTTGTTGAAGATGATCGCGGCGGCGATCCCATAGAGGTAGAAGTCGTACCACTCGATGGTGGTGCCGGCGAAGGCGCTGCCGAGGACCCGGACGGGGCTCGAGCGCTTCGCCTCGGCCGCGTTGGCGGGCGGCCGGTTCTCGGTGAGGGTGTTCTCGCTCATCTCAGGCGTCCTGTCGGGGTGAGGAGGGGGCGGAGGGCGTCGCGTCGCCGATGGCGTTGAGGCCCTCGGGGAGCGTGCCGTTGATCCAGTAGTCGCCCAGCGCGCGGGCGCGGAAGGCGATGGGGTTGTGGGTGGCCACGGTCTGGGCGTTGCGCCAGTGCCGGTCCAGGGCCTTGCCCCGGGACACCGCGGAGGCGCCGACGGTCAGGAAGAGCTCCTGGGCGGCGTCGAGGGCGAGGTCCGGGACCGTGACCTGGGCGTGCTCCACGGCGATCTCGCTCTGGTGCAGGGCCTCGGGGATCCGGGCGGCGAAGTCCGGCTCGGCGAGGAAGTCCCACGACGCCGCGCCGGACTCCACCGCGGCGCGCAGCCCGGCGTCCTGGGCGCGGGCGACCGCGAGCACCGTCGCCTCGGCGGCGAAGGCCTTGGCGGCGATCCGGCCGGTGGCCTCCTGGATCAGCGGGTCCTCGCGGAAGGGCAGGCCCGACCCGGTGTTGAAGGTGCGCGCGCGGCGGGCGATGGTCGCGGCGGCGTCGCGCCGGGCGGCCCGGGCGATGCCGGCCATGACCGCGAGCAGCACGAGCTGGAAGAACGCCGCCTCGTGGATCGCCTCGGGGGAGCCGGTCACGCGGTCGAGCACCGCGCGGGGCCCGACGGCGACGTCCTCGAACGTGGTGGTCCCGGTGCCGGTCAGCTTCTGGCCGAAGCCGTCCCAGTCGTCGGCCACGGTCACCCCGGGGGCGTCGACCGCGACGACGGCGAAGCGCCGCCCGTCCTGCCCGTCCAGGGCCGCGGAGACGCGGGTGTGGTCGCAGAAGATGGTCCCGGTCGTGTAGTACTTCTCGCCGGTGATGCGCCAGCCGCCGTCCTCGCCGCGGGTCAGCACGGTGTTGAGCGTGCCGAGGCGGTTGCCGCCCCGCTCGGTCGAGGCGTTGCCCACGGTCTCGCCCGCGAGCACGCGGGGGTACCACTCCTCCTGGACCTCGCGCGGCTGGAAGCGCAGGGACTCCACGAAGCCGGAGTGGGAGCGGTAGACGTGGGCGATGTTGGAGTCGGCCTCGGCGAGGTCGATCAGGAGGCGGGCGAAGGTCTCGATGCTGACCTCCGGGCCCCCGTGATCGGCCGGGACGCGGAGGGCGCCGAACCCGGCGGCGTCGAGCGCCCGGATCTCGGCGTGGGGGAGCTCCCGCTCGAGCTCGCGCCGCAGCGCGCCCTCGGCCGCCTCCTCGAAGAGGGGGGCGAAGCGCTCGCGCAGGGCGTCGTAGTCGCGGGGGAGGCGGGCGGTGTGCGCGCCGATGGTCTGGGTGGTCATCGTGGCTCTCGCTTCTGCGGTGGACATGGCCGTCTCGAGGGTACGGGGACGGCGGACGCCCCGGAAGTGTTGCTGTTACATAACGAGACACCGGCCTCAACGGTCATATGTCGACATGTGACGTCTTCGCGGCGTCACATCGGTGCGGTCCCCTGCACATCCCGTCGTCCGGGCCAGGTCGGCCATCGTCCGGGGCAAGCGGGCCGGGTCCCGATGGCTGGGCGGCCGGGTCGTGCGGGCTGCAGACCGCCGGCGTGCGATGTGGCACACTAAGAGGTGCAGCCGATCACGCGCGGCGGGAGAGCCCCGGTCAGCCGGGCGCCGAAGGAGCAAACCCTCCCCGGGAAACTCTCAGGCCCACGAACCGTCACGCCAGGCGACTCTGGAAAGGGGCCCCGTGGTCCCGCCGAAGGGGCAAGGGCGCGGACCCGTTCGTCCGCTCCCGAAACTCTCAGGTCACGTACAGAGTGGGGAGGACAGCCCACCTTCGCCGGAGAACAGATGCCCTTCCTCGACCGTCACATCGGTCCCCGTCCCGACGACGTCGCCGCCATGCTCGAGGCCATCGGCCACCCGAGCCTGACCGAGCTCGTCGACGCCGCGGTGCCCGCCTCCATCACGCCGCACGAGCAGGCCGAGTTCCGGGGCCTGCCCCGCGCCCTGTCCGAGGGCGAGGCCCTCGAGCGGATCCGGCGGATCGCCGCCCGCAACCGGCCCGCCGTCCAGATGATCGGCCAGGGCTACCACGAGACGGCCACCCCGGCGGTGCTGCGCCGCAACATCCTCGAGTCCCCGGGCTGGTACACCTCCTACACGCCCTACCAGCCGGAGATCTCCCAGGGCCGCCTCGAGGCCCTCCTGAACTTCCAGAACGCGATCATGGACCTGACCGGCCTGGACATCGCCAACGCCTCGATGCTCGACGAGGCGACCTGCGCCGCCGAGGCGGTGCTGCTCATGCACCGCTCCAACCGCAAGGTCAAGGGCGGCGCGGTCGCGGTCGACTCCCGGCTGCTCCCGCAGACGCTCAACGTCGTCCGCGGCCGGCTCGCGGCGCTGGACCTCGAGGCGGTCGTCACCGACTTCTCCGGGGGCCTGCCCGAGCAGCCGCTGTTCGGCGTCCTGCTGGCCCAGATCGGGGCGGACGGCGAGCTGATCGACGTCGCCCCCGTGGCCGAGGCCGCGCGGGAGGCGGGCGCGCTGGTCACCGTGGCCACCGACCCCCTGGCGCTCACCCTGATCCCCTCGCCGGGATCGCTGGGGGCCGACGTCGCGGTCGGCAGCTCCCAGCGCTTCGGCGTGCCGCTGTTCTACGGCGGCCCGCACGCCGCGTTCATCGCCGTGCGTCAGGGCATGGAGCGCTCGCTGCCCGGACGCCTCGTGGGCGTCTCGACCGACAGCTCGGGCCGGCCCGCCTACCGCCTGGCGCTGCAGACCCGCGAGCAGCACATCCGCCGCGAGAAGGCGACGTCGAACATCTGCACCGCCCAGGCCCTGCTGGCCGTGGTGGCCGGGGCCTACGCGGTCTACCACGGGCCGGAGGGGCTGCGGCGCATCGCCGAGGACGTCCACGCCCGGGCCGCCCGCCTCGCGGCCGGCCTCGCCGACGCCGGCCTCGAGCTGCTCCACGAGCGCTTCTTCGACACCGTGACCGTCCGGGTGCCGGGCGGCGCGGACCGGGTGCTCGCCCGGGCGCTGGAGGAGGGCATCAACCTGCGCCGGGTGGACGCGGACACGGTCGGCGTCTCGATCGGCGAGCCCCACACGGACGAGCACGTGGCCGCGGTGCTGCGGGCCTTCGAGGCGGCCCCGGCGGCCGACGATGACGCCCACACCGGCGACACCGCCGCCCAGGCCGCCGACGCCGCCCCGGAGCGCTTCGCGATCCCCGCCGAGCTGCGGCGCGAGGACGAGTACCTGAGCCACCCGATCTTCCACTCCCACCGCTCCGAGACCTCGATGATGCGCTACCTCCGCGAGCTCTCGGATAAGGACCTCGCCCTGGACCGCACCATGATCCCGCTGGGCTCATGCACCATGAAGCTCAACGCGGCGGCCGAGCTCGAGCCGATCTCCTGGCCCGAGTTCGCCGGCATCCACCCGCTGGTCCCGGCGGACCAGGCGGAGGGCTGGGCCGAGCTGATCGGGGACCTCGAGGGCTGGCTCTCCGCGATCACCGGCTACGCCGCCGTCTCGCTCCAGCCCAACGCGGGCTCCCAGGGCGAGTACGCCGGCCTGCTGGCCATCCGGGACTACCACCGGGACCGCGGCGACGAGCAGCGCCGGATCGTGCTGATCCCGGCCTCCGCGCACGGGACCAACGCGGCGTCGGCGGTCCTGGCGGCGCTGAAGGTCGTGGCGGTCGCGACCGCCGAGGACGGGTCGATCCTGCTGGAGGACCTGGCCGCCAAGATCGAGAAGTACGGCGAGGAGGTCGCCGGCATCATGATCACCTACCCCTCCACGCACGGCGTCTTCGAGGGCGACGTCGCCGAGGTCTGCCGCATGGTCCACGAGGCGGGCGGCCAGGTCTACCTGGACGGGGCCAACCTCAACGCGCTCGTGGGGCTCGCCCGGCCGGGCGAGTTCGGCGGCGACGTCTCGCACCTGAACCTGCACAAGACCTTCTGCATCCCGCACGGCGGCGGCGGCCCCGGCGTCGGGCCCGTGGCGGTCGGGGAGCACCTGCGCCCGTACCTCCCCGCCGACCCGGTGGCGGAGGGCACGGGGGCGGTCTCGCAGGCCATGTTCGGCTCCGCCGGGGTCCTCCCGATCACCTGGATGTACCTCGCCATGATGGGCCCGGAGGGGCTCGCGCAGGCCTCGCGCACCGCGATCCTCAACGCGAACTACCTGGCCACGCGCCTGGATCCGTACTTCCCGATCCTCTACACCGGGCCCTCGGGCCTCGTGGCCCACGAGTGCATCCTGGACCTGCGCCCGCTGACCAAGGCCTCCGGCATCACCGCCGAGGACGTATGCAAGCGGCTCATGGACTTCGGCTTCCACGCCCCGACCCTGGCCTTCCCCGTCCCGGGCACCCTCATGGTCGAGCCGACCGAGTCCGAGGACCTGGCCGAGCTGGACCGGTTCGTCGAGGCGATGGCCGCGATCCACGCGGAGATGACCGAGGTCTCCGAGGGGAGGGTCGCCGCCGAGGAGTCCGTCCTGCGGCGGGCCCCCCACACCGCGGAGGTGCTCGCGGCCGACGAGTGGGACCGGGCCTACCCGCGCTCCCAGGCCGCCTACCCCGTGCCCGGTCTGCGCCGCGCCAAGTACTGGCCCGCGGTGGGACGGATCGACGGCACGGCGGGGGACCGGAACCTCGTCTGCGAGTGCCCGCCCCTGTCCGCCTTCGACATCGAGAACGAGGCGGGCGCGACCGCCGGAAGCGAGGACCGGGCATGAGCGCGGAGACCACCGAGACCGCGGCGGCGCGCCGCACGTCCCTGCACGGCGTCCACGAGGAGCTGGCCGCGGTCTTCACCGACTTCGGCGGCTGGGACATGCCGCTGAAGTACGGGAACGACGTCGCCGAGCACCGCGCGGTGCGCTCCGCCGCGGGCCTGTTCGACCTGTCCCACATGGGTGAGATCCGGGTGACGGGCCCCGAGGCGAGCGCCCTGCTGGACCACGCCCTGGTCTCCTCCTTCGGCGGCCTGGCCGTGGGTCGGGCCAAGTACTCGGTCATGGCCGACGCCCGCGGCGGGATCGTCGACGACCTCATCACCTACCGGCTCGGGGAGCGGGAGTTCCTCGTGGTCCCCAACGCCGCCAACGCCGGGGCGGTGCTCCGGGAGCTGACCGTGCGCGGCGGGGGCTTCGAGGCCTCGGTCCGCGACGAGTCGGGGACGACGGCGCTGATCGCCCTGCAGGGCCCGGTCGCGGCCGCGGTCCTGGGCCGCGTGCTCGAGGAGCTGCACCTGGCGGACGGCGGCTCCGAGCTGTCCGGGCTGCGGTACTACGCGGCGGCCCCCGCCCGGGTCGCCGGCCACGAGGTCCTGCTGGCCCGCACCGGTTACACCGGCGAGGACGGCTTCGAGCTGTACCTGCCCGCCGGGGAGGCCGAGGGGCTGTGGCGGGCGCTCGCGGAGGCCGGCGAGGCCGACGGCGTCGTGCCCGCGGGGCTCGCGGCCCGGGACTCCCTGCGGCTCGAGGCGGGCATGCCGCTGTACGGGCACGAGCTCGGCCCGGACGTCTCGCCGTGCGAGGCGGGGCTCGAGCGCATGGTGGGCGCCGCGCTGAAGGCCAAGGGGGCGTTCGTGGGGCGGGAGGCACTGGCCGCCGCCCTGGAGGCCGCAGGGGATCCCGGCGCGCGGACCCTGGTCGGGCTGCGCGGGCTGGGCAAGCGGCCCGCTCGCGCCGGCGCGGTGCTGCTGGAGCCGGCGGACACGGATCCCTCGGGGGAACGGGGTGGCCGGCGCGCGGTCGGCGTCGTGACCTCGGGGATCCCCTCGCCGACGCTGGGGCACCCCGTCGCGATGGCGCTGGTCGAGAGGCGCTTCGCCGAGCCGGGGCTCGTGCTGCCCGTCGAGATTCGCGGTCGCGCCGCCGAGTTCGAGGTCGTTCCCCTGCCGTTCTACCGGCCGGGGCGCTGACGACGCCGGGGCCCCGGACCGCACCCGAGATCGGCCGGGGCCCCGCTCTCGATCCGCCGCGTCACCCTCACCCACACCACCCCCACCGCGACGCCCCGCCTCCAGCACACCGCACCACGCCACCACCGTTCCCCGGGAGGGCCGAGACATGAACGCCACCGACATCAGCGTCTTCGACCTGTTCAGCATCGGCGTGGGGCCCTCGAGCTCCCACACCGTCGGTCCCATGCGGGCCGCCAACCGCTTCGTCGCCGAGCTGATCGAGGCCGGGTCGCTGGCGCGGGTCGCCGACCTCGGCGTCGACCTCTACGGCTCGCTGGCCGCCACGGGCGCCGGGCACGGCACCATGGCGGCCGTCGTCAAGGGCCTCGCCGGGTGGGAGCCGGAGACCATCGACGTGGCCGCGGCCGAGCGTCAGATGGCGCGGAACCAGGCCACCGGGCGGCTCGTCCTGGCCGGCCGGGCGCGCACCGGCGGGACCGCCGAGGCCGGGGCCGGGGTCACCGGCCCCGAGGTCGAGCTCTGCGAGACCTCCATGACCCTGCGCCCCCTGACCGTGCTCGAGCGGCACACCAACGCCGTGAGGTTCAGGGCCCTCGACGCCGGGGGAGCGGTCCTCGACGAGCGGACCTACTATTCCGTGGGCGGCGGGTTCGTCATCGAGGAGGGCGAGGAGGCGGCGTCGGGCGACAGCCTCCTCGACGTCCCGCACCCCTACGACTCCGCCGAGCAGCTGGTCTCCCGGGCCACCGAGGCGGGCATCTCGATCGCCCGGCTCAAGCTCGAGAACGAGCTCACGGCCCGCTCCGAGCAGGAGGTCGAGGAGGGGATCCTGACCATCTACCGGGTCATGCGGGAGTGCATCGGCTCCTCGCTGGACCGGATCGGCTACCTGCCCGGCGAGCTCAAGGTCCGCTGCCGCGCCGGGCAGTGGCACCGCGACCTGCTCCGGGAGGACGCCGGGAAGTCGGCCGAGTACGCGATCGACTGGGTCAACCTCATCGCGCTCGCGGTCAACGAGGAGAACGCGTTCGGCGGCCGGGTCGTCACCGCGCCGACCAACGGCGCGGCGGGGATCCTGCCGGCGGTGCTGCACTACGCGATGAACTACCTCCCGGGCATGCGGACGGCGGGGCGGGTGGCCAAGGCGCGCGCCGTCGTCGACTTCTTCCTCGCCTCGGCGGCGGTGGGCGCGCTCTACAAGAAGCGGGCCTCGATCTCCGGGGCGGAGGTCGGCTGCCAGGGCGAGGTGGGCAGCGCGTCGTCGATGGCGGCCGCCGGGCTCGCGCAGGTCATGGGCGGGAGCAACCAGCAGGTCGAGAACGCGGCGGAGATCGCGATGGAGCACAACCTGGGGCTCACGTGCGACCCGGTGGGCGGGCTCGTGCAGATCCCGTGCATCGAGCGCAACGCGATGGCCGCCGCCAAGGCCGTGAACGCCGCGAAGATCGCGCTGCGCGGCGACGGCGAGCATAGGGTATCGTTGGACCAGGTGATCGAGACCATGAGGCAGACCGGGGCGGACATGTCCTCCCGCTACAAGGAGACCTCACGCGGCGGGCTGGCCGTCAACGTCGTCGAGTGCTGAGGCCGCGGGCCGCGCTCCGACGGACGCCCCGTCCTGCTCTGCGCCCTGTGGACAACGCGCGTCCGGTGGTGTACCGTGAATATTTGCGCTTTCCCTAACTCTTTGTGCCTTCATATAGCGGTGGGTACAACTGATGGATCCAGCTCACGTTTCCAGGCCAGCAGACCACCGACTCCCACGCACCCTCCCGCCCTCGCGGCCCCCGTGCGTGCTGAAGAGAGGTCGGCCGTGGCGTGAGTCGACAACCGGATCCGGGCTAGCCCGTGTACACACACGTTACGTGGAAGGATCCATATCTTGGTCGCCTCGAGCACCTCTAATTACGACGCCGCTAGCGCGGCCGGAAACCTCCCCGAGGGTTCCGCGTCCCGCATCTCATTCGCAAAGATTCACGAGCCCCTGAGCGTGCCCAACCTGCTCGCGCTGCAGACCGACAGCTTCGATCGGCTGATCGGCAACGAGCGCTGGGCCCAGCGGGTGGTCGAGGCCGCCGAGACCGGTGACACCTCCGTGTCCACCGTCGCCGGCCTCGCCGAGATCTTCGAGGAGATCTCGCCCATCGAGGACTTCCAGGGCACCATGTCCCTGTCCTTCTCCGAGCCCGAGTTCGCGGACCCGAAGTACACGATGGAGGAGTGCAAGGATCGCGACGCGACCTACTCCGCCCCGCTGTATGTCAAGGCCGAGTTCATGAACAACGAGACCGGCGAGATCAAGCAGCAGACCGTGTTCATGGGCGACTTCCCGCTCATGACCGAGTCCGGCACGTTCGTGATCAACGGCTCCGAGCGCGTCGTCGTCTCCCAGCTGGTCCGCTCCCCGGGCGCATACTTCGAGAAGTCCGCCGACCGCACCTCGGACAAGGACATCTACTCCGCGCGCATCATCCCCTCCCGCGGCGCGTGGTTCGAGCTCGAGATCGACAAGCGCGACCAGGTCGGCGTCCGCCTCGACCGCAAGCGCAAGCAGTCCGTCACCGTGCTGCTCAAGGCCATGGGCTGGACCGAGGCGAAGATCCTCGAGGAGTTCGGCGAGTTCGACTCGGTCCGCGCGACCCTCGAGAAGGACGCCGTCGAGACCCGCGACGACGCCCTGATCGACATCTACAAGAAGCTGCGTCCGGGCGAGCCCCCGACGGTCGACGCCGCGCAGGCGCTGCTCGACAACATGTACTTCACCCCGAAGCGCTACGACCTGGCCAAGGTCGGCCGGTACAAGATCAACCGCAAGCTGGGCATCGACAAGCCGCTCGGCGACAACGACTCCTCCGTGCTGACGCAGGAGGACATCGTCGCGATGATCCGCTACCTGGTGACCCTGCACGCCGGCGGCGAGTCCATCAAGGGCGTGCGCGACGGCGTCGAGACCGACATCCGCGTCGACACCGACGACATCGACCACTTCGGCAACCGCCGCATCCGCGCGGTGGGTGAGCTGATCGAGAACCAGATCCGCACCGGCCTGTCCCGCATGGAGCGCGTCGTGCGCGAGCGCATGACCACCCAGGACGTCGAGGCGATCACCCCGCAGACCCTGATCAACATCCGCCCCGTCGTGGCGTCGATCAAGGAGTTCTTCGGGACCTCGCAGCTCTCGCAGTTCATGGACCAGAACAACCCGCTGGCCGGGCTGACGCACAAGCGCCGCCTGTCCGCGCTGGGCCCCGGCGGCCTCTCCCGCGACCGCGCGGGCATGGAGGTCCGCGACGTGCACCCGTCCCACTACGGCCGCATGTGCCCCATCGAGTCCCCCGAAGGCCCCAACATCGGCCTCATCGGCTCGCTGGCGACCTTCGGCCGCATCAACCCCTTCGGCTTCATCGAGACCCCCTACCGGGTCGTCGAGGGCGGCAAGGTCACCGACAAGGTCGTGTACCTGACCGCCGACGACGAGAAGGGCTCGGTCATCGCGCAGGCCAACGCGCCGCTGACCGAGGACCAGCGCTTCGCGGAGGACGGCGTGCTCTGCCGTGCCTCCGACGGCTCCGGCGAGGCCGAGGTCAAGGCCGCCGACGACGTGCAGTACATGGACGTCTCCCCGCGCCAGATGGTGTCGGTCGCGACCTCGCTGATCCCGTACCTCGAGCACGACGACGCCAACCGCGCGCTCATGGGCGCCAACATGCAGCGCCAGGCGGTCCCGCTGCTCCAGTCCGAGTCCCCCGTGGTGGGCACCGGCATGGAGGGCTACGCCGCCCTGGACTCCGGCGACTCCGTCCTGGCCCGCAAGGCCGGCGTGGTCACCGAGGTCTCGGCCGACCTGGTCGTGGTGGCCAACGACGACGGCACCACCACCTCGTACCCGATCGCCAAGTTCCAGCGCTCCAACCCGGGCAACTGCTACAACCACCGCGTCGTGGTCTCCGAGGGGCAGCGCGTCGAGGACCGCTCCCTGCTGGCCGACGGCCCGTCCACGGACGAGGGCGAGCTGGCCCTGGGCAAGAACCTCCTCGTGGCGTACATGTCCTGGGAGGGCCTCAACTACGAGGACGCGATCATCCTCTCGCAGCGGATGGTCTCCGAGGACGTGCTGACCTCGATCCACATCGAGGAGCACGAGATCGACGCCCGCGACACCAAGCTGGGCGCCGAGGAGATCACCCGGGACATCCCGAACGTCTCCGAGGAGGTCCTCTCGGCCCTCGACGAGCGCGGCATCATCCACATCGGCGCCGAGGTCGAGGCCGGGGACATCCTGGTCGGCAAGGTCACCCCCAAGGGCGAGACCGAGCTGACCCCGGAGGAGCGCTTGCTGCGCGCGATCTTCGGCGAGAAGTCCCGCGAGGTGCGTGACACCTCCCTGAAGGTTCCCCACGGCGAGTCCGGCACCGTCATCGGCGTCCGCGTCTTCGACCGCGAGCAGGACGACGAGGACATGCCCCCCGGCGTGAACCAGCTGGTCCGCGTCTACGTGGCCCAGAAGCGCAAGATCACCGACGGCGACAAGCTCGCCGGCCGCCACGGCAACAAGGGCGTCATCTCCAAGATCCTCCCGGTCGAGGACATGCCCTTCATGGCCGACGGCACCCCGGTGGACGTCATCCTCAACCCGCTGGGCGTGCCCGGCCGCATGAACATCGGGCAGGTGCTCGAGGTCCACACCGGCTGGCTGGCCAAGCAGGGCTGGAAGATCGAGGGTGAGCCCGAGTGGCTCGACAAGCTCCCGAACTTCCCGAAGGAGTCCGGCCCCACCAAGGTCGCCACCCCGGTGTTCGACGGCGCCGAGGAGCAGGAGATCTTCGACCTCCTGGACCACACCAACCTGAACCGCGACGACGAGCGCCTGATCAACAGCACGGGCAAGGCCCAGCTGTTCGACGGCCGCTCCGGCGAGCCGTTCCCCGAGCCGATCTCGGTGGGCTACCAGTACATCCTGAAGCTGCACCACCTGGTCGACGACAAGATCCACGCGCGTTCGACCGGCCCGTACTCGATGATCACCCAGCAGCCGCTGGGCGGTAAGGCGCAGTTCGGCGGTCAGCGCTTCGGCGAGATGGAGGTCTGGGCCCTGGAGGCGTACGGCGCCGCCTACACCCTGCAGGAGATCCTGACCATCAAGTCCGACGACGTCCACGGACGCGTCAAGGTCTACGAGGCCATCGTGAAGGGCGACAACATCCCCGAGCCGGGTGTCCCCGAGTCCTTCAAGGTGCTCATCAAGGAGATGCAGTCGCTCTGCCTGAACGTCGAGGTCCTCTCGAGCGACGGGCACGCGATCGAGATGCGCGACTCGGATGAAGAAGGATTCCGGGCTGCCGACGAGCTGGGGATCGACCTCTCCCACGCCGAGCCCAGCTCGGTGGAGGAAGTCTGAACCCCTCGTCCACCCCAGATCCTTCATACGTTTTTTCAAGAGAAAAGGACCCCATGTCCAACGAATCTTCACTTGGATTGATGCGGATCGGCCTGGCCACCGCTGAAGACATCCGTAACTGGTCCTACGGCGAGGTCAAGAAGCCTGAGACCATCAACTACCGCACCCTGAAGCCGGAGAAGGAAGGCCTCTTCGACGAGCGGATCTTCGGACCCACTCGCGATTGGGAGTGCTACTGCGGCAAGTACAAGCGCGTCCGCTTCAAGGGCATCATCTGCGAGCGCTGCGGCGTCGAGGTGACCCGCGCCAAGGTGCGCCGCGAGCGCATGGGCCACATCGAGCTGGCCGCGCCCGTGACCCACATCTGGTACTTCAAGGGCGTCCCCTCGCGCCTGGGCTACCTGCTGGACCTCGCGCCCAAGGATCTCGAGAAGATCATCTACTTCGCCGCCTACATGATCACGTGGGTCGACGAGGAGGCGCGCCACGACGACCTGCCGAACCTGCAGGCCGCTCACGACAAGGACAAGCGCTCCCTGGAGTCGGAGCGCGACGCCGACATCGCCGCGATCGCCCGGGAGACCGAGCAGGAGCTGGCGCGCATCGAGTCCGAGGGCGGCAAGGCCGCGGAGAAGCGCAAGCTGCGCGACTCGGCCGAGCGCCAGATGGCCCAGGTGCGCAAGCGCGTGGACGCCGAGGTCGCCCACCTGGACCAGGTCTTCGACCGCTTCAAGAACCTCAAGGTCTCCGACCTCGAGGGCGACGAGGCGCTGTACCGCTCCATGGTCGACCGCTTCGGCATGTACTTCGAGGGCTCGATGGGCGCGGAGTCCATCAAGAGGCGCCTCGAGAACTTCGACATGGCCGCCGAGGCCGAGTCGCTGAAGGAGGTCCTCCAGACCGGCAAGGGCCAGCGCAAGACCCGCGCCCTGAAGCGCCTGAAGGTCATCAACGCGTTCCTGACCACGGACAACTCGCCGCTGGGCATGGTCCTCGACGCCGTCCCGGTGATCCCGCCGGAGCTGCGCCCGATGGTCCAGCTCGACGGCGGCCGCTTCGCGACGTCGGACCTCAACGACCTGTACCGCCGCGTGATCAACCGCAACAACCGCCTCAAGCGGCTGCTGGACCTCGGCGCGCCCGAGATCATCGTGAACAACGAGAAGCGGATGCTGCAGGAGGCCGTGGACTCGCTGTTCGACAACGGCCGCCGCGGCCGCCCGGTCACCGGTCCGGGCAACCGCCCGCTGAAGTCGCTGTCCGACATGCTCAAGGGCAAGCAGGGCCGCTTCCGTCAGAACCTGCTGGGCAAGCGCGTCGACTACTCGGGTCGTTCCGTGATCGTCGTCGGCCCCCAGCTGAAGATGCACCAGTGCGGCCTGCCCAAGCAGATGGCGCTGGAGCTGTTCAAGCCGTTCGTGATGAAGCGCCTCGTGGACCTCAACCATGCGCAGAACATCAAGTCGGCCAAGCGCATGGTCGAGCGGTTCCGCCCGCAGGTCTGGGACGTGCTGGAGGAGATCATCACGGAGCACCCCGTGCTGCTCAACCGCGCGCCCACCCTGCACCGCCTGGGCATCCAGGCCTTCGAGCCGCAGCTCGTCGAGGGCAAGGCCATCCAGCTGCACCCGCTCGTCTGCTCGGCGTTCAACGCCGACTTCGACGGCGACCAGATGGCGGTCCACCTGCCCCTGAGCCCCGAGGCCCAGGCCGAGGCGCGCGTGCTGATGCTGTCCTCGAACAACATCCTCAAGCCCTCGGACGGCCGCCCCGTGGCGGTCCCGTCCCAGGACATGATCATCGGCCTGTACCACCTCACCACCGTGCGCGAGGGCGCCGACGGCGAGGGGCGGGCGTTCTCCTCGCTGGCCGAGGCCCTCATGGCCCTCGACCGCCGCGAAATCCACCTGAACGCCAAGGTCCGGATCGAGCTCGACGACTTCACGCCCCCCGCGGGCTGGGAGGCGCCGGAGGGCTGGGAGCCCGGCCAGCCGGTGCTCGTCGACTGCACCCTGGGCCAGGTCCTGTTCAACCAGACCCTGCCCGCGGACTACCCGTGGTACGGCGGCGTGGCGGACAAGAAGGGCCTCGGCTCGCTGGTCAACGACCTGGCGGAGAACTACCCCATGGTCGAGGTCGCCCGCACCCTGGACAACCTCAAGGACACCGGCTTCTACTGGGCCTCGCGCTCGGGCGTGACCGTCGCGGTCACCGACATCGCGACCCCGCCGCAGAAGCCGGCCATCATGGAGGGCTACGAGCACCAGGCGTCCGAGATCCAGGGCCAGTACGAGCTGGGCCTGATCGACGACGAGGAGCGCCGCTCCGAGCTGATCGACATCTGGACCAAGGCGACCGACGAGGTGGCCGAGGCGATGCGCGAGAACCTCACCGACCTGAACACCATCAACCGCATGGTCTCCTCGGGGGCCCGCGGCAACTGGATGCAGGTCCGTCAGATCGCGGGCATCCGCGGCCTGGTGGCCAACACCCGCGGTGAGATCATGCCCCGCCCGATCAAGTCCTCCTACCGCGAGGGCCTGTCGGTGCTGGAGTACTTCATCGCGACCCACGGTGCCCGTAAGGGCCTGGCCGACACCGCGCTGCGTACCGCCAACTCGGGCTACCTGACCCGTCGTCTGGTGGACGTCTCGCAGGACGTGATCGTGCGCGAGCTCGACTGCGCGACCCGCCGCGGCCTGAACCTGGACCTGGTCCAGATCGACGCCGACACCGGCACGGTCTCGATGCACGAGGACGTGGACAACTCGATCCACGGTCGCGTGCTCGCGGTGGACGTCAAGGACGCCGAGGGCAACGTGCTGGCCGAGGCCGGCACGGACGTCTCCGACGCCGTGATCCGCCGCATGTACGAGGGCGGCGTGCACCAGGTCCGGGTCCGCTCGGTCCTGACCTGCGAGTCCGCCGTCGGCGTCTGCGCCAAGTGCTACGGCCGCTCGATGGCCTCCGGCAACCTGGTGGACATCGGCGAGGCCGTGGGCATCATCGCCGCGCAGTCCATCGGCGAGCCCGGCACGCAGCTGACCATGCGGACCTTCCACACCGGCGGTGTGGCGTCCGCGGACGACATCACCCAGGGTCTGCCCCGTATCCAGGAGCTCTTCGAGGCCCGCACGCCCAAGGGCGTCGCGCCGATCTCGGAGATCGCCGGCCGGGTCAGCATCGAGGACACCGACAAGGCCCTCAAGGTCGTCGTGACCCCCGACAACAAGGACGACGAGCCCATCGCCTACCAGGTGCTGCGGCGTTCGCGTCTGCTGGTGGAGGACGGCGACACCGTCGAGGTCGGCCAGCAGCTGGTCTCGGGCGCGGTGGACCCGAAGGAGGTGCTGCGCATCCGCGGCCCCCGCGAGGCGCAGAAGCACCTCGTGGACGAGGTCCAGACCGTCTACCGCTCGCAGGGCGTGGGCATCCACGACAAGCACGTGGAGGTCATCGTGCGTCAGATGACGCGCCGGATCACCGTCATCGAGTCGGGCGACACCGAGCTGCTCCCGGGCGAGCTCGTGGAGACCGTGCAGTTCCAGCAGGCCAACAAGAAGGCGCTGACCACCCAGCAGCGCCCGGCCGCCGGACGCCCGGAGCTCATGGGCATCACCAAGGCCTCGCTCGCGACCGACTCGTGGCTCTCCGCGGCCTCCTTCCAGGAGACCACCCGCGTCCTGACCCAGGCCGCGATGGAGGGCAAGTCGGACCCGCTGGTGGGCCTCAAGGAGAACGTCATCATCGGCAAGCTCATCCCGGCCGGCACCGGCCTCGATCGGTACAACAACCTCGAGGTCGAGCCGACGGACGAGGCCCGCGAGAAGCTGTACGCCAACACCACCGGGTTCGGCGACTTCAGCTACGCGGCCGAGAACGACGCCTCCGTGGCCGCCGAGTTCCAGGCCATCCCGCTGGATGACTACGACTTCGGCAGCAACAACTAGCGTCCCGGCGGCACCCTGCCGCTGACACGCCGGACCCCGACGGGCCGGCTCCCCTCCTGGTGAGGGGAGCCGGCCCGTCGGCGTTTAAAGCCCGACGCCGGCGGCCCCGACAGGCGCCGCCCGCGTCACCCCGGTTCGCATCCCGAACAAGAATTCAACAGGCGAACATGTCCGTGGGTAAGGTCGACATGGGCCACGTCACATCCGGCGTGTCCCCTCACGCAGTCAGAACCGAGCGACGCAGGGCCGCATCGCACCTTCCCCGCAGGCGCACCCGGCGAGCAGGGCCCACGGAAGGAGCCGTCACATGTCATCCGCCACCGAGACCCTCGGCGAGGGTCGGGGCCCGGGCCCGGCCGCAGCGCCGGCCGGGACGGCGTCGGGCCCCGTCGCCTCGTCCGACGCCGCCGCCGACTCGCAGGCGCGGCTGAGCGAGGAGATGGACCGCGTCCAGCGCGAGTACGCGGCCTCCGCGAGGCGCGAGGACGGTCCCCGCCTCGACTACGCCCCCTACCGCAGCTCGGTCCTGCGGCACCCTACCAAGGACCCGCACCACGTGGACCCCGAGCTGATCGAGCTGTCCTCGCCGGCCTTCGGGCACCGCGACGTCGGGGAGCTCGAGGCGGACCTGACCATCCAGGGCGGGGGAGAGCCCATCGGCGAGCGCATCAAGGTGCGCGGCCGCATCCTGGACTCCGCCGGCCGCCCGGTGCGCGGACAGCTCGTCGAGGTGTGGCAGGCCAACGCCGCCGGCCGCTACATCCACAAGCGGGACCAGCACCCCGCGCCGATCGACCCGAACTTCACCGGCGTCGGACGCTGCCTGACCGGGCAGGACGGCTCCTACGAGTTCACCACGATCAAGCCGGGGCCGTATCCGTGGAAGAACCACCGCAACGCGTGGCGGCCCGCGCACATCCACTTCTCGCTGTTCGGGACCGACTTCACGCAGCGGATCATCACCCAGATGTACTTCCCCGGGGACCCGCTGTTCTCGCTGGACCCCATCTACCGCTCGATCGTCGACGAGAGCGCCCGCGGGCGCCTGGTCGCGGAGTACGACCACGACGTCTCCGAGCACGAGTGGCTGCTGGGCTACCGCTGGGACATCGTGCTCGGCGGCAGCAACCGCACCTGGACCGAGCCCGAGGAGGAGCGATGAGCCGCGCGCAGGCCCCGACCCCCGTCAGCACCGGCCGCCCCGTGGCCGACCCGCCCGCCGACCTGACGCCCACCCCGGGCCAGACCATCGGCCCGTTCTACGGCTACGCCCTGCCCTACGAGGGCGGTGAGGCCCTGGTGGACCGCGCCGACCCGCGGGCGGTGCGGCTGCACGGCGTCGTGTACGACGGCGCCGGGGACCCCGTCCCGGACTGCCTCCTCGAGATCTGGCAAGCCGACGAGCACGGGCGGGTGCCCCAGGCCCCCGGCTCGCTGCTGCGGGACGGCTACACCTTCACCGGCTTCGGCCGGGCGGCCGTGGACCGGGCCGGCCGCTACGACTTCACGACCCTGGAGCCCGGTCCCGCCGCGCCGGGCGGCGCCCCGTACCTCCTGCTCACGGTCTTCGCCCGCGGGCTGCTGGACCGCCTCTTCACGCGGATCTACCTGCCCGGGGACGCGGAGGCGCTGCGGGCGGACCCGGTCCTGAGCGGGCTGCCGGAGGACCGGCGCCGCACCCTGGTGGCCGAGCGCGAGCCGGACGGCTCGCTGCGCTTCGACGTGCGCCTGCAGGGCGAGGACGAGACCGTCTTCCTGACCTACCCCGGCCAGTCGCGTTACGGGTTCGGGAGGTAGGCGCGGTGCCGTTCACCGACCTGCTCACGCCCGGCGGGCAGCGCGCGCACGACGTCGTGGGCCCGGCCGCCCTCCTCGACCGCCTGGTCGAGACCGAGGCCGCGTGGATCCGCGCCCAGGGGGCGGCCGGCGCGATCGACCCGGGCACGGCGGCCGCCGCCGCGGACCGGTTGGGAACCGGCCGCGACTACGACGCCGCGCGCCTGGCCGCCGCTGCCGAGGGCGGGGGCAACCCCGTGATCGGGCTGGTCCAGGAGATGCGCGAGCGCGTCGGGGACGCCGCCGCCGGGGGCGACCCCGCCTGGAGGCCGCTCGTCCATCGGGGCCTGACCAGCCAGGACGTCATGGACACAGCGCTCATGGGCCTGTGTGCCCGGGCGCTGGATCGCGTGCTGGGGGACCTGCTCGAGGCGGGGGACGCCCTGGCGGTGCTCGCCGAGGAGCACGCGGGCACGCCGCTGCTGGCCCGCACCCTGGCCCAGCCGGCGCTGCCCACGAGCTTCGGGGCCCGCGCGGGGACGTGGCTCGCGGGGCTCACCGGCGGCGTGCCCCGGCTCCGGAGGGCGCGCGGCGGCGCCGTACTCGCTGGGCGGGGCCGCCGGGACCCTCGCGGCCCTCGGCGAGTGGGGCGGCCCGACGGCGTCGGCCCCGGGAGCTCGCCGAGCGGCTGGGGGCCGCCTGGGGAGGAGCTGGGACTGGCGGGCGAGGGGCTCGGGGTCTGGCACACCCGGCGCGGTCCGGTGCAGCGCCTGGCCGAGGCGCTGGCGGAGGCCGCGCAGGCGTGCGCGCGGATCGCCGGCGACGTCGTGCTGTCCGCGCGGGCGGAGATCGCCGAGCTGTCCGAGCCGGCGGCGCGAGGCCGGGCGGGTCCTCCGCGATGCCGCACAAGCGCAATCCCGTGCTGTCGGTGCTGATCCGGCGCTCGGGCGTGAGCGCCGGCGCCGCGCTGGGGACGCTGGCCCAGGCGGGGGCCCTCGCCGTCGAGGAGCGGCCGGACCTCGCGTGGCACCTGGAATGGGAGCCGCTGCGCTCGGTGGCCCGGCACGGCGTGATCGCGGCGAGCCTGACCCGCGAGCTGGCCGGTGGCCTCGAGGTGCACCCCGAGGCGATGCGGCGGAACCTCGCGGACCACGGCCCGTCCGGCGGGGACCCGGGCCCGGCGAGGCCGCCCCGATGGCCCGGCGCGCGGCGCGGGACTGGCGGGTCGTCCGCGCCGTAGACCACGAGACCCGCTCACCGACCCCTTCGACCACCCGAGAGGTGAATGAACGATGACAGCACCCACACTCCTGGCAGTCTCCCTCTCCGGGCGCCGGGCCGGCGACCACGCGCACCAGGAGCACCGCCCGCTGCTGATCGTGGGGCCCTCGCTCGGGACCTCGGTCACGGCGCTGTGGTCCGCGGCCGCGGAGGACCTCGGCGAGAACTACGAGGTCGTGGGCTGGGAGCTGCCCGGCCACGGGCGGGCCGCCCCGGCCGAGGACAACTTCTCGGTCGCGGACCTGGCGGAGGCCGTGGCCGGGCTGGCGCGGCGCATCCAGGCCGAGCGCGGAACCCCGAGCGCGCAGTACTACTACGCGGGCGTCTCGGTGGGCGGTGCCGTGGGCCTCGAGCTCGCGCTGGCCGACGGCGAGGCCCTCGCCGGCCTGGCCGTGATCTGCTCGGGGGCGCGCATCGGCGAGCCCTCGGCGTGGCGGGAGCGCGCCG